>NZ_JBSFDZ010000001.1:0-851145 GCF_053594175.1 Nocardia sp. NPDC001965
CTCAGTCGCCGGTACGTCCGTCGATCCGTTCGCGCAACAGATCGGCATGGCCGTTGTGTCGGGCGTACTCTTCGACGAGATGCAGATATACCCGTGCTCGGATGCTTCCGGCCGGGGGTGAAAACGCGGTGCGACGGCACCGCGGAGTCCCGGTCCCGGCCGTGCGGCCGGGGTAGAGTCCGGCCCGGGCCCCTCGCCCCGCCCACGTGATCACCCGGCGATCGGAGCGCTGCTACCGGTCGGTAACATAAACATCGACTTTCCACCCGGTATTTCGCGGAAGTGAGGCACGTAGATGACAGAGCGGATAAAGGTCGGCGGGCTCGAGGTTGCCACCGTTCTCCACGACTTCGTAGAGAACGAGGCGCTCCCCGGCACCGGCGTCGATTCCGCCGCGTTCTGGGCCGGCGCCGAGCGGATCATCACCGAATTCGCTCCGCGTAACCGGGCCCTGCTGGCCGAACGCGACGAGATCCAGGGCAAGCTCGACGCCTGGCACAGCGAACACCCGGGCGCTAACTACGACAAAGCGGCCTACAAGCAGTTCCTGGTCGAGATCGGCTACCTGCGTCCCGAGCCCGCCGACTTCGGTATCGGTACCACCGGCGTCGACGACGAGATCAGCAGCACCGCCGGTCCGCAGCTGGTGGTCCCCGTGAGCAACGCGCGCTTCGCGATCAACGCCGCCAACGCACGCTGGGGATCGCTCTACGACGCGCTCTACGGCACCGACGCCATCCCGGAGACCGGCGGCGCCGAGAAGGGCAGCAGCTACAACCGGGTGCGCGGGGACAAGGTCATCGAATGGGCCCGCAACTTCCTCGATGATTCGGTCACCCTGATCACCGGTTCGCATATCGGCTCGACCTCCTACGCGATCGTCGACGGCGAGCTCGAAGTCGGTTTGGAGGACGGCACCACCATCGGCCTGGCCGATGCCGGTCAGCTGGTGGGCTATCTCGGTGATCCGGCGGCTCCGACGTCGATCCTGCTGAAGAACAACGGCCTGCACATCGAGATCCAGATCGATCCGGAATCGCCGATCGGTAGCACCGACACCGCCGGAGTCAAGGATGTGGTCATCGAATCCGCGGTCACCACGATCATGGATTTCGAGGATTCCGTGGCCGCGGTGGACGCCGAGGACAAGACCCACTGCTACCGCAACTGGCTCGGCCTGATGAAGGGCGATCTCGCCGAAGAGGTCAGCAAGGGCGGCAAAACCTTCACCCGCACGATGAACCCGGACCGGGTCTACACCGCCCTGGACGGTTCGGAGTACACGGTGCACGGCCGGTCGCTGTTGTTCGTCCGCAACGTCGGCCATCTGATGACCAGTGACGCGATTCTGGACGCCGACGGCAACGAGGTGCCCGAGGGCATCCTGGACGGCATCGTCACCTCGCTGATCGCCAAGCATTCGTTGCGCGCGGATGTGGCACTGACCAACAGCCGCACCGGATCGGTGTACATCGTGAAGCCGAAGATGCACGGTCCGGACGAGGTCGCCTTCACCAACGATCTGTTCGCCGCGGTCGAGGATGTGCTGGAGCTGCCGCGCAACACGCTCAAGGTCGGCATCATGGACGAGGAACGCCGCACCACGGTGAACCTGAAGGCGTGTATCGACGCCGCCGCCGACCGCGTGGTGTTCATCAACACCGGGTTCCTGGACCGCACCGGCGACGAGATCCACACCTCCATGGAGGCGGGTCCGATGATCCGCAAGGCGGAGATGAAGACCCAGCGTTGGATCCTGGCCTACGAGGACTGGAACGTCGATACCGGTATCGCGACCGGTCTGCCGCACAAGGCGCAGATCGGTAAGGGTATGTGGGCCATGCCCGATCTGATGGCCGGGATGCTCGAGCAGAAGATCGGTCACCCCAAGGCCGGCGCGACCACCGCCTGGGTGCCGTCGCCGACCGCGGCCACCCTGCACGCCACCCACTACCATCTGGTCGACGTGTTCAAGCGGCAGGCCGAGATCGCCAAGGGCGGACCGCGGGCGAGCGTCGACGATATCCTGCAGATCCCGCTGGCCGCGGACACCAACTGGTCCGACGAAGAGAAGCAGCAGGAGCTGGACAACAACTCGCAGTCCATCCTCGGCTACGTGGTGCGCTGGATCGACCAGGGCGTCGGCTGCTCCAAGGTCCCCGACATCTCCGATATCGCGCTGATGGAGGACCGGGCCACCCTGCGGATCTCGAGCCAGCTGATGGCGAACTGGCTCCGGCACGGCGTGGTCACCACCGACGAGGTGGTGGCGAGCCTGGAGCGGATGGCGCCCGTGGTCGACCGGCAGAATGCCGGTGACCCCGCCTACCGTCCGCTGGCGCCCGATTTCGCCGGCAGTGTGGCGTTCCAGGCGGCGAAGGAACTGATCCTCGACGGTACGGCCCAGCCGAACGGCTATACCGAGCCGATCCTGCACCGCCGCCGTCGCGAGGCCAAGGCCCTGGCGGGCAAGAACGAGGCGTGATCGTCGCGTAACCGCCGGACCACGCAGTCCCCGACCGCCCCGAGCGGCCGGGGACTGCGTGTTCTCCGGACCCGTATGCCGGCACCGGATGCTCGCCGGAATGCGCGCGGCGGGCGGTGGCGTTGCCCGGAACATGAAAGTTTTGATCGTCTACGCACACCCTGAACCGGATTCGCTCACCGGGGCCCTGAAAGACGTGGCCGTCGAACAACTCCGGTCCGACGGCCACGAGGTCCGGATAACCGACCTCTACGCCATGGGCTGGAAGGCCCATGCCGACGCCGGCGATTTCGGTACGGTGGACGAGACGAACTTCATGCTGGCTTCCGGGGAGGCCTTCGAGAACGGGACGTTGAGCGCCGATATCCGCGCCGAGCAGGAGAAACTGCTGTGGGCCGATACCGTCCTGTTGCATTTTCCGCTCTGGTGGTTCTCCATGCCGGCCATTCTCAAGGGTTGGGTGGATCGAGTGTTCACCTGCGGATTCGCCTACGGGGCAGGGGGTACCGCGATCCCGCGCTACGGTGACGGCGTGCTGGCCGGGCGTCGCGCGATGCTCGTGGTCGCTGTGGGAGGCCGGGAGCCGGCGTATTCCGATCGCGGAATCAACGGTCCGATAGCGGATCTGCTGTTCCCCATCCAGCACGGCATCCTGTACTACCCGGGTATGGAGGTGCTGCCGCCGTTCGTCGTGCACGGTGCCATCCGGGTGGACGACGAACGGTTCGGTCTCCTCGCCGACGATCTGCGAAAGCGCCTGGCGGAACTCGAACAGGCCGAACCGATTCGATACCGGCGCCAGGCCGGTGGTGACTACGATCACGGGCTCCGGTTGGAATCGGGGCGCGAGGAGCCGGGAGCGACCGGATTCGGGCTGCACATCGCGTCGTGACGTGGTGACGGCGGGAGCGCCGCGGCCGGCGGCCGCTATGACGTTCGCGCCGTGGGCCTTCGGTAGGGGGCCTCGGGCTGCGAGCCGATCGACGCAGGACTAGCTTGGTCGAGTCGAGACCGTATCCGGGCAACGATCGGATACGTCCCCGTTCGATGGAGGAGAACCTTGCGAGTCCTGCTGGTCGCGAGCGCTTTCAACAGCCTCACGCAGCGTGTGCACACCGAACTGCGCTACCGCGGGCACGAGGTGGCGGTGGAATTGGCGCTCGGCGACGAGGCGCTGCGAGCGCGAGTGGCCGCTTTCCGACCGGACCTCATCGTCGCGCCGATGCTCACCACCGCTGTCCCGGAAGATATCTGGACCGAGCACACCGTGCTGATCGTGCATCCCGGCCCCAAGGGCGATCGCGGACCCTCCTCGCTGGACTGGGCGATCAGCGAAGGTGCCGCGGAATGGGGTGTCACGGTTCTGCAGGCCGTCGAGGAGATGGACGCCGGCCCGATCTGGGCCTCGGTGGCGTTCCCGGTTCCGGCCTGCGGGAAGAGCGAGCTCTACCGCAACGAGATGTCGGACGCCGCGGTCGCCGCGGTGTTGCTGGCCGTCGAACGTTTCGGCGCGGGGGATTTCGTACCCGAGCCGTTGGACTACGACTGCTCCGACGTGCGCGGCCGGCTGCGGCCCTATCACTCCCAGCAGTACCGCCGGATCGACTGGGCGACCGAGAACACCGCGGATGTGCTGCGCAAACTGCGCGCCGCCGATTCCCAGCCCGGTGTGCTCGACGAACTCTACGGTCGTGAGTATTTCGTGCACGGCGGTCACAACGAGGATCGGTTGCGTGGCACCGCCGGCACGGTGATCGCAACCCGGGACGGCGCGATCTGCCGGGCCACCGTCGACGGTGCGGTGTGGTTGCCGCAGTTGCGGCGTCGCCGGATCCCCGGCGGTCCCGCGCAGTTCAAACGAACCGCGGTCGACGCGCTGGGCACCGATCTGCCGGCCGGTACTCCCGAGGTTCCGGTTTCGGCGGCCGAAGCGGCAGTGCGCGACACCTGGTCGGAGGTGCGCTATCGCGAGACCGGGTCGGTGGGCCATCTCGAATTCGCTTATGCGGGTGGCGCGATGAGTACCGCGCAGTGCCGCCGGTTGCTCGCGGCGTACCGGGAGGCCTGCGCCCGGCCGATCCACGCGCTGGTGTTCGGGCCGGCCCGGGATTTCTTCTCCAACGGTATCCATCTGCACGTCATCGAGGCGGCCGAGGATCCGGCGCAGGAGTCCTGGAACAATATCAACGCCATGAACGACCTGGTCGAGGCGATCCTGACCACGACGGACAAACTGGTCATCTCGACACTGCCCGGAAACGCGGCCGCGGGCGGCGTGATGCTGGCGCTGGCAGCCGACGAGGTGTGGTGCCGGGAGGCGGCGGTCCTCAACCCGCACTACCGGCTGATGGGCCTGTACGGCTCGGAGTACTGGACCTATTCGCTGCCGCGGCGTATCGGTGCGGCCGAGGCCGCGCGGCTGACCCGGGAGACGCTGCCGGTGGGCGCGAAGGCGGCCGCGGATCTCGGGCTGGTGGACCGGGTGACGCCCGGGGATACCGTCGAGTTCGCTGAATGGGTGCGACGGGAAGCGGAAGCGCTGGCCGATTCACCCGAGTTGGAACTCCGGCTGACGGCGAAGAAGCAACAACGCGCGGCCGATGAGGCCGCCAAACCCCTGGCGGAGTACCGTGCCGAGGAGTTGGCGCAGATGCGCCGGAACTTCTTCGAGAAGTGCGAGCCCTACCACGAATTGCGGCGGAACTTCGTGTACGGTGTCGTGCCGTCGGCCACGCCGGCGTACCTGCGAAGCTGATCCGGACAATCCAGGCCTTAGCTCAGTTGTGACATCAGGTGGCGGATGCACAGCCACCTGAGGTGAAATTTTTACTCTGCAGACCCCCTCGGGGTGTGTCGAACTACTGTCCATGCGGGCCCGGTTCGGAAATCGACTAGTACATCGGAGTTACACGTGCAGCTCGAGCACTTCAGCAATGGGTGGGTGACGCCTGTCCTCGCCTATTTCATGTCGTTCATCGGGTCTGTGCTCGGTCTTCGGTGCGCGGTGCGCGCGCGATCGTCCGAGCAGGCCGGCGGCTGGCTGGTGGCGGCGGCCATCGCGCTCGGCGGTGCGGGAATCTGGGTGATGCACTTCACCGCGATGCTCGGCTTCTCCATCGACGGGATGACCATTCGCTACGACATGCCGATGACGCTGCTCAGTGCGGGCATCGCCGTGGTCGTCGTGCTGATCGGGCTGGCGATCGTGGTGCGGGGCCACCGCGAGGTGATCGCCCTCCCGCTGGGCGGAGCGATCACCGGTATCGGGGTGGTGGGGATGCACTACCTGGGCATGGCCGCGATGAACACCGGCGCGGATATGGAATACAGCACCGGACTGGTACTGCTGTCGATCCTGATAGCGGTGGTCGCCGCGACCGCCGCGCTGTGGTTCATGCTGCACGTGAAGGGCTGGGGCAATACGATCGGCGCCGGTTTGATCATGGGCGTCGCGGTCTGCGGTATGCACTACACCGGAATGGCCGCCATGAGCGCCGACCACGGTGATCACACCAGCGTGCCGGAGGGCGTCGCGCCGGTGGAATTGCTCACTCCGTTGCTCACCACCGTCGCCCTGGTGGTCGTAGGTCTTGTCGTGCTGGTCGGCGTGGCCGAGCTGGAAGTTCGCTCCACCGCGGCCGCGAAGAAGGATTACGAGACCGATGAGGGCGCCACCCTCACCACCGATCCGGCCACCCTCGCCATCAGCGGTCGCGAGTGGCCCCGTATGCCGGTGGACCGCTAGTCTGCGCGGATGTCGTAGTGGCGCCACCGGGCCCGGGCCCGGTTGTCGTGCTCGGCTGGGCGGCCTAATCTGGGCGGCCGTATCTGCAAGACGAAGTGAGGACTGGTTCGAATGGGTAGTACCGTGCTCGATATCGCCGCGCTGATCGTGGTGCGAGTTGGGGATTTCTTCCAGTGGGCGACCACCGGGTCGGCGGGATTCCCCCCGCTGTGAACCGGTAGCCGACTGCCGATCCGGAGCCCGGACGCCGTGCGCGTCCGGGCTCCGTCGTGTCTGTGCCGGATGTGCCGCCGCGGGATTTCGCCGGAAACGCTCCGGGTGTGCTCTCCACGATCGTCGCGTACACCACGCCCCACGGGGTGTGGTGGTCCGGGCGTGCGACACGGGCAGCCGGACCCGCCGCGAATACCGGCTGACAGCCGAGGGGCGCGATCTGTATCCGATCCTCGTCGCCCTGCTGCGGTGGGGCGAGGAGGATCGCGCCGATCCCGCGGGCCCGGCAGTCGTGGTCGCGCACCGCGACTGCGGTGAACCGGTGGAGGTCGTTGTCCGCTGCCGGGCCGGGGTCCGATCTGGCCGGGCCCCGGGAAGCCGAGACCCACGCGGGTCCGGGTGCCCGAAGGCTGTCGGCGGCGCCTCCGGATTCTTGATTCCCGGTGTCGCAGCGTTCAGTTCCGCAGTACTCGCGTCTCCTCCCGGCCGACTCCGGAGCATAGAGTGACTCCATGAGCAACGGGGGTGAAGCCGGTGTGCTGCGGCGGCCGGTGACGAAATGGTGGCTCGTCGGCACGGTGGTGCTGGCCGTGCTGGTCGAATTCTGTTGCGCGGTGATGATCTGGTTCGTGGCATCGGACGGTTGGGCCGGATATCCGCTGATCGCGAGCGGTGTGTTGCTGGTGCTGGGTGTGCTGTGGTCGATCTGGGCGCTGTTCGGGCTGATTCGCTACCGAGCCCACCCGCTGAGCGCCGTGGCTCCGCTCCTCGCGGCGGTGGCGGTGGGCCTGGTGTACTCGGGTGCTGCCGAACGGTCGGGGTGGCAACTGTCGAAAGGAGCGCTGGCGGCAGCGGCGGTCGACTGCGCCGACAGCTCCGAACCGGCCCGGATCGGCCTGTATCTCGTCGAGCGGGTGCACCGCTACGGCGCGGAGTGCCGGTTCTACACCGATGGCGGTCTGATCGATCAGGTCGGATTCGCCTACCTGCCCGAGGGTCCGCCGCCGGAGCGGCGGGCGAGCGAGACGACCTACCGGCGTTACGACGGTTCCTGGTACCGCTTCACTGTTCGCCTGTGACGCGCGCGCCCCGCCGGCGCGGGAATCAGGAACCCACGACCGACTGCTGGTCCCCGGGTGGTGAATACACCGATTCGTCGACGTGCAACACCATGAAGCCGTTGTCCGAACACGTGACATACAGTTCGTTGCCGCGCCACTCCGGCGGCGACAGGCACCAGTCGGTGGAGACGTCGCCGAAGGCGAGTCGGCCGGACCGCGAGCTCAATGCCTGGGACGGATCGAACTGGCCCTCGAGCACCGCGCGTGCCGCGCTGGGCGCGGTCATCGCCGGAATCCCGAGCAGTGAGGCCAGCGCATGCGGTGAATTGACGAGTTCGAGATTACGTCCCGTGCGCGCGGGCGGGTTGAAGTAGGCGACCTCCCGGATGGCCAGGGGGTCGCGGATATCGAACACCCGGATTCCCGAGGAGATCCAGCCGCAGGCCAGGGCCGTCGGGTTCACCGGCCGGTCCGCCGCGCAGTAGTGCGATTCGTAGGCGAAAATGGACCCACCCATGGACGAGGCGATATTGCTGTCCAGGTTCTGCGGCAGGTTGATCTCCAGTTTGATCTTCGCCACGACCTGGGGGTCGGCGTCGGCGGATATGTCGATCAGTTTCACGCCACCGGAACCGCCCTCGTCCACGGTGTACACATAGGGTTTGCCGTCATAGGTCACCGGGATGCTGTGCTGAGTCGCCCAGCCGTCCGACCAGAACATCCGGCCGAGATGATGGACCTGCGGATTCGGGTCGCGACGCTGCACCGCGCTGATATCGAGCACGGTGATACCGCTGAGCGCCGAGAGATACATCCGGTTGCCGTCCGGGCTCACCCCGAAACCGTGCGCGGTGAGGCCGGTCAGCCCCTGCCATACGACGCGCGGGTTCGCGGGGTCGGTGAGATCGACCGCGCTGAGGAACCCGGGCGTGATCCCGGAGGCCCAGTAGGTGCGGCCGTCGGGGGAGAAGCCACCCTCGTGTGTGGTGATCGGCAGCGGCATACCGAGATTCGTGCCCGGTCCGGGATTGAGCAACCGTGGATGCGCGCAATCGGAGATATCGTAGACAGACAGATATCCGGCGCCCACCAGCAGCGGAACTCCCGTGCCGACCAGCAGCTTCCGCTCCCGGTTGACCTTGAGGCTTTCCCAGGTCCCGGCGACCATGGCGGGTTCGTTCAGTGTCGCGGTCGGCCGTGGATGCGCCGGATCGGAGACATCCAGCACTTGGACGCCGCCGTTCTGGTGCAGCAGGTTCCCGGGAAAGAACGTCCCCATATAGGCGCAGTGTTCGAAACTGGTGGAGGTGATCCCGGCGCCGCGCCCGGCGAACTGGCCGACCATCGACATATTGCACCGGTAGCCCTGCGTGCTGCGGCCGCTGTCGCGGTCGGCGGCCGGAACATCGCCCTGGAAGCCGGGTTCGGGCATCGACCCCGGCCCGCATTCGGCGCGGGGCACCGAGGTTCGGCCCACATCGAGGAATTCCCGGACCTGGTTCTGGATATCGGACTGCAGATCCGCCGACGCGCTGCCGGGCAGCATGACCGCGGCGATCACGCCCACCGTTCCCAAGGCCAGAGCCCTGGTTCGACGCAGTTTTCCGAAGGGACGCCCCATTGCATCCTCACGCTTCCGAACTGTTTCACCCGACCCGGTATCCGGGAGGGTTCGGTACACATCCCGGATTGTGTTCAGATAGTAGCCATCAGGGAACGGGGGGACAGGGGTTTTCGCCGAACATCGAGGTAGGTGCGGCCACCCGGAGCTGTCCGGGCCTCGGTCGGGGCAGGCGGCTCCGCGGGAGGCGGTGGAGCTCCGGCAGCGGCGTCCCTCCCGTTCCGGTCGTCCCGGTGCGCTGGGGTTCGGCCGGTTGTCACAGGCGCGGGCTACCCTTCGTCCTGGTCGAGCCCGGCTATCGAGAGTTAGGACGCAACCATGCCGACCCCGCCCGAGGTACGACCGGCCCGTCGCGCCGAAACGGATGCGCTGGCGCATACGCTGGCCGTGGCCTTCCAGGACGATCCGGTCATGGAGTGGCTCTGGCCGAATCCGCGGCGCCGCGCGCTCGGCCTGCCACGCCTGTTCGCGACCCAGACCCGGCACCAGCATTTCGCCTCGGGCGGTGTGGATATCGCGGTGGAACCGTCCGGTGTGATCGGCGGGGCCGCGCTGTGGGACGCACCGGGAAATTGGAAACCTTCTCCGTGGCGTGAACTGCGCATGTTCCCTCAGCTGGCCCGAGCGTTCGGCGGGCGGCTGCGAGCAGGTAAAGAACTGGTGGACCTCATGTCCGCGGTACACCCGGACGAGCCGCACTGGTACCTCGCCACCATAGGCACCGACCCGGACCGGCGCGGCCACGGCTTCGGGCAGGCCCTGCTGCGCTCCCGGCTCGAGCGGTGCGACCGCGACGGGATACCGGCCTATCTCGAATCCAGCAAGCGGGTGAACATCGCCTACTACGAACGATTCGGGTTCGAGGTCACCGGGATCGTCAGTGTCCCGGGTGGTCCGGACCTGTGGCCGATGTGGCGAACACCCCGGTCGTCCGATTGATCGCTGCTCGGACTCTCGTTCACCGGCTACCGAGCCGGCAGAGCGACCTCATCTATGCCGCGAAGCGGCCTTTCGTGTACGTCGCCGGCGAGCCCGGGCCGAACGGGCGCAGTGTCGGACCGTCGCGACGAACGCGGTGATCGCCCGGGCCGCCGAGCGGTACGTGCCGGCGGTCGATCGGATCGGGCCTTCCGGTCACCGCTCGTGTCCGACGGCGGCCCCTTCGGGCAGTAGGGCCAGCAGTTGCCGGGTGTGGTTGGGGATTTCGATATCGGCCAGGCCCGCGAACAGCCCCCGCAGCGGCACGACCGCATCGGTGAGCAGTGCGCCCGCGGACAGTCCGAGGAGCGGGACGGGGCTGTCGAGTTCGGCATCGGACAGGGCGGGTCCGCCGAAGCCGCAGAGGATCTCCGCCTGGCGGCGCAGGCGCGCGCGCAGGCCGGAGCGCCCGCCGGCCCGTTCGGCCACGCGGTCGATGGTCCAGGTGTCGAGGGCGTGGCGATTGTCGTAGGTGGTGTGTTCGCCCGCCGCGACCGCCGCCACCGCGGCGATGGTGCCGGCGGTGACGAGACAGACGTGGGCCAGGATTCGATCGGCATCCCATTCACCCGGCGGGGGCGTCCGCAGGTGGGCCGAATCGGCGACGGTGCGAGCTGCTTCCAGGAGCGAGTCGTAGGCCTCGCGCAACGCGGTGGTATCCAACATCAGGCGTGCGCCGCCGAATCCATTTCCCACGGGGCCTGGGGGAGGACCTTGCCGGTTTCCAGCAGGGACTTGAGGTTGGCGACCACCGAGGGCCAACCGCGCGAAATGCCTTGCCGCATCTGCTCGTTCGGCAGTTTTTCGTGGGTGACGGTGAGTCGGACGATGTCCCGATGGGACTCGATCAGGAAGGTGACCACCGACGGCGGGCGTTCCGCCCCGGGGGAATCCTCGAAGGTGAGGACCAGCTTCGTCGGCGGTTCGGACTCGAGTACCTCGCCGACTACGTCGACCGTGCCGGAGCCGTCGGCGCGGCGGTGCTCCCAGGGCGAACCGGGCTGCCAGTCGGACACATTCTCGTGGAACCAGTACTGGGCGGTCAGGTCGGCGTCGGTCAGCGCCTTCCATACATGCTCGGCGTCGGCGTGAATGTAGGTGACGTAGACGTAGCTCGGCACAGTGGCGGTCATGGGGTACTCCTCTGCCTGGTTCTTGATGGCGCGCAGGACATCCAGCCGGGGGCGGTCGAAGACGGAGATCCAGCGTTGTTCGATGTCGTGAATCGGTGTCGGATTGATGTAGTGCACCCGCTCTCGTCCGCGCCGCAGCACTGTCACCAGCCCGGCCCGCTCGAGAATGTCGAGATGTTGGGTCAACGACTGCCGGGCCATATCGACGCGCTCGCAAAGCTCCCGCAGCGTCTGGCCGTTACGCTCCCGCAGCCGGTCCAGCAGCAGTCGGCGAGTGCCGTCTGCCAGCGCCTTGAAAACTGCGTCCATATCGGGTTCGGATCGCACGCCGAAAGTATGCAGGTATTCACCTGCATATGTCAACGCGCAGCCTCATGACCGGTGTATCGGCCTGGATGGCCCCCGCGCCTGAGGGTCGCGGAAAGGCAGTTACACAGCCATCGACAGCGAGCTCCGGTGCCATGGATCGCGAAGGTCGGTCTTCGAATCTCCATGTCGATAACGGACCTCGGACTTCGGGAGAGTTCTTCTCGATGGGCGCCGAACGAACAGCCTGCCGGCGAGCCCTGGTCGAGTGCGGGGCGCCCCGGGCGCGAGCGAGACTCCGGCCGACGCGAACTCGCCCCGCACGCTGAGGTTTTCCCAACCCCGAGGGGACCACCGCTCGGAAGAACTGCGCGTTACTCGGGCGCCTGTTCCAGCAGTGCTTCCAGGTCCGCGAGCAGCCGCGCCCGCAGTGGTTCCGCCCGGTTCGCGATCCCGGCCTGGCGCCGAACGTATTCGGCCCGGCCCGCCGGGGTCTCGATGAGGATGGGTTCGTAGCCGTGTGCGCGCAGATCGTAAGGGCTGGCCCGCATATCGAGTTCGCGGGCGTCCATCGCCAACTCGAAACAGTCCAGCAGTAGATCCGACGAGATCAGCGGGGTGAGCTTGAACCCCCACTTGTACAGATCCATATTCGCGTGTAGACAGCCCGGCTGTTCGCTGCCGACCTGATCCGCACGGGTCAGGAACCGGTTGTTCCGGGGAACCGCGGGCGGAGTGAAGAATCGGAACGCGTCGAAATGGGTGCAGCGCACCGGCATCGATTCGACCACCTCGTCCGTGCCGCGGGTGCCGAGCCGGAGCGGTACCGCATCGTGGCGGACCTCCTCGGTCCGGTACACCATCGCCCATTCGTGCAGACCGAAGCAGGACAGCTGGGCGGGGCGGGCGGCGGTCGCCCGCAGCAGATCCGCGATGTAGGTGGCGGTATCCGCGCGGGCGCGCAGGAACGCGGGATCGGCGGTCAGCACCGGTTCGGCTGCCGCCCCCGGCGCATCGATCCGGTGGTATCCGCGCAGGCCGATGTACTCGGTGGCGTCGGCGATCGCGACCCCGAAGCCCGGATGCCAGCGTCGCAGTTGCGCAGGTTTGTGTCCGTAGTAGGTGAACAGGAAGTCGAGTACGGGATGTTTCGCCCCGGCGGCCCGTGCCCGCAGGTACGGGCCCGCCAGGGTATCCAGGCGGTCTCGATGCGCCCCGGCGCGCGACCGCCACTCGGCCGCGCCGAGCACCGAGCGCAGGGCCGCAGCCGTCATTCGGCGACCCGGTGCGTGGTATCGCGGACGGTGCCGACGAACTCCTCGACGAGATCCTCGAGCGCGACGATGCCGACGGTATTGCCGCGCCCGTCCACCACCCGGCCCAGATGACTGCTGGTGCGTCGCAACCGGGCCAGCGCCTCGTAGAGCGTGGTGCCCATCAGCACCGTGGGCAGCGGCCGGATATCGGTGCGCGGTATCTCGGTGTTCGGGCCCGCGGTTTCGTCGGACACCTTGTCCAGCACATCCTTCACATGCAGGTACCCGACGAGGGATCCGTCCGAGGCGCGGACCGGATACCGGGAGAACCCGGTTTCGGCGACCGCGTTCTCGATATCGCCGAGGGTGGTGCCGCGGGCACGCAGCGGAATCGTCCGGACCTGCGCCAGCGGCACCATGACTTCGGACACGAACCGCTCTCCGGTACCGAGTGCCTGGGTGAGCCGGCGGTGCTCCTCTTCGTCGAGCAGGCCCTCCGACCGGGATTCGCCGATCATCTCGGCCAGTTCGTCACTGGAGACCGCGGCCTCGAGCTCGTCCTTGGGTTCGATTCGCAACATCCGCAGGCTCAGATTGGCGGCGAAGTTGTAGATCGCGATGAGCGGACGCGCGATCCGCAGCCAGGCCAGGTGCAGCGGCACCAGCAGTAGCGCACTGCGTTCGGGTCCGGCCAGCGCGATGTTCTTCGGGATCATCTCGCCCAGCAGGATGTGCAGGATCACCACGATCGTCAAGGCCAGCACGAACGACACCGGATGCAGCAGTGCCTCCGGCAGCCCGGCCAGTTCGAACGGCCGCTCCAGCAGGTGGGCGACCGCGGGTTCACCGATGCGGCCCAGCAGGATCGAACAGATGGTGATGCCGAGCTGCGCGGCGGCCAGCATCATCGACAGGTTCTGCCCGGCCCGGATCACCGTGTCGGCGTTGCGTTTCCCTTGCGCCGCCAGCGCCTCGAGCCGGTCGCGACGAGCGGAGATCAGCGCGAATTCGGCGCCGACGAAGAAGGCGTTACCGGCCAGCAGGATCACGGTCAGGGCCACTCCGAACAGGTCACCCATGGTGGACCTCCCGGCCGGTCGGCTGCTGTTCACGCAGGGCGATGGCCTCGACGTCGGCCGGGACCAGCCGGACTCGATCGATCCGGCGCCCGTCCATCCGTTCGACCCGGGCCAGCCAGCCGGCCTGGCCGTCGCTGTGGCGCCGGTCGCGGCCGCGGCGTGGCGGCAGGATCACGGTATCGCCGGTCACCGGGATCCGGCCGAGACGGGTGAGCACCAGGCCGCCCAGGGTTTCGTATTCGCCCTCGGGGGCGATGTACCCGGTCGCCCGCGTCACCTCGTCGATCCGCAGCAGACCCGAACAGTCCCAGCCGTCGGATACCCGGCGTACGTCCCGTTCTTCTTCGTCGTGCTCGTCGCGGACATCACCGAGGATCTCCTCGATGATGTCCTCCATGGTGACCAGCCCCGCGGTGCCGCCGTACTCGTCGACGACCAACGCGACCTGCATTCCGTCCGCGCGGACCCGCTCCAGGACCTCGTCACCGTCGAGACTGGCCGGCACCACCGGCACCGGCTGCGCGATCTGCGCGAGCCCCACTCCGGCGCGGGTCGGCGCGGGATGGGTGAAGGCCTGTTTGACGTGCACGATGCCGAGTGTGTTGTCCAGATCGCCGTCGATCACCGGGAACCGGGAGAAACCGGTGCGGGCGGCGGCGGCGAGCAGATCGCCGATGGTGTCGGTGCGCTCGAGTGCTTCGATCTTCACCCGCGGTGTCATCAGCTCCTCCGCGCTGCGTTCGCCGAACTGCAGGGAGCGGTCGAGCAGTTGCGCGGTGCGCTGATCGAGGGCGCCGTGCTGGGCCGAGGTGCGGACCAGCGACCCGAGTTCCTGCGGAGACCGGGCCGAACGGAGTTCCTCGGCCGGCTCCACCCCGAACCGGCGCACCGCCCAGTTGGCTGTGCCGTTCAGGAACTGGATCATCGGTTTGAACACCGCCGAGAACGCCACCATCGGCCCGGCGGTCGCGCGGGCGGTGGCCATCGGCGAGGCGATCGCGATGTTCTTCGGAACGAGCTCGCCGTAGATCATCGACAGCGAGGTCGCCAGGATCAGCGCGAGGACCAGCGAGATGCCGGTGACGGCGGAATCCGGGACCCCGACCAGGCCGAACAACGGTTCGAGTAACCGAGCCAGCACGGGTTCGGCGATATAACCGGTGATCAGTGTCGTGATGGTGATACCGAGTTGGGCGCCGGACAGCTGGAAGGACAGGGTGCGGTGTGCCTGGCGGACCGCGCGGGCCCGGACATCGCCGTCGCGGGCGTGCGCTTCGACGGTACTGCGTTCCAGTGCGGTGAGCGAGAATTCCGCGGCGACGAACAACGCGGTGCCCGCGGTGAGCGCCACGAACCCGATCAGGCTGAGGACGGTGAGTGCGACGGCCATATCACCACCACCCGGCGGACATCGGGATCAGCGATGTGGACAGGGCCGGATGCGGGGGGAGGGTCGTGCAGTGGAGGACGCCGGGTCTGTCACCCGGCTCGATAGATGAGCCCTCCTGAGTGGCGCCCTCGGACGCGGGTGACAACTGGATCCTTTCGTCCTGATGAACTCGGCCGACGGTCGCCGGCGACTCTCATGCTACCGCGACCATGCGCGGGGGCGCACGGTCGCGGGGGCGGCGTCGTCCGTGGGTGTGGCCGGGCTCACCATCCGCCGGGCAGCGGGCGGCCTTCGGCGAAGCCGGCCGCCGACTGCACACCGACCACCGCACCCTCGCGGAATTCCGCGAGGGTGCGGGCACCGGCATAGGTGCAGGCGCTGCGGACACCGGAGCAGATGTGGTCGATGAGATCCTCGACGCCGGGACGTTCCGGATCCAGTTGCATCCGGGAACTGGAGATACCCTCCTCGAACAGGGCCTTGCGGGCACGCTCATAACCGCGATCGGTCGCGGTGCGGGCCGCGACCGCGCGCTTGGAGGCCATGCCGAAGCTCTCCTTGTACGCATTGCCGTTGCGGTCGATTCGCAGGTCACCGGGGGATTCGTAGGTACCCGCGAACCACGAGCCGATCATGACGTTGCTCGCGCCCGCAGCGAGCGCCAGCGCGACATCGCGCGGATGGCGGACACCGCCGTCGGCCCAGACATGGGCACCCAGTTCCGCGGCCGCGGCCGCGCATTCGGCCACCGCCGAGAACTGCGGGCGGCCCACCCCGGTCATCATCCGGGTGGTACACATGGCGCCCGGTCCGACACCGACCTTGACGATATCGGCGCCCGCTTCGATCAGATCCCGGGTGCCCTCGGCCGATACGGTGTTACCGGCGGCCAGCGGGACGCCCAGGCCGAGATCCCGGATGGCGCGCAGGGTTTCCAGCATCTTCACCTGGTGACCGTGCGCGGTGTCCACCACCAGCACATCGGCGCCCGCATCCACGAGTGCTTTGGCCTTGGCGGGGACATCCCCGTTGATCCCGACCGCGGCCGCGATCCGCAGCTTGCCGCTGCCGTCGACCGCCGGGCGGTAGATCCCGTCGCGCACCGCGCCGGTCCGGGTGAGAACCCCGGCGAGGGTGCCGTCCGGGGCGAGGAGTACAGCGGGCCCGTCGGTGTGGGCTGCCTCGAGGCGGTCGAAGATATCGGCGGCCTCGGCGGTCGCCGCGACGGTGACGAAATCCGTAGTGGCGACTTCGTGCAACCGGGCGAACCGATCGACGTCCGCGCAGGCCGCCTCGGTCACGAGCCCGACCGGCCGTCCGTTGTCGACCACGACGACCGCGCCGTGCGCCCGCTTGTGGATCAGAGCCAGGGCATCGGAGACGGAATGATCACCGGTGAGCGTGACCGGGGTATCGGCGATGAGGGAGCGGCTCTTGACGAAGGAGATGGTCTCGGCGACGGCACTGTTGGGCAGATCCTGTGGCAGCACCACGATGCCGCCGCGCCGGGCCACGGTTTCGGCCATCCGGCGCCCGGCGACCGCGGTCATATTGGCGACGACGAGCGGAATGGTGGTGCCGGAACCGTCGGCCGTCGCGAGGTCGACGTCGAACCGGGAGGCGATATCGGTGCGGTTCGGGACCAGGAAGACGTCGTTGTAGGTCAGGTCGTACGGCGGGTGATGTCCGGGGAGAAACTGCACTGCGCCCATGGTAATCGGGATGGCCTGTCGGCGCGGGCGCCTTTCGGATTCACCGGGAGGGTCGCCGTCGGGGCCGCCTGCCGGGGGACGGTTTCGCGTCACCGGCACGGGTCCGGCCCCGGGCGCCCTGGCCGCGGAAGTGACCGCGCTGAGCGGCCGGTGGATTCGCGGGGGCTGCGGCCGCAGTGGGTCCGGGCGGGGTGCGGGCACCGGTGAGGTGACCGATATCGCGGTCACCCGGCCGTACTGTGTGCTCCACCACCTGGATACCGGCGGCGGCCGTCAGTGCCGCCACTTCCGCGCGCTGGTCCGGGGTGACCACGGTGATCACCGTTCCGCCGGCGCCCGCACGGGCGGTACGGCCGGCCCGGTGGACATAATCCTTGGCGTCGGACGGGGGATCGGCGTGCACGACCAGTGAAACCGCGTCCACATGGATTCCGCGGGCGGCGACATCGGTGGCCACCAGTGCGGAGATACCGCCGTCCGCGAAGGCCGCCAGGGTCCTGATACGCCGGTTCTGCGCTTTGCCGCCGTGTAGCGCCGCGACGCTTATCCCCTGGTCGCGGAGTCGGCGGGTGAGTTTCTCGGCGCCGTACTGGGTGCGGGCGAACAGTAGTGTGCGGCCGTCGCGGGCGGCTATCTCGGCGAGTACGGCCGGTTTGTCCGCGGCGTCGACGTACAGCAGGTGATGGGTCGCTGTGGTGGTCTCCGGTTCCGCGGCTACCGAGTGGGTGACCGGATCGCGTAGATACCGCCGCACGAGATCCTGTACCGATTCGTCGTCCAGGGTCGCGGAGAAGAGCAGCCGCTGCCCGTCACCGGGGACGAGATCCAGTAATCGCCGGACCTGCGGCAGGAAACCGAAATCGGCCATATGGTCGGCCTCGTCGATCGCGGTGATCCGGACCTCGTCCAGGACGGCCGCGCCCTGTTCGACCAGATCCGCGAGGCGACCGGGAGTGGCGATCAGCAGGTCCACACCGCGCTGCAATTTCTCGCTCTGCCGGGCGAGAGGCATACCGCCCACCGCGGTACCGAGTCGCAGGCCCAGTGCGAAAGGTTCGAGGGCCCGCTCGATCTGCAGGGCCAGTTCCCGCGTGGGAGCCAGGATCAGGCCCCGGGGGGCGCGTGCGATCGCCGGCGCCCCGGCCAGCCGGGCGAGGATCGGCAGCCCGAATGCCAGTGTTTTCCCGGAACCGGTGGGCGCGCGGCCGAGTACGTCGCGACCGGCCATAGCGTCGGGAACGGCGGCCGCTTGGATGGGCAGCGGTTCGGTGATGTCCTCGCGCCGTAAGGCTTGCACGGTGAGTACCGGCAATCCGAGCCGGGCGAAGGGTGGGGGAGTGCGGCGGGCGTCCGCCTGATCGGCCGAGGTCCCGGTGTCCGGCGACGCGGGGTCAGGCACGGAACAACCGGCTCAACTCGACCAGCCAGGGAATCGCGACCGCCAGCGTCGGCACCACCAGAATCGCGATCGAGGCGAGATAGGCGGCGCCGGCGATGCGGAAATCGCCCAGCGGGCCGGCCAAGCGCTGGATGCGGATCAGGGTGCTGGGGCCACCCACCGCCAGGGCGCCCTGCGGGGCGGTCGATTTCGAGCACGCCACCAGTGCCCGGGCCAGTGGTTTGGGCCCGGTGACCTTGACCGCGGAATCGTCGGCGAGCAGTTCGATCAGCAGTTTCACCGAATCCAGTGCGGATTTACTGCGGACGAACCGGGGGAAGGCCTCGTGTGCGGCGGTGAACGCCTCGAGTACGAGATCGTGTCGGGCCCGCAGATGGGACCGTTCATGGCTGAGGATGGCGGTGAGTTCCTGCTCGTTGAGGTTGTCGAGGGTGCCGGCGCTCACCACGACCCGCCGCCGCAGCCCCGGCAGGCAGTAGGCGATGGGTTCGGTGGCCGAGAGCACCCGGATATCGGCGGCGCGGCGGACCGGGCCGCTCTGATCGAGCAGATCCACCAGCATGCGGTGGCGGGCGCGGCGGCGACGGGTGTGTACGCCGACCCGTATCGAGGCATAGACCAGGCGTGCGCCGACGAGCAGGGTCAGCATGAACACCGAAACGTAGGCCAGCCACAGCGGCAGGCCCAGCGCGTCGATCTCGTCGGTGGGCTTGGTCGTGGGCCGGCCGTCGTGGCCGGGAACCAGGAGTTCGGCCGCGATGGCGAGCCCGGAACTGAATGCGCTCAGCACGGCGGCCAGCGCAATGGCCTGCCAGAGCACCAGCGCGGCACGGGGTACGCGATAGGTCCAGGTCGCTTTACTGAGCGCTTCCGGGACCGGACCGGCGAGAAGCAAGGCAAGTACGGCGAAGGCCGGTGCTGCTGCGTTCATCGACTCTGCTCACTGCGTTGTGGGGCCAGGGTCCGAGGTCGGTCGCGGCGGGGCTAGTCCTCGGTTGCTTCGAGCTTAGCGAGTGCGTCCCGCAGGGCCGCGGCCTCGTCCTTGCCGACCTGCTCCACGAAGTGCACCAGGGCCGCGGCCCGGCTACCGGCCTCGTCGGCTTGTTGTAGCGCGTCCATCATGAGACCGGCGACCAGCTCGTCGCGGGTGTGTACCGGAGCGTACCGGTGGGCGCGGTCGTCGCGACGCTGCACCACCAGATTCTTCTTCGCGAGACGCTGCAGCACGGTCATCACCGTGGTGTACGCGAGTTCGCGGCGCGCCGACAGGGCCTCGTGCACCTGCCGGACCGTTTGTGGTTCATCGGCCGACCACAGTTGGTCCATAACCGCTTTCTCGAGCTCACCAAGTCCAGCCATCTTTTGATTTTACGACTACAACGACGCTGTGCCGTACTACAGGGTGTCGTAACCGCGTGGGATAGATCATAGGCCGTGGAACACCCAAAACGCCGGATGTGTGGTGTTGCCGTCGGCAGTGGGTGCGCTCCCACGCGTCCGGCGTCCGGGTCGGTGTCCGACGGCCCGCGCCCGGTGTCGCCGGGAAGGTGGGCTGTCCGCTTCGGTGCAGGCATGCCGACGGGGTCGTTCGCGGGCATGCGGCATCGACATGAGGGGGTCCTGGGCCGTCACGGGCTCGTTACATCCTCGTTCCCGGGAAGTACTTGCTAGGTCTGGTAAGGCTAACCTATCTTTCGATCAAGTCGTTGCTGCGACGCCGATCTCGAGGAGGTTCGAATGTCCGAACTCGCCACTGTGCGTATCCCCCGTCCGTACGAGGCGGCATTCGGCTCGGCATGTTCCCGCTTACGGTCCCTGCAGCCGGAACATCCGCGCGTATATGCCGCCGCGGCGATGTCCGAACAGGGCAAGCGGCGCTGGTGGGCGCTGTCCGCCGGGTTGCGGGAGGGCCGGATCGAGCTGATGTACCGGCGGCATGCCGCGGAGATGATCAGCGCGACCGCCGCCTCGGAAGTGGTGGCCACCGCGCTCATCCACGCCGTGGTCGGCCGGGTTGCGGCGTTGTGGATCGCCGACGGCCGGGCCTGGGATCCCGGACTGGAGAATGTCTGGATCCACACCGACAACGACGGCGGGATCGATTGGGCCGGGCTGGCCGACACCACGATCCGGGTCGTGGCCGGTGATCCACTGGAGGGGTCGCCCGGGGTGGTGTCGCTACCGTGCGAACGGGCGATGTGGGTGTGGCTGGCCTACCGTTGCGAACCCTCGTTGCTGCTCGTGCAGGGCGCGCTGGCGCGGTGCGCGGGCCTGACCCCGCGCCGTTTCTGGGCGCTGGTGGCCGAATCCGTTTCGGGCGCCGCCACCTACGTTCCGGATCTGGCCTGTACCGATCCGGTCGCGGGTGCACGCCGGGGGCAGGGCCTGTTGATGGCGCTGGAAGAACGCGGGATGGCGATCCGGCGGGCGCAACGTGTTGCCTAGTTAGGTAAGGCTGACCTATACTCATAACCGGCGTACGGATCGCGCGAGAGTCCCGAGGGCTGCGGTGACCCCCGATCCAATGCCCGCGGCGGATCCCACCCTCGAGGTGGGATCCGCCGCCCCATTTCCGGTCGTGACCACCGGCCCGTGCTTTCCGGCCCGGGCCGGGCATGCGATTGTGGGAGCCATGACCGAACAGCAGACCCGCCCCCTGTCGATGGCCGATCTCAGTGCCGAACAACTCAACGAGGTCAGCAAGGGCACTTTCGCGGATCTGCTCGGTCTGCGCGTGACCGAACTGGGCCCCGATCGCGTCCGCGGTGAATGGATTGTCACCCCGCAACTGCATCAGCCCGCCGGTATCCAGAACGGCGGCGTGCTGTGCACCGTGGTGGAGACGCTGGCCAGCACCGGCGGCGCCGCCTGGTACGGCGAACGCGGCGTGGTGGTCGGGGTCAACAACAACACCGATTTCCTGCGCGCGGTCCGCGACGGCAAATTGACCGCCGAAGCCACCCCGCTGCATCGCGGCGGAATGCAGCAGCTGTGGCAGGTGGTCGTCACCGACGAGGACGGGCGTCTGATCGCCCGCGGCCAGGTCCGGTTGCAGAATCTGCCGCATCGCGCCTGAGACCACAGGCCGGACCGAGTCTCCGGGACCGGAGGTCCGGCGTGGAGGCCGGGAAGTACAGCACGGGCCGGGGCGGTGCGCACACCGCCCCGGCCCTGATAGATCGAATCAGATACCGCCGGTCGACAGCAGGCCGCCGTCGACCCGCACCGTCTCACCGGTGATCCAGGCTGCCTGGTCGGAAGCCAGGAACGCGATCAACCGCGCCACATCCTCCGGCGAGCCCAGTCGCTTCATCGGATAGACCTGCGCGGCGGCTTCCTCGTCCGCCGAGTACAGGGCGTCGGCGAAACTGGTCTTCACCACACCCGGCGCCACCGCGTTGACCCGGATCTTCGGGCCCAGCTGCCAGGCCAGTTCGTCGGTGAGCCGGATGAGAGCCGCCTTGGACGCCCCGTAGGCCGCGATCACCCCGGTGGAGCGGATACCGGCGACACTGGCCACATTCACCACGGCACCGCCGTGTTCGCCCATCCAGGCCTTGTAGGCCTCCTGGATGTAGCCGAGCGCGGCGACGACGTTGACATCGAAGATCTTGCGCACCGCGTCGAGATCGGCTTCCATCAGCGCGCCGTACACCGGGTTGATCCCGGTGTTGTTGATCAGGATGTCCAACGAGCCGAATTCGGCGACCGCGCGTTGCACGGCGGCGCTGCGCGCCTCGTCGTCACCGGAGTTACCGGCGATCGCGACGACCTCGCCCTGATGTCCCAGCGCCCGCAGTTCGGCGGCGGCCTTCTCCAGTGGTTCGGGCTTGCGTGCGGTGATCAGCACATTCGCGCCCCGGCTCAGCAGCTCGGCGGCCACCGCATAGCCGATACCACGGCTGGCTCCGGAGACCAGCGCGCTCTTGCCCAACAGATCGGTGCTCATATCCGGGCACGTTACCGTGCCCACCCGAGCCGCCGGCGGGCGCGGACCGGCCGGCGGCCGCCGTGACCGGGCAGTGTCACGGTCCGGGTAAAATCGGTGGTTCCGTGTCCGGACACATCCGCTGATCGGTGGATGGGCCCACTGTCGGGCGAGCCGGGCCCCTGCCCCCAACCCGTGTGCCAAGGAGATATCTGTGATCACCGCGACCGACCTCGAGGTCCGGGCCGGCGTCCGTACTTTGCTGTCCGCGCCCGGCCCGGCGCTGCGGGTACAGGCCGGCGACCGGATCGGCCTGGTCGGACGTAACGGCGCCGGTAAGACCACCACCCTGCGCATCCTGGCCGGCGAAGGCGAGCCCTACGCCGGGACCCTCACGCGATCCAGTGATATCGGCTATCTCCCGCAGGATCCGCGCGAGGGAAATCTCGACGTGCTGGCCCGGGACCGGGTGCTCTCCGCGCGCGGTCTGGACGCGTTGATCCGCGATATGGAAAAGCAGCAGGCGCTGATGGCCGAACTGGCCGACGAGACCGAACGCGAACGCGCCGTCCGCAAGTACGGTCGCCTCGAGGATCGGTTCTCCGCTCTCGGCGGATACGTGGCCGAGAGCGAAGCGGCCCGTATCTGCAACAGCCTCGGTCTGCCGGATCGAGTACTGGACCAGGCCCTGCGGACCCTGTCCGGCGGTCAGCGGCGGCGAATCGAACTGGCGCGCATCCTGTTCGCCGCCTCCGACGGTAGCGGTGGCCGGTCCGACACCACCCTGCTGCTGGACGAGCCGACCAACCATCTCGACGCCGATTCCATCACCTGGCTGCGCGGTTTCCTGCAGAACCACGACGGCGGCCTGATCGTGATCAGCCACGATGTCGAACTGCTCGCCGATGTCGTCAACAAGGTCTGGTTCCTCGACGCGGTGCGCGGGGAGGCCGATGTGTACAACATGGGCTGGCAGAAATACCTCGACGCCCGGGCCACCGACGAGCAGCGCCGCCGCCGTGAGCGGGCGAACGCCGAGAAGAAGGCCTCGGCATTGCGGGCCCAGGCGGCCAAGCTCGGCGCCAAGGCCACCAAAGCCGTTGCCGCGCAGAATATGGCCAAACGTGCCGACCGGCTGATGTCGGAACTGGACGAGGTGCGCGTGGCCGACAAGGTCGCGCGGATCAAGTTCCCCGAACCGGCCCCGTGCGGGAAGACGCCGCTGATGGCCGAGAACCTCACCAAGGTCTACGGCTCGTTGGAGATCTTCACCGGTGTGGACCTGGCCATCGACCGCGGCAGCCGGGTGGTGGTGCTCGGTCTCAACGGTGCCGGTAAGACCACACTGCTGCGACTGCTGGCCGGTACCGAGGAACCCACCGCGGGCGGCTTGGTACCGGGCCATGGACTCAAGGTGGGCTACTTCGCGCAGGAGCACGACACCCTCGACGATTCGGCCTCGGTCTGGGAGAACATCCGGCACGCGGCGCCGGATGCCGGTGAGCAGGAGTTGCGCGGCCTGCTCGGTGCCTTCATGTTCACCGGTCCGCAGCTGGAACAGCCCGCCGGAACGCTGTCCGGCGGTGAGAAGACCCGGCTGGCGCTGGCCGGACTGGTCTCGTCCGCGGCGAACGTACTGTTGCTCGACGAACCCACCAACAACCTCGACCCGATCTCACGGGAACAGGTCCTCGACGCACTGCGTACCTATGCGGGTGCGGTGGTGCTGGTAACCCACGATCCGGGCGCCGCCGAGGCACTGAACCCGGAACGGGTGATCTTGCTCCCGGACGGCACCGAGGACCACTGGTCCGCCGAGTACCTGGAATTGATTCAGCTCGCGTGAGTTTCATCACAAGAACTCATTGCCGGATGGTCGCGGAGTGCTTAGCCTGAGAGTGACGCTGCTCGGCGACTCGGAGGAAGCCATGGGCGACAGGCCGGTACAGAGCAAGAGCACATTGGGCAAGGGCACCCGCGTTACGGGTAAGTCACGGGATCGCCTGCAAACCCAGTTGAAGAAGCAATACGAGGCGGGGGCGAGTATCCGGTCGCTGGCACGTGCGACCGGACGCTCCTACGGGTTCATCCACAATGTGCTGACGGAGTCGCATGTGCAGCTCCGCAGCCGCGGCGGTGCCAACCGCCGTAAAGCCCGCTAGTCCACCGTATCCGCAGGCTCCGCCGCCGGGGTGTCACCCCGGCGGCGGGAAGCGGCGCGTGACGGGGGTGCGGGTGGGGAGCTCACCAGCCGGCGACCGAGCCGTCCCCGGACGCCAGGAGGTTGGCGAGACTGGTGAAGATCGGCAATCCGGTCTTGATCTCGAGATAGGCGAACTGTCCCTGCGGGTTGATCTCGAGGAAGTAGTACTCACCGTCGAGGCCGACCCGCAGATCGAGCACGCCGAAACTCAGCCCCAGCGTGCCCATCAGCGTCGCCAGCGGTTTGCTGACGCTCGCGGGTAGCAGTGCGGGTGCGAAATCGACCGAGGTGTCCAGCCGGGAGTCCACCCGGCCGGCACCGGCCCGGGAATCGATGCGCACGGCCCACTCCTGCCCGTCCACCCACACGACTCGCAGATCGCATTCCGGGTCGATATAGCGCTGGAAGATGGTGGGCGCCCAGCGGATACCGGTGAGCCGGTCCAGCTCGGTAGCGGTGATCATCCGGGTCTCGGAGAATTCGGCGCGGGAGGTGCCCGTGCGTTTGAAAACGACACGCTCGCCGGAGGTTTCGATGAACTCACGGGCTGCGGCCGGATCGTTGGTGACCAAGGTCTCCGGGACAGCGCAGCCGGCTCGCCGCGCGGTGTCGAGTTGAACGATCTTGCGGTGGGCGATGCGATCGTTACCGGGATCGTTCACCCACTGGGCACCGAGCGACCACAGCAGTCCCTGGACGAAACCGTCGCATTCGGCCTGCCGGTAGGCGTCGTCGTCGGCGCGGACGCCGGACGGCACCGAGGCCGGGTGGGGCCGCCGCCACCAGACCGACCGGACCTCGTCCAGTCCGTCCAGTCCGGCCAGTGACCGCTGCACGCCCGCCTCGTCCAGCCGGAAACTGCCCGGTTCGCGCGGGAAATCGCGCAGATCCAGTCGTAGCGGCACGATCGCGTGCTGTTCCCGCAGAGTCGCCTCCATGGCGGCGGCGTGCAGATCGTCGGATTCGGAGACGATGAGGATCGCCGCGGTCTCCCGGGTGCTCATCGCGCCCGCCGCTCAGTCGAAACTGTCGGTGTGGATACCGTCGTCGCTGGTGTTGTGCGACCTGGTTTGCGCGCAGGTGAACGTCGCCGGGAACTCGGGGGTGTCGGGCAGGTCGAGGTGCTGGGCCCAGGATTCGGTGAGCAGCTGGAGCTGGAGGTCACCGAACGCCTCCGAAGGTGGTGCGGCCAGCGTCAGCGGCCGCTCGGCGACGTCGATGCGCAGGCGACGGGTGAAATCGGCGGTGCTGCCGGGGCGTATCTCGACGCGGACCCGGTGACCGGGGCCTCGGTCACCGAGCGGCCGGAGGGCGAGTACGTCGTCGCGGCGGAAGGCCCACGTCCCGTCGGACACCCGGACGCGGATCTCGCGATCGGACTCGCCGGCCAGCACACCCGTGAGGACGGCGACCGCACCGCATTCGGGTGTGCCGAGGAGGTGGAGGGTATCGGTCATCTGAAATTCTCCGATCTTGCTCGCACTGTGCCACGCCCCGAGCGCGTCCGGATCATATCGCCGTACGGCCGCTTCAGCGGCCGATATCGCTGTATTTGCCCTGTTCGGATACCTGATCTTGTTTCCGGAAAATTTCCTGTGGTGGAATATTTCCGGGATCCGGTCGGTGGCCGGTCGCCGGAAAAATATCTGCGATACCGGCCCGCCGGCGATCAGAGTCCGAGAAGTTCCGAATTCGTCGCCAGCTCGCGGAAGCGACCGCCGGGATCGGGGAGCAACCGGCGAGCGTCCAGATCCAGCAGCCCGCCGACCACCGCGACCTCGGCCGAGAGGGTGCCGTCGGTGCGGATCATCTCCTGCCGGATCCGGTAGGTTTTCCCGCTGCCCCATTCGAATTCGCAGGTGACCCGGAAATCGTCGCCGCCGCGCAGTTCGCGCCGGTACTTGATCGTGCTCTCCAGGACCACCGGTCCCACCCGCGCGGCCACCAGTTTGTCCGCCTGCAGACCTGCCGCCAGCAGGAACTCCCAGCGGGCGTGTTCGGCGTATTGCAGGTAGACGGCTTGGTTGACATGGCCTTGGACATCGAGTTCGTAACCGCGCACGGTGACGGGGACGGAGAAGGTCATAGCGATGCGAACCCGCGGGGCCGCCCGGTTGTTCCCCGTTCAGCCGCGTTGCGCGGCACGTTCCTGCCACCAGTGGGGCGCGTCGACGAAGTGGTTGTCGTATTCGTCCTGGGCGGCCGCGAGCTCGTCCAGGGTGGCCTCGCCGCGGGCGATGCGCTCGAGCAGCCGGAAGTAGCCGAAGCGCTGGACGCCGGGCATGAGAGCGATCAGGACGCGGGCGCCGCTGTCCGGTGTCGCGCCGAAGGCGTGAGTGGTTCGCTTCGGCACGACGGCGGTGCCGCCCGCGCCGACGGTGACGAAGCGGTCGCCGGTCATGAGTTGCAGTTCGCCCTCGGCGACGTAGAAGAGCTCGTCGGAGAGCGTGTGGAAATGCGGTGCCGCGCCGTCGGCGCCGCGCTCCATGGTGACCTCCAGGGTGCTCACCGAGCCGTGGGCCTGCTCGGCGTCGATGAGCAGGCGCATGGTGACCGATTCGGTACGCAGCGTCTCGGCGTCGCCGGACTGCCGGATGGCGAGAGGGTGCGGGGTGGTGTTCACGATGACTCCCAGGTAATTCGGTGCCGAATAATTCGTTACCGAACTATATGCCGGCGAATAGACTCTTGTCCATGTCCGAACTCGAATCAGATGCGATCGATGCCATCGAACGGCAATGGCGACGGGAACGTCCCGACCTGGATCTGGCGGCGATGGTGATCTTCGGCCGCCTCGGCCGGCTCGCGGTCGTCGCCGAACGGGAGATCGAGGCAGTGTTCCTCGCGCGCGGGCTCAGGCGGGGGGAATTCGATGTGCTGGCTGCACTGCGGCGGGCGGGTGAACCCTTCGAGCTCAAACCCTCCGCGCTCGCGGACACTCTCATGCTGTCACGCGCGGGTATGACCGGGCGGCTGGACCGCCTCGAATCGGCGGGTTATGTGCGGCGGATCGCCGACGCGGGCGACCGGCGCGCGGTGCGGGTCGCATTGACCGATACGGGCCGTGAACTCGTCGATCTCGTGGTCACCGAGCACACCGCCAACGAAACGCGCATGCTGGCGGCGCTCACCGCGGCCGAACGCCGGGATCTGGACCGGATCGCCGGGAAGCTGCTCGCCGCACTGGAATCCGGGAGTTGACCCACCGGGGAGTGTGGGCGCGGTGCGGTGCGCTCAGGGGCGCCGGCGCACCGAGGCCTCGACGAGATCCAGTACGGCGGTGAGGTTTTCGTTGGTGTGCCCCGAGGCTATCCGGGCGATCAGCCCGTCGAGCACCAGGTCGAGATAGCCCAGCAGGACATCGGTGGGCACATCGTCACGCAGCGCTCCGGCCGCTTTACGGCGCTCCAGGCGGGCCAGCGTGGCCGCGGTGAGCTCGGCCGACCGCTGCGTCCAGCCGGCCCGGAACTCCGGGTCGGTGCGTAACCTCCGGGCGATCTCGAGCCGGGTGCCCAGCCAGTTGTACTCCTGTGGATCGGCGAGCATATCCCGCATCACCTGCACGAGACCCTGATTGGCGGCCACATCCGCCATCCGCTCGGCATCCTCCTGCGCGAGAGCGAAGAAGAGAGCGTCCTTGTCCCGGAAATGATGGAAGATCGCGCCGCGGGAGAGGCCGATGGCGTCTTCCAGGCGCCGCACCGTGGCGCCGTCGTACCCGAACTCGGCGAAACAGCGCCGGGCGCCGTCGAGTATCTGTGTGCGCCGGGCGGCCAGATGATCGTCGCTGACCTTGGGCATCGTTCTCCTTCAACGGATATACGAACCCCGCGCGGCGGAACACCGCGCGGGGCCATCAGATTACGAGCGAACGAACAAGTGACCTGCCGGCACTCTCGTAATCCCGCGGGAGCCAGTCCTACGAGTGACGTTCGTACCCGCCCTGTCGTCGCATACCCGGCGCGAATACGATTCCCGGGTACGCGACGACAGGATCTCGGGGGCGCGAACACGCGCCGCCGGAGGAGGCGCCGTCGAGCACAGCGTGATCAGGACCTGATCATGTTCCGCAGGACATACTGCAGGATTCCGCCGTTGCGGTAATAATCGGCCTCACCGGGGGTGTCGATGCGGACCACCGCGTCGAACTCGATCGTCGAGCCGTCGTCCTTGGTCGCGGTCACGTGGACCGTGGACGGCGTCGTACCCGAGTTGAGCTCTTCGATACCGGTGATGTCGAAGACCTCGGTACCGGTCAGGCCCAGCGACCCGGCCGATTCACCCTGCGGGAACTGCAGCGGGATCACGCCCATGCCGATCAGATTCGAACGGTGGATGCGCTCGAACGATTCGACGATCACGGCCCGCACGCCCAGCAGACGGGTGCCCTTGGCGGCCCAGTCGCGCGAGGAGCCGGAACCGTATTCCTTTCCGCCCAGCACGACCAGCGGGATACCGGCCTTCTGGTAGTTCTGCGAGGCGTCGTAGATGAACGCCTGCGGAGCACCGTCCTGGGTGAAGTCGCGGGTGTAACCGCCCGAGACATCGTCGAGGAGCTGGTTGCGCAACCGGATGTTGGCGAAGGTGCCGCGGATCATCACCTCGTGGTTACCGCGCCGCGAGCCCAGCGAGTTGTAGTCCTTGCGCGCGACACCGTGCGAGTCGAGGTAATCGGCGGCCGGGGTGCCCGGCTTGATCGCACCGGCGGGGGAGATGTGGTCGGTGGTGACCGAATCGCCCAGCAGCGCCAGCACGCGCGCGCCCGTGATATCGGTGACCGCCTCCGGCTCCATGCCCATACCGTCGAAGTAGGGCGCCTTGCGGACGTAGGTGGAGTCGTCGCTCCACTCGAAGGTGTTGCCCTCCGGGGTGGGCAGGCTGCGCCACCGCTCGTCGCCCTTGAAGACATCGGCGTAGGACTTGGTGAACATCTCCTGGTTGATCGCCGACTTGATGGTGTCGTCGATTTCCTGGGCCGAGGGCCAGATGTCCCTCAGGAAAACCGGGTTGCCCTGGGTGTCCTTGCCCAGCGCGTCGTTCTCGAAATCGAAGTCCATGGTGCCCGCGAGCGCGTAGGCGATGACCAGCGGCGGCGAGGCCAGGTAGTTCATCTTCACGTCGGGGGAGATGCGACCCTCGAAGTTGCGGTTACCCGACAGCACCGCGGTGACGGTGAGGTCGTTGTCGTTGACCGCCTTGGAGATCTCCTCGGGCAGCGGACCGGTATTGCCGATGCAGGTGGTGCAGCCGTAACCGCCCAGGTAGAAGCCGAGCTTCTCCAGGTAGGGCCACAGGCCGGCCTTCTCGTAGTAGTCGGTGACGACCTGCGAGCCCGGGGCCATGTTGGTCTTCACCCACGGCTTGCTGGACAGGCCCTTCTCCACCGCGTTACGGGCGAGCAGCGCCGCACCGATCATGACCGACGGGTTGGAGGTGTTGGTGCAGGAGGTGATGCCCGCGACCGCGACCGCGCCGTGGTCCAGGATGAACTCACCGCGTTCCTCGGAGACGACCCGTACCGGCTTGGACGGCCGGCCCTGGGAGTTGATCGCCGCGGACTGCACATCGACGGCGCCGTCGTCGGCGAAGGACAGGCTGGCCGGATCCGAGGCCGGGAACGATTCCTCGACCGCCTCGTCCAGCTGGGAATGCGGTGTCGGGTGCTGATCCTCCACATAGTTGTGGATGTCCTTGCGGAACGCGATCTTCGACTCGTCCAGCGCGATACGGTCCTGCGGGCGCTTCGGGCCGGCGATGGAGGGCACCACGGTGCTCAGATCCAGCTCGAGGTACTCGGAGTAGACGGGTTCGGCGGCCGGATCGTGCCACATACCCTGTTCCTTGGCGTAGGCCTCGACGAGCGCCAGCTGCTCGTCGGTCCGGCCGGTGAGGCGCAGGTAGTTGACGGTCTCCTCGTCGATCGGGAAGATCGCCGCGGTCGAGCCGAACTCGGGGCTCATATTGCCCAGGGTGGCGCGGTTGGCCAGCGGGACCTCGGCCACGCCCCGGCCGTAGAACTCGACGAATTTGCCGACCACACCGTGCTTGCGCAGCATATCGGTGACAGTGAGCACCACGTCGGTGGCGGTGACGCCGGGCTTGATCTCACCGGTGAGCTTGAAGCCCACCACGCGCGGGATCAGCATGGAGACCGGCTGGCCCAGCATGGCGGCCTCGGCCTCGATACCGCCGACGCCCCAACCCAGCACACCCAGACCGTTGACCATGGTGGTGTGTGAGTCGGTGCCGACGCAGGTGTCGGGGTAGGCCTGCCCGTTGCGGACCATGACGGTGCGCGCCAGGTACTCGATATTGACCTGGTGCACGATGCCGGTGCCCGGGGGGACGACCTTGAAATCGTCGAACGCGCCCTGGCCCCAGCGCAGGAACTGGTAGCGCTCACCGTTGCGCTCGTATTCGAGCTCGACATTGCGCTCGAAGGCGTCGGCGCGGCCGAAGACATCGAGGATGAGTGAGTGGTCGATCACCATCTCGGCGGGGGAGAGCGGATTGACCTTCTCCGGGTCGCCGCCGAGGGCGGAAACGGCCTCGCGCATGGTGGCCAGGTCGACCACACAGGGCACGCCGGTGAAGTCCTGCATCACCACACGGGCCGGGGTGAACTGGATCTCGATACTGGGCTGGGCGCTGGGATCCCAGTCCGCCAGGGCGCGGATATGGTCGGCGGTGATGTTCGCGCCGTCCTCGGTGCGCAGCAGATTCTCGGCGAGGACTTTCAGTGCGTACGGGAGTTTCTCGGTGCCGGGTACGGCCGAGAGCCGGAAGATCTCGTAGGAGTTGCTTCCGACCTCGAGGTTGCCCTTGGCGCCGAAAGTATCGATACTTTTCGTCACGTCAGCTCCACTTGTCGGGTGTGCGGACGCCGTCGGCGGGGCTGTGCCGGCGGCGGTACGTCTCTGGCATGAGGTGCCGGCCCGGGAAGGCGCCGGTTCCCCGCGGTTCCCAACCCTAACAGTACGCTTGTCCTGTGAAAATTTCGGGCCGCCACGGCGAATCGGTTTCCCGGCGCGCCGCCCGCCGGGCGTGGCGGGAGTAGGGCGCCTTCCATTCGTCGCGTAACCTCCTCTCGAGCTGGTCCGAGTCAGCCGGGTGGTGCCGACGGGTACTCCCGCGATTCGTGCCCAGTACGGATTCCCCGTCGCGTCCTGAGACGATGCGGCTCGACCAGACCGGATGGAAGATGACCGTCACCCACACCTCGGCCTTCTCCCTGAGGGCCACCAAGCTCCCGGACGGGTTCGATTCGAAGGCCATGGCAGAGGTCCGGGCCGATCTCGCAGACAACGGCGTGGCCACCCCCGAGGGCGATGATCAGAGCGAACTGGCCGCGATCGTGGCCGATGCCCGGGCGAAGGGTATCGATCTGAGCATCGTGGTGCTCGACGGAAATCCGGGCCACGATTCGGAATTGCGCGATCTGGCGACAGAGGTCGCCGGTTTCCAGCACGGCACCGTGGCTGTGTTCAGTGACGACTGGATCGGCACGACCAGCGATTCGATCAGCCGGGTGCGGCTGGAATGGGCCGAGGACAAGTCCAAGTTCACCGGCGGCAAGTCCGAGCAGGCGGCCCAGACGCTGGCGCACCGCCTGGAGCAGACGCCCACGGTGGGCTGGACCGAGATCACGATCGTCCTCCTGGCCGGGCTGGTGCTCGCCATCGGTGGACTGCACTGGGTCAAATCCCGCCGTGCGGCCGACGCGCATCCCGAAATCGCCGAAGACCCGGCGCTCGAACCCGCCGCGCGCTAGATTTCGCGCATTCCTTCGGCCACCCGGTCGCGTGAACGCCTGTGCCGATCGCCCGGCCGCTCCGGCGCCGCCGACCTCGTCGCGTGGCGCCGGAGCGGGCGCCGGTGATGTTCACGGCGCGGCCGTGGAGGTTTCGGCACCCGCCACAGCGGGCAACATGCCGTATCGGTACGTATGGTCGAACAGGAACGGGTGACGGCGTCGGCCGTGACACCGGATGCTCGATCGGCACCACCGGGTGATCTTCGCGAATGCGGCGAATTTCCCGACAGTGGAGCCGGTTGCGGCATATACGGCCATCACCTGGAATAGTTGTGACAGCACGCACAGGACCAAGGCGAAAGCGGGGATGTTGGTGACTTCGACGGACGGTGTCAGCGGGGCAGATTTGGCGAAGGAACCGCCGACGCCTGCTCCGAGCGCTCTCGAGCGTGACGTCCAGACCCTGGAAAAGGCGATCTACGAGGTCAAGCGGGTCATCGTCGGGCAGGACCGGCTGGTCGAACGGCTGCTGGTCGGCGTTCTGGCCAAGGGGCACGTGCTGCTGGAGGGTGTCCCCGGTATCGCCAAGACGCTCGCGGTCGAGACCTTCGCCAAAGTGGTGGGCGGTTCGTTCTCCCGTGTCCAGTTCACTCCCGACCTGGTCCCGACCGACCTCGTCGGTACGCGTATCTACCGGCAGGGCCGCGAGGAATTCGATACCGAACTCGGCCCCGTGGTCGCGAACTTCGTCCTCGCCGACGAGATCAACCGCGCCCCGGCCAAGGTGCAGTCGGCACTGCTCGAGGTGATGGCCGAACGGCATGTGTCGATCGGTGGCAAGACCTACCCGATGCCCGATCCGTTCCTGGTGATGGCCACCCAGAACCCGATCGAGAGCGAGGGCGTGTATCCGCTGCCGGAAGCGCAGCGCGACCGCTTCCTGTTCAAGGTCGTCGTCGACTACCCCTCGGTCGAGGAGGAGCGCGAGATCATCTACCGGATGGGTGTCACCCCGCCGGAACCGAGCCGGATCCTGGAACCGGCGGAACTGATCCGTCTCCAGAAACTGGCCGCGAACACTTTCGTCCACCACGCGCTGGTCGACTATGTGGTCCGGGTGATCTCCGCGACCCGCGTCCCGGCCGAGTTCGGTATGCACGATGTGGCGAACTGGGTGTCCTACGGCGCTTCGCCGCGCGCCAGCCTCGGCATCATCGCCGCTGCCCGCGCCGTCGCGCTGATCCGCGGCCGCGACTACGTGGTCCCGCAGGACGTCATCGAGGTCATCCCCGATGTGCTGCGGCACCGGCTCGTCCTGTCCTACGACGCGCTCGCCGACGAGATCAGCCCCGAGGATGTGATCCAGCGGGTGCTGCAGACCGTCGGTCTGCCGCAGGTCGCTCCGCAGGCCGTGGCGCCCGGCGGCGCCCCGCCCGTCGCGGAGAACGGCAACCGGCCGCCCGCACCGCCGCAGCAGGCTCCGGCGCCCCAGGTACCGCAGACCGCCGGCACGAACCAGCCCCAGTGACCCGGCCGGACCCCCGCGCCCGAGACACCGTGCCCGACCCGCACGCCCCGCCGTCGTTCCGTTCCGGTGAACTCACCGATCCGCATCTGACGGCTGCGCTGAAAACGCTGGAACTCACCGTGCGCCGCCGCCTCGACGGCGTCCTGCACGGGGACCATCTGGGCCTCATTCCCGGTCCCGGTTCGGAGCCGGGGGAGGCGCGCGCCTATCAGCCCGGTGACGATGTGCGTCAGATGGACTGGTCGGTCACCGCGCGGACGACCCATCCGCATGTCCGGCAGATGATCGCCGATCGCGAACTGGAGACCTGGATGGTGGTGGACCTGTCCGCCAGCCTGGACTTCGGCACCGCGGCCTGCCAGAAACGAGATCTGGCCGTGGCCGCGGCGGCCGCGATCACCCATCTGACCATGGGCGGCGGAAACCGGGTCGGCGCCGTGGTCGCCACCGGTGAGCAGATGCAGCGGATCCCCGCCCGCAGCGGCCGAGTGCACGCGCAGTCGCTGCTGCGCAGTATCGCCACCACACCGCATCCGCGTGACGGGGTGCGCGGCGATCTGCGCGGCGCCATCGAATCGCTGCGCCGGCCCCAGCGCAAACGCGGCCTCGCGGTCGTCATCAGCGATTTCCTGGGTGATATCGATTGGCAGCGGTCGCTGCGGGCCATCTCGGCGCGTCACGATCTGCTGGCCGTCGAAGTCTTGGACCCCCGCGATACGGCCTTACCGGATATCGGCGACGTGGTGCTGCACGACCCGGAGACCGGACGTACGCGCGAGTTCACCGTCACCCCGCAATTGCGCGCCGATTTCGCCGCCGCCGCGCAGCGGCATCGCGACGAGGTCGAACAGACCCTGCGCGGTTGCGGCGCTCCGGTGCTCACCCTCCAGACCGACCGGGACTGGATCGCCGATGTGGTCCGGTTCGTCTCCACTCGGCGCCACAGCCTCGGCGCCTCGACCCCGCGGGTGCCACGCCAGTGAGTATTTCGAATTTCACCGCACCGATCTGGCTCGGATTTCTTGCTGTCATCGTCCTGCTGGCACTCGGCTATCTGCTGGTGCAGCGCAGCAAGCATCGCCATATGTTGCGGTTCAGCAATATGGAGCAGCTCGAGAAGGTCGCTCCCAACCGGCCCAGTTTCTGGCGCCACGTGCCCATCGTGCTCGTGATCGTCGGGATGGTGTTCGCCACGATCGGTGCGGCCGGACCGACCGCGGAGAAGAAGGTGCCCCGCAACCGGGCGACCGTGGTGCTGGTGATGGACGTATCGCTGTCCATGGAGGCCACCGATGTATCGCCCAACCGGCTGCAGGTTGCCCAGGAAGCGGCCAAGAACTTCGCCGACGGGCTCACCCCGGGCATCAACCTCGGTCTGGTGACCTATGCCGGTACCGCGTCGGTGCTGGTCTCGCCGACCACCGACCGGGGTTCGGTGAAGGCCGCCATCGACAACATCAAACTCGCCGAGCGGACGGCCACCGGTGAGGGCATTCTGACCGCGCTCCAGTCGGTGGAAACCCTCGCTTCGGTACTGGGTGGTTCGGAGACACCGCCGCCTGCCCGGATCGTCCTGATGTCCGACGGTAAACAGACCGTGCCCGATTTCGAGGATGTGGACAATCCGCGCCACGAATTCGTGGCCGCGCGGCTGGCGAAGACCAAGAAGATCCCGGTTTCGACCATCTCCTTCGGCACGAAGTGGGGAACGGTCGACATTCCTCGCGAAGACGGCGGTACCGACCGGGTGAAGGTCGAAGTCGACGACGAAGCGATGCAGGAGATCGCGAATCTGTCGGGTGGCGACTTCTACAGTGCCGCGACGCTGCAGGAACTGTCGAAGGTCTACGACACCCTGGAAGAGCAGATCGGATACGAGACGACGCGGGGTGACGCCAGTCGGCCCTGGTGGTTGCTGGGACTGCTGTCGACATTCGTCGGGATCGTCGTGGCCCTGGTGCTCCGGCAGCGGCTGCCTTGACGTAAAACCCTTGGCACGTTCCGTTTTCGGGATGTTAGAGTCGCCCGGTGGGTGTCGTAGGGGCGACACCCCTCAGGGAGGGGTTCTGATGCGTGTACTGATGTTCGCTGCTGCGATGGCCTTGGGTCTGTTCGCTGTTCTGCCGATGCCCACGCCGCCGGCTTCGGCATCGGTCCCGTGCGACCGGGATGCGTGCCTGTGGAGCGGCGACAACTTCACAGGTGAAGCTCAGGTGGCGGTCCACACCGATTCGGCGGAGAACTATTGCCTGAATTTGAGTTTTCCGGCCAGATCGGTAGCCAACCGGGTCGGTCGGGAGGTCCTGTTGAGTTCGAATCCGTGTGGGAGTGGTCCGACCCCGCACGAATATCGGTATGTGGGCAACGGTGAGGATGTGCCGTCACTCGGGTTCGAGGCACGTTCGATCTCGTGGTGTCCTTCCTGCTGACCCGGTTCTCGTCGTGAAGCACTCCGGGCCGGCGTCGTCGAGTACGACGCCGGCCCGGAGTTTTGTATGCCCCGCTTTGTGTGGGATGTACAAACATGCACCGGAAATATCGGCCGACGTCCCATGTGAACGGGCACGGGGCCGCCGGGTAGGTTTGTCCCCATGTCGAACTTCACAGCACGCTCGGTCTTGGTGACCGGCGGTAACCGCGGAATCGGGCTCGCGGTGGCGCAGCGTCTGCACGCCGACGGTCACAAGGTGGCCGTCACCCATCGCGGTTCGGGTGCCCCCGAGGGTCTTCTCGGGGTGAAATGCGATGTCACCGACAGTGATTCGGTGGACCGCGCGTTCGCCGAGGTGGAGGCCGCACAGGGGCCGGTGGAGGTGCTGGTCGCCAATGCCGGTATCACCGACGACACACTTCTCATGCGGATGACCGAAGACCAGTTCACCAAGGTGGTCGACGCGAACCTGGCCGGTGCCTTCCGGTGCGCCAAGCGGGCCAATCGCGCCATGCTGCGCGCCCGGTGGGGCCGGATGATCTTCCTCGGTTCGGTCGTGGGGTTCTCCGGGCAGGCCGGTCAGATCAACTACGCGGCCTCGAAGGCCGGGGTTGTGGGTCTGGCGCGTTCGATCACCCGGGAGCTCGGCTCGCGCTCGATCACCGCCAACGTCGTCGCGCCCGGTTTCATCGAAACCGATATGACCAAGGATCTGCCCGAGGATATGCGGGATATGGCGAAGAAATTCATCCCGCTGCAGCGCCTCGGTCAGGCCGAGGACGTGGCTGCGGTGGTCAGTTTTCTCGCGTCGCCGGATTCGGCCTACGTCTCGGGTGCGGTGATCCCGGTCGACGGTGGTATGGGTATGGGGCACTGACCGGCCCACGATTCGTTCAGCACTGATCCGAAGCCGCGCCGGAACGGGGCGCCCGGCCGGCACATCGACCGAGCGCGGCGAGATAACGACCTCACACTCAGGGAGAACCGAGAACTCATGGGCGGATTGCTCGAAGGCAAGACGATCCTCGTCACCGGCATCATCACCGATGCCTCCATCGCGTTCCACGCGGCGGCGATCGCGCAGAAGGAAGGGGCCAAGGTGATCATCACCGGCCTCACCGAGCGGCTGCGGCTGATCGACCGGATCGCCAAGCGGCTGCCCGAGGAGGTACCGCCGGCCATCGGGCTCGACGTGACCAACGACGAGGACCTGCGCAAACTGCCGGACGAGATCCGCCGCCTCGCTCCCGAGGGCATCGACGGTGTGCTGCATTCGATCGCTTTCGCCCCCAAGACCCTCATGGGTCCCGACGCACTGCCGTTCCTGGACGGCCCCAGTGCGGACGCGGCGAAATCGTTCGAGATCTCGGCGTGGAGCTACGCGGCGCTGGCGCGCGCGGTGCTGCCCGTCATGAACGAGCGCGGCTCCATCGTCGGAATGGATTTCGATCCCCGGACGGCCATGCCGTTCTACAACTGGATGGGTGTGGCCAAGGCCGCGCTCGAATCGGTGAACCGCTACGTGGCGCGTGAGGTCGGCTACGCGAAGCAGATCCGGTCCAACCTGATCGCCGCGGGCCCGGTCAAGACACTGGCCGCCAAGGCGATCGCCGGTACCGCCACCGACGACGCGAAACAGCTCAAGCAGCTGGACACCTACTGGGACGGCGCGTCGCCGATCGGCTGGGACGGCGGCGCCGAGGTGGTCGGAAAATCGATCGTCGCGCTGCTGTCGGACTGGCTGCCCGCGACCACCGGTTCGATCATCTATGTCGACGGCGGCGCCAGCCACAACACGTGGTTCCCCGAGAACATGCCGCTGGACTGACCGAAACGACCGAGGAGGAGACACCGTGGCCCGCGCGGCCGACGCACTGCTGCTGCTGTCCTTCGGCGGTCCGGAAGGACCCGACGATGTGCTGCCGTTCCTGGAGAACGTGACCCGCGGGCGCGGTGTCCCGCCGGAACGGCTGGCCGAGGTCGCGCAGCACTATCTGCACTTCGGTGGAGTGTCGCCGATCAACGCCCTCAACCGCGACATCATCGCCGCGGTACAACGGGAGTTGTCGGCGGCGGGGACGGAACTGCCGGTATATTTCGGCAACCGCAACTGGCATCCGATGGTGGAGGACACCCTGGCTCGGATGACCGCCGACGGAGTCCGTTCGGCGCTCGTGTTCCCGACGTCGGCCTGGGGCGGGTATTCCGGCTGCCGACAATACGACGAGGACATCGCGCGCGCCCGCGCGGCCGTCGGTCCGGATGCCCCGGAACTGGTGAAACTGCGCCAGTACTTCGATCATCCGCTGCTCGTCGCCGCCTTCGCCGACGGTATACGGGCGGCGCGGGAAACCCTGCCCACCGAGCGCCGGGATACCGCCCGGCTGGTCTTCACCGCGCATTCGGTGCCGGTGAGCGCCGACGCCGCGGCCGGGCCGCCGGCCGACGGTGGCCGGCTCTACAGCCGACAGGTCGCCGAAGCCGCCCGGTTATGTGCCGCCGCAACAGGTTTCGACGATTACGATGTGGTCTGGCAGTCGCGGTCGGGTCCGCCGCAGATCCCGTGGCTGGAGCCGGATATCGTCGATCATCTGGAAGTGCTGGCGGACAAGGGATTCGAGTCGGTGATCGTCTGCCCGGTCGGATTCGTCTCCGATCATCTCGAGGTGATCTGGGATCTGGACAACGAGGCGGCGGAGAAGGCCGCCGAACTCGGTGTGTCCTTCGCGCGGGCGGCGACCCCTGGCACCGATCCTCGGTTCGCCGAATTGGTGGTCGAGCTGATCGGTGAGCACCTGGGCGCGGTGACGCCCCGGCGTCTCGGTGCCGTGCCCGGTTACGGGTGCACGATCGACGGTGCACCCTGTGCCGTCGACTGTTGCGCGCCACCGCGGCGCCCGGGCGGTCGGTGAGCCGACCGCACCGTCGGCAGATATCGGCCGGTCGCGGCGGATCTACTCGGCCCGACGGCCGACGATGGGACGGACAGCCCGGCCTGCCGCCCCACCCACGCCGACCACGCCCAGCTGACCGTCACCGGCCCCGAAGCCCTGCTCGCCGCCCTCATCCTGGAACCGGAACGTGCCGACGAAATCCTCGACCACCCCGAGGTCACCAGTACCGGTGATACCGGTGCGCTCCACGAACTCGCCCAGGTCATCGACACCTTCGACCCGAACTTCAACCTCTCCACCCCGTGAGCGGACCCGCGGGAGTATCTGCCCCCTGTCGATGCTCGGCGCGAGACCGGTCGTGGGCATGGCGGCGGACCGGCTGTCCTTCGGAGCCGAGGTCGTGCCCGTCGGCGGGTCGGTCAGTAGTCGAGACCATGCTCCGGTTGACAGACGAGCATGGGTGACGGCAGATAGCGGACTACGGCATCCAGGAGCGGAGCGATATCGTCGCCGCCGGGCGCAGCGTCGCACAGTATCGGTACGGCCTCACCGAGACGGGTGACGCGGCGGATACGGTCGTGCAACTGTTCGACCGGGATCTGTCCCGGTCCGGTGGTGGTGTCCGAGTCCACGCCGTCCGGTGCCGTAACCGCGGCCACGAGGTCGCGGTACCTCTGCTCGGCGACTGCCCAGCGGCTTCCGTAGAATTCGGTTCCCAGCGGTTCGAGTGCCCACATCGGAACCAGATCGATGACACCGTCGAAATCGGGGCCGATACCGAGGGGCAGGTGCAGGATCAGTGGCCGTGCTCCGCGAATATCGGCGACGGCGCGCACGCTACGGTCGAAGTCTGCCCCGGGCCGGTCGAGTCCGGTCACCAGGCACAACCGCGCGACCTGATGGTCGTCGGCCACCCGCAGGATCGTCTCCAGTCGGTGGGCGCTCCGCACGGCGGCGTTCAGGACCACGACCAGGCCGTCGGTCACCCGGATGCAACGTTCGAGGTCCGCGGTGGGCGCGTGCGCGGACAGTTCGCCGATGCGGATCGTGTGATCGACGCGCCCGCTCATCCGGTGGACGGTGGCGACCGGGCCGGACCCGGCCGCGGCGCTACCACGGAGCAGATGCCGGGCGACCCGTGTCGTCTCGGCGGGCTCCCCGACGATCGTGATATTCCGGATCGACTGCGGGTCGACGGCTCTGGTACCCATCGTGGTTCACGGTACCGCCGCCGATACCTCGATGGCGGCGGAATCCGCTCGAAATTGGAACGTGTTCCCATCCCGAAATAGAACGTGTTCCTATAGTGTCGGGACTGTGCAGAAGGAACAACGCCCTGCGGTGCCGGACTGGTTCACCACGGACGACGGCACGCCGCGTCTGGTGGGAAGCCGCTGCGACGTGTGCGGCACACCATATTTCCCGCGGAACACACTGGCCTGTCGCAACCCGCAGTGTGCAAGTCCGAAAGACGGTTCGGAACTGTCCGAATACCTGTTCTCCACACGGGGCCGGATCTGGTCCTACGCGGATGCCCGGTACAAACCGCCCCCGCCTTATGTCTCACCCGATCCGTTCGAGCCGTATGTCGTCGCGGCGGTCGAGCTCGAGGTCGAGCAGATGGTGATTCTCGGGCAGGTCGTGCGCGGCCTCACGGTGGACGACCTGGCCGTCGGGATGCCGGTGGAACTTGCCATCGGTGTGCTGTACACGGACGAAGAAGCCGATCACACGGTGTGGATGTGGAGGCCGGTCGATGACCGACAGGATTGATCGCGATATCGCAGTCCTCGGCGCGGGCATGCACCCGTGGGGCAAATGGGGACGCAACTTCGTCGAATACGGACTGGTCGCGGCCCGCGCGGCGTTGGCGGACGCGGGTGTGGACCATCGCGACGTGGGCTACATCGCCGGCGCGGACACGATCCGCAACGGGTATCCCGGATTCGTCTCCGGTGCGACGTTCGCCCAGGCATTGGGCTGGTCGGGGGCGCGGATCTCGAGCAGCTACGCCGCCTGCGCCTCCGGTGCGCAGGCCATCGCCAACGCCCGCGCCCAGATCCTGGCCGGGTTGACCGATGTGGCGCTGGTGATCGGCGCGGATGCCGCCCCGAAGGGCTTCTTCCAGCCGGTCGGCGGTGAACGCCGCGACGATCCGGACTGGTTGCGCTTCCACCTGCTCGGCGCCACCAACCCCATCTATTTCGCGCTCTACGCCCGCCGCCGGATGGCGCTGCACGGCGCCACGCTCGCGGACTTCGCTGCGGTGAAGGTGAAGAACGCCGAGCACGGACTCAACAATCCGTACGCCCGGTACCGCAAAGCGGTCTCGGCCGAGGAAGTCGCGGCCTCGGCCGTTGTCGCGGATCCGCTACGACTGCTCGACATCTGCGCGACCAGTGACGGCGGCGCGGCACTGGTACTGACCTCGGTGGAGTACGCCCACCGCCATGGAATCAGCGATCCGGTCCGGATCCGGGCACTCTCCACCGTCACCCCCACCTTCCCCAAAACCGTCCTCGACCTGCCCGATTTCGCGACGGACTCGGCTGTAGCGGTGGAACCCCCGCCGCAGACGTTCCGTTCCGCCATCGCACAGGCCGCGTACGAGGAAGCCGGACTCGGGCCCGCGGATCTGTCCTTCGCGGAGGTCTACGATCTCTCCACCGCGCTGGAGTTGGACTGGTACGAGGATATCGGTCTCTGCGAAACGGGCGGTGCCGAGGAACTACTGCGCAGCGGTGCGACCGCGCTCGGCGGACGGATACCTGTGAATCCCAGCGGCGGGCTGGCCTGCTTCGGTGAGGCGATCCCCGCGCAGGCGATCGCCCAGGTCTGCGAGCTCACCTGGCAGTTGCGCGGACAGGCCGACGGCCGCCAGGTGGCGAACGCCCGGGCCGGTATCGCGGTCAACCAGGGTCTCTTCGGACACGGTTCGGCGATCATCGCTGCCCGCTGAACCTCGCTTCTCCCGGTCGCGGGTCCGCGGCCGGGAGCCGGGATCCGTCGCGGAACGACAAGTGCCCAGGCCGGAGCGGTAGCGGATTTCGGTTGTCCTCTCCGCGGGACCGGCTATGCGAGCCGATCGGCTCGCCTGCCCTCCGGTTCAGCGCGATTGCGGTGCGGCGGTGTGCACCGCGACGAGGCGGGCCGCGCGGATGGCATCCCAGAGGGGGCGCAGCAGGGTCTCGTGTGTGGTGGCGGCGCTGGCCGAGGTCGGCGCGGACGCTGGCTCGTGCTGGGCAACCGTGAGGATCGCGGCCACATGATCGGCGGAATCGAGAATGCGTTTGGCGCGCAACGGGACGTAGTCGGGATAAGTGTGCCGGGAGTAGTCGGCGAGTTCGGCCTCGATGAGTTCGCGCGGGTCGGCGTCTCCGCCGCCGAGCCCGGTGGTGTGCAGGCGCATGAGCGCGTCGGCCGCGTCCCGGACGGCTTCGCGCATCGCGTATTCGGCCTCCCCGAGCGACATATCGGGCCCGGTATCGCGTGGCATCGGCACGCTGTAGACGGTCCACTGCAGAGTGCTCTCGTCCACTTCGCGGGGAATGAGCCCGGTCCCTTCGGCCCCCGGGACCCCCAGCAGAATTCCCTCGCCGGATTCCACCGCGTCGGCCGCGAACGCGGTACCGGTCGGCAGGCCGCGGACATCGCCGGGCACCGGCAGCACCAGGCGTAGTTCCGCGCCGGGAACGGCGAGTTCCTCGCGAATCAGCTTGAGCAGCGGCATGACTCCCGTGCTGCCCGGCTCGGCGTGCGCCGACCACGGCAGGTCGGTACGGCCGCCGGTGACCGGATCTCCGGCCGCGAGAGTATGGCGCGGCGCCCAGGCGTGCAGCGCCTCGAGCACATCGTCGGGCGCGCTGCTACCCGCGAGCCACGATCCGGCCCACAGTGTGAGGGTGGCACTGGGAGAGCACATAATCATCGAGCATAAAGGGTGTCGGCAGCCGGCGGGCAGCCTCTGCGCACGCTGTTTCCGGCCGTTAGAATGGTTCGCCCGGTTCGGTCACGAAGTCGATCAGACGTTCCACCGCGCCGAGGAGCGGAGCCTCCAGATCGCGGAACGAGTTCACCGCCGAGTACACCCGGCGCCAGCCCTCCTGCGGTGTGCCCCAGCCGAGCCGCCGGCACACTCCGGTCTTCCAGTCTTCACCGCGCGGTACCCGCGGCCATTCCGGGATGCCCAGGACCGCCGGTTTCACCGCCTGCCAGACGTCGATATACGGATGCCCGGTGACCAGCACATACGCACCCAGTCCGGTGGTGAGCTGGGTCTCTTTGGATCCGGTGACCAGATGATCGACCAGAACGCCGACCTTCTTCCCCGGTCCGGGTCCGAAATCGGTGAGCCGGGCGGCCAGATTGTCCAGACCCTCCAGATGTTCGACCACCACTCCCTCGACCCGTAGATCGTGGCCCCAGACCCGCTCCACCAGCGCGGCGTCGTGCACACCTTCCACCCAGATCCGGCTGGGTGCCGCGACTTTCGCGCGCAGGCCCTCGACCCGGGTGGATCCCGACGCGGATCGGGTGGGCCGGGCGGGCGCCGGTGTGTTCGGCCGCACCAGCGTGACCGGTTCGCCGTCGATGAGGAACGCCGCCTCCCGGAGTGCGAAGAGCCGGACCGCGCCGCGCGCGTCCTCGAGTTTCACGAAATCACCGTCGTAGCTGCGGTCGAATCCGACCACGGCGCCGCAGAACCCGCTCGCGGCGTCCTCGACCACGAGGTCGGGGTCGGCGTCCACCCTGGGGACGGTGCGCCGGGCGGTGTGCGGGTGGCCGGAGAAGATATCGCCGTATCGATCGCTCACCGGGCCGAACGTAGCGCACTCCCGGCCCCCGGCGCTGCTCCGGCGGCAGGGTGTTGCCGGTCCGCCCCCGGGATGTGCGGTATCGCACTAAGGTGGGCTGTGTGGCCGCAATTGTCTGGTTGGTCGCCGGCATACTGCTGGCGGCAGCCGAGATGTTCGTCGGTGAACTGACTCTGCTGATGCTCGGTTCCGCCGCACTCCTCACCGCCGGGGTGAGTTTTCTCGCCGATACGGCGCCTGTCGTGGACGCGGTGGTGTTCGCGGTATCGGCGGTGGTGCTGCTGCTGGGTGTGCGCCCTGTGTTGTTGCGCCGCTACGGTACTCCGCCGCCCACGCTGACCAATGCCGACGCGCTTCCCGGTAAGACCGCTCGGGTGCTGGAACCGGTGGGTGAACACGGCGGTCTGGTGAAACTGGGCGGTGAGGTGTGGACCGCGCGTGCCCTGGATCCGGGTGAGGAGTACCCGGAGGGCGCGACCGTGTACGTGATGAAGATCGACGGCGCGACCGCCGTCGTCTGGAAAGGGCCGTAATGGCTGCACTGATAATCGTCCTGGCACTGGTACTGCTGGTGGCGGTGGTGGTGTTCAAATCGATCGCGCTGGTACCGCAGGCCGAGGCGGCGGTGATCGAACGGCTGGGCCGGTACTCCCGGACGGTATCGGGACAGTTGACCTTCCTGGTCCCGTTCGTCGACCGGATCCGGGCCAAGGTCGATCTCCGGGAACGGGTGGTCTCCTTCCCGCCCCAGCCGGTGATCACCCAGGACAATCTGACCCTGCAGATCGACTCGGTGGTGTACTTCCAGGTCATGCAGCCGCAGTCGGCGGTCTACGAGATCTCCAACTACATCGCCGCGGTCGAGCAGCTGACCGTCACCACCCTGCGCAATGTGGTCGGTGGAATGACCCTCGAGGAGACGCTGACCTCCCGCGACCAGATCAACAACCAGCTGCGCGGCGTCCTCGACGAAGCCACCGGCCGCTGGGGGCTGCGGGTGGCGCGGGTGGAGCTCAAATCCATCGATCCGCCGCCGTCGATCCAGGAATCGATGGAGAAGCAGATGAAGGCCGATCGCGAGAAGCGGGCCATGATCCTCACCGCCGAGGGCACCCGCGAATCGCAGATCAAAACGGCCGAGGGCGCCAAACAGGCGCAGATCCTCTCGGCGGAGGGTGCGAAACAGTCCGCGATCCTGTCGGCGGAGGGCGAGCGGCAGAGCCGGATCCTGCGTGCCCAGGGCGAACGGGCCGCCTCCTATCTGCAGGCCCAGGGGCAGGCCAAGGCTATCGAGAAGGTGTTCGCCGCGATCAAATCCGGTAAGCCGACCCCCGAACTGCTGGCTTACCAGTACATGCAGACCCTGCCCATGGTGGCGCGCGGGGACGCGAACAAGGTGTGGCTGGTACCCAGCGATTTCGGCAAGGCGCTGGAGGGTTTCGCGAAGAACTTCGCGACCCAGGGCGAAGACGGGGTGTTCCGATACGAGCCGCCTGCCGATGCCGAGGTTCCCGGAAAACCGGACGACGATTCCGAAGAGGTGGCCGACTGGTTCGATACCAGTACCGATCCCGCGGTCGAACGGGCGGTCCGGGCCGCGGAATCGGTCGCGCGGACTCCTGTGGACACCGCCGCGCCGGTGACGACCGCGAAACCCGACCGGCCCGCGCCGCCGCCGGCCCTGCCGCAACACTCCGCGCCCCAGCCGGGAATCGCGCCGCAGCAGCCCGGTGTCCCGCCGCAGCAGCCCGGTGTCCCGCCGCAGCACCCCCAGCAGTCTCCGGGGCAGCAGTATCCGCCCGAGCAGCCGTCGGGGCGGTAACTCCACGCCCGTCATCCCGGCTCGACGGCGGCTTCGCCGAACCGCGCGCGCCCGGCCGGTACGTGGGTAATAATCGGAACCCAGTGCCGGACAAGCGCATCGGGGGATCGTGAGGACACGTCGTGCCGTTCTGCGGGGGGCTGTGCTCGCCCCGCTGCTCACGGCCTGCTCACCCGATGTACTGCTCGGCGATCGTGATGTGGTGCGCATCGCGGTCGCCTGGAGTGGCCTGGAGCTGACCGCCTTCCGTGCGGTGCTGGAGGCCGCCGCGCTGCCGGAACCGGTCGAAGTGGTGCCCCTCGGCGACGAGATCGGCACGGCACTGACGGCGCTGGGCCGATCGGCCCCGGATATCGTCATGCTCCCGCAGGCAGGCCGGGTCCGGGATCTCGTGGCGGCCGGGCGGCTGCGGGAGGTGCCCGGCGACCTGTGGGCGGGCCCGGGCGGGCCGCGGTACGCCGACCAGTGGCGGCAGCTCTGCCACGATCGCGGCCACCTGTACGGCGTGCCGTTCAAGGCCAGCGGCAAATCGCTGATCTGGTACGACCGGGAGGCGTTCGCCGGTTCCGGGCTGGGCGACCCGGCAATATGGACAGTGGACGATTGGCTGGCCGGTGTCCGCGAAGCGGCGGGCTCGGACCGGCGGCTGCTCGCGCTCGGTGCCGCCGACGGCTGGGTGCTGACCGACCTGTTCGAGAATCTGCTGCTGGCCGAGTCGCCGGAGGTGTACCGCGCGCTGGGCACCGGCCCCCGCGATTGGGATGTCGCGGCGGTCCACGAGACCTTTCGCCGGTTGGGTGGTTTGTGGGGTATTCGCGACGGCCTGTCCGGTGGGGTCGGTACGGCTTTGACAAGGCAGTTCGCTGATTCGGTCCGGGATGTCTTCGATCATCGGCGTGCGTTCGCGGTCGCGGCGCCGGATTTCGCCGAACCGGTGGTGCGGGATGCGCTGCGGCGATCGGGCCGCGCCGGGGACGCCGCCGCCGTCGTGCCGTTCCCCGGTACCGGACCCGGCGCGGCGGGCCCGCGGATCGTGGGCGGCGATGTCATGGTGCTGACCCGTGCGGCGGGCCCACGGGCCGAGTCGGTGGTGGCCGGCCTGGCGGCCGAACAGGTACCGGTGCCGTGGATCGAGGAGACGGGCGGGTTCCTCGGACCCAATCTCGGTACCCGGGCGAAATATTCGCAGTGGGCGGCACCGACTGCCGCGGCCTTGGCGGACTGGCCGGATTTCGATCTCTCCGACCGGATCGGCGCGGTCGGTGGCCGCGACGGACTGTGGCGGGTCCTCACCGAATTCCTGATCACCGTGGGCGACAGGGGCGGTGACGTCGCCACCGCGACCCGGACCGCCGTCACGACCCTCAGCCGCTTCGAAAGAGGTTGGAGATGACCACGGCGCCACCGGAATTCGAAGCACACGGGCTGCGGGTGGAGCTGCCCGTCGGGCCGATGCGCGGACCACTGGTGTCCGGGCGCCCGCCCCAGCGGGGGATCACCCTGGTCGCGTGCCTGCCCGCGGTGCTGCTGCTGACCCTGCTGCTGGTGCCCGCCGGCGCGACCGTGGTCCTGGCCGTCCGGACACGGTTGTGGCCGGTCGTGGGATGCGTGGCGGCGGCCGTGGCGTTCGTGGCGGCGCTGGAGGTCGCCCGCCGCGGTGCCGACCGGCGGCTGTGGGCGGTTCCGGCGGTGGTCGCGGTGGTCGCCCTCGCAGCCCTGTACTGGTCGGACGAATCGTATGCGCGCAGTCTGTACTGGATGGCATTCGCGGCGGCGCTGCTGGTCGCGGCGATGCTGCTGGCCTGGTGGACCCGGCACAGCCGCGGCCTGTGGCTGCCGCTGATCGTGCCGTTCGGGATCTCGGCGATCGTCTCGGGTGTCGCGTTCCGCCTGATCTTCCAGTACTCCGGTGCCCGGCTCGGCTTCGACGGTTTCCCGGGGTACCGGGCCTGGTTCGTGGTGATGCTCGGCTCGGCCTTCCTCTGGACCTGGCTCGGGTTCCTGATCGGGGTGTTCCGGGCCGGTATCCGGGCGCTGGAACGCGATCCGGTGCGATGGACGCTGCTCCGGGAAAAACCCGGGATCACCCTGGTGTGGCGGCTTTTCACGCTGCAACGGCCGATAGTCCTGGTGGCCGGGCTCGTGGTGGGAGTGGCCGCGGCCCGGGTCTTCGATGTGGTCCTCATCGGTGTTCCGGGGTCGGTCCAGTACCAGGTGGACAGTGCCACCGTGTCGTGGTGGCGACTGGCGACCGATCCGGCGACCGCGGGTGATGCGGCCGCGTACGCTCTTCCGCTGGCCGCCCTGCTCGGGGTGGTGGCGTGGGCACTGCAAACCGATATCCGGGATCGTCGCACCGGGTTCCCGCCGGCCGAACATCCCGGCGACGGGCCGGTGGCGCCCGCGGGGGGCCCGCTCGCCGGTTGGGCACGGGGCGCGGTGATCGGGGCGATATCGTTGGCCGCGGTGATACCGCTGGTGGTGCTCGCGGTGGTGGCGCTGCGCGGCCCGGACGGCTGGTCGGCGGACGCGTTCACCGACGTCTGGCGCGACCGGTGGCTGTTGCATTCGGTGGAGGCCACGTTCTGGGTGGCGGTACTGGCCACGATCATCGTGGTGGCGGCCGCGGCGCCGCTGGCCTATCGGCTCGCGGTGGCCCCGGCCGGGTGGCCGACGCGGACACTCGTCAGCACCCTCGTAGTGCTCGCGGTACTACCGGTCCAGGCGTATCTGGGTCCGCTGGACATGTTCATCGACGATCACGGCCTGTCCGGGACCCGGGTGCCGCTCGTGCTCGTGCACGCGGCCGCCGGGTTGCCGATCGCGGTGTTGATCCTGCGCGGGGCGGTGGCCGCACCGCCCGGCAGCCCGGCCGCCGACGCACTGCGCGGACTGGCCGCGCCGGGCACGATCAGCCGCCGCTTGCTCGATTCGGCGGGTCCGGCGCTGGTCGCGGTGGCGGTGCTCGAATTCGTGCAGGTATGGAACGATTTCATCGTCGGGCTGCTGATCAGCGGCGCGGGTGCCTCGCCGTGGTCACTGCTGCTGTGGGGGGAGGCTCGGCAGTTCGGTGAGAATGCCGCTCAGCTCGCCGCCGGGGCGCTCATCGCGGCACTGCTACCGGTGGCGCTGGTCCTGGCGACCTGGCGGCGCTGGATCGTGCCCGGGCTGACCGGCGGGGTGCTGCGATGAGGGAACCACTGCCACGGGCCCCGGTCGTCTCGGGGGTGCTCAGCGGACTATCGGTGCTGGCGTCGGCGCTACTGCTGGAGCTGGGCCGGAATCTGGTGATGAACTCGTTCGGCGACAGCGCGGAGGTGCAATTACTGGCTTCCGGTCTGCGCTGGCTGGCGGTGCTGCTCGTGCTGCTCGCGCTGCTCTACACCGGGTACCGGATGACTGCCGAACAGCGGGACCGGCGTCGGTTGGAGCGGCGCCGGAACCTGCTGGCCGACCTGGACGGACCACCGCTCACCGGGCCGTCGACCCCGCGTCCGCATCCGGCGCCGCCGGTCCCCGATCGTGCGCTCGACGGTGATCCGGTCGCGGCCGCGCTCCGCGACCTGCCGGTCACCGAGTACGACGCGGCCACCGTGCACGCGGTCCTGACCGCGGTCGGAATGGAATTGGCGCTACCGCCGGAGGCGGGCGAACCACCGGCGGGCGACCAGCCGATCGTGCTGGGGGAGATCTGGACAGCGACCGGTCTGCTGGCCCGGCTGGTCGCCGACGGCGTGCTGGTCTGCCACGAACCGCAACGCTATCGGCTCGCGCGGTTCCCGGTGTCGCCCGGCCGTGTCGGGGTAACCGCCGGACCCGTGTGGCAGGCTGCCCTTTTCGCCCTGCTGAGTCACAGCGCCGACCGTGCGACCAGCTGGGCCATCGGATGCACCACCGTGCCCTTCGGGCCGCGGGCCCGGCGCTGGTTCGCGGTGGCCGAACCGCGGTTGCGGGCGCTGATCCATCAGTGCTGCCGCGGCGATATCGCCACCGCGGTGCCCCCGGCCACGGCCGCCCAGCTGGTGCGTATCGGTGACGCACTCGATATCTGGTACGCCGTCGGTCCGGCCGACGGCGCCGAAACTCGTTCGGTGGCGCGAGATCTCGCGGAACTCGGTCCGGCCACGCTCGGCGGTCACCACCGGGCGATCATGCTGCGCGCGGGGGCGACCCTGGGGCCGCAGGGACGGCGGTGGCGGCCGTGGTGGCGGCGTGCCACCGGGATCGGCGCGCGCGCCGAACACGCCGCCGGTCTCGCGCTGCTCCGCGCGGCGACGACCCCCGAGGCACTGGCCACCGCGGTGGATCGGTTGCGAACGGCCTGGTGGCGACTGCCGCGCGAGGATCTCGCCAATCAGGTCCGGGTGCTCACCGATCTCGCCGTGGCCCATATCCACCAGGGCAGGCTGGATGCCGCCCAGGACCGGCTGGAACTGGCGGCGCTGCGCGCGCTCGACGACGAGGACGCCGACGGATGGGCCCGGGTGCACGAGATCGCCGGCGCGGTGGCCTGGGCGCGCGGCGAACCCCGGGGTGCCCTGCGCTGCTGGCAGCGGGCACTGACCGTCTACCGGGATCTCGCCGACGACAACGGTATCGGGCGTTGCCTGCAACATCTCGGCGCCGCCGTGCTCGTCGCACCGGAGCACGGCGATCTGGTGCTCGACGAGGACGCCGCATCCGGTGTCGGCGAGGTGCTGCGCCGGGCGCACAGCTGGCTGGCCGAGGCAGGCCGGCGTAATCCCGATGCTGCCCAGGTCGGTCGCTACGCCGATCGGGCGGCGACGATCCGCGGTGTCGCCGAACCACCCGAATTCGCCCACTGGCCGCTCGAAGTGCGCGACACCGCCGATCGGTGACCGGCGATCAGCGCTGATCGGTGCCCGGTGTGGATAGTACCCGGTAGAGCCGCCAGGTCGGCTGATCGTCTCCGCCGTTGGGGATCTCCAGTTCCGGTGTGGAGATCTCCGCGCCTGTCTCGTAGAGCGTCGGATAGCGCACATTGATCGCATCCGAGGTGCCCCGGCCACTGTTCGGTACGGCCAGGATGTACTGGACGCCGTGCGCGGCGGGGTCGTTGAGGACGGTGATGAAATCCTGGTCGGACGGGATGATGAAAGTACGCGGCCGATCGGTGGCGGTGTAGACCGCGAAGCCGTACACCGTGTCCATCAGTACCGAGGAATCCGGCAGGTTCAGATCGTCGAGGTATTCGGCCAGCTCGCGTTCGGTGTGGAACGAAGCGATGATGCGCCGTTGTTCGGAGCGGGTCGCGGAGGTGTCGTCCGGGTCGGGGAACACTATCTCGCGCAGAGCGTACTGCTGCACCGACAGTGTCGGCGACAGCATCAGCGCACCCGTAACCACCGGCGTCGCCAGGACCAGCACGGTCGCGACCACCGCGGGTGCCCGCCGCGGACCGGCCACCGTGACCCGCGGCCGCTGATGCCGCCCGGGCCGCCGGGCCGGCACCGTCCCACGGGCCGGGGCGAGTTGACAGGCCAGGACGACCATCAGCGGAATCGCGCTGATGTAGAAACGCAGGAACGGAAAAGTCGTGCCGGTCATGTAGTTGCGGGTCGCGAACACCAGTACCGTGCCGAACACGACACCCGCTGCCAGTACCTCCGGGTCGCGCCGCCGCCACGACAGCACCAGGCAGACCGGGACGAGCAGCGGGAGCACGGGCCCGAGCACCATGATCTCGCTGATCGAGAACGCCAGCCCGTACCACGGTCCGACAGCGGCGCCGCCCCCGCCGCTGCTCTGCTCGATGATGCTGCTGTTGCCGTAATCGGAGGTGAACTGCTGGAAGGGTTCTCCGGTGATCAGCCAACTGGCCACCGTCCACACCACGAACGCGATCCCGGTGGGCGCCGCCACCAGCAGGGCGTCCATCGCGGTATCGGTGATCCGTATCCGGCGTGGCCCCCGGGCCCGCAGCCAGGTCACCACCGCGACGAAGACCGTGACGCCCGCGGCAGCGGGGAGGGCGTCGTAGCGGGTGAGGTATGCCAGCCCCAACGCGACGCCGGCGACGCACAGATCGTGCACGTCATCGGTGTTCAGCCAGCGGATGAGGCGGCGGGCCGACCAGCACAGCAGGAACAGGAACGGTGCCTCGCTCATTCCGTTGCCGCCGTAGAACACCACCATCGGGTTGAGCGCGAAGACGGCGGTCAGCACCCACACCAGCCAGGTCGGCACGCCACGGTCGGTACAGATGCCGTGGATCTGCACCACCGCCCCGGCCATGAAGGGGGCCGACATCAGTACACCGGTGATGTTCCAGGAGGTCAGCACCGGCCACCAGTGGCTCAGCAGGACGACCGGTAACTGGACGACGGTCGACAGCGGAGTGAAGATGAACCCGATGGCCGCCAGATGCGGGTCGCGGCTGAACAGTACGCTGCGCGCGGCCGAGATCCGGCTCAGCGAGTCACCGAGGATATAGTGGGGCTCGATTGCCAGGTACAGTCCGGCGGCGAGGTAGCCGAGGGTGGCCAGTGCGAACAACCACCGGGTGGTCCTCATTTCGCCGGACCCGTGGTCTGCGGCGATTCCGTGCCGGGCAGGCCGTGGAAGGTCTTCTCCCAGTAGGACGGTTTGCTGATCAGCTGATAGGTGCCCTTGATCGCGGCGACACTCATCAGCAGCCAGTACAGCGGGGTGGTGAGCGCCGCGAGCAGCAACACGGTCAGCCGGCTCTCCCGGCAGGCGACCAGATTCATGTACATCACCGCCGAATTGCCGAATACCAGGCAGAACAGGGCGGGAAAATAGACGTACGCGGGGAACTGCTCCTGGACCGCGTGGGGCTGCCCGAGCAGCCACGAGAGGGTGATCAGCCAGAACACCATATTGAGGGAGGCGATCAGCGGAGTTCCGGCGAGCAGGGTCGTGAATCGGGCGAAGCCGATCGGACCGAGCATGCGCCACAGCCGGAACGGGCGGCGCATATGCACCAGCCAGGTTTGCAGGTAACCCTTGTACCAGCGGGAACGCTGGCGTATCCAGTTCACCGGATCGCTGTTGGCCTCCTCCCAGGTGACCGAATCCAGCACCGCCGTGTGGTAACCGCTCTCGGCGATACGCACACCCAGATCCGCGTCCTCGGTGACATTGAAAGGATCCCAGGCGCCGATCTCGTCGAGGATGTCGCGGCGCAGATGATTGGAGGTGCCGCCGAGCGGAATAGGCGCATCCCCACGCATCAGTCCGGGCAGGATGAAACCGAACCACAGCGCGTAATCCGCAGTGAACCAGGCGGTCAGTAGATTCTGGCCGCCGTTGTGGAACGCCAGCTTCGCCTGTACACAGGCGGTATCGGCGGGTAGGCGGCCGAAAGCCACCGCCGCGCGCCGTAATTGCAGCGGGTCGGGCCGGTCCTCGGCGTCGTAGATGGTGACGATATCGCCGGTGGCGAAGTGCAGGCCGAAATTGCAGGCCTTGGGTTTGGTGCGGGGTTCGGCCGGCGGTACTTCGATGATCTGCAGTGATTCGGGGGCGGTGGCGGCCCGGGCGGCGGCGATGGTGGGTTCGTCGTCGGCTTCGAGCAGCAGCAGAATCTGCATCTTGTGCGCGGGATACCGGAAGGCGGCCAGATTCTCGATGACCGTGCCGATCACTTCGGGTTCCCGGAAAGCGGGTACGAGGATCGTATAGGCCGGCAGGGTGTCGTCGTCGGCCGCTTCCGCGTCGGCGGCGCTGACGGTGATGATGCTGCGGCCGTCGAGGCCGCGGAAGAACAGGATGAGGCGATCGATGAGCGTCCACACGTAGGCGGCCGTGCAGAGCACGGTGATGGTGATCAATGTCTGGGTGGGGGCGAATATCCCGCCGGCCACGATGGCGGCCAGTAAGCCGATCAGGAACCAGCGCTGCCAGGCGACCACCACCGTCGACGCGGAGACCTCGGGGCGGCGTTCCCGCAGCCCGTGTACGGCATCGTGCAGCGCCGCCGCCACCACCGGGTCGGTCCGGTCGTCCGGATCGTCGGTCACCACGGTTGCACCTCCACGAGTTGCCGGCCCAGCGTCTCCAGCAGGTCGGCGTCCTTGAACTCCGGATCGGCATCGGTCACCGCCGAGACACCGCGGGCGAGCAGGGCGACCATCGCCGAGGCGGTTCCCGCCACCGACGGCTGCGGGGGCAGGAAATAGGCGTCGGGTTCGTGGTTGTCGACGGTCATCACCGTGACCCGCTGGATATGGGCGGAATCGCGGCGCCACGTGAAAGTGATGTAGTTCCAGGTGAGATGGATGCGCTCGTCGACGATCGAGTACATGGTCCCGGTGATACCGCGCCCGAGCTCGACCGAACGCGGCGGATTGCTGACCCGGGCGTAGCGCAGATCGTAGGTGATCAGCGTGGGGCTGACGTCGAGCGCGGCGCCGTAACGCACAGTGAGCAGGTCGATCTGCGCCGTGCGGTTGCGGCCGAGGGTGTCCCAGCGCGGGTCGGGTTCGATGGTGCGGATGGTCTGGCGCAGAAAAATCGATTCGGTGTGGAAATAGTGCTCCGGCCAGTCCATGGCCTGCAAGGCGGTCTGGCGCCAGCCGGGTGGCACCGTCAGGCCGGTCGAACCCTGATACGGCGGTCCGGCGGCCACATTGTCACTGGTCGTCGCCGGCATCGGCGCGACCGCGACGAGCAGTGCCGCGACCGCGAGCGCGGCCAGCACCCACGCCGGGTTGTCCGGTCCGCCGCCGACCCGCGCCACGGTGCCGGGCGGCAGCTTCGGTTCACCCAGCAGCACCGCGCATCCGCACACCACCAGTGCCGATAGCGCGACCACCCCGGCGGAGACCAGTGATATCCGTAGATTCGGGTACCAGTGCGTGATCAGTGTCAGCACCGCTGTATCGACGACTATCGCCGCAGCGGCGACCACGGCGACCCGCCGGAGTCCCCGATGGAACCCGTAGGCGAAGGCCACCGCCGATGCCACGATCATCACGAACGCGTAGGCGATCTGTCCGCCACCCAGCGCGACCGCGACGAGCCGGTAGGTGATCGGGTTGACCACGAGGAACAGCACCCAGACCTCCCAGTAGCGCATGGTGGCCCGGATCCCGAAGAGCAGGATCGACCCCGACAGCGCGAACAGGGTGAGCGCGAGGACGTCGAAGTGGAACAACTCGTAGAAGGGTGCGTACCGGGGGAGCAGCAACCGCTGGACGAACAGTGCCACCACCAGGCCGATCAGGCCGACGATGACATCGGTCTCCCGGTCGTGGATGGGCAGTACCGGTTTGTTCCGGCGCCGGATACCCAGCATCAGCGCCAGCGCGAGAATCGGCAGCAGCAGCACGTACCCGATCGAGGTGCCCTCACCGGCGCCGACCCAGATATCGACGAGGGTGCGCCGGAACGCCGCCACGACGAGAATTACGAGCAGTGCCCAGCGCACCGCGATACGCGTGGCCGGAGTCCCCGTGCCGCAGAGCATCACGGGTCAGCGTCGGTTCGTCGGGCGCAGGCCGCGGGCGGCGAACCACAGTGCAACGAGGAGACCGGCGACAACCAGTACACCGGCCGCGATGAGCAGGCCACGCATGGCCGGCGAAAGGGTCGCTTCCGTGCCGTCCGGCGATTCGTCCGCCGGGAGTGCGTAATCCACAGGTTCGCGGCCGACCGCGGTGAACAGCACATCCCCCGACAGTGCGGACCAGCCGTCGGGGTCGGCGGACAGCAGGTCCAGAGTCCGGTTCAGTTCCTCGGGACCGGCATTGCTGGTGGCGACGAGCAGTTGCCGGCTGTCGTCGTAATAGCTCTGTAGCGAGGCGAACCGCAGCTCCGGAGAGAGCTGCAGATGGAAGACTGTCCCGGTACGGTCGGTCAGCGCGATGCGGGTGTCGTCGGTCTTGCTCAGCGGCGGGGAGATTCCCGCCGGGAGTTCACCGCCGGCCGCGATGAGAACGGTGGACCGGCCACTGTCGACCGACTCCGATACCGGCGTCCACTGTGGATCGAGCCGGGTCGAGGTCAGCGATTGCAGCCCGGCCACGATGGCCACCGCCCGATCGAGATCGGCGAGATCGGCGATGGTGGCGGCGACATCGAAGGTCGGCAGCAGCCCCTGGGGCAGGGCCTGGAATCCCCGGGGCGGCCCGCCCGGCATCGGTGCGCTGGTGACCTCGCTATCGGGCAGAATCGTCAGGGTGAGCGGCTGATCGGTTCCGCAGCGACCGGTGTCACCGGTGGTGCGGAGGGTGAGGTCCACCGTGGTGTTGCGTTGCAGGACAGCATTGGGGATATCGATCCAGCGGTCGATCTGCCCGGTCGGGTCCGCGGCCCAGCTGGTGAGTTGACGATCGCCCGCGGTGACGGTCAGCAGGCCGGCCTGGCTCGGCGGCAGCGGTGTGTAGTTGCCCTGAAGTTTCACTCTGATATCGCCCGAGGGCCGGCCGAGCTTCGCCTGGTCGAGGGTGAACGGAACACTGACCTGGGCATGGGAACTCGCGGTGAGCGGGCCGGCGCCGAGCTGCCCCAGCGTGGTGGTGTCGGGTGCGAGAACCGGCGGCTGATCGAGGGATCCGGCCACGGCCCGGCTGGCCACCGCGAGATCCGAGACCTTGCTGGTGATCAGCCGGACCTGGTCGAGCAGGGCGTTGTCCTCGCCGGTGATCAGCAGGGTAGGGGGCCCGGCGGCGGGGGTCAGGGTGGTGGCGGCGCCACCACCCGACCGGATGGCGACCGACCGGGTGAAATCGGTATCCGGATCGGTGGTGGTTCCATCCGGGGGAAGCCGCCGCAGGCTCACGCGCACCGGTTGGCTGCCGTAATACGCCACGATCGCAGTGGACAGCGACAGTGCGGCCTGCGCTTCGAGTTCCGACGGTGCCTCCGGGACGTAGATCCGCAACTCCTCGAGGATCGGCGGCAGGAAATCGGCGATCGCCGAAGGGAGCTGTGGGGCGCCCGCGTAACCGATACGCACATCGCGCAGCACCGCCCCGTGATCGAACCAGTCGTCGGGACAGCGGCCCACATCCGGGTACAGGTTCACGTGCAGCGTGACGGCGGCGGCCTGCTGCTCGACCGCCGCTTCGTCCAGCGGCACGGTGACCGGAACCCGCGTCGCGGCGCCGGCGGGCAGGTCGGCATGACCGATGAACCGGTTTCCGGATTCGACGTCGATCGTGCCGCGCGCCATATCGGCCGGGAGGTCGACGGCCGCGGTGAGCCGGGCGGGTGTCGTCCCCGGGGGCACCGGAATCGTGAGATCGACCTGATCGTCGTCGCCGCGCAGCACGATCTGTTCACCGAGTCCCAGGTCCCGGGCGGGGAACTCGATGGATCCCGCCGGTGTGCTCGCCGGTTCGGCTGTACCCGGTGGCTGGCCGGCTCCCGATCCCGCGGGGAGTGCTACCACGGCCAATGTTGCCCAGCAGATGCACAAGGTCCGAACGACAATCCGCATGGGCGCGACCCCTCAGTTATCCAGTGGCGCTCCCGGACGGATCCGGTAACGCGACGTGTCTGCGCGGTACACCAGGTCACAAGAATGATAACCAAGATCGGCCTCAGCTAATGATCGGCAACGATCGGCGGCGTGGCGGCGCATCCCGGCTGCGGTCAGTCGAGGGTGGTGACCGGCTCCGGGGCGACCGGTTCCGGCACGGCCGGTTTCCAGCGCTGGTCGACCAGGAGACCCAGCAGTCCGGCGGCGATACAGGCGATCGACACCGCAACCATGACCGGATGCGTGCCCCCGGTCAGTGCGTCGGCGAGGATGACGGTGGCGGCGGTACCGGGCAGGATTCCGATCAGGGTGGCGCCCAGGTACGGCCAGAATCGGATCGAGGACAGGGCGCAGCAGTAGTTCACCACCGAGAACGGAGCGAAGGCGATGAGCCGTAGCGCGCCGACGGCCAGCCAGCCGCGCCGGTGCAGGCGCTCGTCGACGACGCGGACCGTGGGATGGTCCAGATAGATACCGACCCGGTCCCGCCCGTAGGCGCGTACCAGCAGGAAAGCGGCGGCCGCGCTGAGCACGGTCGCGCCGACCGCCACCGCGAGCCCGACGACCGGGCCGAACAGCAGCCCCGAGGCCACGGTGAACACGGTGCGCGGCACGGGTGCGACGGTGATCACGGCATGTGCGAGGAAGAACAGCAGCGGGAAGTAGGGCCCGGCCTCGCCGGCCCACTGCTGGATCTGCGCCGGGCTCGGTAGCGGGGTCAGCAATGCGGCCGCGCAGACGAGCGCGGCACCGCACAGGAGGAGGACCAGCCGCCGGTCACGGAGCATACGGGGCACCGGCCGAGATTACCGGTCGGCCGCGGGGTGGCCGGGAGGCGGTGTCGCGGGGCACCCTGTTTCAGGGTCCGCGGGGGATGGGATGTGGTGAACGCCTGGATCCGGACATCGGGCGAATCCGGGTCGGTGATCGACTTCGACCTGGCGCCGGCCGCGCCCGGCGATCCCGGCGCGCCGCCGCCGAGGATGCCGCGCGCTCACGCCGGAATTCGACTGCGGCGGCCGTCTGCATCCGGGACCGTGCGGCTACGCCACGATGACAGCGGCGATCGCGCCGGACGAGCGCTGACCGGGGCCCGGCTCTCGGTGGCGGGGTTGCGCGATCCGGTGTGGTGCGCTCCGGTGAGCAGGGCCGGTGCCGTCCGGGGTCGACAGGTTACTCGCTGGTAGTGGTGGCCACGGACGATGCCGTACGAGCGTCCCGCTAGCATCGGAGGGGCGGGCTGAATGCTCGTTAACCAAAGTATTCGCTGAGCTGGGCGGATGCCAAGGTACCCGCGTACACCAGTGGTGCGCTTGTACTGAAACGAAAAATGAGGGAACAGGGTATGCCGATTGCTGCAGAGCCCGCGGCCGGAGCTGATCCGTCCTCGTCCGCGGTGCCCGAATATCCCGCCTGGCGCAAGGGTGTGGCGGGCGTGCTGGCCAAGACCCGCAAGGTCGACGCGGCCGAACTCGGTGCGGAACCCGAAAAGCTACTGAATCAGTCCACCTACGACGGGCTGAGTATCGCACCGCTGTACACACGCCGGGACGAACTGCCCGAGCAGCCGCTGCCCGGTGCCTACCCGTTCGTGCGGGGCGGCGACGCCGGCCGTGATGTCCACCGCGGCTGGTTCGTGAGCGCCCGGATCGGCGCCGCCGATGCGGCCACCGCCAACCGGGAGATCACCGTCGGGCTGGAGAACGGCCTCAGCGCTGTCGAACTCGGTGTCGGCGCGTACGGCGTGCCGGTGGATCGGGTGCGCGCCGCTCTCGACGGCCTGCTGTTCGAACTGGCGCCGCTGGCCCTGCGGGCCGGGACCGAGGCCGCGGCGGCGGCCGCCGCCGTGTACGAGGTGATCGACCGGTATTCGGCGCCCGATCGGGCCGCCATCCGGATCTCCCTCGGCGCGGGTCCACTGACGAGCGCGTTCGCCGGGGCCGATGATCTAGGGCTCGCCGAGACCACCGCACTGGCCGTCGCGGCCGGGCAGCGTCCGGAGACCGTGCGAGCGATCACCGTGGACGGCACCGTCTTCCACGACGCCGGCGCCTCCGACGCCCAGGAGCTGGGCGCGGCGGTCGCCGCCGGGCTCGAATACCTGCGGGTGCTGTCCGGCGAGATGCCGGTCCCCGAAGCGTTGCGGCAACTGGAGTTCCGGTTCGCCGCCACCGACGACCAGTTCGCCACCCTCGTCAAGTTCCGGGTCGCCCGGCGATTGTGGGCGCGGGTCGCCCACGCGCTGGGCGCACCGGCGGAAGGCGCGGCGCCACAACACGCGGTGACCTCCGCGGCGATGATGAGCCGCCGCGACCCCTGGGTGAATCTGTTGCGCACCACCCTGGCCGCTTTCGGCGCCGGTGTGGGTGGCGCCGACACCGTCACCGTGCTGCCCTTCGATTCCGCGCTGCCCGCCGGTGAACTCGGTGTCTCCGCCTCGTTCTCGGAACGGATGGCACGCAACACTCAGCTGCTGCTGCTCGAGGAATCCCATCTCGGGCATGTCCAGGACCCCGGCGCGGGTTCCTGGTATGTCGAGCGGTTCACCGACGACCTCGCCACGGCGGCATGGGAATTCATGCAGGAGATCGAAGCGGCCGGCGGTTACCGGGCGGCACTGGACTCCGGGCTCGTGTCCGCTCGGATCGGTGAGACGAAAACCCGGCGGGACAGCGATATCGCGCATCGCCGGACTGCGGTCACCGGGGTGAACGAATTCCCGAACCTCGCCGAGGCGCCGCTGTCGGAGGCCGCGCGCACCGCCGGGCCCGGGCAGCGGTACGGCGCCCCGTTCGAAGCGCTGCGTGACCGCTCGGATGCCTACCTGGCCGCGCACGGTGCCCGTCCGCAGGCGCTGCTGGTGCCGCTGGGTACGGTCGCCGAGCACAATGTCCGGGTCACTTTCATCGCCAACCTGCTGGCGTCCGGCGGGATCGAATCGATCAACCCGGGACCGCTCGCCGAAAGCGATATCGCCACGGCGGCAAAGGAATCCGGCGCGTCGATCGCGGTGCTCTGCGGTACCGACGCACGTTACGGCACGGATGCGGCAGGCGCGGTGGAGCAGCTGCGGAGCGCCGGTGTCGCCACCGTACTGCTGGCCGGGCCGGAGAAGGTCCTGGCCGGTATCGATGAGGCCCGGCGTCCGGACGGGTTCCTGGCGGCCCGGATCGACGCGGTCGCCGCCCTGACCGCCCTGCTGGAGAAGGTGGGAGCCTGATGACGACACAGCGAATCGAGCAGGAGATCGGCAGTTTCGCCGAGGTTCCGCTCACCGAGCCGGGTTTCACCCCCGAACAGGCCGACGCGAGCGCCCGGGACGCGTACGTACGGGCAGCGGCCGCCGCCAACGACTACGCGCCCGAACAGCTGGTGTGGTCGACGCCGGAAGGTATCGATGTTCCACCGGTGTTCACCCGGGCCGACCGTGACGGTGTCGCCGACGCGGGCTTCCCGCTCGACAGCGTCCCCGGCGTCGCGCCCTTCGTGCGCGGGCCGTACCCGACGATGTATGTGAACCAGCCGTGGACCATCCGCCAGTACGCGGGATTCTCGACGGCCGCGGATTCCAATGCCTTCTACCGGCGCAATCTGCAGGCCGGGCAGAAGGGCCTGTCGGTGGCGTTCGACCTCGCCACCCACCGCGGTTACGACTCCGATCATCCCCGAGTGCAGGGTGATGTCGGTATGGCCGGTGTCGCCATCGATTCCATCCTGGACATGCGCCAGCTCTTCGACCAGATCCCGCTGGATCAGGTCAGCGTCTCGATGACCATGAACGGCGCGGTACTGCCGATCCTGGCGCTGTACGTGGTCGCCGCCGAGGAACAGGGTGTGGCGCCCGAGCAGCTGGCCGGAACCATTCAGAACGATATTCTGAAAGAGTTCATGGTCCGCAACACCTACATCTATCCGCCGAAACCGTCGATGCGGATCATCTCCGATATCTTCGCCTACACCAGCGCGAAGATGCCGAAGTTCAACTCCATCTCCATTTCCGGCTATCACATCCAGGAAGCCGGCGCGACGGCCGATCTCGAACTCGCCTACACCCTCGCCGACGGCGTGGAGTATCTGCGCGCCGGGATCGACGCCGGAATGGAGATCGACAAGTTCGCGCCGCGGCTGTCGTTCTTCTGGGCCATCGGAATGAACTTCTTCATGGAGGTCGCCAAACTCCGTGCGGGACGGTTGCTCTGGAGCGAGCTGGTCGCGAAATTCGATCCGAAGAACTCGAAATCGCTGTCGCTGCGCACCCATTCGCAGACCTCGGGCTGGTCGCTGACCGCACAGGACGCCTACAACAATGTGGCCCGCACCTGTATCGAGGCGATGGCGGCGACCCAGGGGCACACCCAGTCGCTGCACACCAACGCCCTCGACGAAGCGCTCGCGTTGCCGACCGATTTCTCGGCCCGGATCGCGCGCAACACCCAGCTGCTGATCCAGCAGGAGTCCAACACCACGCGGCCGATCGACCCGTGGGGAGGTTCGTATTACGTCGAATGGCTGACCCATCAGCTCGCCGAACGGGCCCGGGCGCATATCGCCGAGGTCGAGGCGCACGGCGGGATGGCGCAGGCGATCGGCGAGGGTATTCCCAAACTGCGTATCGAGGAGGCCGCGGCCCGCACCCAGGCGCGGATCGATACCGGCCAGCAGCCGGTGATCGGTGTCAACAAGTACCAGGTCGCCGAGGATCACGAGGTCGAGGTCCTCAAGGTCGAGAATTCCCGGGTGCGTGCCGAGCAGTTGGAGAAGCTGCGGCAGCTGCGCGCCGACCGTGATCAGGACGCCGTGGACCGGGCGCTGGGTGAACTCGGCCGCGCCGCCGCCTCGTCCGAGGGTGGGATGGCGAACAACCTGCTGGCCCTGGCGATCGATGCGGCGCGGGCGAAGGCGACCGTCGGTGAGATCTCCGACGCGCTGGAGAAGGTCTACGGCCGCCATCAGGCCGAGATCCGTACCCTGTCCGGTGTGTATCGCGACGAGGCCGGCAAGGTCACCAACATCACCACCGCCGGGGATCTGGTGGAGGAGTTCGCCGAGGCCGAAGGCCGGCGGCCCCGCATCCTGGTCGCGAAAATGGGCCAGGACGGTCACGACCGCGGCCAGAAGGTGATCGCCACCGCCTTCGCCGATCTCGGCTTCGACGTGGATGTGGGCCCGCTGTTCCAGACCCCGGAAGAGGTGGCCCGCCAGGCGGCGGACAACGATGTGCACGTTGTCGGTGTGTCCTCGCTGGCGGCCGGTCACCTCACGCTGGTGCCCGCCCTGCGGCAGGCGCTGGCCGAGGTCGGCCGACCCGACATCATGGTCATCGTCGGCGGGGTCATCCCGCCCGGTGATTTCGACGAGCTGTACGAGGCGGGCGCCGCGGCGATCTTCCCGCCGGGCACCGTGATCGCGGACGCGGCGATCGATCTGCTGCGCAAGCTCGGTGCCGCGCTCGGGCACGAACTCGGTTCCGGCGAGCCCGATTCCGGGGTCGAAGCCCAGGGATGAGCACCCGTGTAGTCGATGTGGAAGCACTCGCGCAGGCGGTCCGCTCCGGTGAGCGGGCCGCCTTGGCGCGGGCGATCACCCTGGTGGAGTCCACCCGGGCCGACCATCGCGATCAGGCCCAGCAGCTGCTGCTGCGGTTGACCCCGGAAACCGGCGCGGCGCTGTCGAACCGGGTCGGGATCACCGGGGTGCCCGGGGTGGGGAAGTCGACCTTCATCGACGCCCTGGGTATGCAGCTGATCGGTGCGGGGCATCGGGTCGCTGTCCTGGCGGTCGACCCGTCGTCCACCCGCACCGGTGGTTCGATTCTCGGCGACAAGACCCGGATGGCCCGGCTGTCGGTGGAGGCGAACGCCTTCATCCGCCCGTCGCCGACCGCGGGCACGCTCGGCGGGGTCGCGAAGGCGACGCGCGAAACCATCGTATTGCTCGAGGCGGCCGGCTACGACGTGATCCTGGTGGAGACCGTCGGAGTGGGGCAGTCCGAGGTGACCGTGGCGAATATGGTCGATGTCTTCTGCTTCCTGACCCTGGCCCGGACCGGCGACCAGTTGCAGGGCATCAAGAAGGGTGTCCTGGAGCTGGCCGATCTGGTCGCGGTGAACAAGGCCGATGGCAAGCACGAGATCGAGGCGAAATCGGCGGCACGGGAACTCACCGGTGCGCTGCGCCTGATCCATCCGCACGATACGCTGTGGCGTCCGCCGGTGCTCACCATGAGCGGCCTGGAGGGTACCGGCCTGGCGAAGTTCTGGCAGACCGTGCTGGATCACCGCAGAGTGCTCACCGACGCGGGGGAGTTCGCCGAGAAACGCCGTCGGCAGCAGGTGGATTGGACCTGGACCATGGTGCACGATCAGCTGTTGCGCCGCCTGGCCGACAATCCGAAGGTGAAGGCGCTGCGTGGCGAGGTGGAGCGCGAGGTCCGGGACGGCACGCTGACCGCGGCCCTGGCCGCGGCGAAACTGCTGGACGCCTTCGACAGCTGAAATGGTTTCCTGAATGGAAATCTTTCCATCATGGAAACTATCTGTACTGTGGTTCGCATGAACGATGCCGAACCCGGGCTACGGGAACGCAAGAAACGCGAGACCCGTCTCGCACTGAGCCTCGCCACCATCCGGCTCTCGATCGAGAAGGGCTGGGACGCGGTCACGATCGAGGACATCGCGGCGGCAGTCGGTGTCTCCGACCGCACCTTCCGCAACTATTTCGGCAGCAAAGCCGAGGCTGTGGCCTCCCGGCATCTGGACCGGATGCACGAGATCGGCCGGTTGCTGGGCACCCGCCCGGCGGACGAGCCGCTCTGGCCGGCCGTCACCGCGGCCGTGCTGCACGGCTTCGGGCTGGGTGTGGACGCTGCGCAGGCGAATCAGCCGGGGGATATCCGCTGGGCCGAGGGCGTCGGGGAAATCCTGTCCCAGCCCGCGGTGCGCGGTGCGGTCCTGGAAGCCGACGCGCTCGCGCAGCGCGCACTGGCCGCGGCCGTAGCGGCCCGGATCGGCGCCGACCCCGAGCGTGACCTGTTTCCGAAACTGATGGCCGCGGTGGTGGGTTCGGCTTGCGCGGTGGCCACCGAGCACTCCCGTACCGCTCGCCCGCCCGAATCGATCGCGGTCGTGCTGCGCGCCGCCCTGGCCCAGGTGGCCGCCGGGCTGCCCGTACCGGAAGCGGGGAGCTGACGATGCGCTACGACGTGATCATCGCCGGGGCGGGCCCGGTGGGTCTGCTGCTCGCCTGTGAACTGGGCCGGGCCGGAATCCGCCCGCTGGTGGTGGAACGCGGTGCCGTGGCCGAGACCGAGCCCAGGGCCAACGGCCTGGTGGGCCAGGTGGTGCCGCTGATGGACCGGCGCGGGCTGTACGAGCGGCTCAGCGGAACGCCGGGGCCACCCCGCCCCAACGACCGGTACTTCATGTTCGGCGGCCTCGCCCTGGACCTGAGCCTGCTCGACGACGGGCCGGTGTACACCCTGCCGATCCCGCAACGGGATCTGGTCGCCGCGCTCACCGAATACGCGGCCGAACTCGGTATCGAGATCCGGCGCGGCGGTTCGGTCGTGGCCGTGGCGAACGACGGCGACGGAATCGCGGTCGACCTTTCGGGCCCGGACGGATCGGCCCGGCTGCGGACCCGCTATCTGGTCGGCGCCGACGGGGCCCACAGTGTCGTCCGCAAACAGCGCGGTATCGGGTTTCCGGGTATCGGCTACGACCGGACGACCGCCCGCACGGTCCACGCCTCGATTCCCACCGACTGGGTGGACCCGGTCTCCGGGGAACTGCGGGTGCCCGGTTTCGGTCCGATCCGTCCCTTCCTGTCGCTGCGTACCGAACACGGCGGTTTCACCTACGCGCCGTTCGCCGGCCGGCCGCCGATGCTGTCCACCGTCGAATGGGACGAACCGGTGACCGAGGAACCGATGACCCTGGCCGAGATGGGGGCCAGTATCGGCCGGGTGCTCGGCGCCGAGATCCCGCTCGGCCCGCCCGAAGGGCCCGGTCCGTATCTGCTGCGCCGGTTGCGCGGCGGGCACACCCGGGTCGCCGAACGATTCCGCGACGGACCGGTTTTCCTGGCCGGCGATGCCGCGCACGTGTACACCGGCGGCGGTGGGCCGGGGTTGAACATCGGACTGACCGATGCGGTGGAGCTCGGCTGGCGACTGGTGGCGGCGATCCGTGGCTGGGCTCCGCCCGGGCTGTTGGACAGCTACGACCGGGAGCGGCGGCAGGCGGCCGCCCGGACCGAACTCGCGGCCCGTGCCCAATCGGCCCTGCTCGCGCCCGGTGGCGACGTCAGCGCGCTGCGCGCGGTGTTCGGCGAATTGCTCACCGACCAGCCCACGGTCGCCCGGGTGGCCGCGTTGCTCGCCGGAGCCGATGTGCGCTACGACATGGGAGTCGCCGAGCCGCATCCGCTGGTCGGCCACTGTGCCCCGGACCTCGCATTGACCACCGGCGACGGCGCAGTGCGGCTCGCCGAACTGATCCGCGACGCCCGCCCGCTGCTACTGGACCTCGGCGCGGACCGGGCGTGGTCGGTCGCGCTGACCGGCCTGCCGGACCGGATCGGCGTGATGTGCGCGCAGACCACCGATACCACGGCGACCGCGCTGTTCCTACGGCCGGACGGCCGGGTCGCCTGGGCCACCGGATCCCCGCCGGATGCCGGTTCGATCGCCGAATGTCGTGCGGCGCTGATGCGTTGGGCGGGGGCGAGTGAACCGGGCGGATCGGCGGCCGTGGCGACGGGTGTGGCCGACCGTACCGCTTGACGCGGACTGCTCCCCGGCGGCCCGTTCGCTCCGCTGGGCGGGCCGCCACCGTGCCGACCGCTGGCGGCACCGCCCGGCGGTATCAGGTGAGCGCGAAGAGCCGGGCGGCATTGGCGTAACAGACCCGCCGCAACCAGTCGTCCCCGAGCTCGAGCTGTTCCAGTGCCTGTACCGCGTGCCGGTACGGGTACGGGATGTTCGGGAAATCGCTACCGAACATGATCCGGTCGCCGTGGTCGATCAACCGCTGCCGGTCGGCGACCGGGAACGGGACATCGGCCTCGGCGAAATCGGTGAACGCCATCGTGGTGTCGAGGTGTACTCCGGAGTACCGGTCCGCCAGATCCAGGAAGTCGCGATACTCGGGCATACCCATATGGGCCACGATCAGCGGCAGCCGCGGAAACCGGCGCAGCACCTCGGCGACCGGCCCGGGTCCGGTGAAAGCACCGGGCGCCGGACCGGAACCGCAGTGGATCACGGTGGGCACGCCCGCGTCTTCGAGAATGCCCCAGACCTGGTCCAGCAGCGGGTCGCGAGGGTCGTAGGCACCGACCTGGACATGCGATTTGAACACCCGCGCGCCCGCGTCCACCGCGGCCGCCACGTATCCGGCGGCGCTCGCTTCCGGAAAGAAAGTGGCAGTGTGCAGGCATTCCGGGACCTCGGCGGCGAACCTCGCCGTCCATTCGTTCAGCCAGGCCGCCATCTCCGGCCGGTGCGGGTACACCAGTGCGGTGAAGGCACGGATACCGAAGCGGCGCAGCGTGTCCAGGCGTACCGATTCGTCGGCGCGATAGGTGATCGGCCAGGGGCGGCCGGTGAGCGGCCCGACATCGTCGAAGTAGGCCCACACTTTGCGCAACACCTGGTGCGGCATGAAATGGGTGTGCACATCGATCATTCCGGGCAACCCGAGTCGCTGCCGGAACTCGGCCAGATACGCCTCGTCGGCCGGAACCTCGGTCACTCCGGACGGGCTCACCTGCGCACCTTTCGATCGGGTCGGACGGGACATCGGGTCACCGGGCGGCGGGTTCGCCGACCGGCTCCCCGGGATACACGGTGCGGGCATGATCGCCGATGCGGGTGATCATGCGATCGAAGAACCGCATCGGGTCGGTGCCCACGACGATATCGGCGTTCGGTGGGCGCCCCCACATCCCGGCCCAGTCGGCGACGGTGGCGCCCCGGGTGAGGGTGCCGGTGAGCTCCACGTCCACGGTGGCGGGCCGGGTGCGCGCCAGCGCCGGATCGAGTGCCACCGCCGCCGCGAACGGGTCGTGCATATGGGCCAGGTAGCCGAGGTCGTAGCTTTCGTGGAAATCGAAGTAGAAGCGGACCGCGTCGGTCAGGTATCTGATGATCGGATTGCTCGCTGTCGAGCGTGCCTCGGGCGGGTCGGCCGGAGAGACCGTCTCGCTCGGCCGGCTGCCCGCGCGTTCGGCCAGCCGGATCAGATGCGCGGGTCGCATCTCGATGGTTTCGGTGATGTCGAGAGCGCAGACGATGGGCCGGCGTTGGGGCGGTGCGGCGGAGAACGCGTCGAACACGATTTTCGCGGCTTCGGGGTCGACGTGAATGTTCCACTCGTTGGTCGGGGTGGTGTTCCCGGGGTGGTCGAACGCACCGCCCATGATCACCAGTCGGCGTAGGAGCCGGGGAAGTTCGGGTTCCGCGCGCAGCGCGAGCGCCAGATTGGTGAGCGGGCCCGTGCACAACCCGATCAGCTCGCCGGGGTTGCGCCGGGCCAGGTCCACCCACATCTGCGCGGCGCTGCGCGGAGAGATGTGCCGGGTGGGCGCCGGGAGCTCGGCATAACCGACCCCGTGCGGTCCGTGGGTGTCCTCGGTGGTGCGCAGCGGGATCGCGAGTGGTTCGGCCGCGCCGAGTGTCACTTCGATCTCCGGCGCCCGGGCCAGCTCGAGCCAGGCCAGGTTGTTGATCGCGACCTGATTCGCGGGCACATTTCCCGCGGTCGAGGCGATACCGGCTATTTCGGCGTCCGGGCTGGCGAGCAGATAGAGCAGCGCGAGGGAGTCGTCCACGCCCGTGTCCACGTCCAGGATGATCCGCTGCCGCACCCCCTGACCCTATCGGGGGATGCGGCGGCGGATCCGGCGCGGGTCATGTCACGTGACGCATTTCGGCCGGTTGTCCGGAAATGCCCGGTGCCGGATCAGTCGCGGGTGGGCCAGTAGGTATCGGTCGCGGGGCGGCGGGTCATCGACGCGGTACCGCCCACCTCGGTCAGGCCGAGGTGGAACAGCATGCCGACGGTCAACAGGCTGACTCCGACGATCAGCGGAGTCAGCAACTGCGCGGCTCCGGCGCCCGACGGTGCCATATCGTGTTGCGTCCCCAGGTGCATGGCGTACATCCCGGTGTAGTGCATACCGGCTACGGCCACGCCCATCACCAGCGCGGCGCCGACAGTGGCCAGGGTGCCGCGGACATTGAGGGTGAACCAGAGCGCCGCGGTCGCGGCGATCACCGCGATCACCAGCGACAACGCCACTGTCGACCATTCGTAACCGATCTCGACATCGGTCTTCATGGCGTACATGCCGGCATAGTGCATAGCGCCCACGCCGATGCCGGTGACCACGCCACCGATCAGTAGTCCCTGGGCGCCCATCCGGCGCTGCTGGGCCAGGCACAGACCGAGCCAGACCACCACCATCGCGATGACCGCGCTGACGAGGGTCACGGGTACGTCGTATTTGATGGCCGCGCCGTTGATCCGGAAGCCGAGCATGGCGATGAAATGCATGACCCAGATCCCGGTGCCGCCGATGGCGACCGAGGCGGCGATGAGCCAGCCGTCGAAGGGTGATCCACTGCGTACGCGGCTCATGCACCGTAGTCCCAGCAACGATCCGGTGAACGACATGACGTATGCGACCACGGGGGTGAGCCAGCCATGGCTGAAGTGGTCGATCTCCACCGGAGTACCTCCTCGCTCGGATGGAATACCGTTCCTGCCACAGCGGAACGCGAGCATTCCAAATTTGTGAACGTGCAGGAGGTGAATTTAGAGGACCTATGTCATAAAAAACAAGGGCCGCAAAAATGACATCGGCGCACCTGTGACACGAAAATCGTGGCGCGCCGACTCGATCGCCTGATTATGACACGGGACACAGTACCCGAAGTTCTGCTATCGACCCCGGCAATCGATCGGCATGTCGCTCTCCGTGATCCGCCGGCTTCGCCGCGGCCGAGTTCCGGAGCGGGCCGGGTGGATTCGGCGACCACGCCGATCGCCGGATACGTGGCCGGTGGAACCGGGCGCCGGCGCCCGGTCGCGGTGCCGGATCCGAGTTTCCGGTTGCGCTGTGCGTGACCGGTCGTCGGCGTAGGCTTCGGACAACTCGAAGGAGACCCATGCCAGGCACATCCAGCCGCAGCACCACCCCCGTCGATCACGATATTCCCGAGGCCGATCTGGCCGAATTCGCTGAGATCCGCAGTGCCGAACGTGCGGAGGTGGCCCGCCGCAGCGCGGTCGCCGCCCGAATCGTCGCCGGCCATTCCACCGACGCCGCGGACTGCCGCAACCTGCTCGCCATGCTCGGTCTCGACGCGGAAGCGGGCAAGCTCGCCGGTATCCAGACCTGAGCGGGTAGTCCCCGGTCCCGGGTGGTGGCCGCGTACCGCCGACCACCCGGGACGTACGCTCGGGGTATGCCCGCCCCCGCCACGGCGTTGCGCCACGATCATCACCCCCCGGATTCCTGGGCCGACACCCTCGACGGTCTGGCCGAGCTGATCGGCGACCGGCCGACGGTGGTGCTCACCGGCGCCGGAATCTCGACCGACAGCGGGATTCCCGACTATCGCGGCCCCGATTCGCCGCCGCGCAATCCGATGACCTATCAGCAGTTCGTCGGTGATCCCGTATTCCGGCAACGCTACTGGGCGCGTAACCACGTCGGCTGGCGGCATATGGACGCCGCCCGCCCGAACGCCGGTCACCGTGCCCTGGCGGAACTGGAACGGTGCGGTCCGGTCACCGGTGTGATCACCCAGAACGTCGATCTGCTGCACACCAAGGCGGGCAGCCGCCGGGTGATAGATCTGCACGGCAGCTACGCCCAGGTCCGCTGTCTGGGGTGTGGGTCGCGGATCTCCCGGATGAACCTGGCCGAACAATTGGAGCGAGCCAACCCGGGTTTCGCCGCCGCCTCGGTGACCGGGCTCGAGGTGGCGCCCGACGCCGACGCCGTGGTCGAGGACACCAGCGGTTTCCGGATGGTCGACTGTCCGGGCTGCGGCGGAATGTGGAAGCCCGATATCGTCTACTTCGGGGAGAGCGTGCCGCCCGAAAGAGTCGCGGAAGCCTACGAACTGGTGGATTCGGCCGAGGTGATCCTGGTGGCCGGATCCAGTCTCACCGTGCTGTCGGGCCGCCGCTTCGTACACCGGATCGCCCGCAACGGTGGCACGGTGGTGATCGTGAACCGCGGTGCCACCCGCAGCGACGGCCTCGCCGCTCGCCGCCTGGACGCCGGATGCTCTCCGGTGCTCGCCGGGCTGGCGCAACACTACCGGGTTCGCGGCGCGCGCCCGGGCGCCACCGGTACCGGATCCGCGTAGGCTGCCCGGATATGCGCAGCACAGTCATCGCGGTGCACACCGGCCGCAGCGAAGTGGTCCGTGATATCACCCCGGAATGTCGGGCATTCGTGAACGAGGCGGGCGGCGACGGTCTCCTGCACATCTTCGTACCGCACGCCACCGCGGGAGTCGCGGTTCTGGAACTCGGGGCCCACAGCGACGAGGACCTGCTCGCCGCCCTGCGCGACCTGCTGCCGGCCGATGATCGGTGGCGGCACGCGCACGGATCGCGCGGGCACGGCCGCTCCCACGTGATGCCCGCGCTCATCGCTGCCTACGCGACCGTTCCGGTGCTCGACGGCGAACCGGCACTGGGGACCTGGCAGTCCATCGCACTGGTCGATCTCAATATCGACAATCCCGATCGCGAGGTGCGGTTGTCGTTCCTGACTTCCGCGGGCTGAGCGCAGTCGCCGGGTAACGTCGGCGGGTATGAGCAGCCTCGGAGTCGCCGTCATCGGATACGGGCTGGCCGGATCGGTGTTCCACGCACCGCTCGTCGCGGCCGAGCCCCGGATGCGGGTGGCCGCGGTGGTGACCGGATCGGCCGAACGGGCGGAGCAGGCGCAGCGTGAACACCCCGGGGTCCGGGTACTGCCCGATTCCGACAGCCTCTTCGCCGATATGTCCGGAATCGATCTGGTCGTGGTGGCGGCGCCCAATCGGGTACACGCCGAACTGGCCCGCCGGGCGCTGGCCGCCGGAGTCGCGGTGGTGGTCGACAAACCCTTCGCGGTGACAGCCGTGGAAGCCGAGGACCTGCTGCGTTGCGCCCGCGATGCAGGGCGGATGCTCACCGTCTTCCAGAATCGGCGATGGGACGGTGATTTCCGGACTGTTCGCAAGCTGATGACCGATGGTGTGCTGGGATCGGTGCAGCGCTTCGAATCGCGATTCGAGCGCTGGCGGCCGGTCCCCAAAGGTGGCTGGCGCGAGGTCGGCGGTCCGGCCGACGCCGCCGGGATCCTCTACGACCTGGGCAGCCATCTCGTCGACCAGGCTCGGACGCTGTTCGGCCCGGTCGAGAGCGTCTACTGTGAACTGGCCGGTCGTCGCCCCGGCGTCACGACCGACGACGATATGTTCCTCGCGCTCACCCACACCGGCGGTGTCCTCTCCCATCTGTGGGCGAGCGCAGTAGCCCCCCTGCTGGGCCCGCGGTTCCGCGTGCTCGGCGATCGGGCCGGCTACGAAGTGCACGGTCTGGATCCCCAGGAGGCGGCGTTGCGCGCCGGCCGCCGGCCGGGGGACGGCGAACCGTGGGGTGTCGTCGAGGCGGCAGCGCACGGTGTGCTCGGCGCCGGGTCCGAGGTGGCGCCGTACCCCACCCTGCCCGGTGACTATCCGGCCTTCTACGCGGCGGTCGCCGCCGCGGTCCTGGACGACGGGCCGGTTCCGGTCGACCCCGCGGACGCACTGGCCGGGCTCCGGATACTCGAGGCGGCTCGCGCGTCGGCCGCATACCGGACCGTGGTGAACTGCGATGGTGCCTCGGCGGCAGACCGGTAGATCGTTCCGGCGTACCTCCGTGGCCGGGCGTCCTCCGAGCGGACGGGCCCGAAGGCAGCTCCGGCGGCGGGCACTCGTCGCTGTGGTCGATCACCTGGTTCCGGTGCCTATCCCATAAGCCACCACGTCGGGCCGCAACGGCGTTGGTCCGGGCATGATTCCACCTGCGCGATCGATCGGGAATTGTCGGACGGAGGACCGGCACCGAGCGGTACCGAAGCTATCAGCGGACTCCGGCACATCCCGCCTACGGCCCGCTCGGGCCGATGTGGATCGTCCGATCGACCGGTGGGCCCGCTATTTCATCGCTGATCTCTCGATACACCTTTCGGGCGGTGTATCAAAGAGTGATGATGGTGCCATGGTCGCACCGAACCCTGCCGTACCCGATACCGCCGTCCGGAACCTGCTGCGTACCTGCCCGCTGTGCGAGGCGGCCTGTGGCCTGGAGCTGGCCGTCGACTCGCACGACCGGGTGACCGGCGCGCGTGGCGACAAGCTGGATCCGTTCAGCAAAGGTTTCCTGTGTCCGAAGGGCGCCAGTTTCGGGCAGCTCGACGGTGACCCGGACCGGATCACCGAACCCATGGTGCGGGATCGGGCCACCGGCTCGTGGCGGACGGTGGGATGGGCGGAGGCCTTCGACCTGATCGCCTCGCGGATCCCGGCGATCAAGGCCGAACACGGCGCGCAATCGGTGGCGTTGTACCTGGGCAACCCCAATGCGCACACCGTCGCCGGGACCCTGTACGCGCCGGCCCTGATCCGGGCACTCGGTTCGAAGAACGTTTTCTCGGCCAGTACCGCCGACCAGATGCCCAAACAGTTGGCGTGTGGGTTGATGTTCGGCGATCCGCTCGCGGTGCCGGTCCCCGATCTGGACCGCACCGATTACCTGCTGATGCTCGGCGCCAATCCGCTCGAATCGAATGGTTCGCTGTGCACGGCGCCGGATTTCCCGGGCAGATTGCAGGCGCTGAAGGCACGCGGCGGCCGCCTCGTCGTGGTCGATCCGCGGCGCACCCGCACGGCTGCCCGGGCCGATGAGCATCTCTTCGTCCGGCCGGGAACCGACGCATATCTGCTGTTCGGTATCGTGCATACACTGTTCGCCGAGGATCTCGCGGAGATCGGCGTGGCGGTGACCGGCCTGGACGAGCTGCGTTCGGCCGCTGCGGAATTCGACCCGGATACCGTATCGGCGCGCACCGGTGTGCCCGCCGACACCGTGCGCCGACTCGCACGTGAGCTCGCGGCGGCCCCGACCGCGGTGGTGTACGCCCGGATCGGGACCTGCACCGCCGAATTCGGCACCGTCACCCAGTGGCTGGTGGACGTGATCAACGTGCTCACCGGCAACCTCGACGCTCCCGGTGGCGCGATGTTCGCGGCAGCGGCCGTCCGGGGAATAGTACGTACCAGACCTTTCCGGCCCGGGCGCTGGCGCAGCCGGGTCCGCGAGCTGCCAGAAGCGATGGGCGAACTTCCGGTGGCCACGTTGATCGACGAGATCATCACTCCGGGCGAAGGCCGGGTGCGGGCATTGATCACCGCGGCCGGGAATCCGGTGCTGTCGGCGCCCAGCGGCGCGCGGCTGGACGCCGCGTTCGCCGGGCTGGATTTCATGGTGAGTCTGGACTGCTATCTCAACGAGACCACTCGCCACGCCGATGTGATCCTGCCGCCGCCGCGTCCGGTCCAGTCCCCGCACTACGATTTCGCGCTGCTGCAGTTCGCGGTCCGAAACTATGCGCGCTACTCGCCACCACTGGTTCCGCTCGGGGACCGGCCGTCGGAGGCCGCGGTATATGTGCGGCTGGCGGCGGCGGTCGGCGGGCAACCGCACAACCCGACCGACGAATTCGATCCGCTCGCGGTTTTCGACGAGTTCGTCATCGACACCACATTGCGGGCGGCCGGCCTCGCGGATCGGCGGCACGAATTGTCCGGCGCCACCAGCACCGAACAGCGCCTCGATCTGATGTTGCGGCTGGGCCCGTACGGGGCGTGGAACGGTGGAGACCTGAGTTTGCTCACCCTGCTGGACAATCCGCACGGTATCGATCTGGGCGCGTTGCGACCCCGGCTGTCCGAGGTGCTGCGTACCGCGTCGGGGCAGGTGGATCTGGCGCCGGCGGCGCTTCTGGCCGATCTCGACCGGCTGCGGGCCGGGCCGGTGGCGGCACCGGCGCAGATGGTCCTGATCGGTCGCCGCCATCTGCGCTCCAACAACAGCTGGATGCACAACGCACCCCGACTGGTGGGGGGGACGAATCGCTGCACATTGCAGATCCACCCCGACGATATCGCTCGCCTCGGACTGGGCGAGCGGGCGCTGGTCGAATCCGCCGCCGGTTCGCTCACGGTGCCGGTGGAGCCCACCGATTCGATCATGCCCGGGGTGGTGAGCCTGCCGCACGGCTGGGGACATACGACCGGGTCGCAGCGGGTGGCCCGGGCGAACGCAGGCGTCAATGCCAATGTGCTGACAGATGATTCGGTCCTGGATGTGCCGTCGGGCAATGCGGTGTTCAACGGCGTCCCGGTCTCGGTGACGCCCGCCTGACCCGCCTCGTGCCGGTCTCGTATCGGTAGTCCGCGCGTGGTGGATCCGCCGGATTCGATCCATCGATCGAATCCCGGCGATCCACGCCGGTTTGCGTGTGCAATTGATAGCCTGAAGCTGGATCCACTATCGCTGTGGGTTTCGGTTCGCCGATGCGGTCCGCTCCGACGACGTAGCGGGCCGCCCCGGCCGGGAGTCGCCGTGCCCCGGGTTCGCGTCGCCAGGAGGAAGTATGCCAACCGCATCGTCGGATACCCCGCGTGCCGGGGCCGGTCCGGCCGCCGGTGATCCGATCGAGCTGGTTCCGCTCGATTCGCTGACCGCCGAAATGGTCGGACACTGGACGTATCTCATGATGGAGGGTGCGGCGTTCGCGATGCAGGGGTTGCATCCGGTGATCCGTGAGGTCACCGACAAGTACTCGGTCGCCCGGACCGATCCCGGCGGGCGCGCGATCCGTTCGGTCGATTCGGTTCTGCGCTGGACCTACGGCGGTATCGAGGCGGTCCAGGACGGCCGCCGGCTGCGGTCACTGCACGCACCGTTGCAAATGAAAGGTAGCGAGGGTAAACAGATCAGTGCCCTGCATCCCGGCGCCTACCAGTGGGTGATCGCGACCGCCTACGTGACCACCGCGAAGGCCGGTCCGCTACTGCTGGGCCGGGAGTTCACCGACGCCGAACTCGACGAACTGCTCCGCGACAACATCCGGATCGCGCGCCTCCTGCAGGTGCCGATGAAGGGTTATCCGCAGACCCGGGCCGAATTCGACGAGTACTACGAATACATCGTCACCGAAGTGCTCTCGGCCGACGACGAGGTGCGCGAACAGTATCGGCAGCTGCGCACCGGTGATCTGGACCGGTTCCGCGCTCTGGGTTTTCCGGCGGGTCCGATCGCCGGATTCCTCGGCGCTCCGATGATCCGGTTCAACTATCTGTCCATCGTCGGACTGCTCGATCCGCGGCTGCGCACGATGATCGGCGCGCCCTGGGCCTCCACCGACCAGCGAGCGCTGGAACGCGCCTACTCGGTGATCCGCCTCGCCTACCGGATACTCCCGGACCGGCTGACCTACTTCCCGATCGCCTATCACGCCCGCAAACACCATCAGCAGATCCAGAAGATGAAACGGCGGGAGCTGAAATCGGCCGCGTACAAGGTCCGGCCGCGGCAGGAGACCCCGCGTGAGCCGATCACGATCATGCCCGGTGGCTGACCATCGCCCCACCGGGCGAGGTCAGCTTCCCCCGGGGTGCGGATACATCAGCGGTGCGAGATAGCGGCGGGCGAATGCGCGCGCCGCGTCGGTATCGCCGAGCGGCAGCACCCCGCGCGGGTTGGCGATGAAGGAGACGGTGAGCCGGACGAACAGCTCGGCCACCACTTCCGGGTCGAAACCGCCGAGTTCGCCGCGGTCCTGCCAGTAGGTGAGGAACTGGGTGACCAGCCCGCGTCCCTGCTCGATCACATCGTCGTCGCCGAGGAAGTCGGTGAGCTGACCGGCCGCGCCGGATGTCCGCAGGCTCCGGGTCAGCAGTTTGGGGGCGGTGGCCTCGCCCACGAAGGCGGCGAACATATCCGCCAGTGCGCCGACGGGTCCGGCGGAGCGGTGCATCGCATCGGCCACGATCATTGCCAAGCGCTGTGATTCGGCCATGAGGGCATATCGGACGATCGCCGATTTGGTGCCGAACCGGCGATAGACGGTGGCGACACCGACACCGGCGACCTCGGCGATCTGCACCATGGTCGTTTCCTCGAACCCGTGGGCGGCGAAACACTCGCGTGCGGCATCGACGATGGTGCGCGATCTGGCGTCCAGCTGCTGCAGTTCGCTCCACTGCGCAGCTGTCGTTTCCATTCGGATCACCCTACCGGCTCGCCACGGGACCGGGTGGAGCGTGGTCCGCCCGGTATCTCGCCGAACCGTGATCTTCGCGGGTACCGAATGATAGAATCACGGTGTTCTGACTATCATTGCTGAGTTTCTCCCACTGAGGTGACGAGATGGCGACCCACGCAACGAAGCGCACCGCCGAAGAGCCGCCCGAACCCCGGGTCCGGCCGACGGTTCTCCGCGAGTTCCGCAAACATTCCGGAAGCATCCTGGCCGGTGTCTTCGCCGGTGCTGCCTTCGATCAGGTAGCGCTGGTCCCGGTCGCCGCCGCGGTGGACCGGACCGGGCGCTTCGAGCAGAACTTCGCCGATCGCGGGGTGCGCAGCGGTGCTTCCACGATGATCGCGCTGTGGGGCGATTCCGATGATCGGCGGGCCGAGGCCGAATGGCTGAAACTCCGGCATCGCGACGTACGTGGGTCCGGTAGTGCCGCATTCGGTGAGGTCAGATACAGCGCGCTGAATCCGTTCGCCTGGAAATGGATCGCGGTGAGCGGCATCTTCGTCGTCCTGGATACGTTCACCCACTGCACCGGTACCGATTTGCGCCCGGACGAAGAGGAGGCGGCCTACCAGCAGTTGCGCGCGGCGTTCGCCGATCTCGAACTGCCCGGCGCCGCGGGAAAACTACCCGTCGATCTGGCCGAGGCACGTGCCTATTACGACCGGATGGCGACCCAGGAGCTGGCCGAGAACCCCTTCCTCGTGGAGAAATTCGCCGGCCTGACCGCACTGCCGCTTCCCACACTCGGGCTCCCGCCGCTGTTGCGCCGCGCGCTGACGCCGATGTGGCTGGTGGTGCGGCCGGCCGCCGGGCACGTGATCCAGGTGTGTTCCTCGAAGGTGATGCACCCGGCTGTGCAGCGGCTCACCGGATTCGAGCTCGAGCCGCGACACGATGCGGAATTCGCCCTCTACGTGCGGTTGCTCCAGTTGGCCTGGCGGGTCCTGCCGGACCGGCTGCTGATGCAACCGCTGGCCTACAACCGCTTGCGGTACGAGAAGCTCGTGGCTGCCTGCCATAGCTACGGCCTGGAATCGTTCGCGGTACCCGCCGAGCGGCGCCGGGCCTCGGCGCCCGAGGGGTAACCGTGACGACGATAGATGATTCCGGCGCGTCCGGCCCCCCGCAGCTGCGTCCGTGGGGTCCGGATTCGCTGAGCCGGCGCCAGGGTATCGACTGGAAAACCGCTCTCACCGCCCGGGCCGTCCTGCTACTGCAGGTCGCTCACCCGTCGTAGGCGCGGGGGTGGCCGACCATTCGGAATCCATGTCCGACCGCTGGGCCCGGATCGCCGCCACCGCGGCCTCGGCCCGCCGCTTCTCCGCATCGCCGAACGGGTTGTCCCGGCCTGCCTCGCGGCATTCCGGAGCTACCTCGACAACACGGTCGCCGAGATACTCGAACGCAACAGCACCACCGAGTTGCTGCTGGCGCTGGACCGCCACCCGATGCCTCCGCATCCGCGCTTCCCGATGTCCCGGTGGATATGGAACATTCCCGCGGTGCCGGTCGCGGCCCTGCTGCGCCTCACCACTGCCGGGTACTTGCCGGCCGTCCTACGCGGTCGGCTCGGAATCGGGTGGGACGCCGGTCGTGCGCGCCGGTTCGTGGTGCTGGTAACGGCGGCGAATGCCGAGGACCGGGGGCTGCCACCGGCTGCCGGGTATCCGCTGCGCGGCCGAACGAACCCGGCCACCGGTGCGTCGGCGGCGGGCTGCCCGCACGCCGGTGACCGGTGACCGGTGAAGGGCTGCGCCGGAGCTCAGCGCTGTCCGGCCCGTAGAAAACGCCCGGCCCGGGTAGCGCCCAGGCCCGGATCGGCGGTGCCGGCACCGAAGACGTAGCGCCCGCCGATGTACACCGCCGTCACGGCGGCGTCGTTGCGGTTCACCATGCGTTCGAGGCCGCCGTAAGCCGCCACCGGGCTCTCCGCGTAGGCGTCGAGCGAATCGTCGAGTCCGGCCGGGTCGATGACGACCAGGTCGGCGCGATCACCCTCGCGGAGGTGTCCCGCGTCGATGTCGTACCAATCGGCGAGTTCACCGGTGAGCCGGTGCACCGCGCGTTCGAGTGGGATCACCGGTTTTCCGGCCTGTTCGGCCCGGTACATTCGACGCAGGAAGCGTAGCCCGAAGTTGTAGAAGGCCATGTTCCGCAGATGCGCGCCCGCGTCGGAGAAGCCGAGCTGGATACCGGGGTGGGCGGCGAAGCGGTCCAGGATCTCGGGCCGATGATTGGAAATGGTCGTGCGCCAGCGCAGTTTCGTGCCGTGTTCGAGAACCAGGTCGAGGAAGGCGTCCACCGGATGTAGGCCGCCCCGGTCCACGCCGACCTGCCCGAAGGTCTTACCCACCACGGAATCGTCCGGGCAGCCGACGATTTCGGCATCGAAGAAATCGCGATGCCAGACGCGCCTCCCGAACTTCGCGTCATAGTCCTTGCGGAAGCGGCGGCGATAGTCCTCGTCGGCGAGCAGCGTGTCGCGCTCCACCCGGTCGGCCAGGTGCAGTGCCGCGGCACCGGAACCGAACTCCTCGAAGATCACCAGGTCGATCCCGTCGGCATAGACCTCGAACGGTACCGGCAGATGTTGCCAGCGGAAATCGCCACCGAGTGCGTTCACCAGCCGGGCCAGCGCGCCGATCAGGACGACGGCGAACCGGTCGGCCTTGATATCGGCCGCGGACAGCAGGCTGGTCTTGAGTTTGCGGCGTCCGACCCCCGGACTGCTGAAGATCATCGCACCGAGACTGCGTGGTGAGGTGATATCCGGTCCGCCCTGCAGGATCCGCCCGCGGCGGCGCAGGATCGCGTTGAGGCGGCGCCGCTCTTTCGCCCGCGCATATGTTGAGGGCAGGGTACGGGACCGGCAGGTCTCGCCGTCGACTTTGTCGAAGAGCAACTGCTGAGCCGACATACCGACGAAACCGGCATCCAGCGCCTCGTCCAGCGCCGCCTCCATGGCCGCCAGCTCCGCCCGATCCGGCCGGACCTCGCGGCGGGTGGCGCGGTCCAGCCCGAGCCGGGCGGTGCGGATATCCGAATGGCCGAGCATGGCCGCGATATTCGGCCCCAGCGGCAGTTGTTCGAGGGCGGTGACGTATTCGCTCGCCGAAGTCCACGTCTTGGCGTCGTCGAGGGTCTCGATCACGTGGTGGCGCGGGATCGCCTCGACGCGGCCGAAGATATCGCCCGCGCCGGTCGGGTCGATATGCACCGTCGACAGCGAGCACGAGCCCAGCAGGACGGTGGTTATCCCGTGCCGCACCGACTCCGGCAGCGCCGGGGACTTCAGCACTTCGATGTCGTAGTGCGTGTGGATATCGATCATCCCGGGCAGCACCCATTTACCCGCCGCGTCCACCACATCGGGGCAGCCCGTTTCGTCCAGCGGTGTTTCGGAGACGGTCACGACCCGGTCGCCGCGCAGTCCGAGATGGCGAATCGCGGAGGCCGCGCCGGTGCCGTCGAACCAGCGGCCACCCTTGACGATCGTGTCGTAACTCACATCCTCATTGCAACTGGTCGGATGACCCGGAGTCAAGAGGGCCGACGGCGCCGGGCGGGGATCTCCGCCCGGCGCCGGGTGTCAGTCGGCCCGGACCTCGGTGCGGTCCTCGCTCCACAGGGTATGGAATTTGCCCTCGGCATCCACCCGCTCGTAGGTGTGCGCGCCGAAGAAATCACGCTGTGCCTGGGTGAGCGCGGCCGGGAGGCGCTCGGCCCGCAGTGCGTCGTAGTAGGACAGCGAGGATGCGAAGGCCGGTACCGGGATGCCCAGCAGTGTGGCGGTCGCGACCACCCGCCGCCAGCTGTCGATCGCGGTTTCGATCGCCTCCCGGAAGTAGGGGGCCAGGATCAGGCTCGGCAGCGCCGGATCCTTTTCGTAGGCTTCTTTGATCCGGTTCAGGAAGCGGGCTCGGATGATGCAGCCGCCGCGCCAGATCGTGGCCAGATCGCCGGGATGCAGATCCCAATCGTATTCGGCGCTACCGGCGGCGATCTGATCGAAACCCTGGGCGTATGCGACGACCTTGGACGCGTAGAGGGCCTGTCGGATGTCCTCGGTGAACTGCGCGATATCGGTGGGTTTGGCGGCGAGGTCGCCGGCGGCGAGACCCACGGCCGCAGCGCGCTGCCCACGCGAACCCGACAATGCCCGGGCGAATACGGCCTCGGCGATACCGGTGACCGGAACACCCAGGTCGAGTGCGGATTTCACGGTCCAGCGACCGGTGCCCTTCTGCTCGGCCGCGTCCACGATCACATCGACGAGCGGCTTACCGGTCACCGCGTCGACCTGGTTCAGCACCTCGGCGGTGATCTCCACCAGGTAGCTCTCCAGATCACCGGAATTCCACTGGGTGAAGATATCGGCGATCTGCTTCGGATCGAGATCCAGTGCCGCCCGGAAGAGGTGGTAGGCCTCGCCGATCAACTGCATATCGGCGTACTCGATACCGTTGTGCACCATCTTCACGAAGTGGCCGGATCCGTCCGGCCCGATATGGGTGCAGCACGGGGTGCCGTCCACCTGGGCGGCGATGGATTCCAGCAGCGGTCCCAGCGATTCGTAGGATTCCGCCGGGCCGCCCGGCATGATCGAGGGGCCGTTGAGCGCGCCCTCCTCGCCGCCGGAGATACCGGCACCGACGAAATTCAGGCCGCGGGCGCGCAGCGCGGCCTCACGGCGGATGGTGTCGGTGTAGAGGGCGTTACCGCCGTCGATGATGATATCGCCGGTCTCCATCGCGTCCGCGAGTTCGGAGATCACCGCGTCGGTGGCGTCGCCGGCCTTCACCATGATGAGTACCCGGCGCGGTTTCTCCAGCGCGGCGACGAACTCGGCGACGGTTTCGGTGCGGACGAAATCACCGTCGTCGCCGTGCGCAGCGAGCAGCGCGTCGGTTTTGGCGACGCTGCGATTGTGCAGTGCGACGGTGTAGCCGTGCTTGGCGAAGTTGCGGGCGATATTGCTGCCCATCACCGCCAGGCCGGTGACCCCGATCTGTGCACGCGCTGTGGAGGACGCCATGAACCGCTCTTTCGTTCGACTGTTCCTGCATTTCGGCGGGTTCCACCGGGGTCGCGACGGTCGTGGAGACCGCCCGCGAGTCCGGTGACTGCCCTGTCTTCTTTCTACCGGGTGGCCCGACAGGGGTCTGCGCAGACCCGCCGACAACCGCGTCCACGTGTCCGTACCGACACGTGCGGCGGCGGGACCGCCGCGGCCGGGATCTGCGGGGGCGCGTCCCCGGATACCTGTTCCCGACGGATCCGATCGCCTGCCGTCCCAGCTGCGCATTTCCGTCGCCGGCAGCGAGTCATGCTGGCGCACAACGGGAATTGGGTACGGGCCGGGGCGGCGAATAGGCGCTCGAATGGGTACACCGGAGGGGTGCGGTACAAATACTTGCTCACGATGTCGACCGTGGTGCTGGCTGTCGCGGCATCTCTGTTCAACGTTCAACCCGCCGCGGCCGGCCCGGGGCCGCGGGTCGACGCGGAGAAACCGATCGACGGCCGGGCGATGGTCCTGGACGTGTATTCACCCGCCATGGACACCGTGGTGGCCAACCGGGTCATTCCGGCGGCGGGCGGGGGCCCGGCGCCCACGGTGTATCTGCTGACCGGTATCGGCGGCGGTGCCGACGGAATCTCCTGGTGGGACGATACCGATGTCCGGCAGTTCTTCGGCGACAAGAATGTGAACGTGGTGATGCCGATCGGGGGTGCCTACTCGATGTACACCGATTGGCTGGCCGACGATCCGGTGGTGGGACGAGCGCGCTGGCAGACCTACCTCACCCAGGAATTGCCGGCGGTAGTGGACGCCCGTTTCGCCACCACGGGCCGTAACGCGGTCGCCGGTGTCTCCATGAGCGGTGGATCGGCCGTCGATCTCGCGATCCAGGCACCGGATCGGTATCAGGCGGTCGCGTCCTACAGCGGATGCCCGTGGTCCGCCGACGCCGCAGGGGTCGCGATGGTCGGCGCGCAGGTGATCCGCGGGGGCGCCGACCCCGGCAAGATGTGGGGCCCGCCCGGCGCCGCGGCCTGGCAGGCGCACGACGCGTTCCGGAATGCGTCCAGGCTGGCCGGTAAGACCGTGTATCTCTCCGCGGCCTCCGGAATGCCCGGCGCTATCGATCGCGGCTGGGGTTTCCCGCCCGTCGAGGCCGTCGCCAGCGCCTGCACCACGGCCTTCGCCGGGCGCCTCGGACAACTCGGGATCGGTGTGGTGCATATCGACCGGCCGGCCGGCGCGCATACCTGGGGTCAGTTCGAATACGACCTGCACGATTCGTGGCCGCACCTCGCCCGGGCCATCGGCGCCTGAACGCGGTGCCCGATGTTCGGCGTCCCACCCGATGTTCCGCCTCGGCGGCCGGGTGGGCCGTGGCCCCGGGGCCAGTCGTGTCGTGGTGCACGATGGCGAGGGCCGCCGTTGCGGCACGAGCACGGATTCATGAGATTCACCGAAGTGCCCGGTGGCACCAGGGTGCGGTGGCATTCGGAGTTCGCGGTCGCCTCTCCGGTACTCTCCGGTGCGCTCACTGTGCTGATGAAACCGTTCCTACAGGCGGGTTTTCAGCGCTTGCTGAGTACCGCCGCCCGGATACTGTCGGCGCAGGAATTCCCCGGCGGCGCGACGACGCGGGATCGGCGATGATGCAGGTATGAAGGAAGCACGGTGCACCTACTGTGCCGGCACCGCTCTCGAACCCGGTTTCCTCGAGGATCGCGGCGAAGGATCGGCCGGATTCCTGCTCTGGGTCGAAGGAGCCCTGGAACGCGGAATGTTCGGCGGTGCCAAAAGATTCGGCCGTCCACGCCGCGTGATCGACGCATTCCGCTGTACCCGGTGCGGGCACCTCGAACTCTTCACCCGCCCGGAACGGGAATGATCGAACCGAGTGCCCGCGGGTCGCCCCGGCTCAGCGGGCCAGGGACCGGGCGATGACCATTCGCTGGATCTGATTCGTGCCCTCGAAGATCTGGGTGATCTTCGCTTCGCGCATGAACCGCTCGACCCGGAAATCGCGGGTGTAGCCGTAACCGCCGAGCACCTGGACGGCGTCGGTGGTGACCTTCATGGCGGCATCGGTAGCAGTGAGCTTGGCGATACTCGCCTCGGTGGAATACGGACGCCCGGCATCGCGGCGGCGGGCGGCGTCGAGGTAGGTCGCCCGGGCCGAGCCCACGGCAGCGGCCATATCGGCCAGCAGGAACCCCAGGCCCTGGTGTTCGATGATCGTCTTGCCGAACGCCGTGCGCTCGCGGGCGTAGGCGATCGCTTCGTCCAGCGCCGCCTGGGCCAGGCCCACGGCGACGGCGGCGATACCGAGCCGGCCGGAGTCCAATGCGCTGAGTGCGATCTGCAGTCCCTGACCGTCCGCGCCGATCCGGCGTTCCGCCGGAACGAACGCGTTGTCGTAGTGAGCCGCGGTGGTGGGCACGGCGTGCAGACCCATTTTCTCCTCGGGCCGGCCGAAGGTGAGGCCTTCGGTATCCCCGGCCACCAGGAAGCAACTGATCCCGCGTGATCCCGTACCGGTGCGGGCGAACAGGTTGTAGAAATCGGCGCGACCGCCGTGCGTGATCCACGCTTTACTGCCGGTGACCCGGTATCCGCCGTCCACCGCGGTCGCCCGGCACGACAGTGCCGCGGCGTCGGAGCCGGCTTGGGCCTCGGAGAGGCTGTAGGCGCCGACGGTGTGGCCGCCGAGCATCTCGGGCAGCCAGCGCTGCTGCTGTTCGGCGGTGCCGAAAGCCAACAGCGGATGACATGCCAGACTGTGCACACTCACCGCGACCGCGACCGCCGCCCACCTGGCTGCGAGTTCCTCGAGTACCTGCAGGTACACCTCGTAGGGCTGGCCGCCGCCGCCCCATTCCTCCGGGTACGGCAGACTCAGCAGACCGGCCTCGCCGAGGGTGGCGAACAGCCCCTCGGGGTAGGTCTCGTCGCGTTCGTGCCGGTCCACGATCGGCGCCATCGCCTTGTCCGCGATATCCCGGGTGAGCTGGATCAGCTCGTATGCCTCGGCGGTGGGCAGCACTCTTTCGACAGCCACGATGCTCCTCGGAACGGTGGACGGTATTCGATTCGACAGTACTGTCCGGCCGTGTGGCGGCACCGGGCACGCTCCGTATGGTGCGTGCGGGCGACTCCGGCGTGGCCCGGGGACCGGGGACCGGGGACCGGGGACCGGGGACCGGCGTGTGTGCTCGCCCGGGCAGACCCGCATCGACCGCCGCGGCCACGACAGGGTCGAGGACGTGGAAAGTATGACCCGGCACAGGGATTCACCGGACACGTAGCGCGTTCGTATCCGATGGACCAGGATGAACCCGAATCGCAAAACACCGGGCCGCTGCGGCCGGAACGTGACGAGGACGGAAATTGCGGCGAGACGAGGCGGCCCGCCGGGGCGTCCGCTGATGGCGGCGATCTGGGACCGGTTCCGGTTGTTCAATATCGGTGACCTGCTGGTGCACCGTGGCCGCAGCCTGCTGTCGCTGACGGTGATGGCGGTATCGGCGGCGCTGCTGGTGGCGGTGTTCAGTATCTCCGGTTCGGTGACCGGTTCGGTGGACGAACTCGTCGCCGGGCTGGGCGGGAACGCTGTGCTCGAGGTCAGCGGTATCACCGACGCCGGATTCGGCCAGGAGCTGCTGAGCCCGATCTCGGCGACTCCCGGCGTCCGCACCGCGGTGCCGATGTTGCGCGCGCAGACCGGGGCGGACGCGGACCGGGCACTGCTGATCGGCGCCGACGCGCGGATCGCCGAGCTGGGCAGTTCGCTCACCGGATCGCTCGGCGACGGAGCCGCGAAACTGTTCACCGTGCCCAACGGCGTCCTGGCGGGCGCCGCCATGGGCTACCGGGAAGGCGAAACCTTTCCGCTCGGTCGCGGCACCGCCACGGTGGCCGGGATCCTGGACGGCGACGGGGCCGGACAACTCAACGGCGGCTATCTGGTGGCCACCACCCTGGCGACCGCGCAGAATCTCACCGGCCGGGCCGGGCAACTGGACTCGGTGCAGATCATCGCCGAACCGGGGACCGATATCGACCGCTTGCGGGCCACGCTGACCGATACCGTGGCGGGCCGGGCGGTGGTCGCCGATCCCGGCCTCCGCGCCGCGCAGGCCGGGGGCGCGGTGCTGATCATCCGGTACTCCACCCTGATGGCCGCAGCGGCCGCGCTCATCGTCTCGGCATTCCTCATCTACAACGCCATGGCCATGGCGATCGCCCAGCGTCGCCCTACCCTGTCGCTGCTACGGGCGATCGGTGGCCGGCGTGCCCCGATGGTGCGCGATCTGCTCGCCGAAGCAGTCCTGGTGGGGGTGGTGGGCGGCGCCGTCGGCTCGGCCTTCGGCATCCTGATGGGCCGGGTGGCGATCGGGCAGTTACCCGCCGCGATCGTGCAATCGGTGGAGGCCCGGACCGAATACCAGGTCCCCGGGTACGCCGTCCCGGTGGCGATCGGATTGTGTGTACTGGCGAGCGTGCTCGCCTCGGCGTTCGCCGCGCGCGCGGTGTACCGGGTGCGACCGATCGAGGCCCTCGTCCCCGTCGGCGCGGCCGGAGCCGATGCCGTGCGGCCGGGCCGGCGCCGGGCGGCGGTGGTACTGGGTGCCGTGCTGGTGGCCGCCGCGATCTATCTGGCCGAGACCGATCTCGGGTTGTGGTCGCTGGCGTCGATCTCGCTGTCGTTCGGGGCCGCGATCGTGCTGTGTTTCGCCGCGACCGGTCCGATCGTGCGTGGTGCCGGGGCGATCGCCCGCTGGTTCGGTGGTCCCGGTGCGCTCGGTGCGACCACCCTCGAGCGGGCACCGCGCCGCGTGTGGGCCACCGCCATGACCGTGCTGATCGGCGTCGCGGCGGTCGTGTCGACGGGCAGCGCCACCCGCAATGTGGTCGATTCCGCGGGAGCGAGTTTCGAGAACCTGGCCGCCACCGACTTCTGGGTCACCCCGGGGTCCATGGCCCAGTTCCCGACCGGCCCGCTGCTCCCGGACGGCCTGGCGGAACAGCTCGCGGCGGTGCCCGGGGTGGCGGCGGTGAACCCGGCGCAGCTGGCGTTCGCCAGTGTGAGCGCCGGACGTATACTGCTGCAAGGGTTTCCGGCCGCTGCCGACAGCACCCGGCTCAGTGCCGAGGTCACAGCGGAGGTGGGCCGGCAGCTGGTCACCGGCCAGGGCGTGGTGCTCTCCCGTGATGTCGCACGGTCACTGGGCGTATCGGTGGGCGATACGGTCACCCTGCCGACGCCCACGGGCCGCCACGAGGTCCGCGTCCTGCAGGTGATCCCGTATTTCTCCGCGATCGCCGGCGTCATCATGATGGACCTCGAACGGATGCGCACCTGGTACGAACGTCCGGGGGAGACGACTCTCGCGGTGGATATCACCCCAGGGGCGGACCCGGAGTCCGTCCGCGCGGCCCTGCGCCGGGTGGTGCCCCCGGACCTCTACATCGATTCGGGTGCCGAGGCGGTGGCCGCCACCTCGGGAAGTCTGCGTCAAGGGACCGCGCTGGCCACGAACATCCTGTGGATCGTGGTGCTGGTCGCCACCATCGCCCTGCTCAATACGCTCATGCTGTCGGTGCTGGACCGGCGCCGCGAGATCGGCGTACTGCGCGCAATGGGCACCAGCCGCCGTTTCCTGCTCCGGTCGGTGCTGGCCGAGGCCGCCGGGATCGGCGTGATCGGCGCCGTGCTGGGCCTGCTGGTCGGCGCGGCCGTGCAATATCTGTCCGCGATCGCCATCGGCCACGCGATGACCATCGACGTGATCTATGAGCCGAGCCCGCTGCTGATCGTCTACGGCACGGTGGCCTTGCTGCTGGCGCTGCTGGGATCGATTCCACCGGCCCTGCGGGCCGCGCGGATGCCGATCGTCGAAGCGCTCGCCGTGGACTGACCTGCCCGGCTCAGCGCTGCGGAACGGTGTCCCGGAGGATACGGCCGAGGGTGGCCAGATAGCGGTCCACCGATTCGTGCGCGATCGAGTTGTCCGGATGGATCACGCTGATCGTGGTTCCGGTGGGCAGCCGGTTGATCCAGATGAGAGCTTCCTCGCTGGCGGCCCGGTTACCGTAGAGCCCGCCGCGGGCGATATCGAAGTACTCGCTGCCCGCGAAATCGCGGGCGTCCTGATGTCCGCCCGCCAGTCGGTGAAATAGCTACCCGCGCCACCGAGCGGATTGACCACGGTGACCTGGTCGTTGCGGAAGAACTCGGTGATATCGGTGCGATCGAACCAGTTCCCGCCGTCCGCGCCGCCGGTGATCCCGTTGAGCAGATAGAGCACCGGAGCCGGTCCGGCCGGATCGGCCGCGGGCATCACCCGTACCGGGATCACCCGGTTCATCGCGGCCGAGTACACCGCGAGTTCGAAATCGCGGTCACCGCGCTGCGTGATATCGAGAATTCCGGAGGCCGGAGCCGCGGGTTCGGGCGGATCGGTCCACGGTGGCGCGGCCGTACCCGGGCTCGGCACCACGGGTACCAGCGCGAGGACGGCGGCGGTGACGAGCAGTGCCCGGCTCGTTCGGCGTGGCCGGCGAGGGTATGGCATCGCCGGAAGCTGATCCTCGTGGTCTGCGGGGCGCCGCCGAACCGGCGGATCCTGTGAAGCGCGCCAGCGCGGTGTCGTTTTTCCTACGTCGGATCCCAACCCCGGCGCCGCTCCGAGCAGCTATGGACAGATGACTGGACAGGTGTAACTATCGGGATGGCCGTGCGGGCGCGGCCGCACCGACCGACGAGAGGACCTGCGCATGAACGACCGGAAACAGGTGGGCGGATACGGCGGTGGCCGGCGATGAGCACCCTGCATCCGTGTGAACGCGTCGGTCTCGAATTCATCGACAACGCTCCGCTGAAGTTCAGTAACAGTGTCGATCTCGCGATCACCCCCGCGCAGCTCTTCGAGGTATTGGCCGATGCCGAATCCTGGCCGCATTGGGCGAGCGTGATCACGAAGGTCACCTGGACCAGTCCCGAGCCTCGCGGGGTCGGTACCACCCGCGTCGTGGATATGCGCGGCGGTATCGTCGGCGACGAAGAGTTCCTCGCCTGGGAGCCGAACACCCGGATGGCGTTCCGGTTCAACAGCAGCTCCACCAGTGCGTTGGCGGCGTTCGCCGAGGACTACCGGGTGGTGGAGACATCCGAGGGCTGCCGTCTGACCTGGACCCTTGCGCAGAAACTCGCCGGGCCGGCCCGGTTCACCTCGTTTGCGGCGGCTCCGCTGATGAACCTGGCCTTCCGCCGCTTCCTGGCGAACCTGCGCCGCTACACCGACCGCCGCTTCGCGACCACGGGGGCCTGAACACTCGTGCCGCGGCCGTGCCGCGGCCCGTAACGGGCCGCGGCACGAGGTTGTTCGTCCTCCGGGGGGGGGTCAGCCCATCAGGAACGAGCCCGCGAGCCAGGCGGCCAGTACCAGCACCAGCCCGACCAACGCGCCGGGGTAGAGCGCGCGGCCACTGCGCGCGGCATTGACGGTGGTGGCGGCTCCCACCAGGAATCCGAAGCAGCCGCCGAGGACGATGATCCAATTTCCCGTACTCGGATCGGTGGTGCAATCCGCGCGGCTTTCGCACACCCCGGTGGCCAGCAGGAACCACGGCGAGATCGCGACCGAAACGATCGCCAGCGCCGCGAGCAGGAACCACAACAACCCGGTGATCACCAGGTCGGATTCGCGGGGCGCGGGGACCGGTGCCCCGCGGCCGTAGGCGTCGTCGGGAATGGGGGAGACCGGGTAGTGGGTGGAGGTCTGGTCAGGGAACATATGCCTCGCGATCGCTCGAGCCGAGTGGGGGCCGCCGGATGATACTCAGAACTTTCCCCTGTGCCGCAACTGATCCGGCACCGCGCGCGACACTACACTGCGCACAGTCCCGTGGCATTCGCTGCGGGGAGTAGTGACAATCGCGTGATACGAGCGAAGGAGACGGCGATGCGTGTGCTGTACACGGCCGAGGCACTGGCCACCGGAGATGGCCGGAACGGCCATACCCGTACCACCGACGGCCGGATCGACCTCGAGCTGGCGGTCCCGAAGGAAATGGGCGGCAGTGGTGGCGGCGCCAACCCCGAACAGCTTTTCGCCGCCGGTTACGCGGCCTGCTTCCATTCCGCGCTACGACTCGTCGGCTCCCGGGCGGGGGCGAACGTGAACGATTCGGCGGTGGGTGCCAAAGTGGGTATCGGCAGCACCGAGGGCGGTGGTTTCGGGCTGACCGTGGTCCTGGAGGTCACTCTCCCGCATCTGCCGGCCGACGAGGCACAGGATCTGGCGGACAAAGCACATCAGGTGTGCCCGTACAGCAACGCCACCCGCGGCAATATCGACGTCGAGGTCCGGGTCGCCCGGGACTGACCGGGGACCGGCTACTTCTTCTTTTTCTTTTTCTTCTTCGCGGGGGCGGATTCGCCGGCAGCGGGATCGACCCCGGTGCCCACGGGTGGGAGAGGACTGGGCGGCGGGGCCGGATCGGACGCGGCCGGAGTCGCCGTGGCGGGAATGTCCTCGGGAGGTTCGGCTCGCGACGCCGTGAGGTCGGCCGAAGTCTCCCGGGATACGGTGACCCGCCAGGGCATCCGGGACCCCGTGACGGAGCGCGGCATCGTAGCCACCGCGATGACTGCCGAGCCCACCGCGATGATCACCGCCGCGATCGCGGCGGTGGTGATCGTGCCGCTGGCGACGTATTCCACTTCGTTCAGACCCGCTACGGGCTTCGACCCGTCGTTGACCGCCCAGTTGATCCAGGAACCCACCTGACCGCCGAGATCCCAGCGCCGGATCGTCATGTTCTTGAGCTGTTTCTGCCGGGCGGTCAGATACAGCATGTTCGCGATCACGAGCAGGGCGGTGATCACCGCACCGCCGGTGGCGATACGCGCGAAACGTTCCGAGTTGGTGGCGATATGGATCGCGATCGCCGCGATGGTGAGCGCGATCATGCTGCTCGCGGTGACCGCCCACGAACCGGTGAGATCGGCGGCGGGTGGGGTCCCCTGCGAGGACCAGACCGTCAGATACCGGGTGGTCGAATCGACCTGGCCGAACGGAGTGGCCGCGGCCATACCGTCCGGACCGTGCGCGACCATCCAGTGTTTGAACATCAGGATGAAGACCACGACACCGCCCAGCGCGGTGCACACATACCCCCACTTCCCGCTCATCCGGGGCGAGTTGCGGATCTCTTCGGCGTGTTCGGTGACGCGCCGCAGGCCGTCCCGAGCCACCGTCCGCCGTCGCTCCCACGCCTCGGATCGTTCGACGATGGGTCGGGGAGAAGACAGAGAAGGAACCGAGGCCGGTTCGGGCGTCGCGGTACGAACGGTGCTCGACGGGGCGGCGCTCCCACCTTCGCTCGCTCCCCACGGGCTCGGTTTGACCATCAACCCAGTCTAATTCTGCGCCCACCAGTGGGAAGATCGGTGGATCCGCTGCGGTCCGCGGCGCGCGCCGTCCTCAGGCGGCGTCCGAATGCCCCGCGTGTTCGTTGGCCACGAGATCGACCACGACATCGCGGACCACTGCCTGGATCCGCCGTGCGTGATCGTGCAGCGCCTCCGGAACCGGGCCCCCGTCCGCGACTCTGGCTTCGGCGATCTCGACGAGATCGTTGACGATATGACAGAGCGCGACCAGACGCCGCACCATGTCCCGCCGTTCGGCCGGCGGTAGTACTTCGGTGTTCACGTCCCTGTCATCGTCGACGAACTCGTTGTCGTTTCGCCGGAGTTCGCGTGCGGGGTCGGTACGTTCGATCGAAAGCCGAAGGGCCCGGGTGGGTCCCGGACGAGTACGGAACCGGCGGCACCGCGGCGTGGTGCCCGACCGCGCGGCTATCGGATACGGTGGGCCCGATCCAGTCGGGACCACAGCCGGGAGACGAGGGTGACCATGCGCCGCGCGCTGCTGTCGATGGTGAGTGTGCTGTTGTGCCTGCTCACCGCCGGATGCGGCAGCGGGCAGAACACCGAGACGGATCGGCCCGATCGTGGCACCGTCGTATCGGCGGAACCGGTATTCGAGATGTCCGCTGCAGAGACCGCCGGCTATCTCGCCGAATGGAACTATCCCGTCGCCGATGCGAACGGTGTTCGAGCCCAGCAGGTCGTATACAACACCGTCGCGGCCGACGGTACGCCCATCACCGCCAGCGGCCTGATCGTGGTCCCGGACACCGGCACTGCGCGGTTGCGTCTCGTCTCCTACGCGCACGGCACCACGGTGCGCCGGGACGAGGCCCCGTCGGCGGACGGTGAGACCGAACGCGCCCGCACCGTCCAGTTCGCCGCCGCGGGGTACGCGGCGGTCGCCCCGGACTATCTGGGTCTCGGCGAGGGGCCGGGTTTCCATCCGTACGCGCATGCCCCGACGGAAGGGTCGGCCTCGGCGGATCTGCTCCTGGCGGCCCGTTCCCTGCTCGCCGACCAAGGCCGCGAACTCGATCCGGGTGTTCTGGTGACCGGTTTCTCGCAGGGTGGGCAGGCGGCCCTCGCGCTCGGGCGCGAGCTGCACTCCGGTGCGGTCGAGGGGTTCGGCTTGGCCGCCACCGCCGCGGTGAGCGGGGCCTACGCCGTGCAGGAGGTACAAGCCCCGGCCGCGCTGGACGGCCGGGTCGAGGCCCGGCGGGCGGTGCTGTACCTGGGTTACTGGATGACCGCCATGAATCGGATCTATCACCTCTACGACGATCCGGCCGAGGCATTCAGGCAGCCGTACGCACAACGGATCGAAGCGCTGTTCGACGGGCACCACGATCTGCTGTCGGTGTCGTCCGGATTACCCCGCACCCCGGCGGAACTGCTCACGCCGCAGTATCTGGAGCTGGCCCGCAATCCCACCGGCGCCGCGCTGCGGGCTATGGCCGACAGCGATAGCGTCTGCGATTGGGCACCGGACGTTCCGGTCCGGCTCTTCGCCGCGCGCGGCGATCGGAGTGTGCCGTTCGAGAATTCGCAGAGTTGTATGAAGGCCGAACTCGGCGGGTCCGCCGAATTGATCGATCTCGGCGATATCGACCACGGAGACACCGTCCGTACCGCGCTGCCGCAGATCCTCGACTGGTTCCGGAAAACGCAACCGCCCGCCTGAACCGGTCGGTTCGAGCGGGCGGTGCGGTCCGGGTCGCCGGGAGATCAGTGCATGAGCACCGGAGCCGGCGTTTCGGAATCGGATTTCGCGACCTCACTGGCCTTACGCGGGAGCAGCACGGAGAAGCCGAGGGTGACCAGGCAGAGTGCGAACGCCACCCAGAAGGTCCCGGCGTAGGCGTCCGACATTTCGCCGAGCACGACGGATTCGAACTTCTCGCCCAGGCTCGCGACATATTGCAGTACCGACGGATCGGGCTGCTGGCCGGTGCGCTGGGCTTCCATCATCGCCTGCCCGGCCGATACCGCCTCGGAATTCTGCATCCGGTTGGTCAGCACCACCGAGATCACCGCGACGCCCACCGAACTGGCGATCTGCTGAATGATGTTCAGCAGGGTGGAGCCGCGGGCGACCTGTGCCTCGTTCAGGGTCCGCAGCGCGGCCGTCATCAGCGGCATCATGGTGAGACCCATACCGAGGCCCATCACGAACAGCACGCTCAGCACGTAGACATACGAGCTGTCGGCCTCGATCTGGGTGAGCCCGAACATGGTCGCGGTCAGGATCGCCAGGCCCACGGGGACCACCCGGCCGATCGGCAACTTGTCCACCAGCATGCCGGCGATCGGCATGGTGAGCAGCGAACCGATGCCCTGCGGCGCCACCAGCAGCCCCGCGAGCAACGCGCTCTCCCCGCGCACCTGCTGGAAGTAGGTGGGAATCAGCAGCAGGCCGCCGAAGAAGGAGGCCGAGAACAGGAACATCGTGACGGTGGCGACCGTCAGGTCGCGGTTCTGGAACAGCCGCAGATCCAGCAGGGGATTCTTGGGCTTGAAGGAATAGAACACGAAGGCGACCACCAGCGCGCCACCCACCAGCATGGTCGCCCATACCTTCGGTGTGGCGACGGTGCCCTCCTCCGGAATGGAGGAGATGCCGTAGAGGAACAGCGCCAGACCGGGCGACAGCATGAGCATGCCGACGAAATCGAATGCTTCACCGGCGTGCGGTGTGTCCTTGGGCAGTACGAACCAGGCGTAGACGAGCGCGATGATGCCCAAAGGCAGGTTGATCAGGAAGATCCAGTGCCACGACGCGTCCTCGATGAGCCAGCCGCCGAGGATCGGGCCCAGGATCGGGCCCAGCAGCATGGGAACACCGAGGATGGCCATCAATCGGCCCATCCGCTCCGGTCCTGCGGCCTTGGTCATGATCGTCATACCCAGCGGCATCAGCATGCCGCCGCCCAGACCCTGGATCACCCGGAACCCGATGAGCGCGCCGATGTTCCAGGACAGCGCACACAGCACCGAACCGACGGTGAACAGCACGAGTGCCGTCATATAGAGCCGTTTGGTACCGAAACGGTCCGCAGCCCAGCCGGTCAGCGGGATGACGGTGGCGAGGGCCAGCGTGTAGGCGGTGACCGTCCAGGCCACCGTGGAGTAGTTGGCGACGTCGAATTCGGTCTGGAACGTCGGCATGGCGACGTTCACCACGGTGATGTCCAGAATGGACATGATGGCGCCGAGAACCACCACACCGGCCAGTTTCAGTACCGATGCGTCGATTCTGTCCGAAGCCCCCGCGTCGGTCGCGGGGGCTGGGCTTGCGTTCACTGTTTGTCTCCTGACGATGCTGGGGGGCACGCCACGACGTTGTGTATGGCCCCGGACTCGAGCACAGCGGCGAGGACCCGTCCGAGGTCCTCGCGTAGTGGGTCGGGCAAGCGGTCGACGACCTTTTCTATGGTCGCGCGGTGGATCGCGATCTGATCCCAGGCCAGGCGGCGCCCGTGTTCGGTGGGGCCGACGAGTTTGACCCGCCGGTCGGTGGGGCTCTCCTGCCGGGTGAGCAGATCGAGGCGCACGAGCCGGTCGACATTGCGGCCGGCCGCCGTCATCGACAGGCCGAGTTCGCCCGCGATGGTGTGGATCGGTTGTGGCTCGGAGTGCCGGACGACACTGAACAACACCCGGGCCTGTGCCAGGGTCAGATCCAGTTCGGCCAGCCGGTCGACGCCCTGCCACTTTCCGGGATCGCAGACAGCGAGCACGAAGTGCTCGATCAGGGTGCTCGTCTCCGACTCACTTGCCACCGCGCGATCATAGGTGCGTCCGCAATAATCGCGGAAGCGGGATTATTGCGGATGTGACCGGAAACATAGCGGATGGTCAGCCGTATCACGTGGAGATATGGCGCGAGGGCCGGGCCGGGGCGAAGAAACCCCGGTTCCGAGACTGTGCGAGGACCCCGCGTCAGTCCTCGTGCGGCGCGTCGCCGACGAAGAAGTCCACCAGGAGTTCCGCCACCCGATCGGGTTGTTCGAGATGCAGGAAATGTCCGGCTCCGGGCAGGCTCCGGCTTGTTCCCCCCGCGGGCGCCACCACCTCGCCCACCCCGGCGGTGAACGCCGGATGCAGGGTGGTGTCGGCATCGCCGTGCAAGTAGAGCAGCGGGACTCGGGGAACGCCGTCCCAGTGCCGGTGGAGTTCGGTGTAGGGCGCGGACGGCTTCCCGGTGACCCCGGCGGCAGCCCGGTAGTAGGACAGTGCCGCGGTCCGGTTGCCGGTGGTGGGCAGCGCGGCCAGGGTATGCGCGATATCGGCCGCGGCCTCGTATCCGGGGGACCAGTCGTGCCACAGCCGGGGAATCAACCGGTCGAGCGATCGTTCGGAGATCCTCGGCAGCTGATTGAAAAGGATGTACCAGCTGAATCGCAACTGCCGCAGGTACGGCCCGGCCCCCACACCGCGCCGGGGGCGTAGGGCCGGGACCGGCGGCACCGCGAGCGAAGCGACTCGGGGAAACGGGCAATCCGGCTGGGCGGCCACAGTATTGGCGGTCAACGCTCCCCAGTCGTGACCGATCAGCACAGGGTCGGGTGGGGCGCCGAGTTCGCGGTACAGCGCGAGCACATCGTAGGTGAGGGCACCCAGGTGATAGTCGCCGTCGTCCGGCACGGCGGTGGGCGCATACCCTCGCGTGAACGGGGCGATCACGCGGAACCCGCGATCGGCCAGCGTGGGCCCGAGATGACGCCAGGTCCAGGCGCTGTCGGGAAATCCGTGCAAGCACAGCGCGAGCCGCCCGTCCGGATCCCCCCAGGCGAGTGCCGTCATCGGCAGATGCGGTAGCCGGTATTCGATCGTCTCGGGCCGACCGGACTCGTACTCGCCCATGGATGTTCCTCTCGTTCGGCTCCGTCACGGTAACCCGGTCCGATCGATCGCGCCCCGGCGACATCTCCGCCGCCGGGAGCGGTATGCTCACATCCCCCGGACGAGGTCGCTGTGCCGGCGCTGCGGACAGGCCCGGATCTTTCGCACAGCCGCGGGGTAGTTGATGTCATATTCGGCAAGGTAATTGGGGATCGGAGGAGCAAGCCCATGGCGCGCAAGGTCGTCATCAGTTTGATCGATGACCTCGACGGCGAATCATCCGCGGCCGAAACTGTGGTGTTCGCATTCGAGGGCGTGACGTACGAGATCGACCTGACCGAAGCCAACGCGGGGGAATTGCGCGCAATCTTCGGTAAGTGGACCCCCTTCGCTCGCAAGGCCGGCCGGGCCGCGCGGACGAAGCGGGAGCGGCCGGCCCGTTCGGCCTCGGCGAAAGTCATCCGGGAATGGGCGCTACGCAACGGGCACGAGGTGTCCACGCGCGGCCGGATTCCGGCCGGTATCCTCGCCGCGTTCCGCCGCGTCAACGGATAGCGGCGTAACCGGCCGGCGGAACCCGGGTCAGGGTCGCCGGCCGGTGCTGTCGTCGGCCGGTTTGTAGGCGACACCACCGACCATGACCTGCTCCTCGGGGTACCGGGGTCGCAGTGGCGGTCCGGAGGGCCACCACTCGTCCAGTTGGACGAGCCCCGGTTCGATGAGTTCGAGGCCGCAGAAGTATTCGAGGATCTGCTCCGAGGTGCGATACCAGCCCGAGCCCAGACCCTTTTCGGTGAAACGGCGTTCGAGTTCCCTGGCGAGCGCGTGATGCTGCGGATCGGCCGGCCCCGGATCGTGGAAATGACTGATCGCCAGGTAGGACCCGGGTGGCAGCAGTTCCACATACTTCTGCATGATCCCGACCGGGTCGAGTTCGTCGTCTACGTGATGCAGCAGGCCGCACAGGATCAATCCGATCGGCCGGTCCATGTCCAGATACCTGGTCACATCGGAATTGCGCAGCAGAGTCTTCTCTTCGAGGAGATCGGCGGGCACGAAATGGGTGTTCTCGTTCTGCTCGAGCAGTACCCGTCCGTGCGCGTTGCAGACCGGATCGTTGTCGACATAGACGACCTGGGCGCCCGGGTTCTGTTGCTGGGCGACCTCGTGGGTATTGGCGACCGTGGGCAGACCGGCCCCGATATCGAGGAACTGATCGATACCCGCCGATCCGGCCAGATGCCGGGTGACCCGGTGCAACCAGCGCCGGTTCATGATCGATACATCGCCCTGCCGTGGCGCGACCTCCAGGATCGCTGAGTAGGCGGCGCGGTCGACATCGTAGTTGTCCTTGCCGCCCAGGCTGTAGTCGTAGACACGAGCGATACTGGCCCGGGTGGTGTCCACGCCGACCGGTTTACGAACGCCGGTCCGGTGTGCCGGTTCGGCCATATCGACCCTCTCTTTGCGCGAAAGAAATCAGCTGGAAATGTGAGTCAGGTCACCAAAGCGTAGAACGCGGCGCCGAGGTGAGCAATCTGCGCCGATCGAACTGCGCGAGTAGATGGTTCGCGTCGTCGGAGTGGGCCGAGCCTATACCGGATGCGCGTGGTCGGCATCGTGATCGGCCCGTCTGTCGCTTTTGTGAAATCAATTGTGCGGAAATGAAGTTCGGAGTCCGGTGGTGGCGGCCGCCGAGCGGAGGCCCGGCGCCGAACTCCACCGGACAGCTATTTTCTTCGCTGATCATTTCCGTTCACGCTGTGCAGCCTGACTTTTTCGGCGGGACGTTTGTAACCGACTCCGCCGATGATGACCTTCTCCTCGGGCAGTCGCGGCCGGGTTGCCGGACCGGCCGGCCACCAGTCCTCGAGCTCCACCAACCCGGGTGCGGTGAGTTCCAGGCCGTCGAAATACTCGAGCTGCTGTGCGCGGGTGCGGTACCAGCCCGAACCCAGGCCCATCTCGGTGAACGCCCGCTCCAGCCGTTTCGCCAGATCGTGCAGCTCGGGGTTCTCCTCGGCCGGATCCCAGAAATTGGTGATCGCGACATAGGAACCCTCGGGGAGCCGCTCGATGTATTCGCGCATGACCCGAGGCGGATCCAGCTCATCGTCGAGGTGGTGTAGCAGCCCGCACAGGATCACCCCGATCGGCCGGTCCGGGTCCAAGTACTGCAATACGTTCTTGTTCTCCAGCAAGGTGTTCTCCTCGAGGAGATCACCGGAGACGAAATGGGTGTTCTCGTTCTGCTCGAGCAGTACCCGTCCGTGCGCGTTGCAGACCGGATCGTTGTCGACATAGACGACCTTGGCCTCGGGATTCTCCTGCTGCGCGATCTGGTGGGTGTTGCCCACCGTGGGTAGACCCGCCCCGATATCGAGGAATTGATCGATGCCGGCCGGTCCGGCCAGGTAGCGGACCACCCGATGCAGCCACCGCCGGTTCATTCGGGAGACATCGCCCTGACGCGGTGCGATCCGCTGTATCTCCTCGAAGGCAGCGCGGTCGACATCGTAGTTGTCCTTGCCGCCGAGGCTGTAGTCGTAGACACGGGCGATGCTCGGCCGGGTGGTGTCCACTCCGACCGGTACGCGAACCCCTGTCTGAGGAGCCGGTTCGGCCATGAATACCTCTCTCTACGTTGCGAATCGAACAGGGCGATGTTATGCCGTCTGCTCGGCGGCGTCCCCTCGGACTTCCGGTCAGGCGCCCGCGCTGCGCTCGAGGACCTTGCCCGGCAGCCAGCCGCCGCCCAGATGGGTGACCCGCCACCAGTCGATATCGATGACGATCGCGGTGACCGGGGTGGCGAAGAACGGCTCGATCTGGGGTTCCTTGCGCAGCAACGCCTGGAAGGTCTCGTCGCGGTCGGCCTGGTCGCGCACGGTTATCGTGCCCAGCCCCTGGGCGAAGGGTTCGGCGATGCCGCCGGGTACGACCTTCACTCCAACGTTGGGGTTGGCCCGGAGCTGGTCCAGGGTCCGGCCACTGTTCTCCAGGATGAGGGTGAGGCGGAAGAGGTCTTCGTCGAGATTGGCGAAATAGGCACTGGTGGCCCAGTTGACGCCGTTCTTGGACGTGGCCAGGTCGATGCTGGTGTGGCCGAGTATCTCGGTGAGTTTCTTGCGGATCTCGGTGGCAGTGACTTCGTCTGACATTTCGGGCCTCCATCGGTTGTCGGTGTATGCGGAGCGGGTGGTCCGGGTGCCGTCGGCGGGGTGCCGGGCCGGTTCGAATTACGTGACGGGTGGCCGGAGGGTGGGAGCGCGCTGCGCCGACTCGTGCGGCGGACGGTGGAACATACTCGCGGCCGGATCCTGTTCGTCGAGAAACACTGCGGAATCGGGCTGCCTCGGTGGTAACGGCCGGTTCCGGATGACTGCCGACCAGCCTATCCGGACGCGACCGATCCAGCCGGTCGGGGAGCGGTATTCGGGAGCACCGGAAGTGTTGGCGGCCAATGCTTTACAGTGGAACACGGCAACGGTGTCGACTCGGGTAGGGTTCGCGTGGATGTTGCCGTAATTGTGCGGACCGCCCGGTTCGTCGCCATCGAGCGAGGAGGCACGCGTTACACCGGAAATGACTCCAGTGGTACTCGCTCCTTCTGCCGATGCCGTCATCGGTTGTCGTCTCCCCAGGTCTTCCCGTAACAGGTGAAGCCGGACGTCGTGTCGTCGGGGAAGTTTACGCAAAGGAACCTGATACCGCGTGCAAACAGGAAGATGCTACGGGTATGCGGCACTGTAGGATTCGATCCGGATACCGGCGGGCAGCCGGTTGCCGCACGACTATCGATCTGTTCGGGGGTGGGCGCGTTACCGGAATACGTGCCTACCAGAGAGTAGGATCGCCTGCCGACCGGTGCGGTTCGGCGGTGGCGGGCGCCGTACGATGCAGCACAGCACGAACTGGCCAGAGGCGACCATGACACATGAGCACGACGATTCCGATCCCCAGGATCAGGCGGAAGCCGATCGTGGGCCGACGGTGCTGCGTATCTCGCTCGGCAGTAGATTACGCCGGCTGCGGGAGGCGTGCGGGATCAGTCGTGAGGACGCCGGCGACCATATCCGCGGCTCGCATGCCAAGATCAGCCGCCTCGAGCTGGGCCGGACCCGGTTCCGTGAGCGGGACCTGCTCGATCTGCTGAAACTCTACGGGGTCGACGACCCGGAGAAGCTGGCCGTCTACCTGGACCTGATGAAGAAGGCCAATGATCCGGGCTGGTGGCAACCGTTCAACGATGTGCTGCCGAACTGGTTCGAGACCTATATCGGCCTGGAGCAGGCCGCTACGACGATCCGCACCTACGAGGCGCAGTTCGTGCCGGGCCTGCTGCAGACCGAGTCCTACGCCCGTTCGGTGATAACGCTCGGCAACGACGACGAGACCGAACGCCGGGTCGGTATGCGGATGCGCCGCCAGGACATCCTGAGCCGTGCCGCTGCGCCGACCCTGTGGGCGGTGGTGGACGAGAACGCGTTGCGCCGCCCGATCGACGGATATCCGGAGCTGCGCGATCAGATCGAGCACCTCATCGCCGTTTCCGACCGGCCCAATGTGAAGATCCAGGTGCTGCCCTATTCGGTGGGCGGCCATCCCGCGGCCGGCGGTTCCTTCAGCATTCTCCGTTTCCCGGAGCCCGAACTGCCCGACATGGTCTATATGGAGCAGCTCACGACCTCGCACTACCTGGAGAAGAAACAGGATGTCGAGGTCTACATGACGGTGATGAACAAGCTGAGCGTTATCGCGCTCACCCCGGGGGAGAGCCGGGATTATCTCCGCAAAGTGCTCTCCGAGTTGCCCGCCGAATAGTTCGACGCTCCGCGGGAGTGGGGGAGGAGTCGTTCCCCGGTACGGTGGCCGGAATCGCGGGGAAGCGGCACGGTTCTGTACACCGGCGTGGTGGTTCGCCACGCGGAGTGGGGTTTCCCCGTCGTCATCCCACAGAAACAAGGGCCAGCCCACAACAGCCCGGCTGATAAAAATGATCATACGTAGATATGCGCATTTAGACATGTGTTCGAGCCTTCGACAACGAACCAAAAGGAAACAAAGACACCCGAGATGGTAGGAAGGGGGCGTGGCCGCTACAGGTGATAATTCGGGTTCCGCTCGTTCTCGTGCCGTGGCGGAGGTGGTGGAACTGGTCAGCACACTGATCCGGTTCGACACTTCCAATACCGGCGAGCTCGCGACCACCAAGGGTGAGCAGGAGTGTGCCGAGTGGGTGGCGCGACAACTCGAGGAAGTCGGCTACACCACGGAATACGTGGAATCCGGCGCGCCCGGTCGCGGAAACGTTTTCGCGCGATTGCCGGGTGCCGATTCGAGTCGCGGAGCGCTGCTGATCCACGGGCATCTCGATGTGGTGCCGGCCGAGGCCGCGGACTGGAGTGTGCACCCGTTCTCCGGTGCCGTACGGGACGGCTACGTGTGGGGCCGGGGCGCGATCGATATGAAGGACATGGTGGGGATGATGCTGGCGGTGGCGCGCCAGTTCAAGATCGAGGGGACGGTGCCGCCGCGGGATCTGGTGTTCGCGTTCCTGGCGGATGAGGAGAACGGCGGGAAGTGGGGTTCGCAGTGGCTGGTCGAGAATCGGCCGGACCTGTTCGAAGGGATCACCGAAGCGGTCGGTGAGGTCGGCGGATTCTCGTTGACCGTTCCGCGCCCGGACGGTGGTGAACGGCGTCTGTATCTGGTGGAGACCGCGGAGAAGGGGCTGGGCTGGATGCGGTTGCGGGCGAAGGCGCGCGCCGGTCACGGATCGTTCCTGCACGAGGACAACGCGGTCACCATTCTGGCTGCCGCGGTCGCCCGCCTGGGCACCCACACCTTTCCACTCGTGCTCTCGGATTCGGTGGCGGAATTCCTGGCCGCGGTATCGGAAGAGTCCGGGCTGGAGTTCGATCCGGGCAGTCCCGATATCGAAGGCACACTGGCGAAACTGGGATCGATCTCCCGCATCATCGGCGCCACCCTGCGCGATACCGCCAACCCGACCATGTTGAACGCCGGATACAAGGCGAATGTCATTCCGCAGACCGCGGAAGCCGTGGTGGACTGCCGGGTGATCCCGGGGCGTCAGGCGGAGTTCGAGCGCGAGGTCGACGAATTGATCGGGCCGGATGTGGAGCGGGAGTGGATCACCAAACTCGACTCCTACGAAACGACCTTCGACGGTCATCTGGTGGACGCGATGAACGATGCGATCTTGGCGCACGACCCGCAGGGCCGAACAGTCCCGTACATGCTCTCCGGCGGAACGGACGCGAAAGCGTTCGCGGATCTGGGTATTCGGTGCTTCGGGTTCGCGCCGTTGCGGTTGCCGCCGGAGCTGGATTTCGCGGCCCTGTTCCACGGTGTCGACGAACGCGTTCCGGTCGATGCGCTCGAATTCGGCACCCAGGTACTGGAACACTTCCTGTTGCACAGCTGATCCGATCGAAAGAGGAGAACATGGCCGACAACCCTTACGACGCCCTGCCTTCGGTGCCGTCGTTCACCCTGACCTCCGCCGATGTATCCGATGGTGCTTCCCTCGGCAGCAACCAGGTGAGCGGTGTGTTCGGTGCCGGTGGCAAGGATGTGTCGCCGCAGCTGAGCTGGTCGGGTTTCCCGGCGGAGACGAAGAGTTTCGTGGTCACCGTCTACGATCCCGACGCTCCGACCGCGTCCGGTTTCTGGCACTGGGCGGTGGCGGATATTCCGGTCGCGGTGACGGACCTGGCCGCGGGTGCCGGCAGTGAGGGTGGGGAGTTGCCCGCGGGCGCGGTGACTCTCCGCAACGACGGCGGTTTCGCGGGCTACGTCGGCGCGGCCCCGCCTGCCGGTCACGGTCCGCACCGCTATTTCATCGTGGTGCACGCGGTGGATGTGGACTCCCTGGGGGTTCCGCCGGAGGCTTCCCCGGCGTTCCTCGGGTTCAATCTCTTCTCGCACACCCTGGCCCGTGCTGTTCTGGTGGGTACCTACGAACAGAAGTGACCCATGCGTGCGGTGGCCCTGGCGGTAAACCGCCGGGCCACCGGCGTTATCGAGCGAGTACCTCGATCACACTTTCGGGTAGCGGGTCCGTGTAGAGGTCGGTGATCCGGTCCGCGTATTTGGTGGCGATCGGTACCCGTTTGAGCGACATCTTCGGAGTGAGCTCGTCACCGCCGGGTTCCCAGACGGTGTCGACGATGACGAACCTCTTGATCTGTTCGACCCGGGACAGTTTCGCGTTTCCGGCCGCCACGGCCGCCCGCACATCTTCGATGATTTCGGGACGGCCGGCGAGGCTCGCGATATCGGCGGCGGTGTCGATGTCCTTGGCACGCAGTGCGGCCATATCGGCGTCGAGCACGATGAGCGCGGTGATGTAGGGCCGGGCTTCGCCGAGGGCGACGACCTGTCCGACGAGCGAGGACGCCGCTTTCACGGCGTTCTCGACATTGCTGGGGGCGATGTTCTTCCCGCTCGCGTTGATGATCATCTCTTTTTTGCGATCGATGATGCGGAGGTATCCGTCGTCCGCCAGCACTCCGATATCGCCGGTGTGCAGCCAGCCGTCGGGGTCCAGAGCCTCCGCAGTCTTGTCCGCCATACCGCGGTAGCCCCGGGTGACGATCTCGCCGCGCACCAGTACTTCGCCGTCTTCGGCGAGCCGCAGTTCGATACCGTCGACCGGACGTCCCACCGAGCCGGGGCGTGGTCGGTCGAGTTCGGTGAAGGTGGCGACACCGCTGGTTTCCGACATGCCCCAGACCTCGGAGACACAGAATCCGAGGCCCAGGAAGAATTCGAGGGTTTCCGGCGGTATGGGGGCAGCGCCGGAGGATGCGACTCGCAGGTCGCCGAGCCCGAGCGCGGCGCGTACTTTGCCGAGGAGTAGTTTTTCGGCGATCCGGTGTTGCAGGTGCAGCAGGGGTCCGTGTCCGGTGCCGGTGAGATCGGCGCGGGCGGCGGCGATTCCGGTGGCCACTGCCCATTCGGCGATGGTTTTCCGGACCCCGGTTTCGGCGGCCAGTTTCGCTTCTACGCCGCTCTTGATCTTCTGCCAGACGCGGGGGACGCCGAAGAACACGGTCGGCCGGGCGTCGGGTAGTGCGGCGGCGATTTCCCGGGGATCGGGGACGGTGGTGATCTGGATGCCGGTGACGAGATTGATGGCGTGTCCGGAGATCCGGTCGGCGACGTGCGCGGCGGGGAGGTAGGAGATCGCGCGATCGTCGAGTCCGACGTCCATGGGTCCGCTGTTGAGCGCGGTGATCTGGGCGAGCACGTTGCGGTGGTCGAGTTCTACGCCTTTGGACGGCCCGGTGGTGCCGGAGGTGTAGATGATGGTGACCAGATCGCCGGGTTCTACGGCCTGCCAGGCCGCGTCGAAGTCGAATTCCGGATCGGGCCGGGCCTGCAGATCCGCCAGTGAGGTCGTGCCTTCCGCGGGGCCGTCGACGATCACGATGTGGTCGAGGGGTACGTCGGCGGCGCGGATGGTGTCGAGGAATTGTTGTTCGGTGACGACGATCTTGTTTCCGGCGTTGGTGAAGGCGTGTGCGATCTGTTCGGGGGAGCAGGTGTTGTAGACGGAGAACGGGGTGGCGCCGAGATGTAGGGCTGCGGTGTCGAGAAGGTTGAATTCCGGTCGGTTGGTGAGCATTACGCCGAGTGTGTCGCCGCGGCGGAGTCCGAGTGCGGACAATCCGGCGGCGAGTTCGCGGACCCGTTCCCCGTATTCGCGCCAGGTGATCTGCTGGGTGCCGCCGACGGTGCGCAGGGCGACGGCGTCGGGGCGCAGGGTGAGGGTCTGTTGGAACGCTGCGGGCACGGTGTCGACGAGGGCGCCGGTGCGGTGCCGGTAGGTGGTGTCTGTGGTCATGGTCCGATCCCGGTGCTGGGGTGTGCCGCGGACGCGTTCACCTCCGGTGCCGTCGGAAACGGTCCGCTGCAGGAGTGAGGTGGATCACTATGTTACCGGGGGTTCGGTGGCCTGTACGGCGATCCGCCTGGTCGAGCGACTGCGGTTCGACCCCGCTGGTCCGTTTGTGGGGCAGTGCTCGATGTCGCACGGCTGATCTCGGTTCGCACTTCTCGTTGCGGGATCAGTGTTTCTCGGATGTGAGACGAATGATTCGATCGACTTCGTCGACCGTCGGCATGGTGCCTGGGATATCGCCGGCAAACGACTGTGTTGCGACCATGGCGGCAGTAGCCCAGGCGAAGTCGTGCTCGTTTGCGAAATAGCTTGTCGTATCTGCCGCTTCACGCTCGCGGGACCCCGCCAGCAGCCGGTAGATCAGAGCGCCGACGAAGGCAGACCGTGAGCCCGGGATATCGGTGAGTGCGGCTGCCTGCATGCGCGGAATATCGAGTGCCAGGCGATCGGAGCGTACGGTACAGCCGAAGTCCTCGACGACGCAGACGGCTCGGGCTCCGAGCATTCGCAGTTGCTCCGCAATGTGTGGGCCGGAGCGTGCGGGTACCTCTGGCACCAGGTAGTCCAGCTCGCGAACGGATCCGATCAAATAGTCGACGGAGGACATGTATCGGTAGAGAACCTGTGGTGTGTCAACCTTCGCCGAAGTGACGAGCACCGGTGGACGCTTTGCCGAGGCTTGGACTGTTGCCAGCGCCTGCTCGATGACCGGCAGCGGGGGTTCAAGGGTGATGAGGACCGCGTCGGAGTCGGCGAGGGCCGATCGAACAAGTGGAGCGGTGAGTTCAGTGTCGGTCAGCCGAATACGATCGTCGGTGCATGCGATGGTGCCGGTGATCCCTGTACGGCTGACGATGAGGGCAGTGGTCGGGGTGGCCGCGTTCGGCGCTACCTTCACCGAGGACGTGTCGATGTTCTCGGATCGCAGGTAGTCGAGGATGCGCCTGCCCCCTTCGTCATCACCTACGGTGGTGATGAATCGGACATCTATTCCCAGGCGTGCTGCGGCGACGACACAATTCAAACCTTTGCCCCCCGGGTTCGCGGTGAAGCGTCCCCGGGCGAAACCGCGCGCGTCGGGAATGGTGTCCACTTGGTAGATGTGGTCGATCACGGCGTCGCCGATAACGGTGAGTGTTCCGGTGGTGGCCCGTTCGCGGACGAGACCGTAACGGTCGTCTGTGTGAACCGTGCCGGTGACGAGAAGAGCGGCCAACGCCGTGAATGCGCGGCGTTCGGGGGTTGCGCGAAGTGAACGGACTGTGGGGGCGGGCGGAATGGTGTCCGCGGCCGCGAGTCGGTGCAGCCCGCTCCAATGGGTGGAGAGGTATTCGCGGCGCGCACCGAGGTCTTGGGAGTAGAGCGCGGCCGGATCGATCTCGCCCTGATCGAATTCGCGGAGTAGCCCCAATGACAATTCGGCGTCCGTGATCACGCGATGGGTGGGTGGCAGTCGCCGAGCATGTTCCCGTACGAGGGGGAGGACAGCTTCGAGGCGGGAGAGCCGGTGGTCCTGGGCGTAGCGCCTGACAACGGGGAGGTCGAGGAGGGGGCTTATATCGATCTCGGTCGTCCGTAGCCGTTCCGCGCTGAGGCCGGAACGCTTGCACAACCGGGTGAGGATGTTGCGGATCGCGACGATGGCCGTGTCGTCGTGGGGGACCATGTGGCGCGCCTTCCTGGTGTTCGTCGCCGTCCGGGGTTTCAGCCCGTTCGATACTGGCAATAACCATAGTGCAAAGGGCGTTTGACATCATCGTTGACCGGAGATGTGTCAAATGACAGACTTGAGGAGAGTTTTTCCCTCGATCAGAGGAACGGGAGGGCCTGGTGATCGCAGTTCGGAAATCCCTGGCCGGAGGACGTCGAGGCGAGCCACGACGCGGTATCGATCGTGTAAGCGCGGATCCGGAGCCATCTTCCGGAACGGCGCGCTGAGCGCCTTCGTCGACTCGTCCTTCATCCCCCTGACGGCAGCGATGCCGTGCCGGCCGTTTCTCCGGCCCGGTCTCGGTGCCGAGCCCCTGAGGAGGCAGCTGTGACCATCCATATCACCGACTGGCTGATGACCAGTGGTATCTCGCCCGAATTCGCCGAACGTGTGCAGACCCGGCACGGGTCGCGGTGGCGGTTGAGCTGGTTGCCCGGCCGTGATCTGTCGTTCGACCAGGCGTATGCGGGTATGGCCGTGGACGAGACCCTGTCCGATCCCAGGCTGGTGGGCGACGAGGTGGCGCTGGCTCGTGCCGTCGAATCGGTGGGTCTGCTGGGCATGGTGTGGGAGCAGGTGGTCGTGCTGCTGGCGAACCGGGTGGAGGCCCGGCTGCTGGAGTCGCAGTTCATGAACGACCGGATCGCGCCGGGTGGGCCCTATCGGGAAGATCCCGGCGCGATCCGCAGTGGTTCCGCCGCGTGAGCGGGTCTGTTCAGCGGTGTGCGGCGTGGCCTGCGCCGACGGCGTCGGCCAGGCTGCGGTAGCCGGCGGCTCGCAGCCGCTCGGCGATTCCCCGGTGGATGTGTTTGGTCCACAGCGGGCCGCCGTAGATGAATCCGGTGTAGCCCTGCAGCAGGGAGGCGCCGGCGAGGATCCGTTCCCAGGCCTGCTCGGGGGTTTCGATACCGCCGACGGAGACCAGGACCAGCCGGTCGCCGACGCGGGCATACAGCCGGCGCAGGACTTCGAGGGAGCGGTCGGCCACCGGCGGGCCGGACAGTCCGCCCGCCCCGATCGCGGCGACGTGCTCGGGGTCGCTGGCGAGTCCGTCGCGGCCGATTGTCGTATTGGTGGCCACGATGCCCGCGACACCGAGTTCCACGGCCAGATCGGCGGCCGCGTCGATGTCCTCGTCGGACAGGTCGGGCGCGATCTTGACCAGGACCGGTACCCGGACGCTGTCGAGTACGGCGGTGAGGACCGGGCGCAGTGATTCCACGGCCTGCAGATCTCGCAGTCCCGGGGTGTTGGGGGAGCTGACGTTGACGACTACGAAATCGGCGAGCGGCCCGAGCAGGCGGGCGCTGACGGCGTAGTCGTCGGCGGCGTGTGCGGCGTCGACGACCTTCGTCTTGCCGATATTGGCTCCGATCGGCGCGGTCGTCTTCCGGCTGTGCAGCCGGGCGGCCGCGGCGGCGGCGCCGTGGTTGTTGAAGCCCATCCGGTTGATCAGGGCCCGGTCGGCGGGGAGCCGGAACAGGCGGGGCTGCGGATTGCCGGGCTGGGCGGCGGCGGTGACGGTGCCGATCTCGGCGAATCCGAACCCCAGCGCGCCCCAGGCGTCGACTCCGGTGGCGTCTTTGTCGAACCCGGCGGCCAGGCCGAGTGGGGTCGCGAATTCGATTCCGAACGCGGTGGTCCGCAGGATGGGGTCGTTCACGCCGAACAGGCGGTGCAGCAGGGCCCGGGCAGGGGCGAAGGCGGTGGCCGCGCGGATCACACCGAACACGATCCGGTGGATGGTTTCCGGCGGGAGCAGGAACATGACACGGAGCAGTAATCGATACAGCACGCTCATAGCTCCGGTGCGTGCCCGGCCGGGCTGGTGAGTGCGGTTTTGCGCCGACGCAGCAGCACGCGGCGGCTGCCGTCGGTGTAGGCGCGGACGCGGGAGAGTTCCCAGCCGCCGTATTCGGCCTGGATCGACAGCCGCATGGAGGCGGTGACCCGGGTGACGTCGGGCGGCAGACGCAGCGGTATGTACTCGTAGTCCTCGCTGCTGGTGTCCCAGGTTGGCGGGAGTATGGTGCGCGAGGTCGCTGCACGTCGAGTGGATGCCATCACTGCCCTCTCTTGCGCTGGTCCGCGGTGATGCGCTGCAGACCCGGTTCGGTCGCGGAGCCGATGTAGAGATCGCCGGTCGCGTCGTCGACGGTGACCGCGTTCGGCTGCCGGACGGTGGGGTACCGGCCCACCTCGCGCGGTGTTCCCGTCGACAGGTCGTAGCCGACGATCTCGTTGCTCTGCGTGCACGTCGCCCATACGGTGTCAGAACGCCGGTCGTAGGTGAGTGCGTAAGGCGACGATCCTACCGGGTAGCGCTGACGCAGGACGAGCGGATCGGTGGTGAACACGAGGAGCTGGCCGCTGTCGGGGTCGGTGACGACGACCCGGTCGTAGGGTGCTTCCACCACGTTGGCGGCGCCGAATCCGGCGCGGAGCGCGAGCCCGAGCCGCTCGGATCCTGGTGTTATCTCGGTGAGCAGCGTCTGGCGGCGGTCGAGGACCGCGAGGGTGTCGCCGGTGAGGGCGATGGCGTCGGCGGAGACCAGCCCGGAGACCGTCTGCCGGATCTCGCCCGTCCGGTCGAGGATCAGGACGCGGCCGTCGGCGGTGCCGGCGATCAGGGTGCCGTCGGGCCGGGAGCGCACGCTGTACAGCGCGCCGTCGACCGGGATGCGGGTGACGGCCCGGGTGGCGGCGTCGATGCGCAGGATCGCGCCGTCGGTGGCGGCGAGGATCTCGCCCGGGGTTCCGGTGGCGATCGTGGCGGCGGGCGCGGGGAGTCGCACCTCGTGGGTGGTGGGCGGGTCGGTGGCCGGGGTGAAGACGGTGAGGGTGGTGCCGTCGGGGTGCAGTCCCGCGAGGTTCCCGCTGCCGGGGTCGCCGACGAGAGCTGTGAGCGGGGCCGGGGCGGGATACACCTGCCCGGCGGGGGTGACGGTGACCGGTGGGGACACCGCCGGTTGCGCGGGTTCGCGGGTGGGTACGTCGCCGGGCCCCGGCTGGGAGTCGCCGGTGCAGCCGGTCAGCAGGACGGCGGCGGCGAACAGTGTCGCGGCGACGGTAGCGCGGGGGCTGCGGCGCCGGACCCGTTGCGCTGTGTCCGGAAACGACCGATGCTGCATTCGATCATCTGATCACGACGGGGTTGACCGCGATGGCAGCGGGGTATGTGGGGTGTCGGCAGCCGGGCTCCACCGTAGCCCGGGTTACCGTACGGATCAGACGGTGCTGAGGTCAGGAGTCGACGATGCACGAGGTACCGGGTTTTTCCGCCGATGAGGTGACCACGGGCCCGTTCGCGCACGGATTCGGTTGTACCGGCGACGGGCGGACCTTCGCGTTCCGCACGGTGCGGACGATATTGCGGCTGGAGGTGTACCGGCCGGATCTGGATCCGGAGGAGGTGCCGGGAGCCGAGGATGTGGTCGCGATCGCGGAAACCCATGTGACCGATACCGATCTCGACGATGTGCGCAGTGTGGTGGCGCTGGTGCGTGATCTGCTCCCCGCGGCCGAACCGCCGCCGGGAGGCCGTAATGTTCCGACCGTGCGGGCGCTGCTGGCCCGGATCGGGTCGGTGATCGAGGGTATGCAGTGAATGATGGTATGCAGGACGTGATGCGGTACACACCTGTTTCCCGGCTGGTGCGCGGAGTGCGCGCCGGATTTATGTCACTCGTGATTCTGTTCGCGGTGGCGGTGTCGGTCGCCGCCTGCGGCTCCGGGATCGACGAGGACTCGGTGGCCGCGGCGCGGTCGTCGGCGAAGGCCGCGCTGTCCTCGTCCGCGGCGGCGACGTCGCGGACGCTCGCGGCGCGGGCACTGCCGACGGCCGCGGAACTGGACGGTCGGATCAAACAGGCGCTGGACCCGGCGCTGCCGGATACGGAGCGTATCGCGCTGATCGAGGACGGGGAGGCGTTCGCGCAGGCGATCCCGGATATGTACAAGGCGCTGCAGGACAATCCGCGGGCCGTGTACGGGGTCACCGACCCGGTGTTCGACAACCACGACGGAACGGTGACGGCGACGCTGCGGTTGGACAAGGACGGTTCCGGAACCGCGGTCCGCACCACGGTGGTGCATTTCATCTTCCTCGACGGCTCCTGGAAACTGTCGCGGACCGATCTGTGCGGGATCCTGCGTTCGGCCGATTACCGAACCGCGGCGTGCGGCTAGGCGGGGCCCGCGCAGATGCTCACGGCGGGGACCCACGGGTGGGGTCGTTTCGTATACCGGCATCGGTTGGCGGTACTCGTGGTCTTCCTGGCCCTGGTCGCGGTATCGGGCCTGTACGGCCGTGATCTCGCGGATCGGCTGACGCAGGAGGGCTGGTTCGACGAGTCGAGTGAATCGGTGGCGGCGTCGAAGCTGGCCGATTCGACATTCGGCCGGGACACCGACAGTGATGTGATCGCCCTGTACACCGCGCCGCCGGGGCGTACGGTGGACGATCCGCAGGTGCGGGCGGCGGTGACCGATCAGCTGGCCGGTCTGCTGCGCGAACATCCCGGCGAAGTGCTGCGTATCGACAGTTATTGGGATACCGGCTTGTCGGGCCAGTTCGCCGACGCGTCCCGCACCCACGCGTTCGCCAGTATCGGTCTGCGCGGCGAGGGTTCGGTGACCGTCGACAACTATCAGGCGATTCTCGGCGATCTGGCTTCGGACGGCCCGGGTACCGGCCCGGCGGGCACGACAGTGCAGCTGGCGGGGTTGCAACCGGTGGTGGAGGGCATCAACACCGGGATGCAGGACGATATCCGGCGGGCGGAGATGATCGCGCTACCGCTGGTGGCGATCCTGTTGTACTTCGTTTTCGGTGGGATGGTGGCCGCGTTGCTGCCGGTACTGGTCGGCGGGATGACGATCCTGGGCACCCAGGGCATCATGCGGGGGCTCACCGGCTTTATCGACGTGAACGTGTTCGCCAGCGCTGTCGTCACATTGGTGAGCCTGGGATTGGCGATCGATTACGGCCTGTTCACGGTCACGCGATTCCGGGAGGAGCTCGGGGCGGGACGCAGCGTGGAGGACGCGGTGGCGCGTACGGTTGCCACCGCCGGGCGCACGGTGTTGTTCTCGGCGGCGATCATCGCGGTCAGTCTCGGCGCGCTGTTCATCTTCCCGAACGGTGTTCTCCGGTCGGTACCGTACGGCGGGATCAGTTCGGTACTGCTGGCGGCGGTGCTGTCGGTGACAGCGCTTCCGGCGATGCTGGCGATCGCAGGGACGAAGATCGATCTGTGGCAGTGGCGCCGATTCGCGCGGGCCAGTACGGAGGCCGAGATCGATCGGGGGATCTTCTCCCGGCTCGCCGTCCGGTCGATGGCGCGGCCGTGGGCGGTGATCGTGCCGGTGGTGCTGGGCCTGCTGTTGTTGATGGTGCCGTTCCGGCATATCGAGTTCGGGGGTCTGAGCGAGAAATATCTGGCCCGGGACAATCCGGCGCGGGTGGCGCAGGAGCAGTTCGATGTGCTGTTCCCCGGTTTCCGGACCGAGCCGTTGCGGCTGGTGGTGACCGGCGCCGATGCGACCCAGCTGAGCGATATCCGCATCGAGGCGAACGCGACCCCGGGTTTGACCGGTCCGTTCGAACCGGCGGCGCCGACCCTGGACGGTATCAATGTGCTGGAGGCCGGTCTGGTGGACGATCGCGCCGCCGATACCGCGATCGCGGTGTTGCGCGGGATCTCCGAACCCGACGGTGTGCAGGTGCTGGTGGCCGGGGTTCCGGCGCTGGAGCGCGACAGTATCCACGGGCTGCTCGACGGGTTGCCGTTGCTGGCGGCGATCCTGGTGGCGGCCGCGCTGGCGTTGATGTACGCGGCGTTCCGGTCGCTGATCCTGGCGGTGAAGGCGGTGGCGATGTCGGCGCTGGGTCTGGGGGCGACGCTGGGCGTTCTGACGTGGATTTTCGTGGAGGGGCACGGATCGGATCTGTTCGATTTCACGCCGGGTCCGCTGATGTTCGCGGTGCTGGTATTGATCGTGACCGTGGTGTTCGGGTTGTCGACCGACTACGAGGTGTTCCTGTTGTCCCGGGTGGTGGAGGCGCACGCCGGCGGAGCCGAACCGCCCGAGGCGATCCGGTACGGGATCGCGCACACCGGCGGGGTGATCACCTCGGCGGCGGCGATCCTGATCGTGGTGACGGGCGCGTTCGGTTTTTCGGAGCTGGTGATGATGAAGTACATCGCCTACGGGATGATCGCGGCCCTGGTGTTGGACGCGACGGTGATCCGCATGCTGCTCACCCCGGCCGTGCTGAAACTGATCTGGCGGCCGCGCCGGCTAGGGCGTCAGGACGAGACGACCGCGTAGTCCGCCTTTTTCGAGCAGGCCGTGTGCTTCGGCGGCGCGGTCCAAGGGCAGGGTGCCGGCGACTCGCAGGGTGAGGTCCCGGGTGGTGAGATCGGCGAGGGCGGCGCCGTCGGCGCTGATCCATTGCTGATGGATTCCGATGCCGCGCAACGGTATCAGTGGTTGTCCGCCCGTCACGCCGGCGAACGCCCCGCGAGTGCGTACCGCGGCGAGGGCAGAGATCCCCAGTCCGGCCGTATCCAGCGCGCCGTCGACGCCGCCGGGTACCAGCCGCCGCAGGTGCGCGGCGAGGTCGGTGGTATCGCGATCGACGAACCATTCGGCTCCGATACCGCGTAGGAACGGTGCATCGGTGTTGCCGGCGTGCGCGGCGACCCGCAGCCCGCGGCGCGCCGCCAGTTCCACGGCGAACCCCCCGACAGCGCCCGCGGCACCGGTTATCAGCACGGTGCTGCCCGGGGTGAGGGCGAGCAGATCCAAGGACTGCGCGGCGGTCAGCGCGTTGAGCGGAAGTGTCGCCGCGGCGGTCGCGGCGACACCTCGCGGCGCGGGGGCCACCGCGTTCGCGTCGAGGACGATGTATTCGGCGTAGGCGCCGAGCGCAGTGTCCAGCAGGTCGCGCAGTCCGATCACGGGCTGTTCCACGGTGAATCCGGTTGTCTGTGGGCCGAGCTCTGCGACGGTACCGGCGACGTCCCATCCGAGTCCGGTCGTCGTTCTGGCCGACATGAGCCCGGCAGCGACGAGAGCGCCGGTTCGGGTGGCCACATCGACGGGGTTGACCGTCGCGGCTTCGACGCGGATCAGCAGTTGCCCCGGACCGGGGCGCGGGATCGGTGTCCGGATGACTTCGAGGACACCGGTTCCGCCGTAGCCGCGGGCGATGACGGCCCGCATCTTCTCGTTTGTCACCATGTGCACAATTTTCGGAGTGCTACTCTCTTTCCGGAAGTAGGCACTTCCAGGTGCGTAGGGAACTGTGAGGAGGCTTGTGATGGCCACTCGGACCGCCGCGCAACAACGGATCGAGGCCGGTGCCGCCTACGACGCCTATCTCGCGGACTGCCCGGCCCGTCACCTGCTGGACCGTATCGCCGACAAATGGGTGAGCCTGACAATCAACGCGCTCGCCGCGGGCCCGCAGCGTTACAGCGATCTGCGTCGTCGGTTGGCGAGTATCAGCCAGAAGATGCTCACTCAGACACTCCGGAATCTCGAACGGGACGGGCTGGTCTCGCGCACGGTGACCCCTTCGGTGCCGATGCGTGTCGACTACGAACTGACCGAACTCGGCAGTTCGCTCCTGCCGGTGATGCAGGCCGTCAAGGATTGGTCCGAACTCCACATGGACAGCGTCCACGCGGCCCGCGAGTCCTACGATTCTCGCCCTGACCGGCCCTGATCGGAAACCTCTCCGGCTCCGGGATGTCCGCAGCAGCCGATCACTTCTCGGCTGCGCCGACCGTGTGTCGCTCCGGACCACGGCTGCGCCGAATCTGCCCCACCCACGCTCAGCCGCGTATCCGGCGCGCCGGCAGCACCAACTGCGCACCGGTATCGGGATGGTCGAGGACTTCGACCGGGTATCGATAGACGCGGCTGAGCAGTTCCCCGGTGAGGATTTCGCGCGGCGGTCCGGCGGCCGCGACCCGGCCGGCGTCGAGAACAGCGACGCGGTCGGCGTAGGCGGCGGCCGACGCCAGATCGTGCAGGACCACCACCACGGCGGCGCCGGTCGCGGCGCGGTCGGCGGCGAGCGTGAGCACAGCCTCCTGATGTCCCAGGTCCAGTGCGGCGGTCGGTTCGTCCAGCAGCAGGGTCGAGGTGTCCTGTGCCAGCACCCGGGCGAGCGCCACCCGGGCCCGTTCACCGCCGGACAGGCTCGGGAAGGCGCGCCCGGCCAGATGCGTGCTGTCGGTGGCGGCCATGGCGGCCGCGATGATCTCCTGGTCGCGGTCCGCGCGGGAGGTTCGCTGCCAGGGCGCGCGCCCCATGGCGATCACCTCGGCGGCGGTGAACGGGAACCCCACCGTGTGGGATTGGGGTAGTACGGCGCGGCGCCGCGCCATATCGATCGGTGTCCATCGATCGAGGGGGCGGTCGTCGAGTTCGATATCGCCCTGCCCGGGTTCCAGCTCGCCGGCCAGTACCGCGAGCAGTGTCGACTTTCCGGCGCCGTTGGGGCCCACCAATGCCACAACCTCACCGGCCGCGACCTCGAAATCGACCCCGTCCAGTACCCGGCGGGTTCCGCCGCCGCCCCCGTGCCGGTCCAGGGTGATTCCCCGGGCCCGCAGCGTGACACTGCCCGCTTCCGGGGCGCGGGGCAGTTCGTGTGTACGGCGCAGCAGCCCGGTGAGTCCGTGGCGCAGGGTGGCCGGGGCGGTCGTCATGCCCAGCCTCCCGCCCGCGCCCTGGTGCGGCGCAACAACCAGAAGAAGAACGGGGCGCCGATGAGCGAAGTGAGCATGCCCAGCGGTAGGTCGGCATTGTCGACCAGGGAACGGGCGGCGACATCGGCGCCGAGCAGCACCACGGCGCCGAGGACCGCGCTGACCGGGATGAGTGCCCGGTGTCCGGGCCCGACGATCATCCGGACGACATGCGGGACGATCAGGCCGACGAACAGGATGATCCCGGTGAACGCCACCCCCGCGGTGGTGAGCACCGCGACGATCACGATCACTGTGCGCCGTAGCCGCTCCACATCGACACCGAGGTGGCGGGCCGCGGATTCGCCGAGCGCGAGCAGATCGAGCCGGGGCGCGACGAGTACCGCGGCAGCTGTTCCGGCGACAGTGAGTACCGCGACGACCGTGACCGCGTCCCAGGTGGCGCCGTTGAGGCTGCCCAACTGCCAGAAGACGATCTGATCGCGGGCAGCGGGTGAGGCGACGAACAGCAGGAACGCGATGAGCCCGCCGGCGAACGCGTTGACGGCCACACCGGTGAGTACCAGGGTGACCACCTCGGTGCGGCCGCCCGACCGGGACAGCACATACACCAGCGCCGTGGTGAACAGTCCGGCGACGAACGCGGCGGCCGCGACCGACCAGGCGGCGACGAACGCCCCGCCGAAGACGATCACTGTTCCGGCGCCTACTGCCGCACCCGAGGACACACCGATCACGCCCGGTTCGGCGAGCGGGTTGGCGAACACACCCTGTAGCAGTGCGCCGGCCGTGGCGAGCGCGGCTCCCACCAGAATCGCCAGAACGACCCGCGGGAACCGGACCTCCCACAGGGTGACCTCGCCGGCGGGATGCGCGGGTACGGGACCCCAGTCGAGGCCGATGCGGTGGGCGACGCTACCGGCCACCTCGGCCGGCGTGGTGGGTACCTGCCCGATCGCGGCGGAGGCCAGCGCCAAGGCGACCAGTACCGCCGCGGCGACAGTGAAGGCCAGGACAGCGCGGCGTTGCCGATGATCGGTGGCGGGGGGAGCGGGTCGTTTCTCCAGTTCGACGGTCATGCCGGATTCATCCGCACGAGCGAGGCCCTCCGTGGTCGGGCGCTGTCGCCGCTTCCGTGTCCGGTTCGCTCATGCGCCGGCTCGGCCGTAGACGGCGTCGGACAGGGCGGCGATGACGCGGCCGGTGTTCGGGCCGAACGACAGCAGCACCGCGTCGGACATGTCGACGATGCGTTTGTTGCGTCCGGCGGGAGTCTGCGCGATGCCGGGGATCTGCACGATCCCGTCGACCCCGCCGATCGATTTCATTCCGTCGGTCATCACCAGCAGCACGTCCGGCGCGGCCGCGATCATCGCTTCGCTGGTGATGGCGGTGAACGGTTCGGTGAGTCCGGCCTGTTGCCCGGCGTCTTCGGCGTGGAGCGCGGCAATGAGCGCGTCCGCGCCGGAGCCGGGCCCGGCGAGCATGGTGATGGCGCTGGATCGTAGATACAGGAACGCGATCCGCAGTCCGGGGTCCGGGGTGGGGACGGCCGCAGAAGCGGCCGCGATCTCGTCGCTGGTCCGCTGCCCGAGTTCCTGTCCGCGCCCGGGCACACCGAGGGCACCCGCGACGGCCTCGATCTGCGGCACCACACCCTCCATGGTGCGTTCCGGGTCGAAGTAGACGACGGTGATCCCGGTGGCACGCAACTGCTCCCGGACAGCCGGTGAGGCGCTGGTGGTGTCGGTGAGGAACACGCTGGGCCGGAGCGCCAGAATCGATTCGACGTTGAGTGAGCCGTTGCCGCCGGTGACGTTCGGCAGGTGGGCGACGGCGGGGAACGCCGCTGCGGTGCTGCGGCCCACCATGTTCTGGCCCAGCCCCAATGCCCACACGATCTGGGCGAGGGTGCCGTACCGGTCGGCGGCGACGATCCGGCTCGCGTCGGTGACGGTGACATCGGTGCCGTCGAAGGATCGGACGGTGGCCGGCAGTACCGGGGTGGGCGCCGGGGTGATCGGGACCGGGTCCAGGTCGCCGAGGACCGCGGTGGCCGGGCCCTGCTGTCCGGTGGCGCTCGCGGGTTCGGGACTGCCGCAGGCCGCGGTGAGGACGAGCAGGCCTGCCGCGAGTCCTGCCAGCAGTGCGCGCGCCCCTCCGGAGCGGACCCGGTGATACCTCATGAAGGCAAGGCTAATCCGTGCGGGTGTGAGCGGTGATCGCCCGCCCCCGGTCTACGGGGTGGAGCTCACATCGTCGAGGGCGGCGGCGATCGCCCGCGGGAGCTCCAGCGTCTCGGCGGCCAGTACCCCGGTGAGCTGCCCCATGTCGCGGGCCCCGACGAGCATGCTCGCGACGCCGGGTCGGTCCCGCACCCATGCCAACGCGACAGCCAGTGGTGACGTGGCCAGGCCGTCGGCGGCGGTGACGAGGGCGTCGACGACCGCGGTCGCCCGGTCGTCGTCGAGACGGCCGCGGATCTCGGCGGCGGTGGCTTCGTCCGCGGCGCGGGAATCGGCCGGGACACCGTCGCGGTATTTGCCGGTGAGGATGCCACCCGCCAGTGGCGCGGTGGCCACCAGTCCGGCCCCGTGATGTGCGGCGGCCGGCGCTGTATCGTCCTCGGCGCCGCGTGTGAGCAGCGAGTACGGGGTCTGGACGGCCGCGATCGGGCTGACCGCGGCCAGGCTGGCGAGCTGCCAGGCGGTGAATCCACGGACCCCCGCGTATCGGGTGCGGCCGGAGGTGACCGCGTATTGGAGGGTGGCGGCGATCTCGTCGAGCGGGGTACCCGGGTCCCAGGCGGTGATCTGCCACAGGTCGAGATGGTCGGTGCCCAGTTCCAGCAGGGTGCGGTCCAGCTGCCGCAGCAGGGTGCGCCGCGAACAGTCGACGGTGATCCGGGCCTGCCCGTGGGGCGGCGGCTCGCTGCCGACGGGAACCGAGGGCAGATGTGGTACCAGGCCGGCGCCGGCGCACAGAACGAGTTCGTCGCGCGACACCAGATCGCCGAGGAGGTCGGCGAGGATCCGCTGCGCGGCGCCGCCGGCATAGGCGGGGGAGGTGTCGACGAGGGTCCCGCCGGATTCGGTGAACGCGATCAGTTGCGCGGCGGCGGTATCGGGATCGGTGTGGCTGCCCCAGGTGTGGGTGGCCAGACCGATCCGGGAAACCCGCAGTCCGGTGCGGCCGACGGTGCGCTGTTCCATCACCGGGTCCCCGGGGCCGGGATGAGCGGATCGGGCCCGGAGGTGGTGGTCCGATGCGGTCGCGTGCGTTCCGGCCGCGGCATCGGTGTGTTGACCGATCGGCCGGTCTCGCTCATGTGCAGAAGACACGGCACGGTTCGACGTTTCCTCACGGCGCCCAGCCTAGAGCGTGTCCGCGCGGGCGCGGTCCGGGACGAACCGTCCGCGCGGCGTGTCCCCGGCGAGCGGCCGCTGCGCGGGACCGGGCGTGGGCACTGTAGGGTCGCTGCGGTCGTCGCCGTGCCCGGATGCGGCCGGGATGCCGTAAGACCGGAGGCGGAGCGGGTTTTCGGCGTTGTACAGGAGGATGTGTGGTTGGCGAGTCGATGACCTGGGTGCAGGCGTTGGTGCTCGGATTGGTGCAGGGTCTGACGGAGTTCCTGCCGGTTTCGTCGTCGGGGCATCTGCGGATCGTGTCCTCGGTGTTCTTCGGTGAGGACGCGGGTGCCTCGTTCACCGCGGTCACCCAGCTCGGAACCGAGGCCGCTGTGCTGCTTTTCTTCGCCAAGGACATCTGGCGCATCGTCTGCGTGTGGTGTGCCACCGTGTTCGAGAAGCTGACCGCCCGGTCCCGGGAGAACGTGCCCGTCAGCGAAATGGTCACCACCAAGCTGCCGGTCGTCACCGGATCGGGTCCGGCCGGGTACGACCCGGACGCGGAAGCGCAACGCGAACTCGATTACCGGATGGGCTGGTATGTGATCATCGCCACCATCCCGATCGGTGTGCTGGGGATCGTGTTCAAGGACCAGATCCGTACCGGGGCTCGTAATCTGTGGCTGGTCGCGATCATGCTGATCGTGTTCGCGCTGGTGATCGCCGCGGCCGAACATTTCGGCCGGAAAGAGCGCCCGCTGGAGCAACTCACCACCCGGGACGGTCTGGTGATGGGTTTCGCGCAGTGCCTGGCATTGATCCCCGGGGTGTCGCGGTCGGGTGCCACGTCCAGCGCGGGCCTGTTCCTCGGTTTGAAACGCGAGGCGGCGGTTCGGTTCTCGTTCCTGCTGGCGATCCCGGCGGTCACCGCGTCCGGACTGTTCAGTCTCCCGGACGCTTTCGAGCCCGCGGGTGAGGGCCTGAATGCCTCGGGTGCGCAGTTGCTGGTGGCGACGTTGGTGGCGTTCGCCGTGGGTTATGCGTCGGTGGCGTGGCTGCTGCGGTTCGTGGAGAAGCATTCGTTCTACTGGTTCGTCGCCTACCGGATCGTGCTGGGGTTCGTGATCATCGGCCTGCTCGCGGGCGGAGTCGTGTCGGCCACATGACCGGAACTGGTGCGGGCCCCGCGATGGCCCGGCGCGGGTTCGCCGCCACTGGGGCCGGGCCCGACCGCGGGCCGGGCCCGAGCACGCCCATTAGGCTGGCTTCATGACGGTGATCCTGCTGCGACACGGTGTGTCGACGTCCAATACCAGCGGCACACTCGCCGGCCGTAGTTCCGGTGTGGAACTCACCGACCGCGGTGGCGAACAGGCCCGGATCGTCGCCGACCGGCTGACCGGGTTACCGATCTCGCGAATCGTGACCTCACCACTGCTGCGCTGCCAGCGCACCGTGTCCCCGCTGGCCGCCGAACTCGGTCTGGAACCGGTGGTCGACGACCGTCTCGCCGAGGTCGACTACGGCGAATGGACCGGCCGCAAGATCCACGACCTGCTGCAGGAACCGCTGTGGCAGGTGGTGCAGCGGCACGCCTCGGCCGCGGTGTTCCCCGGCGGCGAGGGATTGGCTCAGGTGCAGGCGCGGGCGGTATCGGCGATCCGGGAACACGACCGGGCCTTGGCCGAACTGCACGACGGGGACCAGCTGTGGGTGGCCTGCACCCATGGTGATGTGATCAAGTCGGTGCTCGCCGACGCGCTCGGGATCCATCTCGACGGCTTCCAGCGGATCATGGTCGAACCCGCCTCGCTGAGCGTTGTCCGCTACACCCGCACCGCGCCGTTCGTCACTCGGATGAACGACACCGGTGCGGACCTGTCCGGTCTGGCGCCCGCGCCGAAGGCCGAATCCGGCACATCGGGCCCGGTGCCCGGTGGGGAGATCGGCGCGGGAAGGAAAGACGGATAATGGGTATGCCCGATACCGGCGGACGCGGCTCGGATCGGCGGCATCGGGTGAATCGGCGTCCGCGCCGGGATACGGCGCAGCGGAGCACCGCAGCCGAACAGGGTCACGTATCAGGAGGTGCATGTGTCACGCGCAATCCATGTTTTCCGCACCCCCGAACGTTTCGTCGCCGGAACTGTCGGTGAGCCGGGCGATCGCGCGTTCTACCTGCAGGCGGTGGAGGAACCCCGGGTGGTGAGTGTGCTGCTGGAGAAGCAGCAGGTGAAAGTTCTCGCCGACCGGATGGGACTGCTGCTCGACGAGGTGGCGCGGCGATTCGGTGCCGAGGTACCGCCACAGGCCGATCAGGTCGCCGACAACGCGCCGTTGGTGACGCCGATCGATGCGGAGTTCCGGGTCGGCACGATGGGGCTGGGCTGGGACGCCGATGCGGGCGCGGTGGTGGTGGAGCTGCTGGCGATCACCGAAACCGAGGTCGACGAATCGGTGGTGCTCGACGACACCGAGGAGGGGCCGGACGCGGTGCGGGTGTTCCTCACCCCCGATCAGGCGCGCGAGTTCGCGCTGCGCTCCACCCGGGTGATCGCGGCCGGGCGGCCGCCGTGCCCGCTGTGCGGGGAGCCGCTGTCGGCACGTGGGCACATGTGTGTGCGCACGAACGGGTACAAGCGCGGTGAACTGTTCGGCGCGAGCGATCTGGAGGAATGACCGTGCCCGGCACCGTGGACGCTCTGCGCGCGGGTGAGCTGACGGTGCTGGGCCGGGTGGGGGTCGCCAGCAATGTGACGCTGGTCTGCGATCTGAACACCGACAGCGGTGACGTGCGGGTCGTGTACAAGCCGATCCGCGGTGAACAGCCGCTGTGGGATTTCCCGGACGGGACCCTGGCCGGGCGTGAAGTGGCTTCGTATCTGATCAGTGACGCGCTGGAGTGGACGGTGATCCCGGAAACCGTGTTGCGGGACGGACCGTATGGTCCGGGCATGGTGCAGCGCTGGATCACCACCCGAGAACCCCGGGATCCGGGCAGTGTCCGGCTGGACCTGGTCGATCTGTGCCCGCCGGAAGCGGTGCCGGACGGGTTCCGGGAAGTGCTGCGCGCCTACGACGGCGCCGGGGACGAGGTCGCGCTGGTCCACGCCGACGATCCGCGGCTGCTGCGGATGGCGGTTCTGGATGTGCTGTTGAACAATGCCGACCGTAAGGGCGGGCACGCCCTGGAATCGGTGGACGGCGACGTCTACGGCGTCGATCACGGGATCTGTCTGCACCAGCAGAACAAACTGCGCACGGTGCTGTGGGGCTGGGCCGGGGAGCCGATCCCCGCGGGCCTGCTCGCCGATATCGCCGCATTCGCCGAAACGCTGCCCGGTGCGCTCGCCGACCGGTTGGCCGAACATCTCACCGACCCCGAGATCGACGCTCTGCTGCGGCGCGCGAAGCGGTTGCTGGATGAGCCGGTACTGCCGTTCCCCGAGACCTCGCGACCGATTCCGTGGCCGGCGTTCTGAACTCTGACCGGGTCCGTCGCGGGATTCGCTCTGTCTGAAGGCAACGGTTGCCTTCTCCCGGGTACCGCGTCGGCGCAGGTCCACGACTCCCGGATGATCGTGGTCGCGGATCGCCCGGCGGGGTGGGCGGGGCACGGCGTGTCGCGACCTCTACTCTCGAAGGTATGCAGTCCTGGTCCGATACCCCGATTCCCGCGGTCCCCGGAACAGGGCCACCGTTGCGGTTGCACGACACGGCCGATTCCTGTATCCGGCCGGTGACCCCCGGCAAGACGGCCACCATGTACGTATGCGGGATCACCCCGTACGACGCGACCCATCTCGGTCACGCCGCCACCTACCTGACCTTCGATCTGGTCAACCGGGTGTTGCGCGATGCCGGGCATGACGTGCATTACGTGCAGAACGTCACCGATGTCGACGATCCGCTGTTCGAGCGGGCGAACCGGGACGGGGTGGACTGGCGGGATCTGGGCACCGGCGAGATCGAGTTGTTCCGCGAGGATATGGCGGCGCTGCGGGTACTGCCGCCGCGTGAGTACGTGGGCGCGATCGAATCCGTGGACGAGGTCGTCGAACTGGTCGGGAAATTGCTGGCTTCCGGTGCCGCGTACACCGTCGAGGACGAGCAGTACCCCGATATCTATTTCCGTACCGACGCCACCGAGCAGTTCGGATACGAATCCGGCTACGACCGGGCCACGATGGAACGGCTGTTCGCCGAACGCGGCGGTGACCCCGACCGGCCGGGGAAGCGGGATCCGCTCGATGCCCTGCTGTGGCGGGCGGAGCGGGCCGGGGAACCGTCGTGGCCGTCGCCGTTCGGTCCGGGACGGCCGGGCTGGCATATCGAATGCTCCGCGATCGCGGCGAACCGGCTGGGCACCGAATTCGATATCCAGGGCGGCGGTAGCGATCTGATCTACCCGCACCACGAATACTCGGCGGCGCACGGTGAGGCGCTGGCCGCGGGCAGCCGCTTCGCCCGGCACTATGTGCACACCGGGATGATCGGGCTGGACGGGGAGAAGATGTCCAAGTCCAAGGGCAATCTGGTGCTGGTGTCGAAATTGCGGGCGCAGGGAGTGGATCCGGGGGTGATCCGGCTGGGTCTGTTCGCCGGCCACTACCGCACCGACCGGATGTGGACCGACAGTGTGCTCAGCGAGGCCGAAGCACGAGCGCAGCGCTGGCGGCAGGCTGTGGCAGCACCGGCCGCGCCACCGGCCGCCGATACCGTCGCCCGGTTGCGCACGCATCTCGCCGACGACCTCGATACGCCGGCCGCGCTGGCGGCCGTCGACGCTTGGGCGCGCGACACTCTCGCCTACGGGGGCGCCGACCCCGGTGCGGGCGCCGATATCGCCGTCGCCGTGGACGCGCTGCTGGGTGTCCGGCTGCGCTGAACTGCGACCGGCGGGTCTTCCGGCGCGGGACCGTCGATCCGACGGCGGTTCCGGCGCGTCTGTGGTGACCTTTCACCAGGCGCGGCCCGGACGTGGTGTCATGGGGTACTGTTCGATCCTCGAAATCCCCACCCGTTCACCGAAGAGATCGGCGCCGTATGTCTCGTATCGTCAGTAAGGACAATTACTTCGACACCGGCCTGGAGGTTCTGTCCGAGCTCGGTTTCCGGCATCTGAACATCGGGGTGCTGTGCCGGCGGCTCGGGGTGACCAGCGGATCGTTCTATCACCATTTCGGCAGCTGGCAGTCGTATGTGGATGCGCTGCTGGACCATTGGGAGAACAGACAGGTACTCATCCTGCGCACGCTCAATTTCGATCCGTCCACCCCGGACGAGGCGATCCGGGCATTGTCGAACCTGACATTGGGCCTGCATCATCGGGCCGAGGCCGCGATCCGGGCGTGGGCCGCCAACGACGAAGCGGTCGGGGTGGCGGTCAAGCGGGTCGACGAATCCCGGCGCCGCACCGTGCGCAAGACCGTCATGGCCATTGTCGGCGACGAGCGGATCGCCGCGGTGGACACCGAACTCGGTATGGCCCTGCTCATCGGCTACCAGCAGATGGTCGCCGCCGGTCAGCAGGTATGCCTGGAGGAGCTTCTCGGCGAGTACGCGCGGCTGGTCTATTCCCATGTGCGCCGCGCGACCGTCACCGACCAGCTGCCATGAGAGCCTGCGGTTTCCGGCCCGCGCGAGGTTATTTCAGGACGAGCAGCGCCGCTCGTTCGAGCCGGTCGGCGATATCGGCATACGATTCGTAACCCATTCCTGCCCGTACCAGGGCTCCCGCGTACAGCAGTTCCAGCGATTCCACGGTCTCGGGGTCGGCTTCGGGTTCCAGGGCGCGGGTGATGCGCTGGCGGATCTCCATCCCGATCCGGGTGCGCAGATGTTCGACATCGGGGTCGCGGCCGAGCAGGGCGCTGGTCACCGCGCCGGACAGTTCTTGTTCGTCGGCTACCAGCAGCGCGATACCGCGCAGTTCGGCGACCACTCGCACGGTGGGGTCGGCGTCCTCGCTGACCGGGGTCTGCGAGGATCGGATGCGTCGCCAGAAGATCTCAGCGACCAGGTGTTCCTTGGAAGAGAAGTACGTGTAGGCGGTCGCGGTGCCCACACCGGCCGCGGTGGCGACCATGCGGATGGTGAGTCCGGCGAAGCCTTCACGGGACAGTACTTCCATCGCTGCTCTGGTGAGTTTGTCCACGGTGTCGGCCTGCTTGCCGCTCAAGCGCCGCCGGGTGGCCTCGAGAATTCTGGAATCACCTTCGGACATGTGTCTAGATAGTAGTGTCGGTCAGGTGCCGGATCAACTTTCCCGCAGCACACAGCCCATGAAGTAATGTTGCGATACCTCCGCGGACCGTATGAATCTGCTCAGAAGGATGCTCGATGCCCCTGTCAGTGCCCACTCAGCCGTTGACCGACGAGCAGCTGTTCGACCATGCCCGCCGGGCCACCGGATTCATGCCGGAGGACGAGGGGCGCGCATTGCATGCCGCCGCCGTGAAGTACTGCCACGGCGGGGTCGTCACCGAAATCGGCACCTACTGCGGTAAATCGGCTGTTCTGCTCGGTGCCGCGGCCCGCGCGCAAGGCGGAGTGGTCTTCACCGTCGACCACCATCACGGCTCGGAGGAACACCAGCCCGGGTGGGAGTACCACGACACCTCATTGGTCGACCCGGTCACCGGCCTGTTCGACACCCTGCCCCGATTCCGGCACACCATCGATACCGCGGGACTCTCCGATACCGTTCTCGCGGTGGTCGGCACCTCCACGCGGGTCGCCGCCGCTTGGCGGACCCCGATCGACTTCCTGTTCATCGACGGCGGCCACACCGAAGAGGCCGCCGACCGCGACTATCGCGGCTGGGTCAAATGGGTGGTGCCCGGCGGCGGGCTCGCCATCCACGATGTCTTCCCCGATCCCGCCGACGGCGGCCGGGCCCCCTACGGCATCTACCGCCGTGCGATCGACAGCGGCGAATTCCGTGAAGTATCGGTGACCGGCTCACTGCGCATTCTCGAGCGGATCGCACCCAGCCCGGAACTCTGACCTGCACGTCGGGAGCCCGGTCGGCAGTTCGGATTCGCCCGCGACCATCGGACGTGGTCCCGGGCGACGGCGCGCGCCGCGCGGGACGGCGACTACGACTACGACTCCGCGAGCTCGTCCAATGCGATATCGCCTGTCCGGCCGGGAACGGCATCCAGTGCGGCGCGCGTGGAGTCGTCGAACGTGATCGCGCCCGCCGCGACGTTCTCCGCCAGATGCCCGGCGTCGGCGGTGCCCGGGATCAGCAGCACATTCGGTGCGTGGTGCAGCAGCCAGGCCAGGCCGACCTGTGAAGCCGTGCGGCCGAGCGTTGCGGCGGCGGTGTGGACCGCGGGTTCGTCGGTCACCTTCGGCATTCCCGGGAACGAGCCGCCCAGCGGAAAATACGGGACCCAGGCGATGTCTTCGTCGAGGCAGAGTCGCAGCATGTCCTCGTCCTGGCGGGAGACCAGGCTGTAGGAGTTCTGCACGCAGGCCACGCCCGCGGGCAGGCCTCGGCGCAGTTCGTCGATTCCGATACTGCTGAGCCCGATCGCGCCGATCTTGCCCTCCGCGCGGAGCGCGATCATCTCGGCCAGCTGATCCTCGATGTCGACCACCTGGTCGCCCTCGGCGATCAGGCCCGGCCCGTGTGCGGCACGCCGCAGATTGACCAGTGGTATCCGGTCGAGGCCCAGGGCGGCGAGATTCTCCTCGACAGCGGCCCGGAGTTCCGCGGGCCGCTGCGCCAAGCGCATGGGAAACGGGCCACCCGGATCGGGCGTGGCACCGACCTTGCTGACGACGAGGACATCGTCCGCGGGGTGGATCGCCTCGCGGATCACATCGTTGACGAATCCGTTGCCGTAGAACTGGGCGGTGTCGATATGGTCGACGCCCAGTTCGACCGCCCGGCGCAGCAGCGCGACCGCGGCCACGCGATCACCGCGCAGGCGTTCGAGCTGCATGGCCCCATAGCCGACGCGGGAGATGGTCCGGCCGGCCAGCGTACCGGGCCCGCCGGGTCGATCGGGAGGCGTCATGGGGTCCAGGGAAGAGCCGGGGGACATCGTGGGACCGCTTTCGTGAGACGATGACGGTAAACGGAGGATCCTCCGTTATTTCCCACTGTAGCGTACCGGAGGAGCCTCCGTTTTGACCGTGCCCGAACCGTCACCCGAATCCGGCGACCCGCCCGCACGCACGGCCCGCGCCGACGCCCGCCGCAACCGCGAGAAACTCCTCGACGCCGCCCGCACGGCCTTCACCGGCGCCGACACCGCTGTCCCACTGGAAACCGTCGCCCGCGCGGCCGGAGTCGGTATCGGCACGCTCTACCGGCATTTCCCCACCCGCGAGGCACTGGTGGAAGCGGTATACGCCGCCGAACTCGACGAGGTCACCGGCAGTCCCGCCGCGCTCCTCGCCGACCATGCCCCCGATATCGCGCTACGGGCGTGGATGGACCGCTATGCGCGTTTCGTCGCCACCAAACGCGGGCTCGTCGGCGTCCTGCGTGCGGGCGGGTCCACCGGGAGTATCACCACCCCGGCCACCCGGGAACGAATCACCGCGACCATCGGCACTCTCCTCGCCGCCGGAGCGCAGGCGGGATCACTGCGCGCCGATACCGACCCCGGCGATGTCACGGCCCTGCTGCTCGGCATCTTCCTCGGTACCGCCGCCGACGACACCCCGGGGCGTACCGGACGGCTGCTCGATCTCGTCGTCGACGCACTCCGCCCGGCTGTGCCCGAGGCGAACCCGTGACAGCGCACGGCGCGGGCCGCACGGCCCGCGCCGACGCCGCTGATCAGTCCGCGCTGTGGTCGGGAGCCCGCTGCGCGGCGTACTTCCTGGCCCAGGTGTAATCCGGTTTACCGCTGGGCGAGCGGACGATCGTATCGGTGATCCACACCGCACGCGGCACCTTGTACCCGGCCAGATGGTTACGGACGTGCGCACGCAGATCGGCCGGGTCCAGCCCGTCGCCGGTGAGGCTCACGACCACCGCGACCTGCTGACCCCAGCGTTCGTGCTCCACCCCGATCACAGTGGCGTCGTAGACGGCGGCGTGCGATTTCACCACCCCCTCCACTTCTTCGGCGAAGACCTTCTCGCCGCCGGTGTTGATCACCATATTGCCGCGGCCGATGAGGCTTATGGTCCCGTCGTCCTCCAGGCGGGCCCGATCGTCGGTGACCACGATCCGTTGCCCGTCCACCACCTTGAACAGTTTCTCGGTGCGTTCCGGGTCCTTGTAGTAGCCGAGCGGCACCGCCCCGGTCTTGGCCAGCCACCCCTCGGCGCCGACCGCCACCGGATGCCCGTCGTCGTCGACCACCACCGCGCCGCGCCCGATCGATACGCGCGGTTTACGGGCCGGGTCGTCGTCGCGTTGCGCGAAACCGATTCCGCCGAAACCGGTCTCGGAGGAACCGATGGAATCGGAGACGAACAGATTCGGCATCAGATCCAGCAGCGCGTTCTTGGTCGGCTGAGTGAGCAGCGCGGCACCCGAGGCGATCATGAACAACCCGGTCGCGTCCACCGGATCGCTGCGGTAGGAGTCGATCAACGGCCGGGCCATCGCATCGCCGGTGACCACCAGGACCCCGGGCCGTTCGGCGGCGATCGTGCGCCAGACGTGCGCGGGATCGAACCGGGGCACGAAGATCACGCAGTTGCCGGACCACAAGGCGATGAAGGTCGGCATCATCGCCGCCAGGTGCATCAGCGGCGGCAGGATCATCCAGGTGGAGGGTTCGCCCGCGGCGCCGGTGCGGGACTGCTGGTATTCGTCGGTGACCGGTTCGTTGTTGTAGAAGTCGATCCCGCCACCGAGCACCCGCCACATATCCTCCTGGCGCCACAGCACACCTTTGGGCATACCGGTGGTGCCACCGGTGTACATGACGAACAGATCGTCGGCGGTGCGCGATACGTCGGGCCTGGTCGCGGGGGCCGCCGCGGTGACCGCGGCGAAGCAGTCCACGCCGGAATCGGCCGGGATGCGGTCGTCCGCCGCGCACAGCAGATATTTCAGCCGCGGCGAACGCTGCGCGGCCGCACGTACCGCGTCCCCGTAACACGCGTGGTAGACGAGGTATTCGAGGTCGGCATTGTCATAGAGGTAGGCGAGTTCGTCGGGGCCGTACCGGAAATTGATATTGACCGGTACGGCGGCCAGTTTGAAGCAGGCGATCAGCGTCTGCATCGTATCGATGCTGTTGTGCATCTGGAACCCGATATGGGTGCCGCGAGTGACCCCCTGGGCCGCGAGATGGTGGGCGAGGCGGTTGGCGCCTTCCTCCAATTCGCGGTAGGTGACCCGCCGACCCTCCTCGATCAGCGCGATCCGGTCGGGCATGGCGTCGACCGAGTGTTCGAACAGGTCGGCGAAATTATTGGCCATATCAGTCCTGCGGTGAGCCGGGCACACCGATGTGCCGGGAAGGATCAGAGAACGGTCAGGGGCAGCGGGATACCACGATCGGTGAACCGGAAATCGACACCTGTGCTGAAGCGCGTGATGGCGACCTCCGGCGCTTCGTCGAACGGTTCGCCCGCCCGCGAGATCTCGGCGGTCCAACCCGCCGGGCCGTCGTCGACGACCCGGCTGCGCAAGTGCGGGTCGACCCCGCGGACCAGGGAATCCAGCGGGCCGAGATGATCCGGGTCGATCATCGACAGCCAGCCGCGGTCGGTGAGCGCGCCGCTGGTGGCGGGGAACCGGATCCGCAGTACATCGATGCCGGGCTCGACTTCGACATCGGTGTAATGCTGCGGATTCAGCGCCGGATGAACGCGCAGCACCTGGGCGAGCGCATCCAGATCGGTGCCCAGGCCGAGGCAGGCGCGGATCCGTTCCGACGCCACTCCGGCGATCCCGGTGAACTGTTTACGCCCGATCTCCAGTGCCGAGTCGTCGTCGGTGCGCTCGTGCACCGCGATCATGAATCCGAGTACGAGCAGATGGTGCTGGAGGCACACCTCCTCGGCGATCCGGACCAGCGCCGAATGCGAGAAGTCGGCGAACCGCAGATCGCTGAGCAGCGGCCCGCTGTAATCCGCCATGCCGGCATCACCGGAATCGATATCGGCCAGCGGTAACCGCGCGGCGACCGATCCGGCGACCAGCGGCGTATTGCGTGGCACCTCGGGTGGTGTGTGCGATTCGTCGATGATCACCGTCCACGCGCACATGGGATGCCGGTCGGCCGGCCGGCGCGGCGGCCGGTGGATGGGACGGACCTGGGCGTATTTGTTGGTGGCCAGTGCGGTGGCATCGAAGGTGGGGTCTTCGATGTCGTGGCACATGGCGGTCACATAGTCCGGACCCATCGGTTCCACGTCGACCAGCGCACCGCAGTGGTCGAGCCAGAACTCGCCGTGGTGGGCGTCCTCGACGCGGAACCGGAAATCCATGAACTGCGGCGGCGCACCGATATCGAGTTGCAGCCCCTTGAAGATGGTGACCACATCGTCGCCGGTGTACCCGAGGGCCTGCTGCATCCGGCGGGTGTAGATCGGGCTGGACAGCTGCCATTCCTCGATCGCCACCTCGGCCATGCCTTCGCGGCCGAACGCGGAGATGCAGTGCGCCATCCCGGATCGGTCGATCAGCTGCCCGCACAACAGCAGCTCCGGCACGAGCGCGGCCAGCTGTGCACGGCTCAGGTCGTGGAATCGGCTGGTGGGTACGGTCATCGGAGTCACCACAGAGAGGCCGGCGAAGTGCCGATCCGGTACCACCCGGGCAAGCGGCCGGAGGTGGCCTTGGCGATACGCGCGTTCATCCCGTCCGACATCGCCTTATCGGTCATCATCTCCAGGAACAGCGCCGAGACATTGCCGAAGTCGAAGAAGTCGCGCTGCCACGACCACTGGTATTCGCCGCCGTAGCGGAACCAGCTGCCACCGATGCCGTTCACCGTGTACTTGCTGCCGTCGGCCCGGGGTGTGGTGTCGTAGACCTGCTTCCAGAAACCGATCACGTCGCCGCTGCGTTCGTCGATGACGAACTGCTGGTACGGGTACTGCCAGCCCTCCAGGCCTTCCATCTCCTGGCCGAGGGCGAGGTCGCGGATCTCGTCACGGCCCACGGCCATGAACTCGTCGGTGGGGCCGTAGTTCCAGCCGTAGGTGGCATCGGCGGTGTACATCTCGGCGAGCGGCTTCCAGTCGCCGAGCTTCTCGCATCGTTCGTTCTCCGCCACCCAGCGGCGCACCATCTCGTCGAGTTCGGCGCGATCGAAACCTGTCATCGAATTGTTCCCTTTCGAAAAGAACCTGTCGGGGCTGGATCAGTCGGTCGTGTCGTCTGCGACGACCAGGAGGGCCTGAGTGGGGCAGTAGCGGACGGCGTTCTCGACATCGGCCTTCAGTTCCGGGCCCGGGCTCGGGTCGAGGATCTCCACTTGCCCCCGCTTGGGTACGGAGAAGACATCGGGTGCTTCCGCGGCGCAGACGGCGTGTCCCTGGCACAGGTCCAGATCGGCCACGATCTTCATGGTGTGTGCTCCCTCGGCGTGGAGTGTGGGGGACGGTTTCCGGGGGCGGCCGGGCGCGGCACTCCCGGGGTGGAACCTGCCCGGTCCGAGAACGAGTTCCTCCGGTGTGACGAGCGAGCGGCCCATCGGGAAGACACATAGCTGGACATGTGTCTGGACGCTACCATCGACAGGTGTGCCCGACAACGATTCAGCAATTTTCCCAGAATCGGCGCCGGGGTCGAGGTGGTTCACGAATGTCGTGCGACATGCGTTCGCGCCGGTTTGCCACGGGGTGAACGAGAACATGTTCTTGCTTTGCGGAGAGCGTCCGAATTATATTCCGTACACCTGTCCAGACACTTCCGGCGGACCGATCCGGCGGAGAAGGAGCAGCCATGAGCGATCCCACCCCCGAGTCCACCGTGCGTGAACGCGGGCTGGCCAAGATGGCGGAAGTCTACGGATGGGAATTCAAAGACGGCCCCGGCGACCATTTCGCCGTCACCGCCGACCACCTGTTCGCCGATATCTGGTCCCGTCCCGGCCTCACTCTGCGGGACCGTCGGCTGCTGCTCCTCGGGGCGCTCACCGCCCAGGGCCTGTTCGACGTTGCCGGAATCCAGATCGGCGCCGCCCTCCAGAACGAGGAACTCGACGAGACCCAGCTGCGGGAGATCTCGCTGTTCCTTTGCCACTATGTGGGCTGGCCGGCCGGAACCTCGCTGGACCATGTGATCGGCGCCCAGATCGACCAGCACGCCAAGAAGGCGAAGAAAGCCGGCAGCAACGGTCGCTGACGACCGCGATACCCACCCCACCGGACGCGGCCGCGGCCCGCCGGACCCACCACAGACAAGGCACACGTATGCGCTTCGGCATCGTTCTGTTCACCAGTGACCGCGGGATCCCCCCCGCCGCCGCGGCCCGCGCCGCCGAGGACAACGGATTCTCCTCGTTCTACGTCCCCGAACACACTCATATCCCGGTGAAACGCGAAGCCGCGCACCCGCAGACCGGCGACTCCTCGCTGCCCGACGACCGCTATATGCGCACTCTCGACCCGTGGGTCGCGCTGGCCGGTGCCGCCGCGGTCACCGAACGGATCGAACTGGCCACCGCGGTCGCGCTGCCGGTCGAACACGATCCCATAACTCTCGCCAAGACCATCGCCTCCCTCGACCATCTCTCCGGCGGGCGCGTCACCCTCGGCGCGGGCTTCGGCTGGAACACCGACGAGCTGGCCGACCACGGCATCCCCGGCAAGAAACGGCGCACAGCCCTGCGCGAATATCTGGAGGCCATGCGGGCCCTGTGGAGTGAGGACGAGGCCTCCTACGACGGCGACTTCGTGAAGTTCGGTCCCAGCTGGGCATGGCCCAAACCGGTCGACCGTACGGTTCCCGTGCTCATCGGGGCGGCCGGTACCGAACGCACCTGTTCCTGGATCGCGAAACACGCCGACGGCTGGATCACCACCCCGGGCGAGAGCGATATCTCCGGCAGCCTGGCGACGCTGAAGAAAGCCTGGGCCGACGCCGGTCGCGAGGGCGCGCCGCGAGTGGTGGCACTCGATTTCAAACCCGACGCCGACCGCCTGGCGGCCTGGGCCGCCGACGGTGTCACCGACGTCCTGTACGGCCTGCCCGACAAGGGCGAACCGGAGGTGCGTGCCTATCTCGAACGGCTGGCTGGCAAACTGCGGAGCATGAATTCGATCACCGAGACGGGCGAGGCCAGCTAGTGCGGATAGCCCTGTTGTCCTACCGCAGCAAGCCTCATTGCGGTGGGCAGGGGGTCTACGTGCGCCGCCTCAGCGCCGGACTGGCCGAACTCGGCCACGACGTGGAGGTGTTCTCCGGTCAGCCCTACCCCGCCGACCTGGACCCGCGCGTAACCCTGACCGAGGTGCCCAGCCTGGACCTCTATCGTGACGAGGATCCGTTCCGCACCCCGCACCCCCGTGAGATCCGGGACCGGATCGATCTGCTGGAACTGGCCACCATGTGGACGGCGGGGTTCCCGGAACCGCGGACCTTCAGCATGCGCGCCGCTCGGCTCTTGCGCGCACGGGCCGACGATTTCGACGTGGTGCACGACAACCAGTGCCTGGGCAGCGGGCTGCTCGATATCGCGAAACGGCTGCCGCTGGTCGCGACCGTGCACCATCCGATCACCAAAGACCGCGAGGTGGATCTGGCGGCCGCGATCTGGCGGCGCAAACCCCTGGTCCGCCGCTGGTACGGCTTCCTGGGTATGCAGGAACGGATCGCCCGCCGGATCCCGGACCTGCTGACCGTCTCCTCGTCGTCGGCGACCGATATCGCCGACGATTTCGGTGTCGACCCCGGACAACTCAACGTGGTGCCCCTCGGCGTGGACACCGAATTGTTCGCGCCGCGCGGCCCCCGGGTCCCGGGCCGGATCGTCGCCGTCGCCAGCGCCGACAAACCCCTCAAGGGCATCACCCACCTGTTGCAGGCGCTGACCCGGCTGCGGATCACCCACAAAGTGGAACTGCAGCTGGTGGCGAAACTGGAGTCCAACGGGCCCACCGAGAAGCAGATCGCCGAACTCGGGCTCTCCGATATCGTCACCGTCCGCGCCGGACTCACCGACACCGAACTCGCCGAACTGCTGGCGTCGGCGGAGATCGCCTGTATCCCGTCGCTGTACGAGGGGTTCTCGCTACCGGCCGTGGAGGCCATGGCGTCGGGTACTCCGCTGGTGGTCAGCCGTACCGGTGCGCTCCCCGAGGTCGTGGGCGAACCGGGTGTCTGCGCCGAACTCACCACACCCGGCGATTCCGCCGAACTGGCCCGGGTGATCGGGCAGCTGCTGGATTCCCCGCAGACCCGGCAACGCATGCAGACCGCCAGCCGGGAACGCGCCGTCTCGGTGTTCAGCTGGGAATCGGTGGCCGCACAGACCGTGCAGGTGTACGAGCGGGCCATCGCCCGGCACACCGGCGCAGAACTCATCACAGGAGGCGCCTCGTGCTGACCGTCGACTTCGACCGCGCCGGAATCGGTCCGGGTACCCGGGTCATCGATGTGGGCTGCGGCGCCGGCCGCCATTCTTTCGAGGCCTACCGGCGTGGCGCCGACGTCGTCGCCTTCGACCAGGACGCTCCCGAACTCGCCGGAGTCGCCACCATGTTCGAGGCCATGGCCCAGGTCGGTGAAGCGCCCGCCGGGGCGAAAGCCGAAGCCGTGCACGGGGACGCCCTCGACCTGCCCTACGGCGCGGGTGAGTTCGATGTCGTGATCGCCTCGGAGATCCTGGAGCACGTGCCCGCCGACGAGGCCGCCATCGCCGAACTCGTACGGGTACTGCGCCCGGGCGGGCAACTGGTGGTGACCGTGCCGCGCTGGCTACCCGAACGGGTCTGCTGGGCGCTGTCGGACGAGTACCACGCCAACGAGGGTGGGCATATCCGTATCTACCGAGCCGACGAGTTGCGGGACAAGATCACCGCGCTCGGGTTGCGGCACACCCACCGCACCCACGTCCATGCCCTGCATTCGCCGTACTGGTGGATCAAATGCGCGGTCGGCGTGCACAAGACCGAACATCCACTGGTGCGCGCCTACCACCGGATGCTGGTGTGGGACATGATGAAACAGCCGGTGCTCACCAGGACCGCCGAGAAACTGCTCGACCCGCTGGTCGGGAAGAGCGTGGCCCTCTACTTCAGTAAACCGGCGGTGACCCGTGCCGTCGGTTGATCTGCCGTCGGTACCCTCGGTGCTCACCCGCCGCCAATGCCTGCAGACCGCACAGTCGATCGCCGCCCAACAGGAGTCCTCGGGCGCCATCCCGTGGTTCTCCGGCGGCCACACCGATCCGTGGGATCACATCGAATCCGCCATGGCACTCACCGTGGCCGGGCTGCGGGACGAAGCAGTCGCCGCCTACACCTGGTCGGCCCGCACCCAACGCCCGGACGGTTCATGGCCCATGCAGTTCCGGGACGGTGAGATCGAGGACGCCGCCACCGACGTCAATTTCTGCGCCTATATCGCCACCGGGATCCGGCACTATCTCGCGGTCACCGGGGACACTTCGTTCGCCTCCGATATGTGGCCGGTGGTGCGTGCGGCGATCGACCTCGTCCTCGACTGTCAAGGCGAACATGGCCAGATCTACTGGTTACGGGACGGCACCGATGTCCTGCCCGAAGCGCTGGTGACCGGTTCGGCCAGCATGTACCACAGTATCGGCGCCGCACTGGAACTCGCACGGCAGTTCGGCGACCCGCATCCGGAATGGGAACTCGCGCGCGGCCGCCTCGGCACCGCGCTGCGCGAGACCCCCGAGGTGTTCACCGCGAAGGACCGCTACTCGATGGACTGGTACTACCCGGTCCTCGGCGGTGCCCTCCGTGGTCGTGCCGGGCACGCCCGCATCGCCGAGCGCTGGGACACCTTCGTCGTCGGCAATATCGGTATCCGATGCGTCTCCGACCGCCCCTGGGTCACCGGCGCCGAAACCTGCGAACTGGTCATGGCCCTGGACACCCTGGGCGACCGCGAGCGGGCACAGCGGTTGTTCGCCGATATCCAGCATCTGCGCGAGTCCGACGGCTCCTACTGGACTGGACTCGTATACGCCGACGGGAAACGCTGGCCGGTCGAACGCACCACCTGGACCGGCGCCGCGGTCGTCCTGGCCGCCGACGCCCTGTCGCGCACCACCGCGGGTAACGGGATCTTCCGTGACCTCGCCTCCGACGCCGGTCCGGCCAAGCCCATACCCGTGCCGGTCAGCAGCGGGTAGCCGACCGTCCGATAGGGCGTGCCGTCCCGACGGGGATGAACCTGCATCCGCCCCGGCCGGATCGCTGTGTCCGTAGCTCGGGCCGGGGCGCCCGGCGGGCCTGCGTCACTGATTCCTGAATGGGCATCACAGTCGATCCACAGACCTACTACGACGCCGCCACGAAGTGCGCGAAGGTCAACAGTGAACTCCTCACCGCGTTCTCGGAGCTGTGGAAAGGCCTGAACGATACCGGTCATATGGCCGGTAGTTACGACAAGGTGCAGGCATGGGCGGGGGTCTATGACGAAAACGCGATGGATCTGCTCAACCTGTGCCTCGCTGTCGAATGCCCGTGCCGATTTCGCGAATATTCTGAACACCGCCGGCAACGATTGGATGCAGGCGAACTGGAACGCCGATCCGAACCCTTCCAAGGGATCCGCGCCCACACCGCCGTTCCATGTTCCGCAGGGGTTGGTCTTCGAGAAGGGCGTCGAACCGCCGCCCTCGTGCTTCGGTGGTTCCGCGAAGGGGCTGGACACCGCGTCCCGGGGCTGCTCGATCCCTCTGCCGGTGATCGGGTACCCCGGGGACGGTGCGGTGGCCTCAGAGTTCGGCGAGCCGCGGTACGACCGGGCCGAGCGTATCGATCCAGCCGGCAGGGGAACCGCCGGGCGGCATCACGATCGCGGAGTGCACACCGATTTCGGCGTAGCCGGCCATCTGCCGCACGAAATCGTCGTGCGCGGTCGGGTCGGGGCTGCCCGCGAGGACGGTTTTGCGGATGCGGTCGTAGTCGGTGCCCAGATCGTCGCAATGGCGGCGCAGCACATCGAGTTTGTGCGCCACTTCCTCGGTGCTCGACGCGAACAGGTTGCAGGCGTCCCCGTAGCGCGCGACCAGTTTCAGGGTCCGCTTCTCGCCGCCGCCACCGATGAGCACGGTCGGCCGGTGTAGCGGCTGCGGCGAGCACAGGGTCTCCGCCAGCTGGTAGTGCTTACCCTCGAACGGCCCGTTGTTCTTCGGATCCCACATCTGCGCGCAGATTCGCAGCGTTTCCTCCAGCCGGTCGAATCGTTCACCGACCGGCGGATACGGGACCCCCAGGCCGTGGTGTTCACGTTCGAACCAGGCGGCGCCGATACCGAGTGCGGCGCGGCCGCCGGACAGCACATCGAGGGTGGTGACGATCTTGGCGAGCAGGCCGGGATGCCGGTAGGTCACACCGGTCACCAGCAGGCCGAGCTCGATGGTGGTGGTGTGCGCCGCCATGTACCCGAGGCTGGTGTAGCCCTCCAGCATGTTCGCCTCGGCGGGCAGCCCGGTGGGCTCGATCTGGAAGAAATGGTCCATGAACGACAGCCAGGTCGCCCCGGCGTTCTCGGCCGCCGCGCCCACCTGTGCCAGTTCTCCGGCGATGGCGCCGGTCCCGCCGTCGACCTCGAAGATCGGTATGTGCAACCCGAGTTCCATCGGATTCGTCTCCCCTTGCCGTGGTGGATTCTCCGTCGAGGACACGCTACGACCTGGAGAGCACTCCAGGTCAAGACCCGGCGGCAGTGCCCACAGGATGTGTCCGGCCCGATACCGTCCCGTCGCCCGGATCCCCGGTCCGCGGCTGCCGGGCGGTGATATTCATCCCGGGGGGCCGGTGACGGCACGGACCATATCCGCTACGAGCCCGCGCACCTGTTCGAACGATGCCCCGGACACGGCGGGAGCTTCGACGACATCGCGCAGGACCCCCAGCCCGATCAACAGCGCACCCACCATCTCGGCACGTAGTTGCGCGTCCGGCCCGTCGATCTGGTCCGCGAGGTCGCCGAGATAGCCGCCGCAGATTCCGTCCCGCAGTTCGTCCCGGACACCCGGATGACCCGACGAGCGCAGCATCGCGACGAGCGGATGCTCGCCACCGAATTCGGGCCACTGCCCGAACACGACCTCCCGCAGCATGGCGTCGGCGATATGGGGGACCGGTCGCTGCGCGCCACGGGTGAGTCCTTCGGGCACCGGTGGTCGCATGGCTTCGGCGTAGAGCGCTTTCTTCGATCCGAAGTAGCGGAACACCAGGGCAGGGTCGACGCCGATATCGCCGGCGATATCGCGGACGCCGGTGCCGTCGTAGCCGTGCCGGGCGAAGCGGGTCCGGGCAGCGGCGAGCAGTCCGGCGCGGGTGGTGGCGCGGTCGCGGCGGTGGGGCTGTGCCATCCGGTCAGCATAAGTCATCGATCGTTGACTTTATCCGTGCGTGCTCTCTAACCTCGGTCGCACCGGCCGGTGACCACACTTTTCCGTACTTTCCGAGGAGATGTTCCCCATGCGCAGCTATGTGATCACCGGTGGCACCGACGGTATCGGCCGAGGACTCGGCCTGCGGTTGCTCGACCGCGGCGACCGGGTCATCGCGGTCGCGAGCGGCGCCGTGAAGGGCGAGGCGTTCCTGGCCGCGGCCGACGGACTCGGTGCGACCGGGCGGGCATATTTCGTCTGCGCCGATCTGAGCACCCTGGCCGGTATGCGCGCCGCGGCGACCGAGATCACGGCGCACACCGGCACGCTCGACGGGCTGGTCCTCGCCACTCAGCGGTTCCGGCCCCACCGGGAGATCACCCCGGACGGATTCGAATACACCTTCGCGCTGTCCTATCTCAGCCGTTACGTCCTGGGGCGCACATCGATCCCGGCACTAGAACAGGCGGCCACCCCGGTGATCCTCAATATCTGCGGCAGCGGCGGCCTGCCCGGCGCGATCCACTGGGACGACCCGACGCTCGGGGCCGGCTACACCGGCATCCGAGCGGCCGTGCAGGCCTCCCGCTGCAACGATCTGCTCGGTGTGGCCCATCCGCGCTGCCACCCACGGGCCCGCACCCGCTACCTGCTGTTCAACCCGATGTTCGTGCGTACCGCCATGGCCGACCCGTTGCCACCCGTGGCCCGGGCAGTCACCAAAGCGCTGGCCGCCGTCTTCGCGCGACCGGTCGAGCGGGCGGTGGAACCACTGCTCGCGCTGCTGGACAACCCGCCTTCCGAACCGATCACCGCTTTCCGCCGGACGAAGGAGATACCGCTGCGCGGCGCGAATTTCGACCCCGCCCGCGCCGACCGGCTCACGGCACTGACCGAGAAACTGCTGGCCGGGCGTATCGCGCTGTGAACTCCGCGCGGGGTCACCGGGCCGATACGGTCACCGGGTCGGCCGGTCGATCATTCGAATCGGTCTGATCCCAACCCCGGCAGCCCGCACGCGGGTGGCGTAATGGCGAGATCGACCGGGATTCGCGCTGGTCGCGCCCATCGGCGCCCGGCGAATTCCGCCGCACCGCCGAAGCACCGTTCGCGCGCGGGCCCCAACCGCCGCGAAACACCACTATCGTCAGCGTTCATGCAGGTCAGCGATACGAACACCGAGCGGGCGGGCGGTACGGCCGGGGTCCGCCGGTTACGGGCCGACCAGGCCCGGCGCATTGCCGATATCCTCCGCCACCAGATCCACGCCGGCACCCTGGGTGACACTCTGCCCAGCGAACAACGGCTGGCTGCCGAGCACGACACCTCCCGCAACACCATCCGTGACGCGCTGGCGCTGCTGCGCGACGAAGGACTCATCGACCGCGCACCCCGGGTCGGGACCCGGGTGACCGCCCGCAAATTCGACCACGGGCTCGACGCGCTGCTGGGTCTGCAGGAAACCCTGGAGGGACGCGGCACGGTCCGCAACGCGATACGGGCCGGTCAGCTCATCACGGCACCACCCTCGGTGGCACGCCGCCTGGAAGTCGCACCGGGCGAACAGGTCGTCTACCTGGAACGACTGCGGTTCCTCGGTGAACAGCCGCTGAGTCTCGACCTCACCTATCTCACTCGCGAGATCGGCGCACAGATCCTCGGTCACGACCTCGCGCACACCGACGTGTTCGTCCTCCTCGAACAGCTCAGCGGACGATCCCTGGGTTCGGCCGACCTCACCGTGGAGGCGATCCCCGCCGACCGGCACACCGCCGCCACCCTCGACGTCCCCGCCGGGGCGCCGCTGCTCATGCTCGAACGGCTCACCCGGCTCGACGACGGGACCCCTGTCGACCTGGAATACATCCGGATGCGTGGTGATCGGATCACCCTGCGCGGCAGCCTCTCCCGCGGCATCCCCGAATGGAAGGTTCTCTAGATGGCATTGGCGAACCAGCGCACCGATATCCCCGTGACCATCGACGAATCCCTGTGTATCGAAGGCTGCACGCTGTGCGTCGAGATCTGCCCGCTCGATTCCCTGGCCATCAACCCGGACAACGGGAAAGCCTTCATGCACGTCGACGAATGCTGGTACTGCGGCCCCTGCGCCGCCCGCTGTCCCACCGGCGCCGTCACTGTCAACATGCCGTATCTCCTGAGGTAGACCTCCCATGCCTGTTCTGAAACGCCTGGCCGTGCTGGCCGCCACCGCGGCCCTGACCCTCACCGGGTGCTCGCTGGAAGAAGCGGCCGCCGGCGATACCGTCACCGTCGTGGTCGGCTATCAGTCGAAAACCATCAACACCGTCACCGCGGGCACCCTGCTGCGCGCCCAGGGCTACCTGGAACAGCGGCTACAGCAGATCACCGAGAACGGTGGACCCGCCTACCGAGTCGAATGGCAGGACTACGACACCGGCGCCCCGATCACCGCCCAGATGGTGGCCGAAAAGATCGATATCGGTTCGATGGGCGACTACCCGCTGCTGATCAACGGCTCCCGCACCCAGGCCGGGGAACGCTCCCGCACCGAATTCCTCTCCGTCACCGGCTACAACCCCAAAGGCGCGCTGAACATGGTGGTCGTACCGCCGAATTCGCCGCTCACGGGCGTCGGTGATCTGGCAGGGAAGAAGGTGTCGGCCAGTGTCGGCTCCGCCGGGCACGGCACCCTGGTACAGGCACTGACCCGAGCCGGGGTGGACCCGGTCGGCGGTGTGGAGGTGCTGAACCAGCAACCGCAGGTGGGCGCCTCGGCACTGGAATCCGGCCAGGTCGCCGCGCTGTCCCAGTTCGTGGCCTGGCCCGGGCTGCTGGTGTTCCAGGACAAGGCGAAACTGCTCTACGACGGCGCCGAACTGAACGTACCGACCTTCCACGGTGTGGTGGCCCGCGAGCACTACACCGCCGAACATCCCGAGGTGGTCGACGCCTTCCTGCAGGCCCAGCTCGACGCCACCGAATTCCTGTGGCAGCAGCCGCAGGAAGCGGCACGGATCGTGGCCGAGGAGTCGGATCTGCCGCAGGAGGTCGTGTACCTCTACAACGGTCCGGGCGGCACCTCGTTCGACACCACCCTGAAACCGAGCCTGATCTCGGCGTTCAAAGACGATGTGCGGTACCTGAAGTCGATCGGCGATTTCGCCGACCTCGACATCGACGGTTTCGTCGACGACCAGCGCCTGCGTGCCGCCTTCGCCGCCCGCGGCCAGGACTACGAGAAAGCGCTCGCCGACACCGTGAACCACACCGCCGGTTCCGGTACCGAACTGTGGCTCGACGGCCAGGACACCACCCGGCCCGCCGGTGACCCCACCGAGCTGCTGCGCGCCGTCGCGGCCGCCCGCGCCGCGGGTTCGACGGTCCGCGCCGCCTATATCGTCGACACCGAACTCGGTACCCGCTGGTTCGCGGACAAGGCGGTCTGGCTGCGCGACGGGAACACCTTCCTGCCGTTCACTACCCAGGCGGCAGCGCTTCGGCACCGCCAGACCCATCCCACCGCCGTCGCGCTGACCTACGACCAGGCCGTCGCCGAGGTCCGGGCATGACCGCGGCCACCACCCTCGCTCCCGCCCCGGCCGCCACCGCACCCGTCGCGTCGCGCCGGCCCGGGCGGCCGGTGTGGCCGGGCCGGCTGCTTCGGGTCGGTTCCGTACTGGCCGCGATCCTGCTCTGGCAGGTCCTCACCACCGCCGATCTCCGGCTGTGGCTGCGGTTCGACACCCTGCCCTCGGTGACCGAGGTGCTCACCGCGTTCGGCCGCCAACTCGGCACCGATGTCTATTACCTGGACCTGGCGCAATCCCTGATCCGCATCCTCACCGGATTCGGTATCGCCACCGTGCTCGGCGTGACCAGCGGTATCGCCCTGGGCCGGTCCCGCCTGTTCGCCGGAATACTGGGCCCGCTCACCGAACTGGCCCGGCCGGTCCCGGCCATCGCGGTGGTCCCGATCGCCATCCTGCTGTTTCCCGACGACGAAGCCGGCATCGTGTTCATCACCGGCCTGGCCGCCTATTTCCCGATCATGGTCAGCACCCGCCACGCGGTCCGCGCGCTGCCGACCCTGTGGGAGGACTCGGTGCGCACGCTCGGCGGCAACCGATGGGATGTCCTGCTGCGAGTGGTGTTCCCCGGCGCGCTGCCGGGGATCTTCGGGGGGCTTTCGGTGGGGATCGGCGTGGCCTGGATCTGCCTGGTGTCCGCGGAGATGATCTCCGGACGCCTCGGTGTCGGCTACCGCACCTGGCAGGCCTACACCATCGTCGACTATCCGGGTGTTTTCGTCGGGATCATCACCATCGGCATCCTCGGTTTCGGCACCTCCGCGGCGATCGAACTTCTCGGCCGCCGGGTCACCCGCTGGCTGCCGCGCGGAGAGGAGAACAACCGATGAACACCACCCTCCCCACCGAAACCCCCGCATCCCGGACCGGCGCCCCGGGCATGAGCCTGCGGCTAGACGATATTTCACTGTCCTACACCGGCGACCCGGTGATCGACCGGCTGTCGCTGGATGTGCGGCCCGGTGAAATCCTGGTGCTGACGGGCCCTTCGGGTTGCGGGAAGTCCACGGTCCTGCGCGCGCTGGCCGGTCTGCTCGCCCCCGACTCCGGCCGCGTCCTCGCCGACGACGAACCTGTCACCACCACCTCGCGGGACCGCGCGGTGGTGTTCCAGGACAACGCCCTGCTGCCGTGGCGCAGTGTCCGCGCCAATATCGAACTGGCGCTGCGGCTGCGGGGCGAACCCAAGACCGGACGCCGCGCCGCCGCCGACCGCTGGATCGAGGAGGTCGGGCTCACCGGTTTCGCCGATTTTCTGCCCAAGAGTCTGTCCGGCGGTATGCGGCAACGCGTGCAGCTGGCCCGCGGCCTGGCCGGTGCCCCGCGCGCGGTGATGATGGACGAGCCGTTCGGCGCCCTGGACACCCAGACCCGCGCCACCATGCAGCGGTTGCTCATCGAGACCTGGCGAACCCATCCCGCAACGATCGTCTTCGTAACACACGATGTGGACGAGGCGTTGCTGCTCGGCGACCGGATCGCCGTACTGGGCCGGGCCGGGAAACCGCTGCGCGCCCTGATCGATGTTCCGAATCCGCGCGCGGTCACCGACCGGCAGCTGCAGCGCGACCGACTCGTGGAGGCCCTGTCGTGACCGCACCCACCCTGCTCGCGGCTCCGGATCTCGCCGATACCGTGCGACTGGACTGCGATGTGCTGGTCATCGGCGGCGGTACCGCCGGGACCATGGCCGCGCTCACCGCCGCCGAACAGGGCGCGAATGTCCTGCTCCTGGAAAAGGCTCATGTCCGGCACTCCGGTGCGCTGGCGATGGGGATGGACGGCGTCAACAACGCGGTGATTCCCGGGAAAGCCGAACCCGAGGACTACGTCGCCGAGATCACCCGCGCCAACGACGGAATCGTCGACCAGCGCACCGTTTACCAGACCGCCACCCGCGGTTTCGCCATGGTGCAGCGGCTGGAGAAGTACGGCGTCAAATTCGAGAAGGACGAATACGGGGAGTACGCGGTGCGCCGGGTGCACCGATCGGGCTCCTACGTGTTGCCGATGCCCGAGGGCAAAGATGTGAAGAAAGCCCTCTACCGGGTGCTGCGGCAGCGCAAGATGCGGGAGAAGATCCGGATCGAGAACCGGCTCATGCCGGTGCGGGTCCTCACCGCCGGTGGCCGGGCCGTGGGTGCGGCGGCGCTGAACACACGCACCGGGGAGTTCGTCACCGTAGGTGCGAAAGCTGTCGTTCTCGCGACCGGGCCGTGTGGCCGACTGGGACTGCCGGCCTCCGGGTACCTGTACGGCACCTACGAGAACCCCACCAACGCCGGGGACGGCTATTCGATGGCCTATCACGCGGGCGCCGAGCTCAGCGGTATCGAATGTTTCCAGATCAACCCGCTGATCAAGGACTACAACGGTCCGGCGTGCGCCTATGTCGCCAACCCGTTCGGGGGCTATCAGGTGAACGCGCAGGGCGAGCGGTTCGTCGATTCGGACTACTGGTCGGGGCAGATGATCGCCGAGGTGAAACGGGAGATCGATTCCGCGCGCGGCCCCATCTACCTGAAGGTGTCGCATCTGCCGGACGAGACCCTGACCGCGCTCGAAGATATCCTGCACACCACTGAACGCCCCACCCGCGGCACCTTCCACGCCAACCGCGGCCACGACTACCGCACCCACGATATCGAGATGCACATCTCCGAAATCGGTTTGTGTGGAGGGCATTCCGCCTCGGGTGTGTGGGTGGACGAGAACGCCCGCACCACCGTGCCCGGCCTGTACGCGGCCGGTGATCTGGCCTGCGTCCCGCACAACTACATGATCGGGGCCTTCGTATTCGGCGAACTGGCCGGCGCGCACGCCGCCGCCACCCTGGCCGGTACCGCGGCCCCTGCGGCCCTGCCCGCCGATCAGGTGGCCGCCGCTCACGAACTCGTCTACCGGCCGCTACGCAACCCGGACGGCCCGCCGCAACCGCAGGTCGAATACAAACTACGTCGTTTCGTCAACGACTATGTGGCGCCGCCGAAAACCGCGGCGAAGCTGTCGCTTGCCGTCGAGACATTCGAACGGATGCGTGGTGATCTCGCCGAGATGGGCGCGCGCACCCCGCACGAACTCATGCGGGCCGCCGAGGTCACGTTCATTCGCGACTGCGCGGAGATGGCGGCCCGCAGTTCGCTGACCCGCACCGAATCCCGGTGGGGGCTCTACCACGAACGCGCCGATCTCCCGGACCGTGACGACGAGACCTGGCGATACCACCTGAACCTGCGCAAGGGCGCCGACGGCACGATGCAGTTCCTCAAACGCCCGGTGGCGCCGTATCTGGTGCCGGTTCCCGGGCTCGACGATCTGCCCTCCGAGGGCGAACCGGTGCCGGTCGCGCAACCCGAACTGGTCGGCCACCGCCGTGCCCCGGCCGTCCCGGCCCGCGCATCCCGGGCCACCGCACCCGAACCGGCGCCCGCCGCGTCGCCCCGGCTGTTGGCGCTACTGGCGTTGGACGCCCCCACCGCGGGGGAACTGGCGCAATATCTGTCCGACAGTGACGAAACGGTCCGGATCGCGGCGATCGCGGCACTCACCGAGAACACCCCTGACGGTTTCGCGGCACTGCTGGCCGCAGCGCTCGACGATCTCGCGGCACCGGTGCGTGCGGCCGCCGCGGCCGCGCTGCGGGAACTGGTCGAGGTGCTGCCGTCCGCCGACGGCCTCGCCGAACGGTTGACCTCGGGTGACCCGGTGGTCCGGACAGCCGTCCTCGACCTGTTGCGTGCTGCCCGCGCCGGTACGGTATCCGATTACCGTGCGGCACTGCACGATACCGACCATCGGGTGCGGATAGCCGCGGTGCGGGCGCTTGTATCGCTCGACGAGTACGACGCGCTGGCCACCGCGGCCGCCGATACCAACCGTGAGGTGCGTATCGCGGCCGCGCAGGGACTGGCCACGATCGGGACCGGCGGTGCGGAGACGGTACGTGGACTGGTCACCGACCGGGATCCGCTGGTGCGCGCGGCCGCGCTCGCCGCGTTCGCCGATATCGGCGCCGACGAACCCGATATCGTCGCCTGTGCCGCGGCGCTGCGCGATACCGCCTGGCAGGTACGGGTGGGTGCGGCCAAGGGGCTCGCGGGAGCCGAACCCGACCCCGCAGCGACCGAATTGGCGGCCGCGCTCACCGACCCGCATCTGGATGTCCGCAAAGCCGCTGTTCTCGCGCTGGCATCCTGGCCGGACCACGAGCCGGCGCGCCGGCTGCTCCACCGGGCCGTCGACGACCCGGACGCCGATGTACGCGCCTACGCGCGCCGTGCTGTGGCGAACTGATACCCGGCCGGGTCCGCGCCCCCCTCCGAATCGTGCGCGGAACCGGCCGATATCAGCCGCGGCGAGCGGTGGCCAGCAGTTGTTCCACCGTCGCCAGCTTCACCCGGGGCCGGCCCGCCGCGGCACCCGCGGCACGTTCGGCGCGATCCACCGCCTGCCAGGCCGTCCGGTCGACCACATCGGGTTGCCGGGCCCGTACCAGATCCGAGAGCCCGCCCCGATCCCGAACCGGGGCGGGCAGCATCCCGGCTGTGAAATCGTTCAGGATCGCGGCCACCGTCTCCGCCGCATCGGCCCGGTTGGAGCCGATCACGCCGCGCGGCCCGCGTTTGATCCAGCCCGCCGCGTACACGCCCGGTACCGGTGCCCCTGCCTCGCCGATCACCCGTCCGTCCGCCGTCGGCAGCACCCCGCGCTGCTCGTCGAACGGCAGATCGCCGACGGGTTCGCCCCGGTATCCGACCGCGCGCACCACCAGCGTTGCCGCCAGCTCCCCGGTCTCCCCGGTCGGCCGGGCAGTCGGCGCCGCGACCGGCCCGGTGAGCTCGTTGCGGACATAGCGCAGCCGGTCCACCCGGTCCGTACCCACGATCTCGGTGGGGGAGACGCAATACCGGAAGACGATCCGCTTGTTGCGCTCGTGGAGCGGGCGGCCCGCGAATTCCTCGGCGGCCGCCAGTTTCAACCCGAGTTCGTAGGGCGCGTCCGAGCCGGTGTGGTAGGCCTGCGCCGCTTCGTCGAATACGAGATCACCCGGATCGACCACGATATCGACGCCGCCGAGCTGTCCGAGCGCACGGAACTCCGGCGCCGTGTAGGCGGCCTGCAACACCCCACGGCGCCCCAGGATCACCACTTCGCGGATCGCGCTCTCCCGTAAGGCGGCCAGTGCGTGATCGGCGATATCGGTGCGCGCCAGCTCGTCCGGGTCCATGGTGAGCACCCGCGCGATATCCAGGGCGACGTTCCCGTTGCCGACGATCACCGCCCGCTCCCCGGACAGGTCGAATTCTCGATCGGCGTAACCGGGATTGCCGTTGTACCAGGCCACGAACTCGGTGGCCGATACGCTGCCCTGCAGATCTTCCCCGGGCACATCGAGGCGCCGGTCGGCGGGCGCGCCGACCGCGTAGATCACCGCGTGCACGCTCTCGCGCAGCTCGGTATGCGAGATATGCGCGCCTACCTCGGTGTTCAGGTACATCTGCAGCGCGTCGCGTTTGAACGCGGACGCGAACATATCGGTGACCCCGCGGGTCTGCGCGTGATCCGGTGCCACCCCGTAGCGCGCCAGACCCCAGGGGGTGGGGAGCCGGTCGAACATCTCCACTTCGACCGCCCCGGCGACCAGCAGTTGTTCGGCGGCGTAGCACGCGGCGGGGCCGGTACCGACGATCGCCACCCGCAGGGTGCCGAGATCCTTGGCCGGCCGCTGTACCGGGGGTGGCGCGGACATATCCGGTTCGAGCGGATGCCGCGCGAAATATCCGGCGTTGACGTCACGGAATCCGTCCAGATACGGCGGCAGATCCTCCTCGGCGTAGATGGCGTCCACCGGGCACGCCTCGTAGCAGGCGCCGCAGTCGATGCAGGTGTCCGGATCGATGTAGAGCATCTCCGCGGTCGCGAACTGTGGGTCCTGCGGCCGCGGCCGGATACAGTCCACCGGGCATTCGGCCACGCAGCTGGCGTCGTTGCAGCAGCGCTGGGTGATGACGTAGGCCACCTAATTCTCCCGCTGCCTGCGCCGGTACCGCACCCGGCACGGCTGCTGCAACTGCACGACCATCTTGGAGTGGTCGTTGCGGTAGCTCTCCGAGGGCTGCAGCATCTCGAATTCCCAGTCCCGCAGCAGTACCGAGAAGATCGCCTTGAGCTGCATCAGCGCGAACGCCGCACCGACGCAACGGTGGCGGCCGGCGCCGAACGGGATCCAGGTCCAGCGGTTGATCAGGTCTTCCTGGTTGGGGTCGATATAGCGGCCGGGATCGAAACTGTCCGGGTTCGGGAAATCCTCGGCCAGCCGGTTGGAGATGGCGGGCGTCGCTGCCACGTGGTCGCCGGATTCGATCCGTTTCCCGCATACCTCGAAATCGCCCTGGGCGACCCGCATGAGGATGATGAGCGGCGGATGCAGCCGCAGCGTTTCCTTGAGCACGGCTTCCAGCTGCGGGATCTGGCGCAGCGCATGAAAGCTCACCTCCTGGCCGTCGGCGTAGAGCTCGTCGAGTTCCTTCACCACGCCCGACAGTACTTCCGGGTGCCGCAGCAATTCGATGACCGACCACGCGGCGGTGCCCGAAGTGGTGTGATGCCCGGCGAACATCATCGAGATGAAGATGCCGGTGACCTCGCTGGCACTGAAATGCGGAGTTCCGTCCTCTTTCTGCACCGAGACCAGCACATCGAGGAGATCGCGGTCCTCTTTGTCGGCGGGTGGGTTCGCGATCCGCCCATTCATGATCTCCTGGACGAGTTCCACCAGCGCGGCCCGGGATTCGTCGCGGATCCGGAAACTCTCGATCGGCATGTACGGGTCCACGTACGCCAGTGCGTCGGTCCCGCGTTCCAGGTTGTGGTAGAGGTGAGCGAACCGGCTGTCGAGTTCTTCACGGAATTTCGTTCCGATCAGACAGGCCGAGGAGGTGTAGATGGTGAGTTCGGCGAAGAAGTCGAGCAGGTCGATCTCGCCCTCGTCGCCCCAGCCGGCCAACATCCGGTCGACCTCCTTCTCGATGGTCGCCGCGTGTCCGCGCATCTGGTCGCCGCGCAGGGCGGAGTTGTGCAGCATCTCCTTGCGCCGTTCGGGGCTGGCGTCGAACACCACGCCTTCGCCGAAGATCGGTTTCATGAAGGGGTAGGCGGCGGCCTGGTCGAGGTCCTCGTCGGCGGCGCGGAAGAAGAATTCGTTCGCTTCGGCGCCCGTGAGCAGGATGACGTGGCGGCCGGCGAGTTCGAATTCCCCGACGTCCCCGCATTCCTCCCGTACCCGGCGCATCAGCGCGATCGGGTCGGTGCGGAATTCCTCCAGGTGGCCGTGTTCGTGTTCGCCTCCGGACACCCGCGGCGGTTTCACCGAAGTCATGTGGAAATCCTTCCCCAGATTACTGTCCAGGATCTATGATAGACACCTGTCTGGACAGTACTACGGGGTGTTGTGTACAAGCAAGGCGCGCCCCCTCGATCCGCCACCGGCGCGCTGTCAGGATGCCATACTGTCCGGACACCTGTACGGAATAGTGTTCGGGCTAGAGAAGCGAGCGAGAACAGGCCCATGAGCGGAAACCAGACCCTGTGGGGACGCGGCGCCGTGGTCGTCGGCGCCACCAGCGGCATCGGCCACGCCGTCGCCCACGCCCTGGCCGGACACGGCGCCGGAGTGGTCGTCAACGGACGCAACGGCCCCGCCGTCGAGCGCACGGTCAACTCCCTGACCCTCGCCGGGCACCGCGCCGTCGGCGTCACCGGCAGCGCCGCCGACGAAACCACCGCCACCGAACTCGTCGACACCTGCGTGCGCACATTCGGCGCCATCGACGTCCTCGTCAACTGCGCCGGTATCGCCGAACCCGCCGGATCCTCCATCCTCGACGTCAGCACCCGCGACTGGCGCGCTCTGCTCGACTCCCACCTCACCACCACGTTCAACACCTGCCGCGCCGCCGCCCCGAAGATGGTCGCCCAGGGCCGCGGCAGCATCATCAACACCAGCTCCTTCGCCTACCTCGGCGACTACGGCGGTACCGGCTACGCCGCCGGCAAAGGCGCGGTCAACTCGCTCACCCTCGCCATCGCCGCCGAACTCGCCGAACACAAGATCCGCGCCAACGTCGTCTGCCCCGGCGCCAAGACCCGGCTCTCCAGCGGCTTCGACTACGAAGCCAAGATCATGGAGCTCTACCGCCGCGGCATGCTCGACGAGATCAGCAAGAACGCCGCACTCGACGCCCCACCCGCCCACTACGTCGCCCAGCTCTACCTGTACCTTGCCGGCGCCGCCGCCGAACACGTCACCGGACAGATCTTCGTCGCCGCAGGCGGATTCGTCGGCCGCTACGACCGCCCCACACCCAGCATTCTCGGCTTCCGGGACCACAACGACACCCCGCCCTGGACCCAGGACGAACTACACCGCATGATCGGCGGCGCCGGGACCGGTCCGCAGTGACCGAATTCCCCGAACTCGGCTGCTACGGTCTGGCCGGGCACGCCACCGACCCGCATATCCTGCTCGACGAGGCCCGCGCCGCCGAACGCCTCGGCCTCGGCGCGATGTTCCTGTCCGAACGTTTCAACACCAAAGAAGCCTTCGCCCTCGCCGCCGCCGCGGGCGCGGTCACCAGCGAACTCGGTATCTGCACCGCCGCCACCAACCACAACACCCGCCATCCGCTGATCACCGCGTCCGGCGCGGTCACCCTGCACCGCCTCACCCGGGGCCGCTACAGCCTCGGCCTCGGCCGCGGCTTCGGCGCCCTCTTCGACGTCATCGGCCTGCCCCGGATAACCTCCGCCCAGCTGCGCGATGCCACCGAGCTCTACCGGCGCCTCTGGCGCGGGGACACCGTCGTCGGCCACCACGGACCCGCCGGGAACTACCCGATCCTGCACCTGGACCCCACCTACGACGAAGCAATCCCGGTCACCCTCACCGCGATCGGCGCCGATACCCTGCGCCTGGCCGGACAGATCGCCGATGCCGTCGTTCTGCACACCTTCTTCACCGACGACACCACCGCGCGCGCCGTCCGCACCGTCCGCACCGCCGCCGAAGCCGCCGGCCGCGACCCCGCCGCCATCCGCATCTGGTCGGTCCTGGCGGTGGTGGACGACACCCAGGGCGAAACCGCCCGTCTGCGCAAACTCGTCGGCCGCCTCGGCACCTACCTGCAGGGGTACGGCGATATCCTGGCCCAGGTCAACAGCTGGGACCCGCAGATACTCGACGACTTCCGTGCGCACCCGCTGGTCACCGGAGCCGGTGGCGCCCTGGACGCCGTCGCCGACACCACCACCCTCACCGCTGTCGAAGACCTGCTGCCCGCCGAATGGCTCGCCGCCTCCGCCACCGGGAGCCCCGAACACTGCGCCGCGCGCATCGCCGACCAATTCGACGCCGGTGCCGACGGAGTCATCCTGCACGGCAACACCCCCACCGAACTGGCCCCCGTTCTCGACGCGTGGCGGCGGCACCGCGACCCCGGCCGGTTCGCCGCCCTGCCCGCAAACCCCGGCAGGAGCCGCGCATGACCAGCCCCACCGATATCGCCGGCCTCACCCCCGAATGGCTCACCGCCGCCCTCGGCCGCCGCGTCACCGCCGTCAGCAGCGAAGCCGTCGGCACCGGCCAGATCGGCAGCGTGCACCGATTACGGCTCACCGGCGACGGGGTCCCGGAGCAACTGCTGGCGAAACTACCCGCCGCCGACCCCGGCGTACGCGCCATGCTGGCCGGCGCCTACCGCCAGGAAGTCCGCTTCTACACCGAGATCGCGCCCACCGTCGATATCCGTACACCCCGCTGCCATCACGCCGAGATCCACAGCGACGGAGCCGAATTCGTGCTCCTGCTGGAAGATCTCGCCCCCGACCGGCAAGGCGACCAGATCGCCGGCTGCCCGGTCGCCCACGCCCATCCGGCGGTCGCCGACCTCGCGGGTCTGCACGCCCCCCGCTGGTGCGACGACACCCTCCTGGAAATCGAGGGGTTCAGCCGCAACGGCCCCGAAGAAGCGGAGGCGCTGCGCGAACTCTACGGACCCACCACCGATATCTTCCTCGACCGGCTCGGGCACCGGCTCCCCACCGAAGACCACACGACCCTGCGCGCCTGCGGCGAAGTGATCGCCGACTGGCTGCTCGCCCGCCCCGAACGGTTCGGTCTCGTCCACGGCGACTACCGCCTGGACAACCTGCTGTTCGGTACCGGCACCACACCGCGGGTCACCGCTGTCGACTGGCAGACCGTCAATCTCGGCCTCCCGGCCCGCGACCTCGCCTACTTCGTCACCACCGGACTCGACCCCGAGATACGCCGCACCGCGGAGGAAGACCTCGTCACCACCTATCACCAGCGCCTCACCGACCTGGGCGTGACCGGCTACACCGTCGAGGACTGCTGGCAGGACTATCGTTTCGCCGCCCTCCAGGGACCACTGGTGGCGGTGTTCGGCGCCGCCTACGGCACCCCGTCCGAACGCGGCGACGCCATGTTCGCCGCCATGATCCGCCGCAGCTGCGCCGCGATCCGCGACCTCGACTCACTCGACCGGCAGCCGGCACCCCTGCGCGCGCCCGCACCGGGCCGGATTCCGGTCGAGTGAGCTTCCAGCGGGGGAATACGTAGCCGGCGGTCACGAACCCGGCCGACCAGCCGGTCGTCGTCGCGGACAATCGCCTACGGCGTACCGGCCGAGAGCGTCCGGCCGTGCGCGGTGCCTTCCACCGCATCCACATAGACCTGAGCGATATCGGCGACCGGGGTACCCCCGGCCGGGTCCATACCCAGACCGAGGAGGGTTTCCCGCACCCAGCCCGGGCTGACGGTGTTCAGGCGGATACCGCGCGGCATCTCGGTCGCCGCCGCATGCACGAACGCCTCCAGACCCGCGTTCACCAGATAACCCAGCGAGCTCCCGGGCACAGGTTCGATGAACCGGCCGCTGGTGAGCGTCACCGAACCGCGATCCCGCACCCGGGCCGCCGCGCGCCGGACCAGATCCACCTGCCCTACGAGTTTCCCGTCGAGGCCCGCCCAGAACTCGGTGTCCGACCCGGCGCTCAGCGGTGTCAGGCCACCGCTCGCGGCACAGCACACCACCGCGTCCACCGTCCCGACCGCGGCGAACAGGGTATCGATCGTCGCGATATCGGCCATATCCACCCGCACCGGTCCACGACGTGACGCACCCACCACCTCGTGCCGCGCCGCCAAGTTCGCGGCGACCGCACTGCCGATGGTGCCCGTCGCCCCGATCACCAGAATCCTCATCGCTGTCCTTTCCTCCGTCCGGCTTCTACCGGGACCAGCCTGCGACGGCCGGCGCCACGGTCCCAGACCTCCACCGGAGATACCTCCGCGATGGGTGCATCCAGCAGGTGCAGGTTCGCCGGGCGTGAATCCGCGAGACTGGTAGCCGTGAGCACCGACACCGAGCTGGGCGAATTCCTGCGATCGAGGCGGGCGCGGCTGCAACCGGACGCCGCCGGGCTGCCCGTGTACGGGAGCCGGCGCCGGGTCCCGGGCCTACGCCGCGAGGAACTCGCGCAGCTCGCCGGGGTGAGCGCGGGCTACTACACCCGTCTCGAACAAGGGCAGAGCCCCAACGCGTCGGACTCCGTGCTCGACGCCGTCGCCCGCGTCCTACGTCTGGACGAGGCCGAGCGCGCCCACCTGTATTCCCTGGCCCGGCCCAAGCCGAAGGGGCGCCGCCGCCCCGCCGAACCCGAGCAGGTCCGGCCCGGCGTACAACGCATGATCGAATCGTTCGATGCGGCACCCGCCCTGGTCCTGGGCCGGTTCGTCGCCGTCCTGGCCTGGAACCCGATGGCACACGCGCTACTGGCCGGCCATCTCGACTACGCGGCGCCCGGCCGGCCGGACGACCGCCCCAATATCGCCCGCATGGTGTTCCTCGACCCGCACACACGTGAGCTGTACGACGACTGGCCCCGGAAAGCCCGGTCCACCGTGGCCGACCTGCGGCTGATCGCCGGACAGTATCCCGGCGCGCCCGCCCTGAACAGTCTGATCGGTGAACTGACCCTCGCGAGCCCCGACTTCGCGACACTCTGGGCCGCGCACTCCGTGGGCGACTGCGGCGGCGCCACCCGCGTCCACCACCACCCGGTCGTCGGCGCCATCACGCTCACGACCGAGTTCATGACCCTTCCCGAGGACGAGGGACAACGGGTGGCCGTGTACCACGCAGAACCCGGCTCATCCGCCGAATCCGCGCTGCGCATCCTGTCCGGACTCGTCGCCACCACGGCATCGGGCCGGCCCATGGAATAACACCACCACCCCCACCGTTCAAGTAGATGCAAACGCATAGAAACTACGGTGGGAGTGACACACGATGCAGTTCGGAATCTTCTCGGTCAGCGACATCACCCGCGACCCCGTGACCGGCGTGACACCCAGCGAAGCCGAACGGATCGACGCGATCGTCGCGATCGCCCGCAAAACCGAAGAGGTCGGTCTCGACGTCTTCGCCATCGGCGAACACCACAACCCGCCGTTCTTCTCCTCCTCGCCGACCACCCTGCTCGGCCACATAGCAGCCACCACCGAACGGTTGATCCTCACCACGGCCACCACCCTGATCACCACCAACGATCCGGTGAAGATCGCCGAGGACTACGCCATGCTGCAACACCTGTCCAAGGGCCGCATGGACCTGATGCTCGGCCGCGGCAACACCGGACCCGTCTACCCCTGGTTCGGCAAGGACATCCGCGCCGGACTACCGCTGGCGCTGGAGAACTACAACCTGCTGCACCGGCTGTGGCGCGAAGACGTCGTCGACTGGGAAGGTGAATACCGCACCCCGCTGCAGAGCTTCACCGCCACCCCGCGCCCCCTCGACGGTGTGCCGCCGTTCGTCTGGCACGGCTCCATCCGCACCCCCGAAATCGCCGAACAGGCCGCCTACTACGGCAACGGGTTCTTCGCCAACCACATCTTCTGGCCCACCGCCCACTCGCTGCAGCTCATCGAGTTCTACCGGCAACGTTTCGAGCACTACGGGCACGGCACCAAGAAACAGGCCATCGTCGGGCTCGGCGGCCAGGCCTATATCGCCAAGAAATCCCAGGATGCCTGGAACGAATTCCGCCCCTACTTCAACGAGGCACCCGTCTACGGCCACGGTCCGTCCCTGGAGGACTTCGCCGAGATGACCCCACTATCGGTCGGCAGCCCGCAGGAGATCATCGACAAAACCCTCACCTTCCACGACACCTTCGGCGACTACCAGCGTCAGCTGTGGCTGATGGACCACGCCGGACTGCCACTGAAAACAGTGCTGAACCAGCTGGACCTGCTCGGTGAAGAAGTGGTGCCCGTCCTGCGCAAGGAACTCGACGCGCGCCGCGACCCCGAATCCGCGCCGGCCCCCACCCATCTCGCGCGCGTCGCCGCCCAATACGGCGACGCACCGGCCCGACAGGCCCGCCCCAACGCCAACCAGGGCGACAACCTGGCCGGCACCAGCCCCTACCAGGACGCCACCGCATGAGCGACGGCCCACCGGAAGGGGCCGACCAGGAACACGACGATCCCGCGCAACCGCCCGCCGGCCACCACAACCCCGGCCGAGAAGACAACAGAACCAGCGGGCGGCTCGCCAACGACGCCTGGGAAGCAGTACTGACCGCACACGCCGTCCTGATGAAACAGTTCGCGGCACAGGACGTATGGCACGGACTCACCATGCGCGAATACGACGTCCTCTACACCCTGTCCAAATGCCCCGAACCCATCCGGCCCGCCGAACTGAACCGGCACGTCCTGCTCACCCAACCGGCCCTGTCCCGGATGGTCGACCGGCTCATCGAACGCGGCCTCGTCCAACGCACCCCCGACCCGCACGACGGCCGCGGCGTCCGGCTCTCCCTCACCACCGAGGGCCGGACCCGGCAGCGCCGCATCGGCGGCCGCCACGCCGTCGGCGTCGCACAGGCGCTCACCGGCGCACTCACCGACGACGAACTACGCACCCTCGAACACCTCTGCGGCAAACTCGCCGCCACCACGAAAAGGAACCGGATATGACAACCACCGACGGCCAGGGCACCACCCCCTACCGACTGGTCGTGGTCAGCGGCGGCACCAGCAACCCGTCCTCGACCCGGCTGCTCGCCGACCGTGTCTCCGCTCGCGTCGGCGAGCTCGCCCGCCACCGCGGCGGCGCCACCGTCACCGTGAACGTCATCGAACTGCGCGAACTGGCCACCGAGATCACCACCGCCCTGGTCTCCCAGCTCATGGGACCGAAAATGACCGCCGCGATCGACACCCTCGCCACCGCCGACGGCCTCATCGTCGCCGCCCCCGTCTACAAGGCCGCACCCAGCGGACTGCTCACCTCCTTCTTCCACGTCCTCGACAACGACCTCCTGATCGCCAAACCGGTCATCCTGGCCGCCACCGCGGGCACCGCCCGCCACGCCCTGGTCGTCGACGAACAGATGCGCGCCCTGTTCGCATTCCTGCGCACCATGACCGTGCCGACCTCACTGTTCGCCACCTCCGAGGACTGGAGCGACAACGACCTGAACAAACGCATCGACCGCGCCGCACTCGAACTGACCCTGCTGATGGAGAGCGGATTCGCGCACCAGGTCAAAAACGAATCCTGGAACAGCTACCAGCACAGCTTCGGTAGCGCCGGAGGCAGCGAAACCTCCGTCGACCTCGACACCGACCTCATGCGCCTGGCGGCCGGTGGGGGAGCGGCGGTCCGACCACGCGGCTGACCCGGTCGGCCGGGCGCCCGTCACCACCGGAAACCCGTGGCGGGCATGTTAGTTTGCTGTGGTGGCCGTGCCTCTGGACACCATCGATCAGGTCACCCGATATCTCGACCTCGCCGGTGTCTTCGCCTGCGCCATCCTCGGCGGCGCCGTATCCCGCACCGAAGGCCTCGACCTGTTCGGATTCCTCGTCGTCGGTATCGTCTCCGGGCTCGGCGGTGGCATCATCCGTGACACCCTCCTCCAACAAGGCCCCCCGGTAGCTCTCACCGATTACGCCTACCTGCCCACCGCTGTCGCCGGCACCCTCGTCTCGTTCGTCATCCACCTCAGCGAACACTCCTGGGACCGGCTGTTCACCGCACTCGATGCGGCCGTCATCGGGTTCTGGGCGGTCACCGGCGCCCAGAAAACTCTCGCCGCCGACCTCGGCTGGCTCCCCGCTGTCCTGCTCGGCATCACCACCGCGGTCGGAGGTGGCGCCACCCGCGACGTCCTACTCCGGCGAGTACCCGCAGTCTTCGGCGGCAACGGCCTCTATGCCACCGTGGCAGCCGTCGTCGCGGGCACCATGGTCATCAGCACCTACCTCGGCGCCCCCGCCGTCGGCATCATCGCCGGGATCGGCTGCTCGCTGCTGCTGCGCCTGGCCGCAGTGCGCTTCGGCTGGGGCCTGCCCAACGGACTGAACTGGCAACCGCACACCCGCCTCGCCGCCGCCTTCCGCGGTCGGCCACCACGCCGCCGTCGCCGACAGAACCGCAACCCGAGCCCCGGCACCGAAACGAGCAGTGCGACACCCACCCGCGAACAGAAAGGCACAATCGATGAACCGTGACGCCGCGACTGTTCTCTCCGGCCTGGACACTGCCCGCGACGAAATAGAGGACCGCTACCGCGACCTGCACACCCACCCCGAACTCGGGATGAACGAACACCGCACTGCCGACATCGTCGCCACCGCCCTTCGCGAATACGGCTACGACGTCACCACCGGCATCGGCGGCACCGGAGTCACCGGAGTCCTGCGCAACGGGTCCGGCCCCACAGTGCTGCTCCGCGCCGACATGGACGCACTCCCGGTGAAAGAAGCCACCGGCCTGCCCTACGCCTCCACCACCACCGTCGATCGTGACGGTATCGCCCAACCCGTCATGCACGCCTGCGGCCACGACGTCCACGTCACCTGTCTCCTCGGCTTCGCACGCCTGATGTCCGAAGCCCCGCACGCGTGGCACGGCACCGTCATCACCCTGTTCCAACCCTCGGAGGAGGACGGCACCGGCGCCCGCGCCATGGTGGACGACGGACTCACCAGCAGAATCCCCGCGCCCGACGTAGTACTCGGCCAGCACGTCCTGCCCTATCCCGCCGGCTCCGTCGGCACCTGCCCCGGACCGTTCCTGTCCGCCGCCGACAGCCTGCGCGTCACCGTGCACGGCCGCAGCGCCCACGGTTCCCAACCGCAGGCATCGATCGATCCAGTCGTCATGGCAGCGATGTGCGTGGTACGACTCCAGACGGTGATATCTCGCGAAATCGCCCCGACCACCCGCGCAGTCGTCACCGTCGGCAGCATCCACGCCGGCACCGGGCCCAACCTCATCCCCGATACCGCCGTACTCGAAATCAACGTGCGCACCTATGAGCCGGAAACCCGGACACGCATCCTGAGCGCCATCGAACGGATCGTGCGCGCCGAAGCCGTCGGCTCCGGCGCGCCACGCGAACCCGAGTTCGAACGGATCACGACCTTCCCACCGACCGTCAACGACCCGGACACCACCCGCCGGGTTGCCGCCGCCTTCGATACCGCCTTCGGCACCGCCGCCGGCACCATCGATCCGCAAACCGCCAGCGAAGACGTCAGCGAGATCCCCACCGCGTTCGGCGTTCCGTTCACCTACTGGGCGCTGGGCGGCACCGACCCGGCCGCCTTCGCCGCCGCCGTCGACAAAGGCACCCTCTTCCAGGACATCCCCGTCAACCACAGCTCCCGCTTCGCCCCGGTCCTGCAACCCACCCTCGACACCGGGGTCGAAGCTCTCGTGGTCGCCGCTCTCGCGTGGCTGGGTTCAGCAGAACACCACGAATGACCCGCCGCCCCTGCTCCCGTCGGCGGGAACTGGGCAACCCGGGCGCTGTATGGAACGATCGGCCACGTGACCAGCAGACCCACCGCGGACCAACACCTCCGCGACCTCGCGCTGCTCCGCCGCGTCCGCGACCGGATGGACCGGGAGTACGCGCAACCCCTCGACGTCGAAGCACTCGCCCGCGGCGTCAACATGTCCGCCGGACACCTCAGCCGCCAATTCAAACTCGCCTACGGCGAATCGCCCTACGGCTACCTCATGACCCGCCGCATCGAACGCGCCATGGCCCTGCTGCGCCGCGGCGACCTCAGCGTCACCGACGTCTGCTTCGCCGTCGGCTGCTCCTCACTGGGCACCTTCAGCACCCGCTTCACCGAACTCGTCGGCATGCCGCCGAGCGCCTACCGGCGCCAGGAGAACGACGCCGTCGCGGGCATCCCGGCCTGCACCGCGAAACAGGTGACCAGACCGATCAGGAATCGAGAAGCCCCGGTGACCGACCCGCAGTTAGCGTGATCTGCATGAACATCAGCATCAACGCCAGCTACCTGCCCCAGGACGATCCCGAAGCCGCCATCGGGTTCTACCGCGACGTCCTCGGCTTCGAAATCCGCAACGACGTCGGCTACAACGGTCTGCGCTGGATCACCGTCGGCCCGGTCGACCAGCCCAGCACCTCCATCGTCCTGCACCCACCGGCCGCCGACCCCGGCATCACCGACGAAGAACGCAAAACCATCGCCGAAATGATGGCCAAAGGCACCTACGCCGGAATCAACCTCGCCACCGAAGACCTCGACGGCACCTTCGAACGGCTCCAAGCCGGCGATATCGAAATCGTGCAGGAACCCACCGACCAGCCCTACGGTGTCCGCGACTGCGCCGTCCGTGATCCCGCCGGCAACATGATCCGCATCAAACAGTTGGGCTGAACCCACCGGCACCACCGCACCGCCCTCCGGCCGGGCCACCCGGCCGGAGGATGCCTACTCGCCACCGGCCCACCGGTACACCGTGCGGGCCACCCAGAGACAACCGCGCCGCTCCACCCGAGACCGGCCCGGAAACGACGGCGACCGACCAGAGGAGACAGATGACCACCGCCACGAAGACCGGTACGCGGGCGTCCGCGACACACGCCGCCGACAGCCACGATCTCATCCGGGTCCAGGGCGCGCGCGTCAACAACCTCAAAGACGTCAGCGTGGAGATCCCGAAACGACGGCTCACCGTGTTCACCGGCGTCTCCGGCTCGGGTAAGAGCTCCCTGGTCTTCGCCACCATCGCCGCCGAATCCCAGCGGATGATCAACGAAACCTACAGCGCCTTCGTCCAAGGTTTCATGCCCACCCTGTCCCGGCCCGACGTCGACCTCCTCGAAGGGCTCACCACCGCGATCATCGTCGACCAGGAACGGATGGGCTCCAACCCACGCTCCACCGTCGGCACCGCCACCGACGCCAACGCCATGCTGCGCATCCTGTTCAGCCGCCTCGGCCACCCCCATATCGGCTCACCCAACGCATACTCGTTCAACATGCCGTCGGTCACCGCCACCGGCGCCATCACCGTGCAGCGCGGCGCCAAAACCGTCGCCGAGAAAGCCACCTTCAGCCGCCTCGGCGGTATGTGCCCCCGCTGCGAAGGCATGGGCTCGGTCACCGACTTCGATATGACCGCCCTCTACGACGAGAACCTCTCCCTCAACGGCGGCGCCCTCACCGTCCCCGGCTACAGCATGGACGGCTGGTACGGCCGCATCTTCCGTGGCTCGGGCTTCTTCGACCCGGACAAACCGATCAAGAAGTTCACCAAGAAACAACTGCACGACCTGCTCTACAAAGAGCCCACCAAGATCAAGGTCGACGGCATCAACCTCACCTACGAGGGCCTGATCCCCAAAATTCAGAAATCGTTCCTCGCCAAAGACGTCGACGCCCTGCAACCGCATATCCGGGCCTTCGTCGAACGAGCCGTCACCTTCACCACCTGCCCCGAATGCGCCGGCACCCGACTCACCAAGGAAGCACTGGCCTCCAAGATCAACGGCAAGAACATCGCCGACCTGTGCGCCATGCAGATCAGCGACCTCGCCGAATGGGTCCGCGACCTCGACGAACCCGCCGTCGCGCCCCTGCTCAAAGGCCTGCGACACCTGCTCGACTCGTTCACCGATATCGGCCTCGGCTACCTCTCCCTCGAACGCCCCTCCGGCACCCTGTCCGGGGGAGAGGCACAACGCACCAAGATGATCCGCCACCTCGGCTCCTCACTCACCGACGTCACCTATGTCTTCGACGAACCCACCATCGGCCTGCACCCGCACGATATCCAGCGCATGAACGACCTGCTGCGCCAACTCCGCGACAAAGGCAACACCGTCCTCGTCGTCGAACACAAACCCGAAGCCATCGAAATCGCCGACCACATCATCGACATCGGCCCCCGCGCCGGCAGTGAAGGCGGCCGGATCGTCTTCGAAGGCACCGTCGACGGCCTCCGCGCCAGCGACACCCTCACCGGCCGCCACCTCGACGACCGCGCCGCCCTCAAGAAAACTGTCCGCACCCCGTCCGGCGCACTCGAAGTCCGCGGCGCCGACTCGCACAACCTGCGCGACGTCGACGTCGACATTCCACTCGGTGCCCTCGTCGTCGTCACCGGCGTCGCCGGATCCGGTAAGAGCTCCCTCATCACCGGCTCCGTATCCGGGCGCGACGGCGTCGTCACCATCGACCAAGGCGCCATCCGCGGCTCCCGTCGCAGCAACCCCGCCACCTACACCGGCCTGCTCGACCCCATCCGCAAAGCCTTCGCCAAAGCAAACGGCGTCAAACCCGCCCTCTTCAGCTCCAACTCCGAAGGCGCCTGTCCCACCTGCAACGGCGCCGGCGTCATCTACACCGACCTCGGCGTCATGGCCACCGTCGAATCCACCTGCGAAGAATGCGAAGGCCGGCGATTCCAATCCGCCGTCCTCGAATACACCCTCGGCGGCCGCAATATCGCCGAAGTACTCGAAATGTCGGTCGCCGAAGCAGAAGAATTCTTCGGCTCCGGCGACGCGAAAATCCCCGCCGCCCACAAGATCCTCGACCGCCTCGCCGACGTCGGACTCGGCTACCTCCGCCTCGGCCAGCAACTCACCACCCTCTCCGGCGGCGAACGGCAACGCATCAAACTCGCCACCCAGATGGCCGAAAAAGGCGGAATCTACATCCTCGACGAACCCACCACCGGCCTGCACCTCGCCGACGTCGAACAACTACTCGGACTCCTCGACCGACTCGTCGACTCCGGCAAATCGGTCATCGTCATCGAACACCACCAAGCCGTGATGGCACACGCCGACTGGATCATCGACCTCGGTCCCGGCGCCGGCCACGACGGCGGCCGGATCGTCTTCGAAGGCACCCCCGCCGACCTCGTCGCCGACCGCTCCACCCTCACCGGCGAACACCTCGCCGCCTACGTCGGCGCCTGACCGTCAACGCACGAACGTGCCGAACCCGTCGGAATCATAGAACTCCAGCCACAACCGGTCACCGTCGAACCGGGCCTGCGAAATACTGCCCGGATTCGCCATCTCACCGACCGGCGCGAAAACGAACGTGTCACCGTCGCGATGCCGCAACGGCATCGCGACGTGACGCGGACCCATCGTCAACAGCAGCGAATCACCCTCCACCGAAACCGACGCCGCACCGAAATAGCCGTTGTCGTAGCTGCCCGCATAATCCTCCAACGGGCGCGCCGGAGCCGGAGTCGCCGGAGCAGGAGCACCCACCAGCTCACCCACCGGCGCATTCAACTGCTCGAACGCCTTCGAATACAACCCCCACCAGTCCTGCCGCACCTCACCGAACTGCACCAGATCCGAGAACTCCGCGTTCAACGTCTCCGGGACCCCGACCGGCGCCGCATTGGTCAACGTCACGATCCCCACATTCGCCGACGGAATCATCGTCAACGCAGTCGCCGCCCCCTGATCGAACGCCCCCGAATGGCTCAACACCACCCGGCCCGCCGCCGAATTACCCACATTGAAACCGAACCCGTAGTCACCCGCCCGCGCATCCGGTGCACTCGGCGGCGACGACACCGCCTGCGGCGACACCGCCGGCAACAAAGCCTCCGGCGGCACCAACTGCTCACCACCGTGCTTCCCGTTCGCCAACACCATCATCATCCACTGCGCCATATCCGAAACCGACGAACTGACACCACCGGCGGGGGACTGGGCATCCGGCTGCCGACCCGGCTGCGCCGGCCGATACTCACCGTTCACCAGCACATGCCCCGACGCCCGGTCACCGGCCGCCAGGAAATCGGCAAACCGCGAACTCGTCGAGGACATCCCCAGCGGCCGGTAGAGCGACTGCTCGGACAGCACCGACCAACGCTGATCGGCAGCATCCGCAACCGCCATCGCCGCCGCGGTGAGCCCGAAATTCGTATACGCATACGAATCACGGAACGGCGCCAACGGCAGCATCCGCAACCGCTCCAGAATCCGGTTCCGGTCGAACCCCAGATCCTCCAGCTTGTCGCCCGCATGCTCGGGCAACCCGGAACGATGCGAATACAGATCACCCACCGTCACGTGATCGCTCACATACGGGTCGTTCAACGCGAACCACGGCGCCGGCTCCCGCACCGGCGTATCCCACCGCACCTTCCCGGCCGCCACCTGCCGTGCAACCACCGTGGCACCCACCGGTTTGGACAGCGACGCCAACTGGAACACTGTCTCCGGATTCACCGGCTGCCGCCCGTCCACATCCCGGACCCCGAAACCCTTCTCGAACACCACCTCGCCGTCATAGACCACCGCCACCGCCATACCCGGAATATCGGTGTTCCGCATCAACTCATCGGCGCGGTATTCGAGCGTGCCGAGAATATGCTCCACCCGGCCACGGGGAATATCCACCCCGGCCGCCTGATCGGGCTGCGGTGCCGCCGCCGACGTCGACGGTTCGGCAGCCCCCGGCACCGGCGTCGGTTCCCGGTCGCCACATCCAGACACCAGGCCCGCGGCCGAGATCACCGCCACCCCGAGAGCTGCCACCCGACGTCTGCGCATTACCCGCCTCCGGAGGTCGTCGCTGACCGAGCCCTGTTCCCGTGCGAGCCTAGCCCCACCGGTTCGTCACATCGGCGAACCGAACCGGTGTCGGCTCGTCGCGGGGGAGAGGGGCACCGAAACACTCAGTCCAGGCAGAACTCGTTTCCTTCGGGATCGGCCATCACGATGAAACCGGCTTCCATCGGCGGAGCGGGTTCATGACGGCGGATCCGAACCGCGCCCAGCGCCACGAGACGCACGCATTCGGTCTCCAACGCCGCCATGCGTTCCTCGCCCTGAAGTCCGGGAGCCACCCGCACATCGAGATGGACACGATTCTTGGCGACTTTGTCCTCGGGCACCCGCTGGAAGAACACACGTGGCCCCTGTCCCTCCGGATCTTCGATCGCCGAGCGCGTATTGCGCTGATCCTCCGGGACCCCGATCCCGGCCAGGAAATCGTCCCAGGCGGCAAGCGGGTCAGCGCCCTCCGGCAATTCGACCCCGGGCGGGCCGGGATGCACGTAGCCGAGAACCGCACGCCAGAACGACGACAGCGCCCGCGGATCATGTGCGTCGAAGGTGACCTGGAAATGGCGGCTCATCGGGTGGCTCCGTTCGTAGACAGGTGAGTGTGCAAGTAGAGATCACGCAGCAGGCAGACCTCGGACAGATGATGGATCAGCTCGCGATGGATGTGCAGCACCAGCGCGGCCACCGGCAGGTCGGGATAGGGCTCGGCCTCACCGATCGGATCCCCGAGCGTGGACCCGCCCATACCGCGCACCCCGTCCAGCCAGATCCCGAGCTGGGTCTCCAACTGGTCGAGCGCGCCCGCGGCGTCGCCCGCGTACTCCCATGTCTCATAGGACGCCGGAGGCGCCCCGAAATGCGCGGCATTACGCGCCGCGAGCACCCCGACGATGACGTGGCCGAGCCGCCAGGCGATCGTGGTGAACGGGGCCGGATCCGGCTGCGGAAAGGCGAAGTCGATCGTGAAATCGCCGGCGCCGGCCTGTATGGGCGCGGTCGAGCTGCCACGCGGGCACACACTCCAGCTACCGGCAACCGGCGACCAGAAGTACTCCGCGTCGGTCAGCCCGGTGAGCCGGGCCCGCAGCTGATGGTTCCAGTGCCACTCCCACTGCTCGCGCAGTGTCGCATTCCAGTCGAGTTCGTCTGCATCCATGGTGTCAGCCTCGCACAGCGGGAGGACAGGATCGGTCCGCTTTCTCTGGCAGGCTGATGTGGTGAACGGAACGGGTGACAGTGAGCGGGGCACGACCGAACGTGTGCTCAACCTGCTCGGGCTGCTGCAGCAGCGCCAGATCTGGACCGGGCCCGAACTCGCCACCCGGCTCGGCGTCACCACCCGCACCGTACGGCGCGATATCGAGCGGTTGCGGGCCCTCGGCTATTCCGTCCATGCGAATCAGGGCGCGGGCGGCGGTTATCGACTCGGCTCCGGCCGGGATCTGCCGCCGCTACTCCTGGACGACGAAGAGGCGATCGCTGTCGCCGTCTCCCTGCTCGTCGGTGCGGGTGGTGCGGTCGCGGGTTCCGGTGACGCCGCACTGCGGGCCCTCACCAAACTCGACCGGCTGCTACCCACCCGCCTGCGGCACGAGGTACGCGCCCTGACCGGCTCGGTGGAATCCTTCGGCAACCGCACCCCGGCCGACGCCGAAGTACTCCTGACGCTGGCCCGCGCCTGCCACGACGAGGTCGAGGCCGGTTTCGACTATCCGTCCGGAAACCGGACACAGCGCCGCCGGGTCGAGCCCTACCGGCTGGTCGCCTCCGACCGGCGCTGGTACCTGTTCGCCTACGACCTGGATCGGGCCGACTGGCGCACTTTCCGGGTCGACAGGATGACCGGGGTATCCGCCCGGACCTGGCGCTTCCATCCACGCCCGGCACCCGATGCGGCGGCCTACGTGCAGGAAGGTGTGGCGAGCCGGGTCTATTCGCAGCAGGCACGCTTTCTCGTTCATGCCCCGGCCGAGGCAGTACGCGCGCAGATCCCGGCCTCGGCGGCCGTCGTACACCATCGGGACGACGAACTCTGTGAGGTGCGCAGCGGCGCGGACAACAGCCTGGATATCGTGCTCCTGCACATGGTCCTACTCGGACACGACTTCGAGATCCTCGACCCGCCGGAGCTGGCGCGGCGCTGTCACGTATTGGCCGGCCGACTGCGGACCGCGGCTGCCACGATCGCGCCGATGCCGCGAGAGGATTCATGAGCCGAACAGATTATCCGGACTCGACCGCCTACCTTCATTTCATCACAGGTGACGAAATGAAGGTAGGCGGGTCACTGTCCGGGAACTGTTGCCGGCGCGGGAATTTCGGCGATATCGGAGCGCCGAGTGCGTGGCCGCCTGCCGGCTGCTTGCGGGCGGCGTCCACCGTGTAGACGAGAACCGATCCTGCGGTCGCCGCAGGCCGGATGCCACTTCGGCCCGAACGCCGATAATCTACATTATGTCAAGTAACCCTCTGCGTAACCTTCGAACACCGCAGCTCATCGGCCGAGCGTCTGGATACCCCCCCAGAGCGCGGATGCGGTGGCACAGCGCAGAAATCACGACGGACTTCGAGTCGCTGCAAACCATGCTGCAATCGGGACAATCTCGTCGATCCAGCGGCTTCGATACAATGCGACCATGTCGGACGCTGAGTCTCCGCGCTACTACGGTCTCCGCGGTGTGACCAGCGAGATCGAGCAAAACATGAGGGCAGACCATTGGTGCCTCGACCGGCTTCGCGGCGACCGCAGCGGGCTCGTGGATCCTTCCAAACAGGACAAGATTGATACTGCCGCAGCAGAGTTGGAAGCGGTCTGGAGCCGACACGACTGCGCCGACGTGCGGGAGAACTGGGAATACCTATGTGGCGCGGTCGCCCGGTGGCGCCACAATTCGGAGGCAATGGAGGAGCTGCACCGCCGGGTGCTCGTAGCCCTGGCCGATGGTTCGGATACGGGCGCCACCGACGTGCAGTGGCGCTCCATCCGCCAGGCCCGAGCGGCGACCGGCCATGGGCCCTGGCCACCGGTACGAGATCCTCTGAGCGCTACCCGGCTGCACCCATATGCCCCACTCGACCAGGCTAATCCGAGCTACCACAGTGGCCGTAGGGCTTCGACGTGGCCTGAGCAGGTCATGCGTGCCGACTTCGCCCGCGTCCACCAGCTCCGCAAACAACGGGTCCGGCTCGATTCCGACCTGGATCGTCAGCAGGCCGCCGAGGAGATGCATGCAGTCGCCGAGCCGTGGATGACTCGTCACGACGCGTTGGGCTTGCAATGGCGGATGATGTGCACCCTTGCGGCCGGTATCTATACCAACTACTTCGGATTCGCTGAAGCGGTTGCTCAGATCGTGCAACCACTGGATGCCTACGAGCCTCTGTCCGTCCGCAGTATCTCTCAGGTCCAGGAGCTGAAAGGAATTCAGCCCCCTGCCGATATTGACGCCAGCCACACTCCCGGTCCCATAGCCTCGTCGAGCTTCGCTGCGGCCCGAACCGCCGAACTCGCCCACCGGAACGGAGGGCCCAGAAATCGGCCGTAACCGATGGCGTGGATGTATTTTACCCACCTCACCAGGTATGTTCGACGAGGCAATACGGCCGATGCCGCCGTCCCTGCGTGACAAACTCTGAGGAGCGGGCGACTTGGGTTCGACGTCTGACGAAGAGGCTCGCAACTAAGCGCCTCCGGCTGCTCCAGCGCCACGCTGTGGCCTGCGTCGTCGACCGTCACGAACTGACCGCCGGCGTCCACGCGCCGAAACTGATGCGGGTGAGCGGATCTATCACTCGGGTGCTCCCCCGTCCTGGGCAACCGAAGTGCCAGACCAAGGCCCGTAGATGAGATCTGCTCGGAGTCGACCAGCGTGGAGTGATCAGCCAAATCGCGCACGCCATCGACCATCACTGTCCGTTGCCGCAGAGCGATGCGGAATGCCGGTTGAAGGCGCACCGTGAGTCGGAACCGGTTGGGATACATGGGCAATTGAAATATTCGGTTGCCGAGCGCCGCCGCTGCTGAGGGTGATAACTGTGAGTATGATAAGCCGACGTGGAACCTGATATGTGCGAATGCCTCGGCGTGAGAAGCCGACTGGGCTCGGCGTCAACGCTGATCGAACAGAGCATGAACGCAGGCGTCGTCACGCCACCGGGCTCCTCTCGGTTTCCGTAGTGAACCGCATCCCTGACTACGGGTTCAAGAGCGCGCTCCTGCCGCACTCCGGTCGCGCGAACGGTATGGACATGGTCCATACCGTTCGCTGACGTGTCTCTCTGTTGCTTCGCGTCCATCGCATTCGGTTCTCCGGGAACCTCAGCAAGTCGTATTCCTGTTACTTACTTTGGAGTCACCCATTGACTACGCCTTTCGAACCACCCCGCCAGTCCCGGCATGCAGCTCCCCAACCCGCGCCATATGACCCGCAACGGGTTCCGATGTGGGCAGACGACTTCGCAAACAACCAGCAACGGGCCTACGCGGACATGCGCAGCCGGCACCCTTCCTTGGCGCAGGTGGAAATATCGCCGGGTGTCCCGGCCACTCTGGTGATCGGCTACCGCACCGCCGTGCATATCGGCAACGATGCCCCTCACTTCCCAGCTGATCCGCGAACCTGGGAGAGGGACATCCCAGACTCGTGCCCGGTGAAGTCGATGATGCAATACCGGCCAAATGCCCTTCGTAGCGCAGGCGACGAACACCGACGCTACCGCGCGGCCAACGTGGCCAGCATCGACAGAATCAACCTGTACAACCTGCACGAAGAGATCGAGGAAATCGCTCGCAGGGCAGTCAATCAGTTCTGCGAATCCGGAACCGCGGACCTGGTCAATCAGTACGCTGTTCCGGTCACCTTCGCCTATCTCAATCGCATGGTCGGTTGCCCGGCGGATCTCGGTGACCGCGTCAAACAAGGCATGGTGCTGATGTTCGAGGGCGACCCGAGCGGCACAGGCAACACGATGTTCGTCAACGCGCTGTCGGATCTTGTTCGTCTGAAGTACGAGGAGCCCGGCGATGATGTCACCACCAGGTTGATCCGCCACGAGGCCGACCTGAGCCCCGAGGAGCTCGTACATCAGCTGGTCACTATCTACGGCGCCGGCATCGAGCCGCTGGCCAACCTGATCGGCAACACCCTGTTGCTGATCATGAGAGATGACCGGTTCCACGGAGACAGCGCGCTGACGACGACTGATGCGCTCAACGAGCTGCTGTTCAAAGACCCGCCGCTGGCGAACTTCCTCATCACCTATCCGCCGCAGCCCATTCTCATCGACGGAGTCTGGTTGCCCGCACACCAGCCGGTCGTCACCAGTCTGTCGGCGTGTAACAACGACCCGGAGATCGCCGGCGAGTTCACCGACAATCGTTCGCATCTGGCATGGGGCACCGGCCCGCACACCTGCCCAGCTCAGCAGGTCGCATACGAAGTCGCGAAGAACGCGATCGATCAGCTGCTCGATATGCTGCCAGAGGTCAGACTGGCGCGCTCGGCCGATGACCTGGACTACCGGACGGGCCCCTTCCACCGCTCATTGGCCGAGCTGCCCGTCGTGTTCGAGCCGTCCCCGCGTTTCGCATCTGTCCCTGCACCGGCCGGTCGAGTCTGAAAACCGGGTCGGCTTCGAATTACGCCGATGGCGGAATTCGAAGCCGACCCGGAAGCTGGTCGGTGTGAGGACTATGAGGCAGCGGATCCACGCCTTCGGCTAAAGATCAGCGTGCCGGGTCAACGAAGTCGTCGCTGAAGGCTGTTTGCAGCAGCTCCGGCGGCAGCTCGAATCTGCTGTCGGTGCGCAGCCGCGCGCCCGATAGCGACAAAGGCCCCATGGCCGGACCGCTCGGCGAAGCACGGTCCGATCCCACGGCCCCTCCCTGTTGGCCCTCTACATAGGATTGCGGGTAAGGAGACCTCGCAGTCGGACGCCCCAGGTTTCGCCAGCGAATACCTCCTCGCCGACGGGCTCTGGTCGATCGTCGCGGCAGCGTTCCTCCCACGCCGTAGCAAGATCGTCGGCCAGCACCGGGGCGCCGAGGACCTCATCGTCGAATTCGAAAGCGGCTAGCAGTGCAGGCAGATGACCGGCGAGTTCGTCGATGGCCTCGTAGAGCAATCCGCTCCGAAGCTGCTGCTTAACAGCCTTTACCCCGTCCGGATCGAGTAGTCCGTGGGTGAGGTACCACGCCGCGTGCTGGTGGATCTGGTCCAGGGCGAAAACGTCACGGACAGCAGCGATCTCGGGATGGTCGACGTACTCCTCGAGGGCCCTCAGGGCTTGTTCGGCGGAGTATGCCTCAGCGAGTTCAAGAGCGTCCGGGATCACCTCGAGGCGGGCTTCCAATGTGGGATTACCCAGATGGGGCTGTGCTTCCTGTGCGATCGTCAGTGTCCGGGCACTGAGCAGGCGGGCTCGATCCGCCGGATCGGCAGGGTCGTGGAGGACGGGTTCGGGCGGCGGTGTACCCGCCAGCTGTTTGGCCAGTACTCGACCGGCGACCGATCCCATGACAGAGACATCGCCCTCCCCGGTCATCGCGGCGTGACAAACACCGAGGTAGCTGGCGACCCGGTTGGCGCTGAACATGCCCTGGGCAGCCATTTTCACGCGGCAGTCGGTGACGGTCTGCAGTGCGTGCCGCTGGATGAAGTCTTTGGCCAGCATCACCGCCACCACCGGCTCGCGAGCGGTGAGATCCGCACCCACCAGCGATGTCTTCACCGCGTTGCCGTAGAGGGTGCGGCCGACGGTGCCGGCCAGATCGGTGAGCAGTGTGTCACGCACATGAGGGATGTCGAGCATGGTCGGCTTGTCGGTGCGCGTCATCGGAACGACTCGCCTGCTCGCGTAGTTCAGGGCGATGTAGAGCGAGGCCCGGGCCTCGGCGTTCAGACACGAGGACAGCGCTAGACGTCCGACGGTCAGCTGACTACTCGCCGAGGCGAACGCACGTTTGCGACTTGCCTCGTCGCGCCAGGTGAGGACACCGGCGTCGTCTATGGTGGCGAGGTCGTTGCTCAGCCAGGCGTCCCGGTCGACTCGGAGGTTGTCGAAGCTGATGACCGAGTTGTCCATGATGACCAGCGGCTGATGACCGAGCTGGGTGATCGTCACACCGGCGGCCGGGGCGCCGTCGGCGTCGCGAAGACGTGCGGTGAACAGGTGGACGCCCTGATCGACACCTGCCGAGTCGATGAGCCGGGCTCCGACGACGCATACTCGAGACACCGGAATCCCGACGCTGGGCATAAATTTGCGGGCTTGCGGATCCGGCGTATTGAGCACGAACCCGTCGCCGTCCCAGGTTGCAGTGGTCCGCATGTACTGGATGTTGGAGCCGCACTCGTACTCGGTCAGCAGAATGACACCGACAGCGGTGGCATCGTCGAGATCCAGCAGGTACGGCGTGGCCGAATCGGAGTCGGTGAGTGTGGCCAAGCTCCCCGTGGCCAGGTTGTAATGGCCGGAGATCAACGGAATCAGGTCTGTCGCCAGCACCGCGCATTGATCGAACACGGCGAACAGCTTGGGGAGGTCGGTCGCGACGGCGCGGGCGCCTATCTGTCGGACGAGGTCGCCCAACTGGTCGTAGGCGTTGAGGCGCCGCTGTTCCTGGTTCTGCTGCTCCGTGACTGCGTAGTCCGGGTTGTTCAGGATCTTCTGCAGCTGCTGATGGAACTCCGGACTGCCGTGCCGAATGACCTCGGCCAGCGAAGTCTGGTCCACGTCCGCGTCGGTAGCCATAACCGCCTCCTACTAGATTCCGTCCCGACGGTCGCTCGTGCACCGCTGGGCATACTGGGCCATCACCTCCGAACCTCGACGCAAGACGAACCAGGCGGCCACCGCATATCACACGGACGCCACCGGGACCGGAGCAAAGAAGCCGGAGGGATCACCTGTCAATAGATCAATTCACCACGCACCTTCGCCGTGGAGCCTCGTGCCGTGGGCGGCCACCGGCAGCTGCGCGCCGCGGCCGATCCTGGGCGCGTGCGGATTCCGGTCGCCTCCAGGATCGCGATAGGGCGCAAGGAAGTTCCGGCGACCGGAACCCCACCGTCCGGGGTGGCGGGTGGGGTAGGCAGTCCGTTCGGATCGGTCGGCCTGTGGTCTGGCTGTATGGTCGAGCCGATGTTGCGGTCGCTTCGAACTGTGGCACTATCTTTGCCACCCAGTTGCTATCGATCGACCGAGGCACGAAAAGTATTGTCTCACAATCGGTCTTCACGCTCATGGGGAACAATCACAACAATTGGTCTAGGCCGATGACCTGCTAATCCGCTGATACCGGCTGACCAGGCCGTACTCTGCCACGACGAGACATCTCGCCTGTCTGCAAGTTCGCCAGAATTATTAGCCGACGAAACGGTCGGTACTGTTTGTGGCTTCCAGTGATCGAGGCGTGCGTCGATGATTCGGGCGATCTACCCAACGCCAGGAGCCGATCATGGCCGGATGAGCTGCGTGTAAACCGATCTTCGAGAACTGGCCGCCAATCCTTGGCTCCGCCCTCGAAACCAGCGGCGTGGGGGTGCGGTCCACCGTCACCGTGAAGTTACAACAGGTCCTGCCGAGGGCCTGCGGCTACCGAACACCCGGTGAACCCGCAGTTCCCCGCGAGCATGAGGAGAGCGCCAGCCGCCCGACAGTCAGCTGGCTATCGCCGAGGCGAAGGACCGCTCGCGGCTAGTTTCGTCGCGCCAGGTGAGGACACCGGCGTCGTCTATGGTGGCGAGGTCGTTGCTCAGCCAGGCGTCCCGGTCGACTCGGAGGTTGTCGAAGCTGATGACCGAGTTGTCCATGATGACCAGCGGTTGATGGTCGAGCTGCATAATCGTCAATACGCCGTGTAACGAAGGTTCAGTCCAAGCGGGCGTTGAGGATTCGGGCTATCTGCTCGACCGCTACCGGTTCGGTCATCGCGAGGTGTGCGGCGTCGATATCGATATTCGCGATCTCGCCGCGGACCACCGGTGCCCAGCCCGCGGAACCGGTGGCATCGGGGCTGCGGTCCACGGTGGCGGTGAAGTAGAGCAGATCGGCGTCGAGGACTTGTGGCTGCCAGATACTCGACGCGCGCATGGACTGGTTGTAGGCGTCGGTCATTCGCTGGATCATGTCGGCGTCCACCGCGAACCCCTCGCCGAGATGTTGCTCGATGAGGGTGGCGGCCTCCTGCGGGGTGGCGTTCTCGTCCACGAAATCGATACCCAGGACCGGACCGAGGTTGCTGATCAGTTCACCGGCGGTGACCGTGGTGACCTCCGCCGGGTCGATATTGCCCGCCTCGGCGTCCAGCAGGGCCAGCAGGGCGACCTGCTCCCCCGCCGCTCGCATCTCGACCGCGATTGCCTGGGCTATCTGACCACCCAGTGACCAGCCGAGCAGGTGGTAGGGACCGTGCGGCTGGATGCGCTGGATCTCGGTGACGTATCGGCGGGCGGTTTCTTCGATGGTGGCGGGCCCGGGGACCTCGCCGCTGATCTGGGGTGCCTGGATTCCGTAGATGGGCCGACCGGGTGTGAGATATTCGGCGAACGGGCGGTAGCTCCAGGCCAGGCCGGAGGCCGGGTGGATACAGAACAGCGGTTCCCGGTCGCCGCCGGTGCGGATGGGCAGCAGGACATCGAAACCGAAGGCGGTGGCCGGATCGGCGTGGGTCTCGCCGGAGCGCATACCCGATTCGATCCGCTTGGCCAGGTCCGCGGGCCGGGGATCGGACAGGATCCAGCTCACCGGGACGTCGTAGTCGAGTTCCTTCTTCAGTTCGCTCACCACCTGCACCGAGCGCAGCGAGTTCCCGCCGAGGGCGTAGAAGTCGTCGTCGGCGCCGACCCGTTCCACGCCGAGCACGTGCCCGTAGGCCCGGGCCACCTCGCCTTCCAGCCAGGAGGCCGGTTCCCGGTACTCCCCTACCGCGAATTCGGGTTCCGGGAGGTGGTTGCGGTCGAGCTTTCCGGAGGCTGTGAAGGGGACGCTGTCGAGCACCATCACGGTCGTGGGCACCATATAGCCGGGAAGTTCGGTGGCGGCGTGCGTGAGGACCGCGGCGGTGTCGACGACGGCGCCGGCCGCGGGTGCGAGATAGCCGACCAGTTGGTCACCGGCCGGTGTGGTGTGTATCGCGACGATCGCGCGGGCGACGGTGTCGTGTTCGGCGAGCACGGCTTCGATCTCACCGAGTTCGATCCGCAGACCACGTAATTTCACCTGGAAATCTGTGCGGCCCAGATATTCCAGTTCGCCGCTGGGCAGCCGGCGGGCCAGGTCGCCGGTGCGGTACAGCCGCTCCCCCGCGGTGAACGGGTCGGGGACGAACCGTTCCGCGGTGAGGCCGGGGCGGTCCTGGTAGCCGCGGGCGGCCTGATTGCCTGCCAGATACAGGTCTCCCGCCACGCCGGGTGCCGACGGCCGCAACCGGCTGTCGAGTACGTAGGCGCGGACATTCCATACCGGAGTGCCCATGGGGATGTTTCCGCCGTCGGCGGCGGTGACCAGGTGTTCGGTGGCGTGCAGGGTGAATTCGGTGGGTCCGTACAGATTGTGCAGCCCGACGTCGGGCATGACCCGGCGGGCGGCGGACACGACCTCTTGGCCGAACGCTTCACCGCCCACGAGCAGGGCCCGCAGCGATGCCAGTGATCCGTCGGGTGTCGCGTCGGCGAACGCGGCGAGCATGGAGGGGACGAACGAGGTGAGGGTGACGCGGTGGGCGGCGATGGTGTCGGCGAGGTAGGCGGGATCGGTGTGCCCGTACGGTTCGGCGACGACCATGCGCGCCCCCGCGATCAGGGTGGCGAACAGTTCCCACACCGACACGTCGAACGTCGCGGGAGTCTTCTGCAACACCACATCGTCAGGGGTGAGCCAATAGGTGCCGTTGATCCAGTGCAACTGGTTGAGCACCGCACGGTTCGGTACGGATACGCCTTTGGGGCGCCCGGTGGAACCGGAGGTGAACAGAACGTAGGCGACATTGTCCGGCCGCAGCGAGGTCAGGCGCTCGCTGTCGGTGACGGGGCTGTCGTCGTATGCGGAGGCGTCCAGATCGTCCAGGGTCGACAGCACCAGGACCGGGTTCGCGGTCGCCAGCATGTAGTCGATTCGTTCGGCCGGGTGGTCCGGGTCGATCGGGACGTACCCGCCGCCGGCGGCATGTATCGCGTACATGGCGGTCACCTGATCCAGTGACCTGTGCATCCGCAGTGCCACCAGGGTTTCCGGGCCCACACCGCGGGCGATGAGCAGTCTGGCCAGGCGGTTGACGCGGGATGCGAACTGCCCGTAGGTCAGGGTCTCCTCGGCTGTGGTGATCGCGGTGCGGTCGTGGTGGATGCGCACCGAGTCGGTGAACGCGGAGGCGAGTGTTTCGTCCGGTGCGAGTGGGTAGCTGGTGTTGTTCCACCACACCAGTTCGGCGTCGCGTTCGTCGGCTTCGAGCAGGTCCACATCGTGTACGGTCCGGCCGGGGTCGGTGGCCATGGCGTCGAGCAGGCGCAGCAGGCGGTCGACGATGCTGGTGGCGGTCGCTTCGTCGAAGAGGTCGGTGGCGTAGGTGATACCACCGGAGATCCCGGTCGGGGTGCCGGCGGTGTCATGGGAGTCCGACACTGTGACCTGGAGGTCGAACAGGGAGGTTCCGGTGTCGGCTTCGACGGCCGATACCGACAGGTCCGGTAGTTCGAAGTCGGTGGTGCCGAGGTTCTGGAACGCGAGCATCACCTGGAACAGCGGGTGGTGGGCGTGGGTCCGCACCGGGTTCAGTTCCTGTACGAGCCGTTCGAACGGGACGTCGGCGTGCCCGAATGCGGCCAGGTCGGTGCCGCGTACGTGTTCGAGCAACTGGGTGAATGTCATTCCCGCGGTGAGCCGGGTGCGCAGGACGAGTGTGTTGACGAACATGCCGACCAGATCGTCGAGTTCGGGTTCGCCGCGGCCCGCATAGGGGGTGCCGATGGCGATATCGTCGGTGTGCGCGAGGCGGCCCAGGGTGGCCGCCAGGGCGGCGTGGAAGACCATGAACAGGGTGGTGTTGTGCGCGCGGGCCACCTGTTCCAGTTTCGCGTGTAGTTCGGCGTCGAGTTCGATCGGTACGTTCGCGCCCGCATAGGTCTGCACGGGTGGCCGCGGCCGGTCGGTGGGTAGTTCCAGCAGCGCGGGCAGGTCGCCGAGCTGGTCGGTCCAGTAGTCGATCTGCGCGCGGAGCAGCGAACCCGGGTCGTCTTCGGTGCCCAGGACGCTGTGCTGCCAGATGGCGTAGTCGGCGTACTGGACGGCGAGCGGTGGCCAGCCGGGCGGTTCGTGGTGCAGCCGCGCCGAATAGGCGGCCATCATGTCCCGGGCGAGTGGGGCCAGTGAGGATCCGTCTCCGGAGATGTGGTGCAGCACGACGGCGAGGATCCATTCGTCGTGGCCCAGTTCGTACAGGCGTACCCGGAACGGTACTTCGGCGGTCAGATCGAACACCGCCGAGACGAAATCGGAGAGTTCGGCCACCAGTTCGGCCTGTTCGACGGGGATGACGGCCATCGGGGGTGCCGTTTCGGCGGCGGGGAGTACGAGCTGTGCCGGTTCGCCTCCGGACTGCGGGTAGACGGTGCGGAGCACTTCGTGCCGGGTCATCACATCGGCGACGGCGGAGCGCAGGGCGTCGATACGGAGCTGTCCGGTCAGCCGGATGACAATCGGGATGCTGTAGGCGGCGGAGTCGGGTTCGAACCGGTTCAGGAACCACATGCGCTGCTGCGCGTAGGACAGCGGGATGTGATCCGGACGCTGTTGGGCGGTCAGCGAGATCCGGCCGGTATCGGCATGCGATTCCGCGCGCGCGGCCAATTTCGCGACGGTGGGCGCTTCGAAGATGATCGACACCGGTACCGAGGCGTCGAGCGCGGCACCGATCCGGGCCGCGACGCGAGTCGCGACCAGGCTGTTGCCGCCGAGTTCGAAGAAGTCGTCGTCGGCGCCCACCGGGCCGTCGACGCCGAGCACTTCGGCGTACACGGCGGCCACGATCTCCTCCACCGGTGAGGACGGCTCCCGGAACTGCCGGGCCTGGAGCACCGGCGCGGGCAGGGCCTTGCGATCGAGTTTGCCGTTGGGTGACAGCGGAATCTCGTCGAGGACCAGTACCGCGGCGGGAATCATGTAGGAGGGCAGTGTTTCGGCCGCTGTCGCGGCGAGTTCTTCGCCGGTGATGTCGGCGCCCGGTGCCGGCACCACATAGGACACCAGCAGAACAGGGCCCGTACCTTCGCGGCGAGGTACGGTCACGGCGAACGATACGTCGTCGCGGGCGCTGAGGACCGCGTCGATCTCGCCGAGTTCCACCCGGAAGCCGCGGACTTTGACCTGGAAGTCGTTGCGTCCGACGAATTCGAGGTCGTGGTCGGCGTTCCAGCGCACGACGTCGCCGGTGCGGTACATGCGCAGGCCGCTGTCTCCGTAGGGGCAGGCGACGAAACGTCCGGCGCTGGTGCCGGTCCGGTTGAGGTAGCCGCGGGCCAGTCCGGGGCCGGCCAGATACAGTTCGCCGGACACTCCGACGGGCACCGGCTGCAGCCGGTCGTCGAGTACCAGGGCGCGCATTCCGGGGCGCGGTCCGCCGATACGTGGCCGGGCGCCGGGCAGCATATGGGGGGCGCCGGTGGCGACGACCGAGGTTTCGGTGGGCCCGTACAGGATCCGGAATTCGCGGGTGCCGGCGGCGTCGGTACCGGCCCACCGTTTCACCAGGTCCGAGGGGACCTCTTCGCCGCCGGACATGACGACCTGGAGGTCGTCGAGTCCGGCGGGGTCGACCGACGCGAGGGCGACCGGGGTGACGAACGCGTGGGTGACCCGTTGGGTGCGGAGGAGTTCGGCGAGTTCGCTGCCGCCGTACATTCCGGGCGGGGCAAGCACCAGTACGGAGGCGTTGCCGAAGGCGAGCAGGATTTCCAGCAGTGAGGCGTCGAAGGACGGCGAGGCGAAATGCAGGACCCGGGAGGTGTGTCCGGTGGTGTGGCCGGCGCGCTGGGCCGCGAGGTAATCGGCGATGGCGCGGTGTTCTACGGCGACACCCTTGGGCACACCGGTGGAGCCGGAGGTGAAGACGATGTAGGCGGTGTGGCCGGCCCGCAGTGGCGCCGCCCGATCGCCGTCGGTGACCTGATCGCCGGGTAGTGCGTCGATCCCGGCGCGGACGGTGTCGTCGTCGAGGACGAGCCAGTCCAGGGCGTCGGGCAGTTCGGTCCGTGCAGTTGTCACCGTGACACCGAGCTTGGCACCGGAATCGGCGACCATCTGCTCGATGCGACTCGCCGGGTAGCGGGGGTCGACCGGGACATAGGTCGCCCCGGATTTGACGACCGCCCACCAGGCGACCACCGATTCGATCGACCGGGTCACGGCGACCAGCACCGGGTCCTCCGGTCCGGCGCCGCGCCGGATCAGTTCCCGGGCCAGCCGGTTCGATCGGATATCGAGTTCGGTGTAGGTCAGTTCGGTATCGCCGGAGACGAGGGCGGCTCCGGCACCGTTGTCGCGTACCGCCGCGGCGAAAGCATCCGGGAGCAGGGCGGGTGCGCCTTCGATACGCGGGCCGACCCGGGAGACCAGCGTGGTGTGTTCGTCGGCGTCGAGCCAGTCGATATCGCCGACGGCGGTGGACGGGTCGGCGGCGACGGCTTCCAGTACCCGGATCAGGCGCTGGGCGAAACCGGCGACGGTCGTCTCGTCGAACAGGTCGCGCGCGAACATCATCATGCCGGATATCCCCTGGGCGGTACCGGCTTTCCCGTAGGAGTCGGAGACGACGAGTTGCAGGTCGAACTGGCACATCCCGGTGTCCACGTCGTCGCGGGATACGGTGACATCGGGCAGCACCACATCGACCGAGGACAGGTTCTGGAACGCCAGCGCCACCTGGAACAGCGGATGCCGGTCTGCCGATCGTTGTGGTTTCAGTTCTTCCACGACTCGTTCGAAGGGGACGTCGGCGTGTTCGAACGCCTGCAGATCCGTTTCCTTCGTCCGGGTCAGCAGGTCGGCGAACGATTCGCCGGAGCGGATCGGGGTGCGCAGTACCAGGGTGTTGACGAACATGCCGACCAGGTCGTCGAGACCGGGTTCACTGCGTCCGGCGATCGGGGTACCGACCACCACATCGTCGGTGCTGCTCAACCGGCCCAGCATTACCGCGAGCGCGGCGTGCAGGACCATGAACAGTGACGAGCCCCTGGCGTGGGCCAGTTCCATCAGCCGTTCGTGCAGGCCGGCCCCGATTTCGAGGGGCACCCGGCCGCCGGACAGGGACGCCACTGCCGGGCGTGGCCGGTCGGCCGGCAGGTCGAGCCGGTCGGGGGCACCCGCGAGGGCGGCGCGCCAGTATTCCAGCTGCGCCGACATGAGCGAATCGGGATCCTGCGCCGATCCCAGCATCCGGCGCTGCCACAGTGCGAAATCGGCGTATTGCACCGGTAGCGGCTCCCACAGCGGCGCGTGTCCGGCGACCCGGGCAGCGTAGGCCCACATCACGTCGCGGGCCAGCGGGCCCATGGACTGGCCGTCGCCGGCGATATGGTGGACCACCAGTACCAGCAGGTACTCGGGTTGCTGGTCGCCGCCGGTCCGGAACAGCCCGACGCGCATCGGCACCTGCACGGTGACATCGAAGCCGCGCCGCAGGAATTCGGTGACCACCTCGCGGATCGCGGCAGGGTCCACCCGCACCGGTTCCGGCGCCATTTCGGGTTCGCTCAGGATCACCTGTTCGGGATCACCGGCGGTTTCCGGGTAGATCGTCCGCAGCACCTCGTGGCGGTCGGCGACGTCACGCAGCGCCGCGGCCAGGGCGTCGGTGTCGAGGCGGCCGGTCAGCCGCAGCATCACCGGAATGTTGTAGGCGGCCGAGTCCGGTTCGAACCGGTTGAGGAACCACATCCGCTGCTGTGCAAGCGACAGCGGGATCGGGTCGGGCCGAACGCCCGCGGTGAGCGGTACCCGATCGCCGCCGTGCAGGGATCCCGCGTATTCGGCGAGACCGGCGACAGTGGGCGTCTCGAATATGGACCGGACCGGCACCCGCACGTCCAGGGCGGCGCCGACCCGCGCCACCACCAGCGACGCGCTCAGCGAATCGCCACCGAGATCGAAGAAGTCGTCGTCGGCTCCGACCCGTTCGACGCCGAGGACATGTTCGAAGGCCTCCGCGACCACGGTTTCCACCGGGGTGGCCGGGGCGCGGAACTCCCGCGTGGTGAACACCGGTTCCGGTAGACGGTCGCGGTCCAGTTTGCCGTTGGAGGTCAGCGGTAGCTCGTCGAGCAGTAGTACGGCGGCGGGCACCATGTACGGAGGCAGCGCTTCGGCCAGGGCAGCGGTCAGTTCCACCCCGGTGACAGTGGTGCCGGGCTTGGGCACCACATAGGAGACCAGGGCTACGGGACGGCCCTCGGTGCTGCGCGGCACGGTCACCGCGAACGCGATATCGGCGCGAGCGCCGAGGGCGGCGTCGACCTCGCCCAGCTCGACCCGGTTGCCGCGGACCTTGACCTGGAAATCGTTACGGCCCACGAATTCGAGGGCGTCGTCCCGGTTGCGGCGCACGATATCGCCGGTGCGGTACATGCGGTGGCCGGGGTCACCGAACGGGCAGGCGACGAAACGCGCCGAGCTGAGCCCGGTACGACCGATGTAGCCGTCGGCCAGGCCCGGTCCGAACAGATACAGTTCACCCGCCACACCGGCCGGGACGGGTCGCAGCCAGGTGTCGAGGACCGTTGCCGAGACCGGTCCTACCGGTCCGCCGATCGTGATCGGGGCCCCGGGGGCCAGTGCGCTGTCGGCGGTGGCCCAGATCGTGGTTTCGCTGGGGCCGTACAGGTTGACCATGGTGCGTCCTGGAGCCCACCGGTCGACCAGTTCGGGTCCGACGGGTTCACCGGCGGAGGACAGTACTCGCAGTTCGCCGAGACCGTCGTGTGGGAGGGTGGCCAGCGCCGACGGGGTCAGCAGAGCGTGGGTGATGTGTTCGTGCCGGATCAGCTCGGCCAGTTCGGGTCCGCCGTACACATCCGGGGGCGCCACCACCAGCCGGCCGCCGGAACCGTGCGCCATCAGCAGCTCGAACACCGAGGCGTCGAAATTGGGTGAGGCGACCTGTAGAACCGTCGAGTCCTGGTCGACGCCGAGGATCCGGCGCTGCGCCGCCGCGACATCGGCGAGTGCGCGGTGGGCCACCAGCACGCCCTTGGGTGTGCCGGTGGAGCCGGAGGTGTAGATCACGTATGCCGGGTGGTCCGGCCTGATCGGTCCGCCGCGGTCGGCGTCGGTGACCGGTGCCGCGATCTCCGGTTCGTCGCTCGCGGTGTCGGTGTCGGTGTCGACGATCAGCCAGTCGACGGTGTCGGGCAGGTGCTGCCGGGAGGCGCTGTCGGTGAGTCCGAGGGTGGTGCCGGAATCCGACAGCAGGAACTCGATACGTTCCGGGGGCAGGTTCGGATCCATGGGCAGGAACGCGGCACCCGCTTTCGCGGCGGCCCAGATCGTGACGATCGTGTCCAGGGATCGGGGCAGTGCGACGGCGACCAGGGTTCCCGGTCGGCCGCCGTGCCGGATCAGCCGGCGGGCGAGCCGGTTCGCGCGTTCGTCGAGTTGCCGGTAGGTCAGTGCGACTGATCCATAGGTGGTCGCGGTCGCGTCGGGGGCGGCGGCCGCGGTCGCGGCGAGCAGGCCGCCCAGCGTATCCGCCGGGAGATGCTCGGTGCGGGGGGCGGGCATGATCGGGTCCCGGATGTCGGCCGGGGCGAGTTCACCGAGCCGGGTGGCCGGTGCGTGTGCGATGCGGTGCAGTATTTCGACGAAGCGGTCCAGGATCCGGCCGGCCTGCCCGGTATCGAATTCCCGGTCGAGGAAGCGCAGCGTGATCTGCAGACCCTGCCCGTGCTCGTCCTGTTTCGGTGCGACCACCAGGCTCAGCGGGAACGGGGTCGCGTCGACACCGGTGATCTCGTCGACGCGCAGACCCGCCGATTCGACGAGCTGCTGCAGGGCGGGGCGGTCGACCGGGAAGGACTGGAATGCGATCGCGGTGTCGAAGAGTTCGGTCACTCCGGCGCTGCGATGGATATCGGGGAGCCCGATGTAGTGGTGGTCGAGCATGGTGGCGTGCTGTGACTGGATGCGGGTCAGCAACTCGCGCAGCGAGACCGCCGGATCGAGCGCGACCCGGACCGGGATCGTGTTCAGGAACATACCGAGGGTCTGTTCCACCCGAGGCAGTTCGGGTGGGCGGCCCGACACCGCGGACCCGAAGATCACATCGGTTTCCCCGGTGAGGGTGCGCAGGTTCAGGGCCCATGCGGCGGCGATCGCGGTGTTGAGGGTGACGGCGGCGTCGGCGGTCACCGCGCGTAAGCGGGTGAGCTGGTCGGCCGCCAGTTCCGCGGTGACTTCGGTCGCCGACGTCGTACCTGCGCGCCCGGCGTGGCGGGCGACGCGGGTGGGTGAGTCGACGTCGGCGTAGGCCTGTGCCCAGGCGGCCCGGGATGCGGTGAGGTCCTGTCGGGACAGCCAGCGCAGGTAGTCGCGGTAGGAGGGGGCGGCCCCGGCGGCGCCGATATGCTCCGGTGTGCCGTAGTAGTCGAGCAGTTCGCGCAGCATCAACGGCATGGACCAACCGTCCAGGATCACGTGATGGTTGGTGATCAGCAGCCGGGAAACCCCGGATTCGGCACGGATCAGGGTGAAGCGGATGAGCGGCGGGTCCGACAGGTCGAAACCGGCGGCCGCGTCGGCGGCGGCGATCCGGTTCCATTCGGTCGCGGGGTCGGTAGCGCCGAGTGCCAGCGTCACTTCCTGGAACCGGACCTCGGCGTGATCGAGCACGATCTGGCACGGCCCGGCGGCGGTTTCCACGTAGGCGGCACGCAGGATGTCGTGTCGGTCGGCCACGGCCTGCGCGGCGTAGCGTAACCGTTCGCTGTCGACCGGGCCGGTGAAACCGATGACCGTCTGCACGGTGTAGTTGTCGCCGGCGGTGGGGTCGAAGGTGGAGTGGAAGTGGATACCGGATTGCATCGGCGACAGGGGCCAGACATCGGCCAGCCGCTCGTAACGTTGTTCGAGTTGTTCGATATCGGTCTGGGTGAGCCGCACCAGCGGGAAGTCCGCTGGACGATATGCGCGGTCCTCGATGCGTTGTGCCCTGCCGGGTAGGTCGTCGACGGTGGGGGCGTCGGATTCGTTGCGGGCCGTCGCGGCGAGGGCGGCGACCGTTTTCCCTTCGAACACATCGCGGGGCGTGAGGGTGAGCCCGGCGGCACGCGCCAGCGCCACCAGCCGCATGGAGACGATGCTGTCACCGCCGAGGGCGAAGAAGTTGCTCTCCGCCGACACGGTATCCAGGTGCAGGATCTCGGCGAACAGTTGTGCCATGACCCGCTCGGCGGGGGTGGACGGTGGACGGCCGGGGGCCTGTTCGGCGCGGAAGTCACGTTCGCGCAGCGCTTTCCGGTCGATCTTGCCGACCGGTGTCAACGGCATCGATTCCAGTTCCACGACGGCCGCGGGGTTCATGTAGTGGGCCAGCGAACCGGCGAGGTCGTCGTGCAGGGCCGCTGTATCCAGGGTGGTGCCCGGCGTGGGCACCACATAGGACACCAGGACCGGTTCCCCGGTGGGACCCTCCTGGGCGACGGTGGCGACCCGGGCGACGCCGGGATACCGGGCCAGGTGGGCATCGACCTCCCCCGGTTCGATCCGCAGCCCGTGGATCTTCACCTGTTGATCGCCGCGGCCCAGATATTCCAGTTCCAGGCCGCCGCGGCCGCGTATCCAGCGCACCGAGTCGCCGGTGCGGTACATCCGTTCCCCGTGAGGTGAGCGCGGGTCGGCGACGAACCGCGCGGCGGTGGTGGCGGGGTGGTCGAAGTATCCGCGGGCCAGGCCGGGGCCGCCGATATACAGTTCCCCGGCGATACCGACCGGTACCGGGCGCAGCCACAGATCGAGTACCGCCGCGGTCACACCGCGGATCGGTCCGCCGACGGTCACCGGTTCACCAGGGGTCAGCACATCGGATCCGGTTGCCCAGATCGTGGTTTCGGTCGGACCGTAGTGGTTCATGAGCCGGCGTCCGGGTGCCCACTGGTTCACGATGTCGGATCCGGTGGCCTCACCGACCACAGCGATCGTTCCGAGTCCCGGCAGCCCGGCCGGGTCCATGGTGCCCAGTACCGACGGGGTGATGATGGCATGGGTGACGCGCTGGTCACGCAGGAGCTTCTCCAGATCGTCGCCGCCGTACACTTCCGGCGGCGCGATCACCAGGCAGGCGCCGCTGCCGTGGGCGAGCAGGAGCTCCGAGACGTAGGCGTCGAATCCCGGTGAGGCGACCTGTAGTACCGCCGAATCCGGGGTTACCCGGAACGCTTCGGTCTGGGCGGCGACGAGATCGGCCAGACCGCGATGGCCCACCTGCACTGCCTTGGGCTTACCTGTCGATCCGGAGGTGTAGATCATGTAGGCCGCGTTGTCGGGCAGCAGCCGGTCAGCAGTGACCGGTTCGCCGACGGGATCCGGTGATTGCGCGGTGTCGACGATCAACCAGCCGACCGAATCCGGTAGATGCTGTACCACGGCGTCGGTCGTCACGCCGAGCGCACTGTGTGAATCGGTCAGCAGTTCCGCGAGACGTTCGGGTGGGTTGGCCGGGTCGAGCGGGACGAAGGTCGCGCCCGTCCGTGCCACGGCCCAGATCGCCGCGACCAGTTCGGCCGATCGGGGAAGGACCAGTGCCACGAAGGTTTCCCGGCTCGCCCCGCGAGCGGTCAGCCGCCGGGCCAGGGCGTCGGCGTGCTGCTCCAGTTCGCGGTAGGTGAGGGTGCTGTCGCCGGCGCGCACGGCCGGTGCGTCCGGATAGCGGCGCGCGGTGGCCGTCAGGATGTCGTGCAGGCTGCGTTCGGGGACCGGCGGTTCACCATGGACCGAGCGGAGTTCGGTCTCCTCGGGTTCCCGGTTCGAGGAGACCGCCGCGACCGGGCGCCCCGGCTCGGTGACCAGCCGGGTCAGCAGCAGTTCGAAGCGTTCGAGCAGGGTGCGCGCGTGGTCGCGATCGAAACGGTCGGTGGTGAACCGCAACGTCACGGTATGGGTCGCGGACTCCTCGGTGTCGGTGGCGTCCCGCGACGGGGGCGTCACCTGCAGGCTCAACGGGTAGGGGGTGGCGTCCTGGGCGTCGAGATCGAGCAGCCGCAGCCCGGCGGCACCGAGGTCGCGGGACAGGCCCTCCCGGTCGAGCGGGTAGGACTCCAGCACGGTGACCGTATCGAACATATCGGCGATCCCGGCTGCTCGCTGGAGTTCCGCCAGACCGATGTTGCGGTGATCGAGCATGGCGGCCTGCTCGGACTGGACACGCGTGAGCAGCTCGGCGACCGTTTCGCGCGGGTCGAGCCGCACGCGCACCGGCAAGGTGTTGATGAACAGCCCGACCATGTACTCGACGCCCTGGATATGCGGTGGACGATGCGAGACCGTGTTGCCGAACACCACATCGGAGCGGCCGGTCAGGGTGGTGAGCAACAACGCCCACGCCACCTGGATCGACGTATTGGCGGTGACACCGTGGGAACGGCCCAGATCGAGGAGCGCGGCGGTGGTCGCGGTGTCGAGGCGCAACCCGACCTCACCGCTGTCCGCGGTGACCGCACGGTTCGGCCGGCCGGCGACCTGGGTGGGGCTTTCGATTCCGTCCAGCATCTGCTGCCAGGCCGCAGCCGCCGCGGCCGCGTCCTGGCCGTGCAGCCATTGCAGGTAGTCGCGGTAGGAACGCGGCGGCGCGAGTTCGGCCGCGTCGTCGCCGAATGCGTACAGCGACAGCAGTTCGTGGATCAGCACCGGCATCGACCAGCCGTCGAGTACGAGGTGATGGTTGGTGACCAGCAGCCGGCATTCGTCGGCGCCGGTGCGCACCAGATGGAAACGCAGCAGCGGGGGCCGGGCCGGATCGAACGGCGCGGTGGCCGCGACCGCGAGCTCGTGCAGCCGGTCGGCGTGCTCGGCGTCGTCGATATCGCTGATATCGGTGTACTGCCAGTCGGCTTCGGTGTCACCGAGCACGAGCTGGCGTGGTCCGCCGGCGCTCTCGACGAACGCGGTACGCAGGCTGTCGTGGCGGTCGACGAGCGCCTGGGCGGCCCACCGCATCCGGTCCGGGTCGGCCGCACCGGCGAAGCTCAGGGCCGCCTGCACGGTGTAACCGTCGGTGGTGTCGCGGTCGTAGATCGCGTGGAACAGCAACCCGGTCTGCAGTGCGGTCAACGGCCACACATCGGTCAGCGACGGATAGTCGCGCAGCCAGCCGTCGATCTCGTCCTGCGAGACGGTGACGAGCGGGAAATCCGATGGGGTGTAGCCGCCCGCGGCTTCGGACCGGATATGTCCGGCGAGGGCGCGCAGCGCCCGCACCCACAGGCCGGCGAGTTCGTCGACCTCGGCGGGGTCGAGGATCTGTCCGGCGAACTCCCAGGTCGCTTCGAGTTCGAGACCTTCGGGGCCCGGTTCGGCGATCGCGTTGATATCGAGCAACGCGGGCAGCGCCATCCGCGGATCGCCGGTCGCGGCCAATGAGGTGAATTCACGGGTGGGTGTCCACGCCCCCGAGGTTTCGCGGACACCCACCCGCCCCAGATAGTTGAAGCTGATCTGAGGTTCCGGCGAGCTCCCCAGCTCGGCACTGCCCTGAGAGTCCAAGCACCGCAACATTCCGTAGCCGATGCCGTTGTCGGGCACCGCCCGCAGCTGCTCTTTCACCTGTTGGACAGCGCGTCCCGCGGCGGCCCCGCCGGCGAAGGCGTCCTCCGGGTCGATATCCCGCAATTCGAGACGCATCGGGAACCGGGTAGTGAACCAGCCGACCGTGGAGCTCAGATCGGAGCCCGGTACCGCCTGTTCCTCGCGGCCGTGTCCCTCCAGGGAGATCAGCTCCGCGCCCGCCGACATACCGCGCCGGCGCCGCCATTCCCCCAGCGCCAGGGCCAGGGCTGTCAGCAGTGGGTCGTTGGCGCTGCCGTGGAAGCGGGCCGGGATGGTGGTGAGCACGGCCTCGGTGACATCGGACGGGATCCGGATCCGGATCCGGCCCGCGGTGGCGGCGACATCACGTTCGGGGTCCAGGCGGCGGGCGCCGAGGAGCCGGTCGCCCCGGGCGTGGATTTCCTTCCACATCTCCAGTTCCGTGGTGCGCCGGGCCGGTGCCTGTTCGACCAGGCCGTGCGCCCAGCGTCGCACCGAGGTGCCGGATCCGGTGAAATGCGGTTCGCTGCCTTCGCTGATCTGTGCCCAGGCCTGTGCGAGATCGGTGAGCAGGATCCGCCACGATACGGCGTCGACGGCGAGATGGTGGATCACCAGCCACAGCAGGTCGGGGCCCGAACCGGTATCGTCCTGCAGCCGTACGGCCTGCAGCAGAACACCGTTGCCCGGGTCCAGCCGATCGGCTGCCGTCTGGAGATGCGCATCGACCTCGGTGGCGTCGCGCCGCTCCAGCAGCACCCGGGACAGCGCCGTATCCGCGTCGACCGCGCCCCGGTCCAGGACATCGACGAATCGGTCCACCGATTCGGCACCGCGCAGGACCGCGCGCAAGATGTCGTGCCGGTCCAGCAGGGCCTGTAGTGCCCGGACCAGATCGGTGTGTTCGAGGTTGTCCGGTAGTTCGATCAGGGTGGCCTGCGCGAACCGGGTGTAGTGGCCGCGGCCGAGCATGGCGTGCATGATCGGTGACAGCGGCATCGGCCCGACCGCGCCGCCCGCCAGTTCGGCCAGGCGCGGGGCGTCCCCGGCTTCGGTCGCTACGGTGGCCAGCCCGGCGACGGTCTTGTATTCGAAAACGTTCTGGGTGGAGAAGCTCAACCCGACCGCCTTGGCCCGGGCCACCAGCTGGATCGACAGGATGCTGTCGCCGCCCAGTGCGAAGAAGCTGTCGTCGGCTCCCGCGTGCGAGACCCCGAGCACTTCCGCGAACAGGCCCGCCACCAGATTCTCCCGCGGGGTGGCCGGCGCCCGGCCGACCGGGGCGGTCCCGAAATCGGGTTCGGGCAGCGCGTGCCGATCCATCTTGCCGAACGCGTTCACCGGCAGACTGTCCAGCGGCAGGATCACTGCCGGGACCATGTGCGGAGGCAGGGATTCGCGCGCGAAGCGCTGGAGTTCGGTGATATCGATACGACGGCCCTGAACCGGGACCACATAGGACGCCAGTACAGTCGCGTCGGCCTTGTTCTGTACCGGCACGGTGACCGACAGGTCCACGTCCTCGTGGCCGGTGAGGGCGGCGTCGATCTCACCGGGTTCGATCCGGTAGCCGCGGATCTTCACCTGGAAATCGCTGCGCCCCATCAACTCCAACGTCATCGCGGCGCTGTCCCCGGAGGACCAGCGTGCGAGATCGCCGGTGCGGTACATGCGGTCCCCCGGGTCGCCGTACGGGTCGGCGACGAACCGGGCCGCGGTCTCACCGAACCGGTGACTGTAGCCGCGGGCCAGACCCGGACCGGACAGATACAGTTCGCCCGCGGTGCCTCTGGGCACCGGTTGCAGGGTCCGGTCCAGCACCATGGCGGATACACCACGGATGGGGCCGCCGACGGTCAGGTCGCGGCCGGGTTCGATGGGCGCTCCGGCCGCGGTCACGGTGGTTTCGGTGGGGCCGTATTCGTTGTACATCGACCAGGACCGCGTCCACCGTTCGATGACGTGCGGCGGGCACACGTCGCCGCCGACCACGACGACCCGCAGATCGGTGAGCGGTTCGGGGTCGACCGTCGCCAGCATCGCGGGAGTCAGCGTCAGGTGCGTGACGCGCTCTTCGGCGAGCAGCCGGGTCAGCGGTTCACCGCCGATCACCTCCGGCGGCACGATGATCAGAGTCGAGCCGTTGGCGAAGCAGGTCAGGAACTGTTCCTGCGAGGCATCGAAACTCGGTGAGAGTGCATAGGACACCCGGGACCGGTCGTCGAGACCGTGGGCGTCGCTGCGGTCGGCGATGAGGTTCGCCAGCCCGGTGTGGGTGACCTGCACGCCCTTCGGCAGCCCGGTGGACCCGGAAGTGTAGGTCATATAGGCGGTGTTGGCGGGTCGCAGGGGGCGGATCCGGTCGGCGTCGGTGACCGGATCGCCCGCCTCGGACTCGATCGCCCGCTGGGTCCCCGGGTCGTCGAGCACGACCGTATGCACGTCCTGCGGCAGCCGCTCCCGGTATTCACCGACGGTGACCACCACGCGCGCACCGCTGTCGCTGATCATATGCTCGATACGTTTCGGGGGATATTCGGGGTCGACCTGCACGATCGCCGCACCGGATGCGGCGACCGCCCACGCCGCGATCACCGATTCCGCCGAACGGCGCAGCACGATCGCGACCGCGGTATCAGGTCCGCATCCCAGGGCGACGAGATGGCGGGCGAGCCGGGCGGACCCGGTGCCGAGCTCTTCGTAGGTCAGCATCCGGCCGGGCGCCGCGACCGCACTGCCGGCGCGGTGGCGGCGGGCGCTCTCGGACAGGATGTCGGGCAGCAGCCGGGTCCCGGTGCCGTGGGGGCCGCGGACGGGTAGCAGTGCGGTGCGTTCGTGCGCCTCCAGCAGCGGTAGCCCGCACACGCGGTATTCCGTTCCACCGGCGAGGAATTCGTGTAGGAACATGAGGAACCGCCGGTGGTGCGCGGCGAGTTCGGCCGGGCTGTACACGTTCGGGTTCCCCTGGAAGTCGATATGGGTGCTGTCGCGGCCCGCTCCGGGGTAGATGTTGACGAACAGGTCGGCGGTCGGGCCGGAGGTGAGTACGTTGAGACGTCCGGTCGTCTCCCCGAATACGACCTCGTTCTCGACCATCATGAGATTGACGGCCGGACCGAACGACGCGGCCTCGTCCCGCGCGATCCCCATATCGTGGAAGATGTCCTCCTGGCGGTACCGCTGGCGCCGCAGCGCGCTGGTCAGCTCGCTCTGCGTGGCGTCGATCAACTCTCCGACTGTGCTGTCGGCGACCCGGACCCGCAGCGGGACCACATTGGCGACCATGCCGCCGGAGCGGCGCAGTATCGCCGAATGCCGACCCGAGACCGGCAGACTCAGCAGTACTTCGTCGCTGCCGGTCATCCGGGCGAGGTAGGCGGCGAACGCCGCGACCACGATCGGGGTCACACTGGTCCCGCGCTCGGCCACCACTCTGTCGAGCAGCTGTGCGGTGTCCTCGGGCAGGGCGGCGCTGACGAGTTCCGGATGGATGGTGGGCTTGCTGATCCGGCCAGCCAGACTGACCACCGGCGGCGCACCGGCAAGGTGTTCGGTCCAGTATTTGCGGTCGTTGTCGAAACGTTCCGATCCGCGGTAGGCCAGATCCTGTTCGATGATGTCGCCCAGGTACTTCGCCGTCGCGGGCGGTGCGTCGTTCCCCTCGACCCAGGAGTTGTACAGCTCGGTGATGCGGTGCAGCATCGTCACCGCGGCGAAACCGTCCAACGCGATGTGGTGGGCGCGCTGATACCACAGGTAGTGGTCCGAGCCCACCTGGTAGATGACGCTTTTCATGAGGTGGTCGCCCAGCAGGTCCAGCGGTGCCGCGTAGTCCTCGCCCATCAGTCGGTGCGCGGTCGCTACCGGGTGGGCGTGGCGGCGCAGATCCACCACCGACACCTGGGGTACGTCGAGATCGTCGACGTACTGACACGGTTCGCCGTCCACCTCGATCAGGTGGATATGCCCGGACCCGAATTCGCGGTCGGCGGTCTCGCATGCCTCGATCAGCAGATCCGTTTTGAGCTCACCGATGATCTCCACGTACTGGGCCACCGAGATCGGCGAGGAACCCGCGAGATGCTGCGCGAACCAGATTCCGCGCTGGGCGGCCGACAGCCGGAGCACGTCACGGCGGGGCGGACCGGTGAAGACGCCCGCGTTCACTCGCGCATCCGAACCGTTACCCGAAACCGAGTAGCCCGATGCCGTGGCGGAATCGGTGTGCGCTGAGCTCGACCGGCTCCGGTTGCTGTCGACATTGCGCTTGGACTGGGGCACCTGTCCTCCATTTCCCGGCATTCGAGAGGCTCCCCGGAAGGGGACGATCACGGTTTCTCCAACGCGCAGGGGATTACATTGGAACAACAATTGATGTCGCCGATTCGAGACATTTCTCAGTCGATGAAAAGCGAAATGAAGAACGCGTTGTCTCGAATTCGATTCCTAAAGGAAATAAACTGGGATACGCGAGACCTGGCGGTTACAAATCAACAGGCTCCCGTCAGCGGCCCGGTAGATCGGCCGAACCGCTGCAAGGGGTTGTGTTCCGTGGCAATTTCGGCGGGCCGTACGGCGGCGACGACGCTACCCGGCGGACCTGCCGCATGCGGCGTCCGCGGTCCGTGCGTACGTATCGTTACCATCCCGGCAGCATGATGCGTGCAGGTCACGGACGGGGATCGGAACCGAGTCGGGGTCGCTGAGCGGGGATCATCGGTATTCATCGGTCGCACCAAATCGCCTTCTGGGCTTATCTCTGCGCCAGTTGTTCCCGGTGGATACCCCACAACCCCGACAATCGGGGGAATCCTTTGTCATGCCGATCTGCCGCAATTCTGGCAATCGGACCGGCAGTCGCCGAAGTGCGTTCCACATATTCTCGACGACCAGCTTCGGAACGCCATAATAAGCGAGGTTCGGCGAGCTCCGCAACGACGATCCCGGCGACCCGGTTCCGCGGCGGCACAGCAGGCGTCACAGGTGGTTTTTTTACTTCGGAAATCCGAAGTGATCGGAAGCCCGAGCGAGAATGCATCGGCGCCCGTCGATCGGCCGGTTCGCGAAACCCTTCGGCGTGTGCTCGTGGCCGGTGGGGCCGCAGGAGTGGAATGCGGGCCCGGAGCGGCGCCGTCCTGCCCGCCCCGCCGCGAGGCTTACGCCGCGGCGTCTGCGCCGCCGGATTGCGCGGCAGTCGTTCCCGGGGCCCGGCCGTGGGCACGACTGCGCGGTAACCGGGCCGGCGTTGTGTGTACCGGCCCGGTTTCGGTGCGGTGTCGGTCAGGCGGTGGGCCGCAGGCTGGACAGCACGCGAATGGCGTCCGACAACGGGATCATGCGTTCGGGTTGTTCACTGGACAGGCCCAGTTCGATGTACTGGCGGATCAGCATCGACGGCGTGATGCAGTGCGCCGCGGCTACCTCGCGTATTCGGTCGCGCGTGTCCTGCGGCAGTTTGAGCGAAGTCGTGACCATACCGCGCTCGATCTCATCGGTGGCCGGCGGCAGCGGCGGCACCTGCACGGTGTCGTCGAAGGCCAACTCGGCGAGGAACTGTTCGGCCTCGGCGCCGCTGCGCGGAAAACCGGGTTCGGGTTCGTTATTCATCTCGGGTCGCCTCCCATGCGGTGAATTCGGCGAGCTGGCGCGGCCCCATGGGTGCGGCCATGAGGATCTGCCACCGGTCGGGGTGCGAACGCGGTCGCAGGACCACCACCAGTGGCCGCCCGTCCTCGGTGCGGCCCCAGACGGTGAGCACCGCCAGTGCCTGAGCGGTGGTCGCCGGACGCGACCACCGCCGCGGCGAGTACAGCACCTCCACCACTTCCCAGGCCGCGACCTCGAAGTGTCGAAGGAACGGTTCGCTGGACGCGTGCCATTCGTACTCCACGACTGCACACGATAATACCCCGGTATTACCGTGGTGCGGGCGCGCCGTCCGCCGGGCGCGACGGGGCCGTATGGGGTGGTGGTCGCGTGGGTGGCTCAGCGCCAGTGGGCGGCGTCCGGGATGCCGGTGGTGAAGATGCTGTAGAAGAACTGGCCGGGGGCGAGTTCGTTCATATCGTGCCAGGTGCCCGCCGGGTCGCGCTGGTAGAAGTCGGCGGTACCGGTTCCGTTGTCGTAGCAGACGATTCCGGTGGTGCCGAAAGGGCTCCAATACACAGCGGTAGCGGGGCGGGAAGCTTCCAGCGGAGTCCGGAACAGGTGGCCGCAGTGGCTGATCTCGGGATCGTAATAGCTGGGTTGCGCGACCGCTGTCGCGGCCGGACCGGCACAGCCGAGAGCGGCGGCACCGAATGCGGTGATAATCCTGCGGCGAACCGTGCGGCGCATATAGTCTGCCCTCCCGAGTGGGTCGGAATCGTCACGACGCGTGGACGCATGTTACCCGGCGCACAGCCCTGCCGCGCATTTTCTTGATCAAGCCCAGATTTTGACCGAAACAGATACTTGATTCATTCAAGAAAGTCGGTAAGCTCCGGGATGTGACCACGACCGCGGAGTTCGAGAACATGTTGCGCGACGCCGCGCTCCGTGTGACCGCACCGCGACTGGCGGTACTGAGCGCGGTGCACGAGAGCCCGCACTCCGATACCGACACGATCATCGGCCGCGTCCGTGATTCCCTGGGAGCCGTCTCGCACCAGGCCGTCTACGACGTCCTGCGCGCGCTGACGACCGCCGGGCTATTGCGTCGCATCCAGCCCACCGGTTCGGTGGCCCGCTACGAAACCCGGGTCGCCGACAACCACCACCACCTCGTATGCCGGTCCTGCGGCGCGATCGCCGACGTCGACTGCGCCACCGGCCCCGCCCCGTGCCTGACCGCCGCCGACGACCACGGTTTCACCATCGAGGAAGCCGAGGTCATCTACTGGGGTCTGTGCCCCGACTGTTCCGTATCGCCCAGCCCGAAATGACCGACGTTCACCGGAAGGAACGCAGTGTCCGACAGCACCACAGGCCAGTGCCCGTTCGCGGCCAAACACCCCACCACGGGTGCCGGCAACCGTGATTGGTGGCCGAATCAGCTCAATCTGAAGATCCTGCGCAAGAACGCACCCGCCTCGGATCCGATGGAGCCCGACTTCGATTACGCGACGGAGTTCCGGACTCTCGACCTGAACGAGGTCCGCCGCGATATCACCGCGATCCTCACCGATTCGCAGGACTGGTGGCCTGCCGACTTCGGTCACTACGGCCCGCTGATGATCCGGATGGCCTGGCACAGCGCCGGCACCTACCGCACCATCGACGGTCGCGGCGGCGGCGGTGGCGGTATGCAGCGTTTCGCACCCCTGAACAGCTGGCCCGACAACGGCAACCTCGACAAGGCCCGCCGACTGCTGTGGCCGGTCAAGAAGAAGTACGGCAAAAAGCTGTCCTGGGCCGACCTCATGATCTTCGCGGGCAATGTCGCGCTGGAATCCATGGGCTTGCAGACCTTCGGTTTCGCCGGCGGCCGCGCCGATCTGTGGGAGCCGGACGAGGACGTCTACTGGGGCCCCGAATCGGGCTGGCTCGACGACGAACGCTACAGCGGTGAACGCGATCTGGAGAACCCGCTGGGCGCGGTCCAGATGGGCCTGATCTACGTCAATCCCGAAGGCCCCAACGGCAATCCCGATCCGCTGGCCGCCGCCGTGGACATCAAGGAAACCTTCGGCCGGATGGCGATGGACCACGAGGAGACCATCGCGCTGATCGCCGGTGGCCACACCTTCGGCAAGACCCACGGCGCCGGCGATGCCGCGCTGGTCGGCGCGGAACCCGAGGGCGGGCTCATCGAGCAGCAGGGCTTCGGATGGAAGAGCACCCACGGGTCCGGTAAAGCCGGTGACGCGATCACCAGCGGCCTGGAGGTCACCTGGACCACCAAACCCACGCAGTGGACCAACGATTTCTTCGAGATCCTCTTCGGCTACGAATGGGAGCTCACCCAGAGCCCGGCCGGCGCCAACCAGTGGGTCGCCAAAGACGCCGAGGAGATCATCCCCGACGCGCACGACCCGGCCCAGCGCAAGAAGCCGATGATGCTGACCACCGACCTCGCGCTGCGTTTCGACCCCGAGTTCGAGCCCATCTCGCGCCGCTTCCTGGAGAACCCGCAACAATTCGCGGACGCGTTCGCCCGCGCCTGGTACAAGCTGACCCACCGCGATATGGGCCCGATCGAGCGCTACCTGGGTGCGGAGGTCCCGGACGAGGTACTGCTCTGGCAGGATCCAATCCCCGCCGTGGACTTCGAGGTGATCGACGAAGCCGATATCGCCGCACTCAAGGAGCAGGTGCTGGCCACCGGTCTCACCGTGCCGCAGCTGGTGTCCACCGCGTGGGCTTCCGCATCGACCTTCCGGTCCAGCGATAAGCGGGGCGGCGCCAACGGCGCCCGAATCCGGCTGGAACCGCAGCGGAGCTGGGATATCAACGAACCCGAGCAGCTGGCGACCGTGCTGAGCGCGCTGGAGAAGGTGCAGGAGTCGTTCAACGGCGCCCAATCCGGCGGTAAGAAGGTGTCGCTGGCCGATCTGATCGTGATCGCCGGCGCCGCCGGTGTCGAACAGGCCGCGAAAGCGGCGGGCGTGCAGGTCACCGTACCGGTGACGCCCGGTCGTAACGATGCGCTGCAGGAACAGACCGATGTGGATTCCTTCGCGGTGCTCGAACCCCGGGCCGACGGCTTCCGCAACTACATCGGCAAGGGCCACCGGCTGCCGTCGGAGCACCTGCTGATCGATCGCGCGAATCTGCTCGGGGTTACCGCGCCGGAGCTGACCGTGCTGATCGGCGGGCTGCGGGTGCTGGGCGCGAACTACAAGCAGTCGGAGCAGGGTGTGTTCACCGACAAGGTCGGGACACTCACCAACGACTTCTTCGTGAACCTGCTCGATATGGGTATCGAGTGGAAGGCCACCGACGAATCCCAGGAGACCTTCGAAGCTCGCGATACCGCGACCGGCGAGGTCAAGTGGACCGGCACCCGCTACGACCTGCTGTTCGGCTCGAACTCCGAACTGCGCGCAGTGGCCGAGGTGTACGCGGCCGACGACGCGAAGGAGAAGTTCGTGCGCGACTTCGTGTCGGCCTGGAACAAGGTGATCGACGCGGACCGGTTCGATCTGGTCTGATCCGGTTCGGATGAACCGATAGCGGCAGCGCAGCGCCCGGAAGTCCTCGGACTTCCGGGCGCTGCGTCGTGTGGCGGGTCGGGTAGTCGTCTATGCCGCGGTGCGATCCGGACGGCGCCATGACCACGCTCGTGATCACGGATTCTCCACGCGGAAACCGCCGGCGAGCGCCCAGTAGCGTGGCGGCCATGAGCACCGCACTCCCCGCGTTCGCGCGGCAGGCATGGAGCCTGCTCGAACCATTGCACGCCGTCACCTATTTCTCACCCGAACCGTTGCAGGCATTGAAAACCGCGGGCTACCGGGGGTTCTGGACGGGGTATTTCGCCGGCCGCGCCGCCCCGCTCGGCGCGGCCGGGCCCGAAGTCGTGCACGCACTGTTCTACAACTTCACCATCGAGCGGATCCGCCGAGCACTGCCCGCGGCATGGGAATACGCCGCCCCGGAAGCGGCACTCACCGCGCGGGAGCACGGGGCGACCGCGGCGCTGCGCCGCCAGCTCGGCGCGCTCGCCGACAGCCCGGATGTCGAGGTTGCGGCCGAACTGGCGGCACGGGCGGCCGCCGCGGCGCCGCTGGAGGGGCGTGCCCTGTTCGCCGCCAACCGGGCCCTCCCGGAACCGGCCGACCCGGTCGCGCGGTTGTGGCATGCGGCGACCCTGTTGCGGGAACATCGCGGTGACGGACATATCGCGGCCCTGATAGCGGCCGGTATCGGTGGGCGGGAATCGCATGTACTGCAAACGCTGGTGCGCGGGATACCCCGTGAGATCTACACGGTATCCAGAGATTTCGACGACCGGGAATGGCAGACACTGCTCGACGGGCTGCGCGCCCGGGGGCTCGCCGGCGCAGACGGCCCCACCGAAGAAGGGACGGCGGTGAAAGCGGGGATCGAATCCCGCACCGACGCCGCGGCCGCGGCGGCGTACGCAGTATTGAGCGTCGAGGAACGCGCGGAACTCCGCCGGGCACTGCGTCCGCTCACCCGCGCGGTGCTGGCGTGCGGGGAGATCCCCGCGATCACGCCCATCGGCCTGGATCTCCAAGAGGATTCGGCTGTGGACCGATGAGGCCGGAACCGGGCCGCTCGACAGAACAGGCGCCCGGCAGCGACGATCACAACCATGGCAGGTAAGACGCACCGATACGAATGTCGCACCCACTGGACCGGGGCAGGTGAGCGAGGAACGGTGGATTACCGCTCCTACGACCGTGCCTACGTCTCCCGCGTACCGGGTCGCCCCGACCTGCCGGGTTCTGCGGACCCGGCTTTCCGCGGCGACCCGGCCCGCTGGAATCCCGAACTGCTACTCCTCGCATCGCTGAGCCAGTGTCATCTGCTGTGGTATCTGCATCTATGCGCGGTCGGCGGGGTCACGGTTCTGGAATACCGCGACGACGCGGTGGCCACCATGGCCGAGGACAGCGACGGTGGTGGGCGGTTCACCGCGGCCGAACTGCGCCCGGTGGTCACGGTCGCCTCCGCGGAGATGGTCGACCGGGCCCGCGAATTGCACGGCGTGGCCCACACCCGATGTTTCATCGCGGCGTCGGTGAACTTTCCGGTCACCCATTCGCCACGGATCGAGGTCGCCGCGGGCTGAGCCGACTCAGCCCGCGGCCAGGGCCGCGCCGATCCGGTCCATCACCTGTAGCCAATGCGCCCGCTGCTGTTCGCGCTGTCCGGCGCTCGACATCCGCTCCTGATGGAAACGCACCCGGGTGCGATCGCCGGCCGCGGCAGTGAGTGCGACCTGCACGGTGGTGGGACCGTAGGTGAGGCGGATGCGGTCGCCGGGACGGTAGCTGCGGACCTCGCCGGTCACCCCGGTATCGGTGCGATACGGCGCGCCGGGCTCGGGTGCCGGAGCGGCACCCGGTCCGAGCCAGCAGGCCAGGCCCGCGGGGCCGGTGAGATAGTCCCAGACGACGTCCTGCGGGTAGGGCAGGGTGCGAGAGACGCCGATCTGCCATCCTGCGTCGGCGGTGAGTCCAGTGGGCACGGTGGTCATCCTTTCTCGGGGTTGCGCGCGCGGTGCGCGCGCACTTTGTCGCGGTTGCCGCAGTGCTCCATCGAGCACCACCGGCGGCGGCCGGGGCGTGAGGTGTCGACGTAGATCAGTTGACAGTCCGCGGCCGCGCAGGTGCGGATTCGGTGGGCGTAGGGGCCGGTCAGCAGGTCGATCGCGTCCCGGGCCACCGTCGACAGCAGCCCGGTGCCGGAGCCCGGGGACCAGGTGCGGGCACCTGATCGGGTGAGGCCGGGGATCAGTGGGGGCGCGGCGGCGAATTCGTTCAGCAGATCGAGGTCGCCGGCGCTCAGTGATTCTGCGCGGGCGCGAGCGTGGGCGATTCCGAAGAGGGTGTCGCGGAAATGCCGGGTGGCGGTGACTTCGGCGGCGGTCACGGTGAGGTCGGGTGTCGGGGTGAGCCGGCAACGGCCGGCCCAGGCGATCACATCGTTGGGGGTGTGCAGTACTTCGTATACCCGGTAGGGGCCGGGGCCTCCGGTGGGGAGCAGTTCCAGGCACAGTGCGCCGGGGTCGAAGTGGTAGTCGATGCCGGTGCGGGAGCGCAGTATCAGGCCGGAAGGCATGTAACTACTTTAACCGGTTACGTCCGGCCGGGCGAGGCGAGACCCCATTTTCCGGAATGATCCGATATCGCCCCGGATCGCCGGCTCTCCCGCCGCGACCGGATACACCGGCGTGCTACCAGACCAGAGTGAAGTCCGGGATACGTACCCGGCCGAAGAACCGCTTCGCGATATCGCTGCCGTCGCAGTTGTAGCCGTTCATGATGTCGGCCAGTTCGGTCGCCAGTTCCTGCAACTGCGGGCTGACACATTCGATACCGTCGTCGAGTACCCAGCCCCATTCCCGCGGCACATTGTCGATGGTGATATCGATACAGCCGTGGTGTGGCAGATCGACGGTGATCTCGATCTGGACCGGTGCGTCACCGAGCGGATCCCGGATCGCCGGCTCGCCCAGACGGGTCTGCGGCGCGAACATGATGCGGCCCAGCGCGATATCGGCGCGGATCATCTCGGCAACCGACGGCAGATCGGCATGTTTACCGACGCGATGATGACGATCTCCGTACGTACGGTCACCGGTCGCCGAATAGCCGGACCGGTCCAGCATCCGGTCCAGCATGCGCTGCGCGGTCGCGCGCTCGTCGGCGCCGGTGTTGGGGTGCTCGATGAGCGCACGTAGGCGCATGATCCGATGGCTCGTAATGATCGCCATACCTGGAAGGGTATCGAAATCGGTGCCCTTCCGGCGCGTCAGTCGCGGGTGCGTCCCCCGGAACCTCCCGCGCTCGCGATCACCGTCGTCAGATGCTCGTCCGGAGTCAGCGCGACCCCCGCGCCCTGGATGGCGGCCGGTGAACGGACAGCCGTCCAGATCTCCAGCACTCCGAACAGCGTGATGCAGCAACCCGCGACGAGAGCCAGTGTCTCGATATCGTCGAACGGCGCGATCGCGATCACCAAACCGGCGGTGAGTGTCAGCAGACCGAACACTTCCTGTTTCCCGCTGCCGGTCACCTCGTCGTCGTCCCACACCCCGGCCACCGCGTGCGCGATACCCCGCACCGACCACGCCAATCCCAGCCACATCGCCAGCAGCAGGGTCCAATCCCCCGCCCGGAAGCACAATGCCGCGGTCAGCAGCGAGACCAGCGCGGCCAGCAGCAGCAGCGCCCGCGGGAACCGGCCCAGCCGGCTCCCGAACGCCACCGCCGCCAGGGTCACCGCGCTGCACAGCAGCGAGAACATGAACAGATTGCCGACCGTACTCAGCGATTTGTCCGGCCAGATCACCGTCGCCACCCCGATCACCACCGAACAGACCCCCATCGCCAGCACCGTCTGGCGGACACCGCGGCCGAACACCGGAGCAGCGTCCGCTTCCTCGTAGGTCGGCATAGCAGAATGATATGGGTCCGCACCCGAATTGCCCAACGGTTGCCGCGAGTGTCCGGTTATCCGCTCGGCGCCGCGGCGGCCCGCACCGCCCTACAATCCCGATATGGGAGTCGTGTGGGCGATGACGTTGCCCGGGTTGGTGTGCCTGCTCATCGCACTGGCATTCGCCGAAGTCACGGTCAACCGGATCACCGGCGGGCGGCTGCTGCCCTGGACCCGGCGGCACGGTTCGCGCACGGTCGCGGCCACCGGATTCGAACAGGTGAACGCCATGTTCCAGGGGTCCAAACACATCGAGTTCGAACAACGACAGCACGCACTGATGCACCGCGACGAAGAATCCGACGGCGCGCCACCGCTGCTCGCCTTCGATTCCGTGGCCAACCGGATCACGTTCACCCCGATCCCCCGGCCCGATCGGGACACGGCACCGGAGTAACCCCCCGCCACGACGACCCCTCGACACCACCTGCGCAAACCCGGCCGCGGCCGGAACCGGGGCTACAGTCGCCCCAGTCCCGCACATACACACCGGGCAGGAGACAACGTGACCGTTCCCGCACTGGCCTGGGTGTGCGCACTCGCGCTGATCGCCGCACTGCTGCTGTTCGATTTCTACTTCCATGTCCGCAGCGCGCACACGCCGTCGCTGACCGAGGCCGCGGTCTGGTCGGCCGCCTACGTCGGTATCGCCGTGGCTTTCGGATTCGGGGTGTGGATTCTCGGCGGGACGACGATGGGGGTCGAATACTTCGCCGGCTACATCACCGAGAAAGCGCTGTCGGTGGACAACCTGTTCGTCTTCCTGATCATCTTGACGACCTTCCGGGTCCCGAGTGCGGCCCAGCAGAAAGTACTGCTGGTCGGAATCGTGTTCTCCCTGGTGGTGCGCACCGGGTTCATCTTCGTCGGCGCCACCCTCATCAACCGGTTCGCCTGGGTGTTCTACGTGTTCGGGGCGGCACTGCTGATCACCGCCGGGAACATGCTGAAACCGGAGAGCGAGGACAGCCATTCCGGCGATACGTTCGTCCTGCGCCTGGCCCGCCGGTTCCTGCGCACCACCGACGCCTACGACGGCGACAAACTCGTCACCGTGATCGACGGGCGCCGCCGGCTGACGCCGATGCTGCTGGCCATGGTCGCCATCGGCGGCACCGACGTACTGTTCGCGCTGGATTCGATCCCCGCCATCTTCGGGCTCACCCAGAACGTCTTTCTCGTCTTCACCGCCACCGCGTTCTCCCTGCTCGGCCTGCGCCAATTGTTCTTCCTGCTGGAAGGGCTGCTGGATCGGTTGATCTATCTCGGTTTCGGACTGGCCGCGATCCTGGCCTTCATCGGGGTGAAACTCGTCCTGCACGCCCTGCACGAGAACAATGTGCCGTTCATCAACCACGGGGATCCGGTACCGGTGACCGAGATATCCACCGCCGCATCGCTGGCGGTGATCGTGGTGGTGCTGCTGGTGACGGTCGCCGCATCCTTGCTCAGCCCGGCGGGACGCGCCCAGACCGCGGTGGCCAATGCCCGCAGGCACGCCACCCGCTATCTGGATCTCGGCTACGAGGCCGATCAGGCGCTGCGCGAACGCACCTACACGGAGATGACCGCCGAAGAGGACACGATCGCCGCGTTGCCGCGGAAATACACGCGGCGGATCCGGGAGGGCGAAACCGAACTGATGGCACTGCTGGAACGAGCCCATATCGTGCACGCAGACCGGATCGCGCGGATGGAAGCCGGTCTGCCGCTGCGCATGTAAAAACCGGGCAGCGAAAAGTTAACGCGGTCACAATATTTCGCTAACACGTTAACGAAACGGACACGCTGTGGGTAGCGGCCGGGAAACACTGCGCGCCCACGATCGTCTGGCGGCGCGTATGCCGGTACGGGCCCACCGAGCACACCCACTGGATGAGACCTGCGCAGCGGGTGACTCGATGTCCATTTGCTGCAAGACAAAGGCTGTAGACAGATGCAAACTCGCCGGTACATCGCCGCTTCCCTGCTCGCCGTCGCCGCTCTAGGCGCCACCTCCGCCACCGCCTACGCCGCGCCGACTCCCACCGCGCCCGACAACGGTTCCACCCTGCAGACCGACATCTTGCCGGGAATCCACTACACCGCAAGCATCGTCGACAGCTCGGTCGTGCTGCGCACCCAGGGCGGATCGCTCACTGTGCAGGGCAGCCAATTCCAGGTCCTCGACGATCAGGGCCGCCTCGTCGCCGGCCTGCCCCTCACCTACCTCAAAGACGGTAAGGAATGGCCGATCGCGGCCCAGGTCGACGGGAACACTGCCACGTTCACCCCGAGTACCGATCCGGCACAGGCCCGCCCGGCGGCCATGTTGCAGCCGGTCGGTGCCGAGGACTTCGACAGTGCACTGAGCATGGCCGCCACCCAGTTCGGTCTGGCCACCGGTATCGGCACCCTGCTGGGCAGCCTCATCGGCGGAGCGCTCGGCTGTGTCGCCGGGGCAGTGATCGGGGCCCCGCTGGTGGTTCCGACCTTCTTCGTCGGACCGATCGGGTTGTGTATCACCGGGGCCGCGGCCGGGGTCACCCTCGGTGTCGCCGCGGGTGTGGTCCTGATCGGGGTGCCGGTCGGGATCGCGGCGGCGCTGCAGTTCTACGACACGGTGTACGTGAAATAACGCGGCAGGGTGTGCGTTGCCCGCAAGCGAACCGATGGGCAACGCACACCGCCGCGAAGCCTGGACGACGGCTTCACCGCAATTCCGAGAGGACCACACTGCGGACCGTAGTGCCGTCCGGCGCACTCCACGGCAGGATCACCTGGCCGGAGCGCAGGACCGGTTCCGACCGGCCCAGCACCCGGTGCACCCGCAGTTGCCCGGCGGCGAGGGTGATATCAGTTCCGACCGGGTTCTCCGCCGTCGACACCAGCGCCGATCCGCCGGCGGGAAGTCTGGCGGCGGCGACCAGAACACCGAGTTCGGGAGTGTCGCTTTCGGTACCGTGCTGTGCCTGCGCGCCACCGGCCAGCAGCGCGACCATCCGGTCGGCAGCCACCGGGTCCCGGGTGCCGTCATAGATCCACCGGGTGCCGAGCACTCCGTGTTCCGCAGTGCCCAGCAAGGCATCGGGTTCGGTCTCCAGCTCGGTGTCCCGATAGCTCAGCGGCACGAAATAGGTGATCGGCTCGGCGCTGCCGGTATCGGTGACCACCAGCATCTCGATCCCCACCGCGCCGGCCGGGTCGTCGAGCCGGAAACCACCCACTCGGCGCAGGTCCTCCGCTCTGCCGGGACCCGAATACCACGGTCGGTTCGGGAGCCAACGACCGAGTAGCTCCAGTTTCGACGGTTCCAGGGTCGTGCGATGGATGAGAGCCATACCGGAGATTGTGCTACGTCATCCCGCGTCGCCGGCAGGCACCGGTGCCTGCCGGGTATGTGTCGCGCGTTCGGCCAGTAGATCGTCGAGCTGACGTTCGGCTCGTTCGGCGCGCGCCAGGGTCTGGGTCCGGGCGTGTTCGAGTGCTTCCAGTCGCTGCGCGGCCTCCGCGCGCGTCTTCTCCAGGCGGTCGCCGGCTTCGGTACGTGCGGCCGCGAGATCGGCGACGGATGACCGGCGGACTTCGGCGAGTTCATTGCGTAGTGCGTCGGTATCCGCGCGCAGGCGGTTCAGTTCCGCGCGTGTCTCCTGCGCGGCTTCGGCGCGTTCGGCGGCCGATCGTTCGGCGCGTTCGAGGGCGCGCTCGGTATCGGCGGCCCGCTGTACCGCCAGGTCGCGTTCGGCTGCCGCCGCGGCTTCGCGCCGGGTGGCGTCCCGGCGTATCCGCTCGACCTCCGTCTCGGCCGCGCGCTGTGCCCGCTCGATCTCCTGGGCGCAGTGATCCCGGAGTCGCTCCTGTTCGGCTGTTGATTCGTTGCGTACGGTGCGTATTTCGGCCTCGGCGGCGCTGCGGGCGGCGAAAACGTCGTCGGCGGCGCGGGCGGTGATCTTCTCGACCTCGCGGAGCGCTTCGTCGCGGTCGCGGACGGCTGCGGTCGTGCGGGCATCCGCGGCGGCGATACTCGTTTCAGCTGTCTCGGCGGCGAGGGCCGCGTCCTCGGCGGCATCCTCGGCCCGGCCGCGGGCCTCGTGTGCTTCCCGTCGGGCCTGTTCGGCTGCGGCGGCGGCCATTTCGGCTTCGGCGATCCGCCGGGCCGCGTCCGCTTGGACGGCCTGCACCTGCGCCTCGGCTGCGGACGGGTCGGCGAGGGTGCTCATCTCGGTAACCGCGGCGGAGAGGGTGGTGCCGAGTTGGTCGGCGAGGGTGCGGAATTGAGTGAGGAGTTCATCGGCGCGGAGGCGGGCGGTGGTTACCGGACCCTGTGGTGTCACAGTGACGTTTTCCGTGGGGGCCTCTGCCTCTTGCTGTAAGCGCTGCCGCTCTCGCCATGCGCGCCAACGAGTGTGGTCCGGGAGTTCGCAGTACTCGGACGGGCGGCCAGGGCCGGCGGGTTTGGCGAGGGGGCGAGTGCAGCCGGGGTAGTTGCAGACTGAGGGCACCGGCAAATCGTAGCGTTGTTTCGTTTGTGAACTACGTATTTCGACGAAACGTAATGGGTGAGTCGTTCGCACGGGCTCCGGAGGCCCGATTCGGTCTAACCGCCGATAAGTGAACATTATCGGCGGTCAGGATTGTAGAGTGAGTGAGAGCGGCTGATTCGTAATACGTTTCGTTACGTTTCGGCCAACCAAACGAATCGAGTTACGAAATTACCGAGGGGCTCACCGTGACCGAATACGACACCGACCTCGCTCTGCCCGACACCGTCCGCACCGAACTGCGGCGCGGTGTCACCAGCGTCCTCGTCGACACCGCCGCACTACGCCAGGTACGCGAACGCTTCGACAGCGAACAGGCCACCGCGCTCGGCCGCTACCTCACGGCCTCCCAATCCCCCAACACCCTGCGCGCGTACCGCACCGACTGGATCGCCTGGGCCGCCTGGTGCGCCGGTGAGAACCGTTGCGCCCTACCGGCCGACCCGCTCGATATCGCCGTCTACCTCGCCGCCGCTGCCGATGCCCGCACACCCGACGGCCGCCACTCCTACAGCCCGGCCACCCTGGAACGGAAATCCGCCGCCATCGCCGCCGTGCACGCAGCCAACGGATTACCCGCCCCCACCCGCAGCGACGTCGTCCGACTCACCCTGCGCGGTATCCGCCGCACCCGCCGCGCCCGGCCCACCCGGAAAAGGCCGATCCTGCTGCACACCCTCGGTGAACTCCTCGCCGGTCTACCCGAAGCCGGCTGGCCCGGCGAACCCGCCCGGCGCCGCGACACCCTGCTGTTGCTCCTCGGCTTCGCCGGAGCCCTGCGCCGCAGCGAACTCGCGGGCCTGCGGATCGCCGATATCCACTTCGGTACCGACCACGGCACCGGCGAACCGCTGCTACTGATCCACCTGCCCACCACGAAAACCGACCCCACCGGCATCACCGAACAACGCGTCGCGCTCCCCCGCGGGCAGCAGGCATCCACCTGCCCGGTCTGTGCCTGCGCCGACTGGATGCACGTGCTGACCGCCGACGCCGCGGCCCCGGGAAGTCTGCGCGAATGGGTGGCCGATCAGCCCGCCACCGACATCCGCATGCACCGCTGTCATGGATACCGCCCCGATCCACGGCTGCGACCCGACCAGCCATTGTTCCCCGCGATCAACCGGCACGGTGGGCTGGGTGCGGCACCGATCTCCGGACGGGCCGTCGCCGAGCTCGTCAAACGCTACGCGGCCCGCGCGGGCCTGGATCCCGCACTCTTCTCCGGACATTCGCTGCGCGCCGGTTTCGCCACGCAGGCCGCACTCGGCGGGGCTGCCGACCGCGAGATAATGCGCCAGGGGCGGTGGAGCAACCCCCGCACCGTGCACCGCTACATCCGCACCGCCGACCCGCTCGCCGACAATGCGGTCACCAAACTCGGGCTCTGACAACGAGCCCGGTGCCCGTGGATGACGGTGCGGTCTCGGTATGGCATCCGCCGATGCCGCGGGTGAGCGCATCGCCCGGCGTTATGCCGGGGTCGCGTCCGATAACCGCGATATACCCTCCGAACTGGGGTTTTTTCGCCGATGTTTCCCCGAACGTGACCATGGGTAGCGCCCCTGCTGTGCGAGGATATTGAGCGCTCCACGAGTCAGTCCGTTTCAAACCGACCCTTTGGAAGGATGCTCAGATGGCGCAAGACACCAGCACTGCGACCCGTTCCAGCAACGGAAGCAGTCAGCAGGAAATCCAGAGCCTGGACGTGCTGCGCATGGGCCTGGACGAGATCCGGCAGGAATGCCAGCAGGCCCGGCAGTACGCGCAGCAGGCCCAGAACATCGCCCGGCAGGTGCAACAGCAGTCCCGCCAGGTGCAGCACCAGTCGCAGATCGCGCAGAACCAGGCCAACCAGGCCAACAACCAGGCCCAGCAGGCCCGCCAGCAGGCGATCCAGGCCCAGAACCAGGCCCAGCAGGCCCTGAGCGAGGCCGACCGGGCCCAGGCTCAGGCCCAGCAGGCGCAGAGCGAGGCCAACCAGGCCGCGCAGCGCTGTCAGTCGGCCCAGGACCAGGCCGACCAGGCCGCGCAGCTCGCGCAGCAGGCCGAGGATCAGTCCAGCCGTTCCCAGGATCGCGCCATGCAGTGGGAGCTGCAGTTCCATCAGCTGCGTCAGCAGATGCGCCAGATGTAATCGAGCTGCCTATCCCGCCGGGTTCGCACCCGGCGATCGGATACAGCCGACGCGGGGTCCGGTGAACTCATGAGTTCACCGGACCCCGTGCTCGTAGATCGGGATCGTCGCGGAGCCCCTACCCCCAGACCGGCCGCGATAGCGACGGATTCCATATCTGGCAATCGACACACGTCACAGTTTCGAATTCGATAATCGTGGCGTGTCGCGGTCGGAGTTGTGCGATACCGCCCGCTCCCCGCGCTCGACCGAGCGCGGTTCAGACCATCGGAGCCGGAATCGCGGTGATCAGACCGCCGTCCACCAGCAGATCTTGCCCGTTCACGTAGGAAGCCTCGTCCGACGCCAGGAAAGCCACCGCCGAGGCGATATCCGCCGGCGAACCCAGACGGCCCGCGGCGACCGACGATATCGCGGCAGCCTTCGCCTCCTCGGATACCTCGGCTCGGTACGAGGGCGTATCGATGTAGCCGGGGCTGATCGAATTCACCCGGATACGACGCGGTGCGAGTTCGGCAGCCAGGGTCTGGGCGAGATTGCGGACCGCCGCCTTGGTCGCCGAATACAACGACGCGGCCGGAACGCCTCGATGCACCGCCCACGACGAGTTCACCACGATCGCACCGTGATCGGACACGAACGGCAGCGCCTTCTGCACAGTGAAGAACACGCCCTTGAGATTCGTGGCCACCACCCGATCGAAATACTCCTCGGTGATCTCGCCGGCGGGGACGAAAGCGGCGGTCCCGGCATTGGCGAACACCACATCGAGACGACCGAAACGGGACCGCGCCGTCTCCATGAGGGCATCGAGATCGCCCGGGACGGCGACATCTCCGGGCACAGTGACCAACCGGTCACCCGCGTCCAGATCGTACGCGGCGGTGGCGAGTCCGGCGCGGTCGCGACCGGTGATGATCACCCGCGCTCCCTCGTCCAGCAGGCGGCGCGCGGTGGCCAGGCCCATACCGCTGCTACCGCCGGTGACCAGGGCGAATCTACCGTCGAAACGAGAAGGAGTGCTGGGCATCTCGGAACCTTTCCCACAGGGCAATTGGTTCGATGAACATCGAACCGAGCAGGAACATTCCGGTGTCGGTGCCGGCAACCGCATCCGCGACGACATTCACAACTACCGGGGCACATGTCGGCGAAATTCCACCACTGCTGCTAGACACCTGTATGGATGCTCGTCCGTGTAGCTGGGCCGAGCTACACGGACGAGCACAACGGAGGAAACACCGATGAGCACAGAACACCCCGTACCGGTCGTCATCGGTGGCGCCTCCGGAATCGGCTGGGCCACCGCACAACTCATGGCCGAACGCGGCGACACCGTCGTCATCGCCGACCTCGACGGCGACGCCGCGAACACCCGCGCCATCGACCTCGACGGCGGCGCCCACACCAAACGCTATCCGGACATCGTCGCGCGGATCGCGGATCTGACAGCCGACACCGAAACATCCTGAACCACGGGAGCAGACGTCAACGCGTCTCCGGACGCAAGAAACCGAGCTCACCCAAGGCCGCTGCACCCGGCCCGGCAAAAGAACCACCGGCCAGCACCAGTGTGCGGGCCCGCTGATACACGCACCCCGCCGCCTCGAAAGCGGCCGCCACCACAGGCAGCGATCCAAGGCCGCCGTCCGACAGCGCGGCAGCACGCTCCACGATCGCGCCGGCCACCGGATCACCGGCCGTCACCGCCCGGGCAGTCGCCAACCGCTCCCGCGCCGCCGGATCACCCACCAGAACCGCCGCCTCGGCACGTAACGCGACATACCAGTGCCGCCACACCCAAACCGCCCGCTGATCCATCTCCTCCGGCTCCGGCGCCAACACAGCCGCAGCACCGGCCGCATCCCCCTCGTGCAACAGCACCAGCGCATCGAAAACCGCGAAATAGGCATCCCGCTGCGCCGGAACCACACCGAGCTCACCGGCGATCCCCAGCCACTCGGCGCGAGCCGACGCAGCACCGCGCAACCCGTGGACCATCGCCACCGCAGCCGCCGCCGGCCCCAGCGTCGGAGCATGCCCGCGCCCCGCGAACACCCACGCATCCAGAAAGCGATCCGCAGCCGCCAGCACCTCGCCCGACCGGCCCGCCAGCGCATCCGCCACCAACAACCGCGACGTAGCGAAATCACCCCGCTCCGCCAGCAACGGCAGATCACGCAACTGCTCACCCCAACGGCGCGCACCCACCAGATCACCCACCCCGATACACGACTCGGCCGCCTCCGCGAGCGCGTTCATCCGCTCCAGCGCGCTCGCCGGCGACGCCGGCACCGGCGCGAGCAACGCCACCCGCCGCCGAGCCGTATCCACCGAACCGAAAGTGTCGCCCGCCCACAACTGCGCCGCCGCGAACGCGTCCAACGCCGCACTCTGTACCAGCGGATCGCCGATACGGAACGCCGCCTCGACCGCGCGCTCCGCCGCACCGACAGCCACGCCCACCTCCGAGCCGGACACCGGCCGAGCCGAATCACCGGAATCCGACGGCACCCCACATTCCGCCAACGCGATCGCCGCAGCCGCACCGAGATCCTCCCCGGCCAGCGCACGAGCTTCCGACAACAGCGCTGCCGCCTCGACCACCGGAAGCGGCCCGGCGAAAGTCTCGGCCATCCGATAGACCGTGATCGCCGCAGTCGCCAGATCGGTCGCCGCCGCAGCCCGGTCACCCGCCCCCCGCGCGATATCGGCGGCCGCCCGAAACAGCCGATACATATCCGCACCGTCCAACCGGCAACCCGCCACCGCCGCCGCACCGCGCAGCGCCGCCGCCGCGCGCACCGCGTCACCGGCCAGCGCCGCCGCCTGCTCATACCGACGTTGAGACTCACCGACCAGATTCCGGGCAAAAGCCAGCTCCGCCAGAGACAACGCCAGATCATGAGCCGCCGCCCGGAACTCGGGCTTGTCCACGGCCCACCCGAGAGCGGCCCGCAGATCATCGGCCGCCGCATCGAACCCAGCCCGCCACTCACCCGCCGCACCGGGCAGATCCCGCGCCAGTCCCGCACCGACCTCCACACACCTACGCAAATGGCGGGCACGGACCTCCGCCAGTTCACCGGCCTCATCGAGTCGTTCCAGCCCGTACCGGCGGATCGTCGTCAGCATCCGGTAACGAGTGCCGGCCGAAGACATGACCGCAATCAACAGACTCTGCTCGGCCAACCGCGCCAAACCATCCGCAACCGCCACCGGCTCCAGCGGCGCGAACCCGGCCACCCCAGCGATATCGGCCGCGGTGAACGGCGCCACGAACACCGCGATTCGCCGCAACAGACACCGATCGGGCTCATCCAGCAACGCCTGACTCCAATCGAGCATCGCCCGCACCGAACGATGCCGATCATCGGCCCGGCGCCCCCCGACCAACAGCCGCAACGGGTCGGCCAGACTCGCCGTCAAACCATCGAGACCCAACGACGGCAGCCGCGCCGCCGCCAACTCGATCGCCAGCGCCGAACCGTCCAACCGCCGGCACACCTCGGTGACCCGATCCAGCTGCCCCGGCTCCACCGGGCAGCCCAGCGCAGCCGCACGATCCAGAAAAAGCGCGACAGCATCCGAATCCGCCGCATCCGACACAACCGCCTCGCCCACGGACAACGGCGGCACCACATACACCTGCTCGAACGGCACCATGAGCCGGGCCCGGCTCGTGACCAGTACCCGGACACCCCGACACCGCGCCAGCAACCGTTCGACGAACGGCGCCACCCCCTCCCGCAGATGCTCACAATTGTCGAGCACCAGCAGAGTTTCCCGGTCGGCGAGCGCGGTCAGGACCGAAGCCTCGAGACTGCGCCCCGGCTGCTCACCGAGCCCCAGCGCCGCAGCCACCGCGGCCCCCGTCATCGCCGCATCGGTCACCGGAACGAGATCCACGAACCACGCGCCACCGGGCAGCACCCCGGACAGATCCGCGGCGACGGTCAACGCCAACCGGGTCTTACCGACACCACCGGGACCCAGCGCGGTGACCTGCCGGTGCGCCGTCACCGCGGCCCGAAGCGCCGCCCGTTCGCGAGAACGGCCGACGAACGACGTCAACGGCGACGGCAGCACCGACACCGTCTCGGGACGACGCTCCGCGAACTCCACCGCGCGATCTGCCAGCGCCCGCCGATCGGGAACACCGACCTTGCGCAACAGCGAGGACACATGCGTTTCCACGGTGCGCACCGAGATGAACAGCTGTGCGGCGATCTCGGCATTGCTGCGATGTTGCCCTACCAGATCCAGAACTTCGGCCTCCCGGCCCGAGATCCCGCCGGTGACCTTCTGCTTCGACACGCCACCCATCTTCCCGCACCCGCTCCGTACCGCTACGGGGGCACGACTACGTGCCCTTTCCGTGGTGCGTTCCGTGGTCGGCACGGATGGCACCGCACATCCACGCCCATAACGTAATCGGCATGGACGCGAGAGAAACGGTCCAGCGGAGAAATCGCCGGTCGGACGCCCGGACGAAGACCCGCGACCCTCGTTCGACCCGTCCACCCACCAACCGCTACCCCGAACCATCAGGAGAGACCATGAGCGCCGAAACCACCTTCGGAATCAAAACCGTGCTGCATCCCGTATCGGACCTGGACAAGGCCAAAACGGTGTACACCGCGCTGCTCGGTGTACAGCCGCAGACCGAAGGCACCTACTACGTCGGGTTCGACACCGCCGGCGGCCAGCACATCGGCTTGGTCCCCGGCGGCGGCCCCCAGGGCATGACCTCGCCGGTGGCCTACTGGCACGTCACCGATATCGAGGCGAAGCTGGCCGATGTCACCGCCGCCGGCGCCCAGGTACGAGAACCGATCCGCGACGTCGGTGCGGGCCGACTGGTCGCCACCGTCACCGACCTCGACGGCAACGTACTGGGCCTCATCCAGGACCGCTGAACCACTCGCAACGAACCGACTCCACCTACCCGGCACCCCGAACCACACAGAGGAAAAATCATGGCCGTCCAGCAGAAATCCGCCACCCGTACGAAGAACGCCGCAGCGGTCGCCTTTTCCGACGAAGAGCGCGCCGCGATGAAGGAACACGCCCAGGAACTGAAGACGGCCGCGCGCCGCGGCGCACGGGCAGCCAAAGCGGACGGCGAAAACGATGTGCTCGCGAAGATCGCGGAGATGTCGGACACCGACCGCGTCATGGCGGAACGGATCCACGCCATCGTCAAAGCCAACGCGCCCGAGCTGTCACCGAAACTCTGGTACGGGATGCCGGCCTACGCCAAGGACGGCAAGGTCGTCTGCTTCTTCCAGAGCGCCGCGAAGTTCAAGGCTCGCTATGCCACGCTCGGGTTCAACGATTCGGCCAACCTCGACGACGGCGCACTGTGGCCGACGGCCTTCGCGCTCGCCGAGATGACATCCGCCGCCGAGGCCGGCATCGCCGACATCCTCAAGAAATCGGTGAGCTGACCACTTTCCTGACCGCCGCCGGCCGGATACCGCACCGGCGGCTCGGTCAGCGCTCTTGCTCCAGCCGCGCGAGCCGGTCCAAGGCGGGCAGTGCAGCGGCGAGCGCCCTGCGGTGTTCGGGTTCCAACTCCGAGATCATCGGAATCAGGTGCCGGACCCGATCGTCGTGGCGGGCCTGCCGGACCCGCCGACCCGCATCAGTGAGGTGCACGATCACAGCTCGACCGTCGCCGGGGTCTCGACGGCGCAACACCAGACCGTCACGCTCCATACGCGCGACCAGTTGCGTGATACCCGGCTGCGTCAGCTGTTCGGACCGGGTCAGCTCGGTCAACCGCGCCGGGCCGCGGTGCGCCAGGGTGTCGAGCACGGACAGCGTGGTGAACGGAAGCTTCTCCTGCACGGGGATCCGGATGTAGACGCGGTTGAAGGCCTCGATCGCCGCGGCGAAGGCATTCGGGTCGAGATCGTCGGTATCGGCCACGGCTGCAACTCTATACGCAACTTATAAAAATTGTTTAAATAAGCTGCTTATGTAAAATCGTCCGCATATGCCACAGGAGGCCAGATGCGCGACACGAACCACAATGCCCGGCCGTTCCCCCTGAAGCCGACGAAGATCCATGTCCCCGACAGCGTCCTCACCGACCTGCGGCAACGGTTGGACCTGACCCGCCTGCCCGACGACGTCGGCAACGAAGACCGGTACTACGGCGTGCCCCGCAGCGACCTCCAGAAGCTCGTGGACTACTGGCGGCACGGATACGACTGGCGCGCAGCCGAAGCCGAGATCAACACCTACCAGCACTTCGAGGTGGAAATCGACCGCGTACCGGTGCATTTCATGCGAATACCCGGCGTCGGACCGGACCCGATGCCCCTGATCCTGACGCACGGCTGGCCCTGGACGTTCTGGCACTGGTCCAAGGTCGTCGACCTACTGGCGGATCCGGGAGCCCACGGTGGCGATCCGGCCGACGCGTTCGATGTGATCGTCCCGTCCTTTCCCGGCTTCGGATTCTCCAGCCCGCTGACGAATCGCCCGGATATGAACTTCTGGAAGGTCGCCGACCTCTGGCACACCCTCATGACCGACGTGCTCGGCCACCGGAAATACGGTGCCGCCGGCTGCGACGTGGGCGCACTGGTCACCGCGCAGCTGGGCCACAAATACGCTGACGAACTGGCTGCGGTCCACATCGGATCCGGCCTGGAACTCACCCTGTTCAACGGCGACCGCGCCTGGGACTTCAGCGGCGGGCGGCCGATCCCCGCCGACCTATCCGCGGCGGCACGCGCACGAACGGTGGAATTGGACAGGCGCTTCGCCGTCCACCTGGCCGCACACCTCCTCGCGCCCAGCACGCTCGCCCACGCCCTGTCCGACTCCCCGGCCGGCATGCTGGCCTGGATCTTGGAACGCTGGTTCAACTGGAGCGACAACAGCGGCAATATCGACACCGTGTTCAGCAGAGACGACCTGCTCACGCACGCCACGATCTACTGGGCCACCAACACCATCGGTACTTCGATACGCCTCTACGCCAACCACAACCGCTACCCCTGGACACCCTCCCACGACCGCCTCCCGGCCGTGGAGGCGCCGACCGGCATCACTTTCGTGGGCTACGAGAACCCACCCGGAGTCGGCACCGCCGACCGCATCGAACACTATCGCCGCAGTGATCGCTCCCGGTGGTACAACCACGTGAATCTCAGTGTCCACGAGCGAGGCGGCCACTTCATTCCCTGGGAGATCCCCGTCCAGTGGACCGACGACCTGCGCCGCACCTTCCGCGGGCGGCGCTGAGACAGAACACAGCCGGGCCCAGTCCACCCGACACAGGTGCGCAACCCGCAGACGTCACTGACCGGAACCCCTGTGTAGATGTTGTTTTTGGGGTTCGAAGTATGGCTTTGATTGCTGGATGAGCAGCAATCATGTATTGATGCGCATATCGTCGTATCGCTCTTATTTTGATCGGCATGTCTGTTCGCGTCGTCTTCTGCTCCAGCCAAAGCCGGCCCCGCTGGACGGCCCCCGATCCTCGCTCGAGTCGAGAGCCGTCGGTGTACACGAACCGCTTTGCACAGCCCCACTCCCCTACTGCCGACCGGACCTCCGTGAAAACCCGTTGCCGGACGACGGGACCGCTGCTAATTTTCCAGGCGACCGTGCGAAAGAACGAGGAGGTGGTATCCGTGAACGCAGTATCGACATGGGTGCTCCCCTCCGGGGTCACGGTCGGGCGATAGATCGTCCGGGAGCGCCGCTCGACAGCACTCCCGAAAGGCACGACTGTGCAATTCACTTCCGAACATCGCCTCGACGACATCCTCGAACGCGAATTCACCCTCGGCGAGATCCCCGGCATCCTGTGGACGCCCGGAACAGTAGCCGACCCGGTACCGCTGATCCTGCTCGGCCAGCCGGGCGGACTGCACACGATGTATCCGCGGCTACTCGACCGGGCCCGGCACGCCGTGGCGGCGGGGTACGCCGCGGCTACCATCGAGCTTCCCTGGAGCGGTGAGCGGCCTCGTTCGGCCGCCACCGAACAGGCTCGCGCCGACCTTCGCCGGGCCGTCCGAGCCGGCGAAGCGGTCGACGACGGCATCGTCGACCGCCTCGTCCTCCCCCTGGTGGACCGGGCGGTCCCGGAATCCCGAACAGTCCTGGATGCGCTTCTGGCGCTGCCCGAGATAGGCGGCCCGGTCGGGTATTCGGGCGGGGTGATATCCATCGGGGTCCGACTGGCAGTGGTCGAGCCGCGTATCTCGGCCGCCGTACTTTTCGCCGGAAGTTACGTGCCCCGCAGCATGTTCGACGAGGCGCGGCAGGTCACCATTCCGCTGCATGTACTGCTGCAGTGGGACGACGAAGGAAACGACCGGCAAATGGCTCTCGACCTGTTCGACGCCTTCGGCTCCGAGGAGAAGACGCTGCACGCCAATATGGGCGGGCACACCGGCGTCCCGTCGTACGCGGCGGACGAAGGCAACCGCTTCTTCGCCAGACACCTGACCTGAGTCCGGCCGCCGGCTGAGTTCGGGCGCCACTTGCCGAAATCACGGCCGGCCCGAACTCGACGGTGCGCACCATCGGCGGCAGAAGTGACCGGGTGGCATCGGGCCCCCGGCCGCTTCTGCCGCTTACCCGAGGGCACCGGACGAGGGGGTAGCGGCTCATCCGCCAGAAATCCGGCGGTAGTGAGTTATGCGAGTCGTCCTGGCGTGATGACGGTTCCGGGACAGGGCGACTCGGGAAACTATCTGCCGTAATGCTGGAGGGCGTTCGGATGGGATCGGTGCGGACGCTTCCGGCGAGAACGGCTGGTGTCCGACTTGCGGATGCGGTGCGGGTGTATCTCGCCACGATCCCCGCGGTGAATACCCGCCGCGGTTACGCTGCCGCGCAGGATCGGTTGGTCCGCGATTTCGGTGCGGATAGTGATGTGGCGCTGCTGGATCCGGATCGGGTCGGTGGATGGTTCGTGTTCGTGTGGGGCGAGAAGTCACCCAAGACGTTCAATCTGCGGCTGACGGCACTGTCGTCGGCGTGTGCGTATTGGCACGAGCAGCAGTGGCTGAGCACCGATCCGGTGGTCCGGCTGCGGGCGCGTCCGGCGGCGCCGGACAACAGCAAGGCCATGACCTCGGCCGAGGTGAGCGAGTTGCTGGGCAGGGATGCTCCGCTGCGGGAGCGGGTGCTGTGGACGATGCTGTACGAGTCCGCGGCCCGCGTGGAGGAGATCCTCACTCTCGACATCACCGATCTCGATACCGTGAACCGGTGCGCGACCGTCACCCGCAAGGGCGGCGCCCGCGACGTCATCTACTGGCAGACCGGAACCGCGCGGCTGCTTCCCCGGCTGATCGCCGGGCGCAGGTCCGGGCCGTTGTTCCTGACCGACCGCGGTGGCGATCTCGCCCACGGGGATGACGACCCCGATCTTGTCGAGCAGATCGACCGCCCCGGACAGGCCCTCGGCCACCAGGCCGTTGCCCGGCCCGCCGGCCGACGGCAGATCCGGCCGGTTGACCATCGAGATCCAGTCGGGATCCGGAATCCGGGCCGGTTCCGGGGCGGTGTTGCCGATCACGCTGGCCCAGTCGGCCATCGCGTGGTTGTAGCCCATCTCCCCGAGCAGAATGGCGTAGCCGCGGGCGGCCTCGGCCAGCAGCATCGCGGTGTCGACGGCTTCGTTGGCGCGCGCGTCGTAGTCGGCGGCCCACGCTTTCGCGTCGTCGTAGGAGCCGGCCATCTCCTCGCAGTCGGCCAGCGCCGACCACCGGTTATCGACCGCGCGACCGAACCCCAGCGCCGCGGCACCCAGCGCGGTAGCGGCGTCGTAGTAGACCTGGGGATCGACGTCGACGGTGGTCGGGCTCACTGCCCGCTTCCGGTGCAGCGCCCCGGCCCAGCATCGCCACGTTCGTGGCCACGGCGTTGGTGTAGTTGGTGTGCGCGGTGCGGGCGGCCTCACGCATCCGCAACACCCCGTCCTTCATGTCCCCCACCCCATCGAGCCATTCGGCGTGAGCGTCGTCGTAGGCAGTGGCGGCAGATCAGAATCGGTGCCCTGGAAATTCATCCCCTGCACCCCCATCAACTCCGCCATATCCCCCAGCGACTCCAAAACCTCCAACGCCCCGGCCCGTGCCTCTTCCCAACCGCCGGCATACGCCGTCGCCGCAGCCGATTTCCAGGTACCGAGCAGGTACTCCATGTCGGAAGGGGTCCCGGTAGTAACCGCCGAAAAATCAACGGATATGGGGCCTGACCCAGATAACGGGGCCGCTTCGCGCACGGCTGGAGCGCTATGGCCGCAGGTCGGCAGATGCACTACCCCGGATATCGGGCTGTTATCCGGGGTATCAGACTTGATCGGTGCCACTTGGTGAAAGAGCCCGGGGCGCGGATGCGCCGGAATTGGTCCACTTGCGCTCAGTCCATCGTGATAACGACCTTGCCGTGGGCTTTGCCCTGTTCGACGAATCCGAGGGCTTCGAGGGTTCGGTCGAACGGGAAGGTCCGGTCCAGGACCGGCTGCAGGACGCCGGCGTCGTAGAGGGCGGCGAGGTCACGCAGTTGCGCTCCGTTGGCTTGCATGAAGAAGAACTCGTACCGCGCCCCCCGCTTCTTCGCGGCGTTGCGGATGTTGCGGCTGAGCAGACCCAGTGGCAGCCTCATGAAACGCGGCAAGCCCAACTGCTTGGCGAGGCCGGCGTCGGGTGGGCCCGCGACTCCGATTGCCAGGCCTCCTGGTTTGAGTACGGTGACGGACTTTTCGAGGTTCTTCCCGCCGAGCGAGTCCAGTACGAAGTCGTACCCGGACAGCACCTGCGAGAAATCTTCCTTGGTGTAGTCGATGACGCTATCGGCGCCGAGCCTGTGCAGGCGATCTGCGTCGCGACCGTTCGCGGTCGTGGCGACGTGCGCGCCGAGATGCTTGGCAAGTTGGATGACGGTGGAGCCCAGGCCTCCGGCACCGGCGTGAACGAGGACCTTCTGACCGGGTTGCAGGTGTGCGCGGTCGACCAAGACCTGCCAGGCGGCGAGAGCGACCAGCGGAACCGCTGCAGCTTCGTGCAAACTCAGCGAGACCGGCTTGGGTGCCAGATCGGCCTGATCGATCGCGATGTACTCGGCGAAGGCTCCGATGCGCAGATCACGGGGCCGCGAATAGATCTCGTCGCCCACCGCGAAACCCTGTACCGCCGAACCGACCTCGGTGACCACTCCCGCGACGTCGTGTCCGAGGACGAATGGCTTGCGATACTTGAGCAGCTGCTTGAACTCGCCGTTGCGGATCATCACGTCCAACGGGTTGATGCTCGCCGCGCTCACCTTGACCAGCACATCGGTAGGACCCACAGTCGGCACCGGCACCGCTGCAGCACCCAGGCCGTCCTTGCCGTATTTCCGAACGACGAACGCCTTCATGACAAATCCTCCTTCTGATGGCGGGGCGGCATCGAGGCCGTCGCGGGTACCTCGTTCTCCGTATCGCGCGCCGACCAAACTCTTCATGAGGTTGCTTGTTGTTGGGGCCGCCTGAAGAGTGAAGGTGCCTGTACGCGTTACGTTTCGAGAAGCTTCTGGGCATTGCTGATCCCAGAGACCAGGATCTCGTCGGACAGCGCCGGGTCGGAGACGGCGCGGGCAAGTTGCAAGGTGGCGACGAGGATGGTGAACAGTCCCAGTGCGGTGGTACGCGCCCCGGCGGGATCAGCTCGGGACAAGCGGGCGGCGATCTCGTTGACGATGGCTTGCATGCCGTGGGTGTAAGCCTGGCGCACGGCATCGTCGCAGCGGCCGACCTCGTCGAGCAGGGCGGCGTTGGGGCAACCCGATTCTGGATGGTCGCGATGGAACGGCGAAAGATACTCGCGCACGAACTCCTCGATTGCTGCGCGCCCGGGTGGTAGCACGCTCAGGGTTTCGTGCTGGATGCGCAGCTGATCGGCCATCACGTTGGCCACCAGATCGCTCTTCGAGGCGAAGTGCGCATAGAACGCGCCGTTCGTCAGGCCTGCATCCGACATCAGTGTCGCGATGCCCGATGCGTCGATGCCGCCCTGCTTGAAGCGCGCACTAGCGGTATCAATGATCCGGCGCCGGGTTTCGGCTTTGCGTTTCACGTCATATCTCGGCATTGCTGCTGACTTCCTGATCGCCGTCGAAATCTCGTACTTGCCAAAGTCTACCGCATAGGCTTACGGTCGTAATATTACGATCATAAGCTAATGTGCGGGCTTGCTGTACGAACAGGTGCCCTGAACCTGCAACCAGCACGAAATACGCGAATCCAGGCCGCACTGACCGAACTCGAGACACGCAGCGCCATCGCCCCCTGATCGCACTCGTCGGACAGCTACACCGGATCTACTGGGAAGGCCCGCAATGACTACCTGGAAAGACGCACCCAACCGCACCATCGATGTCAACGGCACCACCTTCACCTACCGCGAACTCGGCAAACCCTCCGAGGTGCCCGTGGTGTTCCTGCACCATCTGACCGCGGTCCTCGACGACTGGGATCCCCGCGTCATCGACGGCATCGCCGCACACCATCGCGTCATCGCCTTCGACAACCGCGGCGTCGGCGCCACCGCAGGCTCGGTGCCATCCACCGTCGAACAGATGGGCACCGACGCCATCGCGTTCATCCGCGCACTCGGTCTGCAGAAAGTCGATCTGCTCGGGTTCTCACTCGGTGGCGGTGTCGCACAGATGGTGGTCCTGCAAGCACCCGAACTGGTCCGCCGCCTGATCGTGGCCGGGTCCGGGCCCCGCGGTGGCGGCGGCATCGACAAGATGGGCTCCATTGTCGGCCTCGCCTACCTCAAAGCGTTGCTCACCCTCAGCGACCCCCGCAACTTCCTGTTCTTCCCCCGCAATCCCGAAGGCAAACAGGCCGCGGCCGACTACCTGCGCCGCCTCAAAGAACGCACTGCCGACCGCGACAAGCGGATCTCGATCCAGGCTGCCATCGCCCAGATCAAGGCCATCCGGCACGCCGGCCGCTCCCAGCCCGACGACCTGTCCGTCATCACCCACCCGGTCTTGGTAGCCAACGGCGATAACGACCTCATGGTCGCCAGCAGCCACTCCGCCGATATGGCGCGCCGGCTGCCCAACGCACAACTGAAGATCTACCCGAACTCCGGGCACGGCGGCATCTTCCAGCACCACCAGCGCTTCGTGCCCGACGCGTTGCAATTCCTCGCCGACTAACCATCCGACCACCGCACCCACCGCCAACCACCAACTGCATTCAACCCGATCCCAGGAGGAGTAAGCGCCATGAGCACCGCCGACGAGCCAGTCATCACCTCATACGCGAACGCACCCGCGAAGACCCTCATCGCGGGAGGCACCACGTTCGCCTACCGCGAACTCGGCCCGAAGGGCGGCATCCCCGTCGTGTTCTTCGTGCACCTGGCCGCGACCCTGGACAACTGGGACCCGCGCATCGTGGACGCGATCGCGAAAACCCGTCACGTGATCACCTTCGACCAGCGGGGCGTCGGAGCCTCCTCCGGCACCGTCCCCGACACCATCGAGCAGGCAGCCGACGACGCATACACCTTCATCACCAAGGGCCTCGGCTACGACAAGATCGACATCTTCTCGTTCTCCATGGGCGGCATGATCGCCCAAGACCTCGTCGTCAAGCACCCTGACCTGGTCCGCAAGCTCGTCCTCACCGGCACCGGACCCCGCGGCGGGAAGGACATCGACAAGGTCGTGGGCGTGACTTACTGGGACATCTTCCGTTCCGTGATCACCCGCTCGGACCCGAAGGAGTTCCTCTTCTTCAACCGCGACAGAGTCGGCAAGAAGGCCGGGAAGGCGTTCGTGGAGCGCCTCCAGGAGCGCACCGTCGACCGCGACAAGCCCATCAGCATCGCGGCGTTCCGCACCCAACTCAAGGCCATCCAGCGATACGGCCGCTCCGCGCCGTCGGACCTGTCGGTCATCACCCAGCCCACCCTGATCGCCAACGGCGACAACGACCGCATGGTCCCTTCCATCCTCTCCACGGACCTGCACCAGCGGATCAAGGGATCCGAGCTGATCATCTACCCGAACTCCGGACACGGCGGCGTCTTCCAGTACTGGGAAGAATTCGCCCCCGTCGCCGCGAAGTTCCTCGCCCCCTGACCTGCCGAGCGCACACCAAGAGAACGGAAGGGCATGACCATGCATGTGTAAGTCACGTGTCATCCGACGTGGGGCGAGCCGACTGCTCATATCGAGTTTTCACCTCGCCGTACGGCAGGACGTGCGACCAAAACAACGGGGTGGGGCCGCGTTGGGTCCTCGACGGTGAGCAGCCCGTCCAAGTCCGCTGGCACCCCTGAACTCGCGCGGGTCAGAACAGCGTGTCACGCACCCGCAGCGGCCGGTACCCGGTCGGCCCGAGCTGGGCAAGTCGGCGTCGATGTCGACCTCGATCGCGCCGAAGAAGTTGATGTTCTCGCTGTGCGCCGGGCTGATGTGGGCCAGCACATCGTCATCGATCCGTCGTCCGGACCGGCGCATCTGTTCGACCGCGAGCCCGTAGTACTCGGTGGTCCACGCAATCACGGCGTTCGTAGCCAGGGTCAGGCACCACGCTTGTTCGGTCTGGCCCTCCAGATGCCGGGCCCGGATCATGCCCTCGTGGGCATAGAGCAGGTCCCGGCGCAGCGCGTGCAGGGACTCGCCCTTGTTGAGCTGGCGGGAGATCTTGCGCCGATAGTCCGGGTCGGACAAATACTTCGCGGCGTAGATGGTGCGGCGCATCGCCCCGTACTCCTTGAGCGCCGCCGCGAGCGCGTCCTGGCGACCGGACGCGGACAGCTTACCGACCAGCAGGGATGCGGTGGCATGCCCGAATTTCAGTGATCCGGCCAACCGGAGCAGGTCGTCGTAGTGCTCGGCGATCAGGTCCAGGTTCAGTTTCCGGGTCATCAGCGGGCCCGCGTGTGGGAACCGGGCCTCGGTCTCGGTGCGGTGCCCGGCCGGTACAGGGTGATCCGCCCCAGGTCCCGGATCCGCGGCGAGAGCTGCAACCCGAGCAGGTCGAACAGCCCGAAGTTCACCAGCGTCACGCCGTGGGTGTCGGTGGCGTGCTCGGTGATCGGCAGATCCGTGGCATTGCCCAGGATCTCGTCGAGCACGTAGTGCGCCTCGCGGCGAGTAGCGACGATGACCTTGGTGCCGTAGGTGGCGTGCTGATCGGTGACATGGGTGTAGGTCGACAGGCCCTCGTTGGCGAAATAGCGGCTCAGTGCGCGGGCGGTCACAGACTTGCCGCGGGTCGGGAACCGCTGCCCATCCGACGAGGACAGGGTGCCGGCGCCGAACACCGCGGTCAGCGGCAACCTTTGGTGGTAGCCGATGAGCGCCGAGTTCGCCGCCCGCAGCGTCTCCTCCCGCACATACCACTCGCTGGTCCATGCGAGGATGTCGTAGGAAATCCCGGACGCCTCCGCCATCCGGGTCAGCCCCAGGTTCGTCGAATACGCCAGCAGCACCGCGATCAGGTTCCGTTTCAGCTCCGGGGTCCGGGCCTGCTTGCCGGTGGCGTGGGTGAAGCAGTCCAGGTAGCCGGTGCGTTTGTCCACCTCCCGCGTCGCCGTCGCCGGCGAGTCCGTCGGCGGATGCATGTCCGCGGTCTTCGCGCAGATGAACAAGGACCGCGGCGGCCTTTCGCTCAAGGCGCAGGTCCTGCTTTATCCCGTGACGGGGCCGGACTTCGACACCCAGTCGTACCACCAGTTCGCCGAGCACTACTACCTCACCCGCGACGGGATGAAGTGGTTCTGGGACGCTTACACGACCGACGAGAGCAAGCGCGAGGAGAAGTACGCCTCGCCCCTGCGGGCCACCCTCGAAGACCTCCACGGGCTGCCCCCCGCTCTCGTCATTACCGCGGAGGCCGACGTCCTGCGGGACGGGGGCGAACTCTACGCGAACAAGCTCCGTGAGGCCGGCGTCGAGGTGACGGGCGTCCGTATCAGCGGCACCGTCCACGACTTCATGCTGCTGGACAGCCTGCGGAACACCCCGGCCACCAATGTCGCACGGAAGCTGTCCATCGACGCATTGCGAAAGGCGCTCCACCAGGAATGACACCCGCAGGCCAACCGACCACCCGCGCACGAGCTCACCAGCTCGCTTGTCAGCCTCCGATCCGGGGGGCGCCATTCTCTGTGCCGTGTGCGCCGGTGTCTTCGTGCTCGCCGAGACCCATCTGCTCGACTCGCGAGACGCAACGACCCGCTGGGCGTTCGTCGAGGAGCTGGCGCGACGGCACCCGAGCGTTCGGTGGACGCTTCACCTCGCCACACGGCGCGCGTCGCAAAGGCCCGCGAGGCCATGGAGCTGACCAACGAACCGGTCGCGCAGATCTCGCGCAGCGTCGGCTACCTGGACGCGTGTCGAACTTTCGGCGGCTTTTCCCGCGCGCAACGGGAGTCACGCCGTCGGAGTACCCCGACCGGTTCGGCATCGCGACATGCGTCGGCAGTCATCAGGATGACTAGTCCGGCGATCAGTCGGCGAGGATCCGCTCCACTCCTTCCCGATAGGTGGTGATCTGAAAGTCGGGAAAGCGAGCCGCGAACTTCGAGCTGTCGAAGATGTTGTCGTCGCGGTAGCGGCCGAGCAGCTCGTACATCTCGTCGAGCGGTTTGACGAAGTGGCGCCCGAGGTGGAAAGCGGGCATCGGCAGCACCGTGTAGCCGATCTTGCGACCGGTGACCTCGCCGGCGATTGCGATGAGCTGGGCGTAGGACTGCCGGTTCGGGTCGATCGGTAGGTGCCACGTCTGGCCGTAGGTGTCGGGGGTGTTGCCGAGCAGGGCCAGCGCTCGGCTCGCGTCGGGGGTCCAGATCAGGGAGCGCTCGGTGTGGGCGTCGACCGGGACGAACGGTCGTTTGCCCGCCCGGATCCGGTCGAACACCAACGAGTTCGTGTAGCTCTTGGTCGAGCCGGGCCCGTAGAATTCGGGGGCGCGGCCGATGAGGCCCTGAAGCCGGCCGGCCCGGATAGCCTCGAACAGCATGGTGGCGAGCTCGGCACGGACACGGCCCTTGCGACCACCTGGTGCGAATGCTATCGATTCGGTCTGGGGTGCCGATGTTCCGGGATACATATAGGTGTTGTCGAAGAAGACGAGTTTTGTCCTGTGTACGGCGCAGGCGTCGATGACGTTGCGCATGATGACGGGGAACTTCTGCTCCCACAGCTGCGAGTCCAGGGGTAGGCCGACGGTGAGGTAGGCGATCTGGCTGCCCGCGACAGCACGGCTGGTGGCCTCGGCGTCGGTGAGGTCTGCGGCCACGAGTTCATCGGTGTCGTTGACCTGCGAGGGCTTGCGGCTGACGAGTCGAATGTCGGTGGTGTGGTTGCGGTGGAGCTCGTTCACGAGCTCGTCGGCGATCGGTCCGCCGGCGCCGAGTACGGTCTGCATGTGGTCTCCTCGAGGTGATGGGGTGGCGTCGGCTCAGTTGCGAGCAGCGTCGTGCCACCACATGACGATGCGGTTGACCACCGTGGCCGGGGTGCGGACCCAGCCGATGTGGTCGTTGGTCGAGCCTGGGGGCACCTGGTCGCTGGTGTGGTGCCAGCGTGTCACGGAGGTCGAGGCGAAGAGTCGCCTGGTGAGGTCGTCGACGGCTCCGACCGGCGACAGCGCGTCGTCGCCCAGGCTGATGACGAGGGCCGGCGTGGTGATCGGCTGCTCGATCGCGTATGGCGGTCGGCCGGTGAGGACCATGCGCGCCCATTCGCGCATGAACGTGCGGGCTCCGGGGCCGCCGAACGCCGGCTTCGGGAGGTAGCCGAACACCGCCGTCGTCGCCGGGACCACTAGCGCCGCCATGGCAGCGAGGTGGAGACCCCCGTAGGCGAAGTGCCGATAGTGCGGGATCGCGCCGGCGACCGTGATCACCCCGTCGGCCGGTGGACAGGTGAGCTCGTGCCCGGCTACGAGCTGTCCCCCGAGGCTGTGTCCGAGGAGGAGCACCGGCCGTGCAGGGGCCTCCGCACGCGCGGCGGCGACTGCCTGTGTGATGTCGTAGATCTCGTCGCGGTAGGCCCAGTCCTCGCGTCGGCTCGCCGGTGGGCGGCCGCGCTCGAACCCTCGCCGGTGCAGCGCTCGGGCCTGCCACCCGTGTCGCTCGAACTCGGCGACCAGTGGCCGGTAGTAGCCGGAGCCGATTGCCATCGCCGGCGAGATGAGGACGATCGGCGTGTCGGCGCCACCCTTTTCAGCGTCGGCCATGGGTCGCTCGTTCCGAGGTGTTCACGGTGAAGGAGATACCGGCGTCGCCGAGCCGGCGCAGCAGGTTCTCACCCATCGCGGCGGCGGTGGTGACCTGACCGGCAGTGGGCGGGTTGTCGTCGAAGGCCAGGCACAGTGCCGACTCGGCCAGCATCTTGGCTGTGTCGGTGTAGCCGGGGTCTCCGCCACTGACCTGGGTGTGCACGGTCTGACCGCCGCCCTCCCCGATGAAGTCGACCGTGAACCACGTGCGATCGCGCCGCTGTGCCGACGGCCCCTCTCCCTGGGGAATGCGTCGGCCGATGGCGCGGCGCAGAGGCGGGACCTGCACCGCTGCCAGGGCCGCGGCGAAGCCGACCACTACGCCGGCGAGGGTCGCCACGCGTCGGGTCCCGGCGTAGTGGGAGTAGGTGAAGTCGGGCCCGTAGTCCGGGCGAGCGAGCGCGGAACGTCGTACGACGTCGGGGTCGATCGTGGGCAGCGGGATCAGCCAGGTCCCGAGCGTGCGGTCGCGACGGGGGCGGCCGACGCGGGCGCGAACCTGTCGTCCCCGCGGCTGCGGCTCGAGGCGACGGCGTCCGGCAGCGGCCTGCAGCATGGCGCGCGGTCGCGACAGCTGGCCGAGACCGGAGTGCAGCGTGCCGCCCGAGATGGTGGCGTTCGTGCGGACCACCCCCCGAAGGGTCACCGGCACCCCGGACGGCAGCTGCTGGACGGTGAAGAGCGCGCCGAGATCGTGCGGGATCGAGTCGAAGCCGCAGGCGTGGACGATGCGAGCACCCGTCCGCTCGGCCGTCGCGTGATGCTCGACGTACATCCGGTCGACGAACTCGGGCTCGCCGGTGAGGTCGACGTAGTCCGTGCCGGCCGCAGCACAGGCGGCCACGAGCGGTTCGCCGTACTCCAGGTAGGGGCCGACCGTGGTGATCACGACCCGTGCGGACTCGGCGACGCGGATCAGGGACTGACGGTCCGAGGAGTCCGCGTGGAGAAGCGCAACGTCTCCCAGCTGCTGGTTGATCCGGACGAGGCGATCGCGGACGGCCTCCAGCTTGGCTTGGTTGCGTCCGGCCAGGGCGAGCCTTGCTTCGGGACGGAGATGGGCAGCGAGGTACTCGGCGGTCAGGCCGCCGGTGAAGCCGGTGGCGCCGAAGAGCACGACGTCGAAGGGGCGCGGGTGCGTGCGTGGGGACATCGGGTCTCGGTTCCTCCGGATATGCGCTATGTTTACAGTGCTAACAGAGCGTAGAAGGGCAAAGTAAGCAATGTCAACATCAGAGAAGAGTGGCTATCACCACGGCGACCTGCGGGCGGCGCTGCTGTCGGCCGCGATGGAGATGCTCGAGGCCGGCGAGTCCTTCTCGCTCCGCGCGATTGCGCGCAGGGCCGGTGTGTCGCCGACGGCGCCGTACCGCCACTTCGCAGACCGCGACGCACTGGAGTCAGCCCTGGCCGCCGAGGGCTTTCGGGACCTGCTGGCAGACCTGGGCGAGGGACGCAACCCACCCGCCTCGCTCTCGGATCTGGCCGAGTTCGCGACCGCCTACGTCGCCTTCGCGCTGCGGCGCCCGGCTCTGTTCCGCGTGATGTTCGGCAAGCCATGCGACGACGCGGACGACGAGCGGGTCAAGGCGGCCGACGCCCTGCACGAGCTGCTGGCCGACGCGCTGGACCAGGTCTTTCCCGAGGCGGACGCCTCGGCGCTGGCGTCGGCCGGCTGGGGGCTCGCCCATGGGCTGGCTTGCCTGTACCTCGACGGCAAGCTGCATGCGACCTCGGGCGAGGAGGTCGCCGCGCGGGTGCGCGGCGCCTTCCTCGCGATCGCGTCGGTCGGCCTCTGATGCGTGTCGCACCCGCCGCACGCCTCACATGAAGCGTTGTTGACAGTGCTCACATAACGTGCAATCCTCGGTGTTAACACCGCTTACATCAGAGGAGAAAGTCGATGGCATCGACCGGCAAGCCGACCGATCGGACCGTAGCGGTCGACCTCGGAGGGCGTCTCGTCGCCGTCCCCGAAGGCGGCCTCTACGACCGGTTTCGGATGAACACCGATCTCGACGAGGTCGCGCAGGACCCGCGGGTCAGTAGTGTCGACTTTTTCCGCCGGATGCCGAAGACCCGCGTGGACTCCCGCATCGGACCCACGCTGACGCCGAACTTCTACTACCGCATCTCCACGGCCCGGCTCACGATGCTCGCCCCGGCCAAGGCGATCCGGGCTCGCCTGCCGAAGGCGCTGGATCCGCTCGAGATTGCTCCGGGGCTCGGGATCGTCTCGGTGATGGCCTTCCGGTACGACGTGTGCGATATCGACTTCTACACCGAGGCCGCCGTCGGCATCGCCGTCAAGCCGGCGCGCCACGGCGGCGGGCTGGGCCTGCTCGACCTGGTCACCGGTCTGAAGAACGACTCCCTGCACTCCTACGTGCTCGCGCTTCCGGTCAACACCGAGATCGCGCAGTTGCGCGGCCACGACGGCTACGGCTTCCCCAAATGGGTCACCCAGCTCGATGTCGACATCGACACCGAGCGCACCTACGCCAGGGTCGCCAACGACCAGGGTGGCCTCGACCTCGCCCTCTCGGCGCCCACCCCGAAGCAGACCGCCCGGCCCACCGGCGCGCACGTCTCGACTCTGACCTCCTACACCACGATCGACGGTGGCTGGCACTCCACGACCAGCCAGATCAACATGCTCTCCTCGGGCACCGCTCGATTCCCCCGCGGCCTGGACCTCCAGCTCGGCGAGGGCCGGATGAGCGAGAACTTGCGCTCGCTGAAACCGATCCGGACGATCCAGCTCGATGTCACCACCGAAGGCCAGCTGGCACTGCACATGCCAGTGCCCACCTCCGTCCAGGATCGGAGCTGAGGACACGATGACCACCACGAATTCCGGCCACGTCGCCACCGTCCTTCCGGCCTCGCTGACATCGGCCCGGGTCCAACAGTTGGCCACCCTGGTCGCCGCCGGTGCCGGCGCCCAGCGGGTCACCACGACCTCCCCGTACACCGGCGCACCACTCGCGGACCTGCCCGTCTCCAACCCCGAAAACGTCGAAGAGGCCTTCGTCCGAGCACGCGCTGCACAGGCCGCCTGGGCGGCCGTCCCGGTGGCCGACCGCACGCGCATCATGCTGCGCTTCCACGACCTCGTCCTCCAGCGGCAAGAGCAGGCCCTCGACCTGATGCAGGCCGAGAGCGGCAAGACCCGCCGCGACGCCTTCCTCGAGGTCAGCGATATCGCGATCACCGCCCGCTACTACGCGCGCAGCGCACGGCGGCTCCTCGCACCGAAGCGCCGCAAGGGCGCGATCCCCGTGCTGACACACACCACCGAGCTGCACCACCCCAAGGGCGTGGTCACCGTCATTTCGCCGTGGAACTACCCGCTCAGCATGGCCGCCGGCGACGCCATCCCGGCCCTGATGGCCGGCAACGCTGTCGTGCAGAAGCCCGACACGCAGACCGCCCTGACCGCGCTGTGGGCCATGGAGCTCATGCGCGAGGCCGGATTACCGGCCGACGTGTGGCAGATGGTGGTCGGCCGTGGCAGCTCCATCGGAGGCGCGCTCATAGACGGCGCGGACTACGTGATGTTCACCGGCTCCACTGCCAGCGGGCGCCAGATCGCGCGTGACGCAGGTGAGCGGCTCGTCGGCGCGTCGCTGGAGCTCGGCGGCAAGAACGCCATGGTCGTGCTCGCCGACGCCGACATCCAGAAGGCCGCCGCCGGTGCGGTCGCCGCCTGCTTCCCCTCGGCCGGGCAGCTGTGCGTGTCCATCGAGCGGCTCTACCTCGCCGACGAGATCCACGACGCGTTCGTGGCCGCGTTCGTCGAGCGCACCCGGGCCATGCGCCTGGGGGCTGCCTACGACTTCTCGATGGACATGGGCTCGCTGACCACCTCCTCCCAGCTCGAGACGGTCAGCGCGCACGTAGACGACGCGGTGTCGAAAGGCGCGACGGTGCTGGCCGGCGGCAACGCCCGACCCGACCTCGGGCCACTGTTCTACGAGCCGACAATCCTGGCCGACGTAACACCGGAGATGACACTGTTCGACCACGAGACGTTCGGTCCAGTGGTCTCGATCTACCGGTACCGGTCGGTCGATGACGCGGTGGCGATGGCCAACGCCACCCCGTACGGCCTCAACGCCAGCGCCTGGGGCCGCAACGGCTCCGAGGCCCGCAAGGTCGCGCAACGGCTCCACGCCGGCACGGTCAACGTCAACGAGGCGTTCGCCGCCGCCTGGGGCAGCATCGATGCCCCCATGGGCGGAATGGGCGACTCGGGCCTCGGCCGCCGTCACGGCGCGGACGGGCTGCTCAAATACACCGAAGCCCAGACCGTCGCCCACCAGCGACTCCAGGGCTTCACTCCGCCCCGGTCAGTCGAGCACGAGCAGTGGGCGCGGATCCTGACCCGGGCCTTCAAGACACTGCGCGCCCTGGGCGTCCGATGACCACAAGACACGACGCTGCCCACCTCCTCGCCATCCGCCCCCGCAGGAAGGAAAATAAGCCATGACCAAGCGTGTGCTCCACGTCGTCACCAACGTCGGCCACTACGACGACCCTTCCCACGCGACAGGACTGTGGCTGTCCGAACTCACGCACGCCTGGCACGTGTTCGACAAGGCGGGCTTCGAACAGACCCTGGTCAGCCCGGCAGGCGGCCCCACTCCACTCGAGCCGCGGGCACTGAAGTTCCCCAACTACGACAAGACCGCCAAGGCCTGGCGCGCCGACCCCGCGAAGATGGAGCTCCTCGCGACCACGAAGAGCCCCGAAGAGATCGACTCCGCCCGCTTCGACGCCATCTACTTCACCGGCGGCCACGCCGTCATGTACGACTTCCCCGACTCCGAGCCCCTGCAACGCATCACCCGCGAGATCTACGAGCGCGGTGGTGTCGTGTCCTCGGTCTGCCACGGCTACTGCGGGCTGCTCAACACCCAGCTCTCCGACGGCTCCCACCTCATCGCGGGCAAGCATATGACCGGCTTTGCCTGGCAGGAGGAGGTGCTTGCCCGCGTCGACAAGCTGGTGCCCTACAACGCGCAGGAGCGCGCGAAGCAGCGCGGCGCGCTCTACGAGAAGGCAAAGCTACCGTTCGTGTCCTACACCGTCGTCGACGGCAACCTCGTCACCGGCCAGAACCCGGGCTCGGCCAAGGCCACGGCGCGAAAAGTCGTCGAGGCCCTCGCAGCCTGAAACGCTCGGTACGCGTGCACGACAGGACTGGAGGAAGCCGACCGAGTAGATCGAACAGCTGATGGTGACGGGCGCGGCGTACGTCCTCGCCGGGCGTCGAGATCCGACCTCGGTCGTGAATGACCGCGCTGACCGACTAAGTTAGCGCGGTATGCGGCATTACCGCACGCTTCACGGCCAGCACTCTCTGTGAGTTACCCGGATTACGGGCAGTTATCCAGGTAGCACCGGAGGCGGTCTTCAGCGGTGAATGCTCGGAAACCCGAGGTTGGTCAGCGATGGGGCCCGTGCGTTGCGTTCGTTCATTTTGTCCAGGCTCGCGAGTTTGGTCGCGGCGGCGCGCAGGCTGACGCGCAGTCCCTCGACTTCCCCGGTCCAGCCGCAGGATTGCGCCTCGGAGATACGGTCGCGCAGGTTGGCGATGATCTCGGCCAGGCGCGCGCGGGCGCGTGGGTCTACGTGCAGGCTCGGGCAGCGGATACAGGCGTGCTCATGCCGGCAGGGACTGCCGTATGGGCGTGAGCAGGTACCCAGTTCGAGTTTGCGCAGCTCGAAGTGCTGCTGGAACTCCTTCCATTCGCTGTCGGTGGGTTCACGGTATTCGGCTTGCGGGCGCAGGGCGCGGCGGTTGTCGAGGAAGGCCCGGTAGGCACGCACGAGGTGTTCATCGAAGACTGCGACGTAGGTTTGGGTTGTGTTGATGTTTCGGTGTCCCAGCAGTTTCGCCGCGATGTGGACCGGCAGACCGTTGCTGACCGCGTCGGTGGCCCACAAGCGGCGGAAGTCGTGCGGGGTGTAGCGCAGGGGCCGGCCAGCGGCGTCGGTGAGTCCGGTGCGCGCGAGGGTGCCGGTGAGAAGTTTCTGGACCTTGCCGTAGCTGAAGGTCTTCCAGATCCATCCGGTGCGGTGCTGGAACAAATGAGGAAGCGGCGGGCCGATAACCTTCTCGTGTGCGTCATAGCGCGCGGTCAAGGGCACGGTGGCGTCGTGATGGGCGCGCAGCCGGGAGATGATCGCCGCGAGCACGCTGGCCAGCTCCGGGCTGACCAGCAGCAGGCGTTCCTCGTTGCTCTTGGAGGGCACGATCTGCAGCATCGGCACGATCTCGCCGTTGGCGGGCACGGTGTAGGCGATCAGGCCGAGGTGGGTGATCTCGAGCAGTTCCTCGATGCGGATGCCGGTGTGGCGCAGGACCTCGATGATCGCCCAGGCCCAGAACGCGTCGTGCTCGGTCTTTCCGATATCGATCACCGCCCCGTTGTCCAGATCCTCAATGAGATCGGGCGGGCTCGCGGCGAGCCGGCCGGGATTCTGATACGGCCCAGGAAGTGGTCGCCCGTATCGGCGACCTTCGTGGGTGAAGCTTTCGCCCACCGGGGTCGCCGCGGCCGCAGCCAGTAGCCCGGCCTGTTCGGCGCGATATTTCTCGGCGGTCTCGACGAGGATCGGCAGGTGAGGCAGGCGTTCACGGATGCGTTGGGCCATCGCGGCTCGGCGTCTTTGGTCGGCTTTGGTGACCCCGCCGGTGTCGTTTTTGCGGATGGGGTTGGCGACGCTGTGGCGGGCCCAGTACGGGTCGTGCACGGCCCAGTCCTGGATGTCGCGGTAGAACGCGCGGACCGTGATCAGGACCTGGAAGTAGGTGTCCTCGCTGCGGGCACCGCCCAACCCTCGAGGCTGTCGTGCTCGCCGAGGTCGGCAATGCCCTGCAGCAGCGACCATCCCAGCGACAACCCGGCCGGGACCTGCTTGCCGCCGCGGCGCTGCCAAGCACGGTAGGCCAGCAGATCGATGGCGGTGAGTTGATCGGGATCCTTGCCGGTCCGGGTCGCGACCTTGCTGATCGTGGTGAGTGCTTCGTGGCAATGCACGGTATCGATGCCCCGCTCGGCGGCGCGCTGCGCTATCTGTGTGTAGAGATCCGGGCGCCACAGTTGCCGGTATTTGCCGTAGATCCGGGAGGCCTTGCACTCGTTGAGCAGGTTATAGCTGGGAAACACGATCCTCAGCAGGATCAGTGCACTGAGTCCGCCGAACAGCTGGATACGCTGCCGCTTCGGTGGCAGCGGATGCTCGTGCTGCACCAGGTCAGCGATCCAGTCGGTGTCGCGGTCCGCGCCCGAGACCAGCCAGCGCTGCTGCCAGCCGTGCGCGTCGGCGCTGGCCAGCCACTGCAGGATGTCGCGTGCGCCGTCGACGACGCGGCGATTGGTGGTGCTGCTCGTATCCGACCACCACGGCAGTTGTGGTATCAAAGCCAGGATCTGCGGGATCGACCAGTCATCGCGTACTCCACCGGTCTCCACCCGGGTCTCGGCGAGTTCCTCGTGCCACACCACCACCGGCAAACGGCGCCGTGCCCTACCCGCCCGCGGTTGCACGGCGGTCGCGGTGTCCAGACCTGCGCTCATTGTCGGCCTCCGAACAGCACCGCCAGGTCATCGTCGTCATAGCCAGGCGCGGGGGCCGGCGCCGGCCGGGTGGGGTCGGCGAGCTCGGCCAGGTGGCGGCGTACCCGGGCGATGGTCTCGGCGTCGTCTTGCACCAGATAGATCTGGGTGGTGGTCGACAGGTGCGCGTGCCCGAGGATGGTTTGCACATCGCGTTCGCTCAGGTGTTCATCGCGGGCCATGCGCAGGGCGGCGGTGTGGCGTAGGTCGTGCATCGACCAGTTCGTCCCCAGCGTCTCGTTGGCGCGGGTGAGGACTTTACGCAGCGCTTCATAGGTCATCGGCTGCCGGCGCGGACCGTTGCCGCGGTCACGGCGACGAAGTGTCTGCCACAGCTGTTGATCCGGCTCCACCGGTGTCTCCAGTTCGGCGATCCAGAGCCGCAACCACACGAACGCCTCGGCACTTGCCGGCAGCCACTGGCTGGCGCCGCTGCCCTTGCGGGTCACCCGGATCAACTGCTCACCCCAATCCAGATCGACCAGACGCAGCCCGAGGATCTCCGCGGAGCGGGCCGCGGTGCTGACCGTCAGCGACAGCACCGCCCGATCGCGATTGTGGCGCAATGCCGCGAACAACTGCTGCCACTGCGGATCGGGGATCTCGCGAGTCCGCTGTACGGGCAGCCTGGGGTTATAGCGCAACCGCCCACCGCTCTGGAAGGTGTCGAGCGGGTTGTGATGGGCGTGGCTGCGCGATCCTCGCCGGCTCAACGGCACCGGGTTGAGCAGCGGGCCCTCACCGATCTCGATCCAGAACTCGTAGAACGAGCGCACCACCGCGTTCGAATGCCGGATGGTGCGGGCGGCGTAGCGGTCATCGAGGTAGCGCTTACGCGTGATCGGGTTGATGGTGCCGGCGGTGCCTCGTGATTTCGTCCTTGGAGAGGTTCTCGGTTTGGTATGAAAACCGAGCCACAGCACAAGATCCCGGCACTCGGCAGAAGTCGCTCTGTCCCAGGCCACCTCAACCGCCAGCAGCCAACGCCACCACCGCAGCAACACATAGGCGTAGCTGCGCACCGACCGCGGGCTGTTGCCCTGCGCGACGAAGTCGGCGAGAAACCGCCGGATCGGCACCACGGGCACCCACTGGCATCCACAACCAGGAACGGCACGACCCCCTCGACCTCGACGACCCTCCCCCACTTGGCAGCCGAACTGCCCGAATATCCCGCTCAGCCCCACCATTCAAACCCAGAACCACCTCTCCCGTCAGACCACAGAAGATCTACCGGGCAACGAGGTAGAGCGATACCCGAAACACCGAAGCAAGCCGCGGTAGTCCGGTCAACGACTCGTCCTACCAGCCCGGGCGCCGTTCGCGGGCATGGGTGAAAACCCCGCTCCGCAAGACCACGGAGGCGATCGTCGCCGGCTGGACCGCCGGGACCGGGTCGGTGAATACCTCGTTCGGGTCGTTGATCCTGACCGGCCACGACCCGGCGGGGCAGCTGGTGCATATCGGCAATGTCGGCACCGGCTTCACGATGTCAGGGCGGCGGGCGTTACGGGCTCGTCTCGATGAGATCGCGCGCACCGAAGCGCTGTTCGTCCTGTCGCCGGGCCGGTTCGGGCGCCCCGGGGTGCCGCGGTGGGTGGATCCGGTGCTCGTCGGCGATATCGAGTACCGCGAGTACACCGGTGAGGGGCTGCGGCATCCCAGCTGGCGGGGCCTGCGCACCGACAAGGACCCCGCCGAGGTCGGGATACCGGAATAGTCGACGATCCGGGCGGCCGATGTCGGACGTGCGTGTCATCCTCGCGGGTGTACGTGTCCTGGCCGGAGGAGATGGATATGGCCGAGGTCGCCGAGGATCGGCCCACCGTGAAGCTGGTCGCGCACTGCCGCCGGTGCCATGGCTGGTTGCTGTCGCCACGGTCTGTGGCCGAGGGGATCGGCCCGACGTGCGCGGCGCGGGAACGTGCCGAGGAGCGCGACCAGGCTTCGGCGGCTCGACAGGAGCTGGTTTTGTTCGATATCGCGGCGTGAAGCCGGGCCGGCCGGGCAAACCGGCGCTACATGCCCAGTACGCCGCCGCGGCTGGGCCCGCGTGACATGCCTACCACGAGATTCAGAGACGTTTCGTCATATCCAACTTGCCCGGCAACACCATCACGAGGTCTGTCTTCAGATCGATCTTGCGCTTGGCGGCCCGCACCACCCGACTCCGCGCGGCCAGATCATGTAGCGCCTGACGCCGAGCCGCCGGAATGGCCGCGAGCACCAGGCTGACCGCAAACGACAGCATCCCGAGTATGGCCAGCATATTGAGGATGCCTGACTCCGGGAATCCCCCGGACAGCGACAAAAACACGAACGGCAGAAAGATGATCAGCATCCGAGTCACGGCAGGTCGCACACCGATACGGGGCGCGACCGTCTCCACTGCCGGCACGACCCGTAACCCGAGCAGCCCTTTGCCAAGGGTCTGCCCTTCCCGTCGAACCAGCAGAAACACCTCCAGCCCGACATAGGCGATGAAGTAGCACATCGCCGCCCCCAGTCCGTACACGAGGTCCTCATCCGCCCCCTCGGTCACCAGTCCGATCGGAATCCAGAGAATCGATACCGGTATGGCGACAACGAACGTCAGAACAAGACAGAACGCCAGATCCAGAATTCTGGCAGCGAGCCGCCGAAAGAAGGGCGCAGCTTCGTAGGACATCGGACCTCGCCTGTGTTCGAGCACCCGGGACGAGCAAATTCCCAGCAGCGCAGCTTTTCAATATACGCAGAGATCGGCCCATCCACACCGGCCGTTACCGCTTCACTTCCATCGCTACTACGTTGTCCCCGAATGTATTTTGCAACACGGCCTGACCGCCCCCGTCGCTGATCAACTCCGCAAGGCCCGTCGCCTGAGTGGATCGGTCGCCCGGGCCGGATCCACCGGCCGCTGCGGGTGCGCGACACCCTGTTCTGACCGGTCCCGGCGTTACCCCAGGGCCCGGTTCGTGTGCTCGTGGTCGAGCCATTCAGTGGTCCTCATGTCCGGGATCAGGTCCGCGCAGGATCGTCCGTCCTGGGTCCAGTCGTGGTCCCAGGCCCGTGAGTGGTGCGGTCCGGCGATGTAGCCGAAGGAGTAGGGGCGCCCTCGACTCCGATCCGCAGCTTGTCGGCGGTGATGCCCGCCCACTGGCGTCCGGTGTGCCGGCTGATCACCCGCCGTGCCCGGCCGGTCCAGACGTGCAGGGCGTATTTCGGGCTCGCTGTGGGTGACGCCGGGATTCCATGCCGGCTCCTGGGTCGACTGCGCGGGCGGGGCGTCTGGTCGGCCGGTGACCGCGGCGCCGAAGAGGCCGCGCGTCAGTGGGGGCGATGCGGTTCGGCGTCGCGTTGGTCGGTGACATGCGTACTCCAGGTCCACGCTTCCCGCCGGGCGGTGTACGTCGGGGACCTCGCGGTTCCGAATGGCGAGCCCGACATATGCAGAGGTTAGGACTTACTGCGTGCGAAGAGAATCGCTTGCTGAGCTTTCGCATCCGGGTCGAGCAGCATCTGGGCCTCGACCACGAATCCGGCATCGTGCAGCCAGGATGCCACCTGGTTCGGCTGACGGTGGTGGACATGGACCTTCATCGGGTGACCGCCGTAGCCCTCTGTCTTCAACAGCGACTCGTCGCCGACGTGAAACAGGAGTTGCAACGGTCCGCCGGGACGCAATGCTTGGTGGAAGCGCCCGAGCACAGTCGGCACCTCGTCGTCGGGGATGTGGATCAACGATTGCCAGGCGAGCAGGCCGGCCACCGAAGCGACGGGCAGGTTCAGTTCCGTCATCGAGCCCACCTCGAACCGCAGGCCGGGGTGGTCGCGCCGGGCCACGTCGATCATCGCCGGGGAGAGGTCGATACCGAAGGCGTCGACACCGAGCTCATGCAGGTGGGCGGTGACTTCGCCGGGGCCGCAGCCGACGTCGGCGACCGGTCCGCCGCCCGCGGTCCGCACGCTGTCGGCGAACAACGCCAGAGCCGCGCGAAGGTACTGGTGTCCGGCGAGGGCGCCGCGCACTTGGTCGGCATAGCTGACCGCGACCGTGTCATAAGAGGTTCGGGTGGCGGCCAACCAGTCATCCGTGGTCATGACCGGCACGATATTCCATGATCGCGGCGGACTCGGCGCTACCCGGGAACGACAAAGGTGCCTCCACCCGGCCGGGTGGAGCCACCGGTAGGCAGGACGGCATCGCTCATGGCGCGGGCCCCCGAGAGACTCTGGCCGACTCTGTCATCCGGTGGCGTGGGCATCAGTGACTGCGGCGAACGGCGGTACGCGTCTGGCTGTGACCGCGCATCGATAGCAGTGATACCCCGGATAGTGGGCTGTTATCCGGGGTATCGTGACCCTCGACCTGCGGCGGACCCGCTCCACCGGGTACACGAACCGGCCCCGTTATCCAGGGCAAGGACTGACGAGGGGATCCGAGGGCCGCGAAGGTGGCCCGGCTGCGCACCGCCCCGCCGGCGCGCAGCCTGCGCACCGCCGCCGAAGCGTTCCTCGACACCATCGGCTCGGCGAACACCCGCCGCGCCTACGGCATCGCCATCGTCAGACCGTCGACCGGCTCGACGGCCGCCCGGACGGACTCACCGCCGCCAGCCGCGCCCTGGACTCGGTCACCGACACCCCCAGGCCGAGAACCTGCGCCGCTACTTCAAACCCTCGCCGCAGGCGATCCGTGAGCTGACCTCGATCCTGGGCCCGGGAGCCGAACGCCGACGCTGACCAGCAGCTACGCCATATCCGTTGGTTTTTCGGCGGTTACTACCCGGACCCCTGACTGGCAGCCGCCCTGCGGGTGCTGCCGACGATGCCGAGGACGGCTGGTCACCGAGAAAGGTTGGCTCGCCAACTTCGCCTATTTGGAGTACAACCTGGTGTGCAACCGGGTCACTCGGTAGAAGCCGACCTCACACATCTGGTTACACCGGGTGCGTCAGTTCTCATTTGGCGAGCCTCCTCGCCCAGCGGTCATGTGCAGACTGGCGAGAGATCCCGACCTCGCGGCCAATGTCGGCCCAGGAGGCGCCAGCGTCGCGCGCGATGTGTACGGCCAGGTCCAGTTTCCCCTGCGCGTCGGCGACCGCATCGGCGTGCCGCCCCACCTCGTGCAGCTCGGCGGCAGGAGGACCGGCGTGGACCTCCCAATCCACCATGATCAGGGCGTCGTCTAAAGGGGCGAAAAAGGCTACCTCGCTCGGCCAGTGGACCTTCCGGGCGTCGAGATCCTGGTCCGCCAGGGCGGCCACACGAATCCAGTCCGGCCCCGTCCAGCAGCGGCGCCAGCCGTTGGGGTAGCTGGAATAGGTGGTGCAGATCGCGCGCCAGCCAACGATCTCGGCGGCGCTGCGGGTCGACCACCGGTCAACAGGCAGCGGTGTGCCGTCGGCGTCGATGGTCACCAGCGGTCCGGTCGCATCCCAGCGCTCCCCGGACATGCCGTCGGCGAAGAAGTGGACCATGGCACCTGCATGCCCACTGTCGGTCAGCCTGCTCATGGGATACCCCCGGAATCGAGATGTCAGGACTCCCGACAAATCTATCGGCGGTAAGGGAACCCTGACAGCAGTCGACCGAGGAGAACGCTATATGTCTATTTGGGGTAGACCCCAGATAGATACTCCTGACCGGGGCTAACGCGTCAAAATAGAGTCTCCTCGCACGTTGATTGACAGCCGTCCATCGTGTTGAAGGACCTCACCTTGTCACGCGTATGGCCTGGGGCCGGGCGCGGCGTCGGGTCAGTCTGGGAGCCTGGTCGGTAGTTCGACGCCGAGTGCGGTGATAGCGTCTTCGACCGTTGCGCCGGCGGGCGGGTCGCCGTGGATGGTCCATTCGATAGTGATGTCGTAGCGGTCCGACCACTGGCGGGCGTAGTCGAGGACACCTTTGACGACGTCTTCCAGGTCGGGGTTGCCGTGATCGTCGATGCCGGAGCTCTCGTCACGCAGTTCGTATTCGCAGGACCAGTCGACCCATTCCGGAGGCTCGCCCTCTTCGGGAGGTGAGTCGTCGACGTTGCGCCACAGTTCGGCATCGAGCACCCGCGCCCGCTTCACCGCGGTACCCGAAGCCAGTGGCAACAGACGGCGCGGCCCGAGCACGCGCGCACCTTCGGGTCGACGCACTCCTGGGCACGATGCGGCTGGCGCGATTTCCTCATCTCGTTATGCTTTCACCCCACGCGAACTGATCGAGGCGCCGCCTTCGACGGCCGCCTTATCGACCAGATCACCGAAGTGCTTCACACGCCGCGTCTCCCTTCCTCGGGACGCCGCTCGATATCGCGCTCCGCGCCCCGCCTATCTCATCTGGACCCGCGGCTACGGCTAGATCTAGGACAACCACGTCGAATATGGCGAAGGAGCCCGGAAACCCGCGGATCGACTCGATTTCAGGGGCTGGTCGTGGCGGGTAGCGCGCCGCGCGGCGGCTTGTGAGTTGGGGCGCCCAGTAGACTCTCCGATCAGCGGAACGGCCAAGCCCTACCCACCGTTTCGCGCTCTGCTCGTTGGTGTTCCGGTGCCGCTGGCATCTGTGGGAGTGCGGCGGGTGGAGATGTCCCGATCGGTGTGATCGGTGCCTCTCCGTCCGTCGCAAGAGCACGGATTCCCCTGGCCTTCGGGCCTCACACGACAAGGAGCGGTTCTACATGGACCAATCCGGAACGAGCGGAAACCGGCGCGGCCGCAAAGCCGCCCAGACGATCACCCGCAAGGTCTTGCCGGCCGTGCTCGCGCACGCGCTGAGCAAGATGGTGGCGGCGTGGATGGCGAACCTCGTCGAAGACGACGAAGCCGCCAGCCCGGCGCATACCGTACTGACGGCGATCGTCAAACTATGGAAGATCCTGCTCGGCCTAGGAAACTGACAGGATCGACCTGATCCAAGCCCCGCGTCTCGCGCGCCTAGCAAGCGCGCGGGGCCGGGGTTTTTCCTTTTTGGAAGCTCCATCCTGGAAGGTTCCATATGGAAGATTCCAGGATTCAACTTTACCTGTAGTCAGGTCGCAAGTCTTTCCTGAAGTCTTGTGACAAGCTGTCCGGCCCGGATCGCCTTCACCGCGACCCGGATCTCCCGGCCTGAGTCCTCAGCCCCTCCCGGCGGGGACGTTTGCCGTCGTGTCTGGGGCGGTGGTGAGTTCGGGCAGGTACTTGTAGAGCGTGGTCCGCGAGATCCCCAGAAGCCGAGCGATCGAAGACACCGACTCATCCGGCCGGGTCATCAACGCGCGGGCCTGGCGGATCTGCTCCTCGCTCATGGCTGGTGGACGGCCGAGGCGTTGCCCGCGGGCCCGGGCCGCGGCGAGGCCTTCGTGGGTGCCGTCGACGATGAGCTCGCGGATGAACTCCGCCAACGCGGCGAACACATGAAACACCAGCCGCCCACCGGGAGTCGTGGTGTCGAGCGCCTCATGCAGGGAACGGAACCCGATACCGCGGCGGCGCAGGTCGGCGACGATCGAGATCAGGTCCTGCAGGCTGCGGCCGAGCCGGTCGAGGGAGGCGACGACGAGGGTGTCGCCGGCGCGCATGTAGTCCAGGCACGCCGACAACTGCTCGCGCTCGATATCCTTCCCAGATTTCTTGTCGGAGACAACCTTCTCGCAGCCCGCCGCCTTCAACGCCCGGGTCTGCCGATCCAGGTTCTGGTCCCGGGTGGAGACGCGGGCGTACCCGATGAGCGCTCCTCCCCCGCCGATCGGGTCCAGGGCATCGCCGTCGAGAGAAAGCGGTTCGAGCGCATCGGTATCCGTCACCCTCGAATCGTACAGAAAAGGGTGTTGCGCTGTTATTGAACAGGCAGACTTTACGACACGTTTTTTGAACAGTCACGGTTCTCGGTCGACCTGGGCGTTCGTCTGTCGGAGCCCGTTTCGAGCGGAGTGTTCATAAAACGATCATTTGATGAACAGATTCCTGTCGCGACATCCAGTCTGCAATGGTTTCTGCGATGCTTACGGGCCATGAGTACGCGACCTTCCGGAGATCCGGTCCCCCGGCCTGACGGGACATTCTGCTGGATGGACTTGAAGACACGGGATCCGAACGCGGCGGCAGCTTTCTTCGAACGCGCGCTGGGCTGGACTGTCGAGACCGACCAGGACTCGTGGCGGCACGCTACCGTCATCCGGGTGGGCGAGCACCGCATCGGCGGACTCAGTGACGTGACGGCAGCTATTTATCCGCCCGGGACACCCCCGCACATCGCCTGCTACCTGGCGGTCGACGAGGTGGACGCGCGGGTCGCGGCCGCGGTCGAGGCCGGTGCCCGACTATTGGTGGCGCCCTTCGATGCCGGGGACGACGGCCGGATCACGACACTGATCGATCCGTTCGGCGCGGCAGTGTCGCTGTGGCGGCGGGCACCGCGGAGGGGTTGGACGCATCCACGGGCGACCAGGGCGGCGCCGCGGCGACTACAACACCTGAGCGCAGATCCACCAGCCGCCGCCGAGTTCTACCAGCGCCTCCTCGGAATGACCGATCCCGACACCGACTTCACTGGGCTCGCAAAGCCGAACACGGTGCCGGGCTGGCGCCTGATCGTCGCCGTCGACTCCGTCACCGAGGTTCAACGGCGAGCCGGCGAGTCGCATGGCGGAACTGGGCGGGTGGATCCCGTAAACGACCGGGGGGTGGTTGCTGATCTCACCGCACCCGATGGCCTCACCTTCTCCATCGAGGGCTGACTCCGGGAACCGGTTTCGCAGCGGACCGAGGATGGAGCGTCCGAGATACCGCTCTTCCTGCTGTCCAAAAAAGGGGTGGTCCTGGACGAAACTCGGTCGAATATATCTATGACCAGCGATGATCTCGCCTATAGGTGTTCAAGAACACATCATTTAATGGACGACACAAAGTCCCCCGGCCGGTCCGACCCGGGCAGGTGTGGCGTACCTGGACCTCAGGTCGATCCGCTATGATCGTAGTCGGGGTGGCTGTCCTCGACGGAGTCTGTGGGCCAAGCCGAAGTCACCATTCGCTGAACTGCTCCGGTAGTATGTCCAGGCTCCATTTGCGGGAGTAGGGCAATAGGGCCCAGCCTGTCGGATCCGTCGATTCGGAGGAATCTCGTGGCTCGACGCATCGGTCGAGGACATGTGATCTCGTGAACCGGTGGCAACCTGCCGACGAAGTTGCGAGATGGGCGGCCCAGCTGTCCGAGCAGTTGACTCGAGGGGCGGCGCAGGAGGCGCGGTCGGAAGCAGCAGCGGCACAATATCCGAGATGTGATCGGTGGAGTAACGGGTGCCGAAGAGCAGGGCGAAGGGCTACTCGACGGGACATCGAGAACCTCTCTCGAAGGGAAGAATATTCGGGCCGTGATCCTTGGGGAGGACGACCACCGCGAGCCCCTCGGAATACATGACGATGCCGCTCGTGCGGGTGATACGACAATCGGCCCGCAGATCGACACACCCGCTCTCATTGACGATGACAGGTCCGCACTGCAGCGCTACGGGGGATCCTCCGGAGGGTTGAACTTCGCAATACGCCAGAACGATCTGAGCCGCTACCAGCAACTGTTGCGCGACGACATCAACTCGGCCCTGAGCAAGCTGCCCGATTACAGCAACAAATGGGTCATACGTCGGGTCAACCTTTCACCCGAAGCGTTGGCCCGTCACCGGGACGATCCGGATCTGGTCGAGGCGGCATTCACCTCCGCGTCGAGGACGGACAAGGCCGCATGCGGCACCGACCGCATGAGCGGTATTCCTGTGGAGTTTCAGCTCTTGTCGAAGCACGGTAAGGACGTGAGTGCGTACACGGGTAAGCCTGAGGAGGAGGAGATACTGTTCCGAAGCCCCACGCCGTTCAGGACAATCGAGATTCCATATGTGGATCCGGAGACCGGGCGGACTGTGATTCGCAGGGTCGAGCTGTGACGAGCACGGCGTCGCACCCTGGACCTGGGGTGAACCGGGGGTCGGGGAGCAGATCCGCCCGATACGGCGCTAAGCGCGGAACATCATCGAGCGGTGTTGGCCTATAGGTGATTTCATGTCGGCGTGACCGATGAGGGTGGCCCCGCCTGGACCCCTGCACGCGCTGCACCAGAACAATGTCGCCGTCGACCGGATGGTGGCATTACTGGCCGGGGGTGCGCGAACGTACCGATCAGCGCGTCTAGGCCGGCGCCGAACTCCGCACCCCGGGCCCCCGTCGAGGGGGACGGGTCGGGTGAGTAAAGGTTTCGGTAGGAATCTGATGTCTGGGGTGGTCGAGGCCTTGAGCCGCCATCTCGGGGCAATGAGCGATGCCATCGCCAATCCCTGGTACCGGGGCAGGATCATTCACCCGACCGTGCAGGGGGTCGCCGAGACGGTCGATAGGGACCAGCTCCTCCGGGAGAGGATTCGGGCGACTCGCCTCCAAAGACAACGGGTGGCCGAGGCGGAGATAGAACCGATGCTGCCCTCGGTCGGGGAGCTGCGGATCCGGCCCGAGTCGCCCTCGCAGTATCTGGCGGACACCGATCTTCGCCAGCTGCGTGCCCGGGAGATGCGACAGCTCGACGATATCGATCAGAACCATCACGGCCTGGAGCGTAAGCACGGTACCGTGCCGGTGGAGATGGATCCGACCTCGCTGCGCACGCAGCCGGCAGCAGACCTGACCTCCTTGTTATCCCAGGCCGGGAGGGCCGAGGGCGGTGCGCGGCTGGTGGTAGGCGGCGGTCACGTTTTCCGGCCCGCCGAGCCAGGCGAGGTGTTCCTCAACAGTTTTCCGGAAGACAGACCGGATGTCGTGGCAAATTTTCGTGACATGTCGGTGCTTCCCGATGCGGTCTTCGACGAGGTCTACTTCGAAGGGGTGCCGTTGTCTTACAACCTGCGCGACGGCGGTGCCGCCGAGCTCCATCGGGTCCTGAAACCCGACGGCAGGCTGCTCATCCAAACCGGACGGGTGGAGATCCTGCCCGCCCTGGAGCAATCGATGAACGTAGGCGCTCTGCAGAGTGCGGGGTTCACCGACATCGAGATCCGGGGTCCGCTGCCACCGCCTGAACGTCGACGCCCTCGCTGCCGCCGGACTGCCCGACGAACGCATCTACGTCGACCGCAAGACCGGCACCACCGGTACCCCCAAAAGCAGTAACAGGGGTAGGGGCGCATTCCCCAGAAATCCGGCGGTGCAACTGCAGGATTTACCGGCACGGCAGCCCCGTTGCCGTGATCGAAGTGTGGTTGTGTCAGCGGAGTTTTTCGGTCAGTTGCTCCAGGCCGTCTTTGATCAGCTGTCCGTACTCGTCGTCGCCTAGTGCGCCGATGGTGTTCTGCGCGTGCCGGAGGTGTTCACGAGCTCGGTCGAGATCGCCCAGCTTGAGGTAGCAGTCACTCAGGTTCAGATGCAGCGAGGGATACAAGCCGGCCACCGACAGCGTGACGCCCGATTGCGTCAGGTCGGCGTCGGTCAACTGGTCCGCGGCCGCCAGCGCGCGCAGATCCCAGGCGAGTTCCTGCTGTACGTCTTCTTGGGCGTCGGCGATCGAATGAGCGAGTGTGCACCGGTGCAGCGGGTCTCCGTCCTCGCCGCCGATCTCCTCCCAGATCTCGGCGAATAACAGGCGGGCGGCTTCTCGCTCACCACTGTGGTTGAGCTGCGCTGCTTCACCGATCCGGAGCAGCGTCGGGTCCGTGATCATCCACGGTTCCTTCCTGGCAGGTTCGCGGGACATGGGTGACAGGCCCCGAGGCGCTACACGATACCGCTCTCTGCATCACGAATCGCATTGTTGGCTGGGGCAGCGAAGTGCATGCGCATCCACGGTATCCACGTGCCGGTGCCGGGGTCGCGTTCCCACAGTGCGGACATCGACGATCGGTCTTCGGCCGGCCGGAGAGTGCTGCGCATTCCTTCGCCCTCGAAGTGCCAGGACCCATCGGCGTTCGGGCGTGCCGTCATAGTGCTGTACGCCCCGGAGGCGTCGAAGGCCCGCATCGCGTAGGTACCGGCCTCCGGGGCGTAGTCGCCGATCAGTTCGAGAGCCCGGGTGCGCTCGCCGCCCATCATCACATCGACGCGGTGCAGGATCCAACCGCCTCCGGTCATCCACTCGTACTCGTCCGTGCCCTCGATCGTCAGCGTCTGCCGACCTTTCTCGTCCAGGACGACACCGGATGTCTTCCACCGGCCGATGATCGATTCGAACCGGAGCATCGCAAGGTCGGGTGTGGTCATGGGAGATTCTCTCTTCGTTCGGGCGCGGGACACACGCTCGGCCCGAGCACGGCATTACACGGATGCTCGGGCGGTGCGCTCGTGGAGTAGACGAGCTGGACCCCGAACGAACTCATCGGCACGGCACTTCCGATCTTCGGTGAATGCGTGAGGTTGCCTCCGGCGAACAGGGCCTCGACGGCACTCTTCGCCGGGTTCGTGCTCGGCCGGTCACAGGTCATGGTTCGGGTACGAGGGTGGTCACCATCGATTGCCACGGGACAGCCGAGGCCCAGCCGACAAGAGGCATGGTCTCGTTGTAGTGCGGAGCAAATTGCGCGACGTCGACCGTGAGCATCTGGTAGTTCAGGCCGCGGACATGGTCCAGGAACGTCCCGGGCAGCGATACATGATGGGTTTCCAGGTAGTGCGAGAAGTCCTTGCGCCACAACCAGGTGCCATCGGTCACCAGGGATGAACATCCGGGAGCGTTCCGGTGGTCGCTCCCAGTGATGACGTCACGCCCGGGTTCCATGACGTCCAACACCACGTAGCCGGCGTCCAAGTAGGCCACCAGTTCCGCCTCATCCGGCTCACCCACCGGCCGGACGGCGTCGAGGATCGACCCGCTCGACCGGCTGCAGTGCTTGTCCAGTTCATCGTAGAAACCCAGCAATCCCAGCACCACAACTCCTTCGACGAGCCGTTCCACCCTGCTGACATGGACATCCAGCTACCGTGGGGCGGGTGCGTGAAGACAAACAATCACGCGGCGGCGCCCGCAGAACACAGCGTAGCCGGGCCCATCGGCAGACCCGGGCGAAGGCAGCCGGCTGCAAGAAGATGTTCGCCGACAAGAAGTCCGAAAAGGACATCGAACGCGAACAGCTCGCGAAGTGCCTGGACTACATGCGCGCCGGCGACCCCACGACCGGGCACTCGCCATCACCGACACCGGCAACGATGAGTTGAGCAGGCTCGGCATGTGGCCCAGCCAGGAACGCATGCCCGCATGATCGACCCCCCGCGCCGCCCCGCCGCGTGTTCGCAATAGGGTTGTTTTCGGGCAGTTCGCCGACAGTAAACATCGATGACCAGCGATAATTATGTCCACGAGTGCCCAAGAATGCATCGCTTGATGAACAGCTGGGCGTCTCGAACTGCATGAGCACTTCTATTCGCCTCCTGGTGGAGCATCGGGGCCGGCGCTGACGTTCCGAGTGGGCGGCGCGTAGTGCGTGATGGGGTCGTCGAGGAGTGCTTCTTCCGCAGGGCTGTGCGTCACAGCGGATAGAGTTGATGCATCGACACGGGTTTCGTCCCCGATGGACCAACTATAGGTTGCGGGTTGAACGCGTAGACATCGGTGTCGATCCCTGCTTTCCACAGCTCAGCGGTCATTTCGTTCGCCGAAGCGTCGCCGTAGCAGATGGAGGACACCGTTGTCGGGCTGTTCTCGTCGATGGCTCGTCGATAGTGGTCGTTGGCGGTCAGGATTCGGCCGAATGATCCACCGTCTACAAGTAGGTCTGCGGTGTTTCCGTCATCGGTTCGAATCCGGACCATCGTTTTGCCCTCGGGCGTCCCGTGGGCGAAGACGTAGGTAGGCGGGCCTGGTTCGCCGTTGTCCCAGGGTGCCGGTACGGGATCGGGAAGATTCCATCGGTGTCCGCTGCCGTCGGGTTTCGGGGTGATGACGAGCTCTTGGGTCGAATAGTAGGTGTCTGATACTCGGAAGTCGGCGCGGCCCATCTGACCCAGTTGTCGGGATTGTCCTGTTGTGCGGGGAACTTGACGCCGATGACGTTGCCTTGCGCGTCCCGCAGCTCAACATTCTCCACTTGCCTCACCTGTGCCGTCATCGCGCCGCGGCCACCCTCCGACCAGGAGTCGCACGACCGGCGACGAGCCCCCAATGTCCACAAATGGGTTTTTCATGGACGGAATCCCGGGTGTAAGTATCGCTGACCAGCGATGAATCCGCTGTGCGATGTTCAAGAATGCATCAATTTATGAACAGTGCGTGGCTCCGTCCGCCTCGCCGCCGACGCCCATCGGGGCAGAGGTTGGGGCTGGGTGCGGGTGATCACCGTCGGCGAGGGTGTTTTTGAACTGGGGGCACTGGACCAGGGGCTGGTGGGTGCAGGTCGCTGCGTGGCTCAGACTGTCGCGCATCCGGGTCAGCCGCGCAATGTCGTGGTTCAGTTGCGCCGCCTTGACCGCGAGCTGGGCGCGCAGCTCGGTGTCGTCGGGTGTCGCGGTGAGGAACCGCTGGATCTGGGCGAGGGTGAAACCAGCTCCGCGCGCGCAGTCGATGAGCGTCAGACGATCGAGTACGTCCCGTTCGAACGTGCGGCGCAGACCGTTGCGTCCGGCCGACTGGATGAGGCCCCGTCGTTCGTAGAACCGCAGGGCAGAGGGAGCCAATCCGGACCGGTCGGCCACCTCGGCGATATCGAGCAGCGCCATACCTGTTCTCCTTGACTTGAACCACGCTTCAAGTAACAGGATAGCGGTATGCGTACAGCGAACACACCCACCTCGGGATTACATCCGCAGGTGCAGACATATTTGGATCGGATCTCACGCGCAGGCTTCGCGGAACTGCACACCTTCACTCCCGCGCAGGCTCGCGAGGCACTACGCCGCCAGATCCCGATGCTCGCCGAGCCGGAATCGGTGGCTGCGGTCGAGGATCAGGTCATCGCGTTGGCGGGACACCAGGTTCCGATACGGATCTACACCCCGGCCGGCGCGGCGCCGATGCCTGTGGTGCTGTTCTTTCACGGCGGCGGATTCGTCCTCGGCGATCTCGATACCCACGACGGCCTGTGCCGCAGCCTCGCCAACGGCGCGGCCGCCATCGTCGTCTCGGTCGACTATCCGCGGGCCCCCGAACACAAATTCCCCGCCGCACCGGAGGTGTGTTTCGCTGCCACACGATGGGCCGCGGCCAACGCCGATAGCTTCGGCGCCGACGCGACCAGGATCGCGGTCGCCGGTGACAGCGCCGGCGGTAACCTCGCCGCAGTCGTCACCCATATGGCCCGCGATCTGGACGGACCAGCGCTGGCCTTCCAATTGCTCATCTATCCCGATACGGATTTCCGCCGCACCAACGTCAGCATCCGGGAATTCGCGGGCAAATACGGGAACATCACTCGTGCAGGCCAGCACTGGTTCATGGACAACTACCTGACCAGCGAGGGAGAAAAACTCGATCCGCGTGTCTCACCTCTCCTGGCGACCGACCACAGCGGCCTACCGCCGGCCTTGGTCATCACCGCCGAATACGACGCGCTGCGCGACGAGGGCGAAGAATACGCCGCCGCACTGGCCCACGCCGGTGTGCCGGTCGAAGTTCGCCGCTACCCGGGAATGATCCACGAGTTCCTCCGCCATCCCTTCGACGACAGCGGCACTGCGCGGGCCGAAGCCGCCGCCGCACTACACAATGCGCTCACCGCCGTTTCCGAGGCACAGTAGAAAGCCCGCCCCGACCCCGAGACGTGCCGGCGGGTCGGCCGTCGCAGTCGGCCCGGCCGGTACCCCGAGCTGAGGCAACTCCTCGGCGTGACTTTTACCGTCAACGTTCCGGGGCCCCTATCCGGCGCTTCCGGCTGACCGCTGGCGGCTGAGCAGGGCTGGTGGCCATCCAGCGCTCCAACCTGTATCGCACTATCCACACCGAGTGTTCATAAAAAGACATTTCATGGACGTAATGAAACCTGCAGGGAGTTCGCGGCAGCGGCCGCGGCGAAGCCGGCCGAGGCGCTGTCCACGGGCCCGGGCTGCGGCCAGAGGCGGGCGGTCCCGCCGCGTTGCCTTCACGACCACCATGCGACGGACCCTTCGAAGCGTCCAAGAAAAGGGCAATCATGGACAGATGCACCCCGGGATGATCGCTGAACAGCGATGACGAGAGTCATATCTGTTCATGAATGCATCATTTATTGAACAGCATCCGCTGCTGGTTCGTGCTGTGGCGGAATTCTGTGGCGTGGTGGCCCCGGTATCGATGTCTGTACACGCCGGCAGGACTGGCTCGATGTCGGATGGGGAGCACGGATACGAGTGTGCCGCCCTTGCGGTGGAGGCAAGGGCGGCACGGTTGTTCAGATGCTCAGCGGCTCAGATGATCTGGGCGGTGGGCAGGATGGTGATTTCGGTGAGGTTGACGTGCTTGGGGACCGCGGCGACGAAGGCGACGGTTTCTGCGACGTCTTCGGACTGCAGGACGTCGATCTGGTCGATGAGGTCGGCCATCAGTTTGCTGGCGTCGGGGTCGGTGACGTGGTCGGGCAGTTCGGTGTCGACCATGCCGGGTTCGATCGTGGAGACGCGGACGTTCTTGCGGCCGAGTTCGGTGCGCAGCAGGCGGGTGAGTTGGCTGATGTAGGCCTTGGTGCCGGAGTAGACCTGGAACTTCTCGAGGACGCGGGTTGCCGCGATCGAGGAGGTGGTGATCAGGTCGGCGGTCTTGCCGGCCTCGGCCGCGTCGACGAGGGAGGTGACGAAGGCCTGGATGGTGTTCATCACGCCTTTGATGTTCAGGTCGCTTCGTGGCCGATCATCCGCGGCGGCTTCATGTAGTTGCCGTCCCGACCGGGTGCGCGAGGTCACTACACCACGACGACCACGAGGAGGGAAGTTGCGGATCGGAATCGGTCTGCCCGCCGCTGTACCGGGAAGCGACCCCACAGCGATCGGTGACTGGGCCGCCGCGAGTGAGGCGCGTGGTTTCCACTCGCTCGCCGTGATCGACCGGCTGGTTTACGACAATCTGGACCCACTTGTGGCCTTGGCTGCCGCGGCGGCGCGCACCGAGCGAGTCGAGTTGCTGACCACTGTGCTCAATACGGGCTACCGGCGTAACCCGATCGTCCTGGCCAAGCAGATCGACTCCCTGGAACGCCTTTCCGGCGGACGTCTCACAGTGGGGCTGGGTATGGGCGGCTGGCCGGAGGACTATGCCGTCAGCGAGGTCTCGCTGGCCGGTCGGGGGGCCGCGTTCGAGAGTGCGCTGGCTGCGATGCGCACGGTGTGGCGGGGCGAGGTGTCGGGTGCCTCGGGGCCTGTGCCCGCTTTGCCGCCGGGCCGGCCTGGAGTCCTGCTCGCCGGGGTGGTGCCCGCAGGTTTCGCCAGGGCTGCCGCGCTGTCCGACGGATGGGTGGCGCCGTCGTTCGGTCGTCAGGCCCTGCACGCAGGTATCGAGGCCGTGCACCGGGAGTGGAGTCGCGCCCGGCGTCCCGGCCGGCCGCGGGTGGTCGTGGAGCGCTACTTCTGCCTCGGCCCGGGCGCCGCCGAGATCGCCGAGGCGTACGTGAAGCATTACTACGGCGCCGAATATGTAGCGCAGATCCGGCCCGATATCCTCACCGACGAAAGCCATCTCCGCAACGAAATCGACCACCTCGCCGAGGCCGGAGCCGACGAACTGCTGCTGCTCCCCAGTACGGGAGCGCTGGAACAGATCGATCTGCTCGTCGAAGCGCTCGGCGGGTTCGCGCGGTGAAGGACGGCCACATGCAGTCGCAGCCGTGAGCGAGGTGACCGGGGTCGCCCGACGCGATCACGCTGTCAGCCGACCGGTTGGAACACCTCTACCGGCGTTCTGAGGCAGCTGCGGGCGCGAGTGCGCCAGGCTCTGAAACGAGCAGCCTAGATGAACCAGCGGATGCCACGGAAGGGACCGGCAACCGCATGCGATACGGGCACGGAGCAATAATGGAGGTTCGGTGGACTGCGGCAAATTGCCCGCCGAGAGGTGGTGAGAACAGTGGATCGAACTCTGCCCGGTCGGCCCGCCGACAGCGAGGGTCTCGAGGACGGACACTGTCACTATCGTGAGATCGCCTTCGCCGGATCGAGGACCGGGTTTCTGTGCAGGTGGACCCATCGGGTCGGCGGCGGTGCCCAGCGCGTGATTCCAGACAACCACGCCGACTTTATTGTGAGCAGTACCGGCCGGAGCTGGCTCGTTGGCCCCGCCACGACGGTCGACCTGCCGGCGCTGTCGCCGGGAACGGTTCTGCACGGCGTGCGTATTCACACTGCAGCGTTGCGCTCGGTGACCGGAGTGGCGGGTTCCGAGCTGCGGGACACGGCGATGGCGGTAGACGACCTGTTGCCCGGCCGGGTCGCTCGCGCGCTCGTCGGCAGTCTCGGCGCGGGCGAATTCGACGAGCCGACAGCGCACTTGTTGTGGCCGTGCCTCACCGTCGATCCGCGGGTGGAGAAGGCGGTCGAGTTGCTGACCGCGGCGACGACGACCGTCGACACGGTTGCCGATCGTGTCGCGCTCACACCTCGTCATCTGCGGCGACTGGTCGAACAGGAGACCGGGCTGACCCCGAAGACACTTCAGGTCGTTGGCCGGCTACAGCGGGCGGTCCGGCTGGCTCGTCGGGCGCCGGGCGCTTCGCTGTCGATGGTGGCGGTCGCGGCGGGTTACGCCGACCAAGCGCATCTCAGCCGTGACACACGACGAATGACCGGGCTCACCCCGGGTTCACTGCTGGGCTGACTCCGCCGTGGACGCGGACTGTTCGTCGTAGACCACCCGGGGACCTCCCACCCGGCCCTGCTGAAGGCGATCACTCAGGGCAAGGGAGCGAACAAATCGACGGTATTGCCATCCGGGTCGTGGACAATAGCGTAGCGCTGTCCCCAGACAGCGTCCCACGGCTCCTTATGGCCGTGGAAACCCGCTGCGACGACGGTCTTGTACAGTGCGTCGACATCGGACGGGCTCGCGGTCGCGAACGCGAGGGCCACCGTGTGCCCGCCGGGGGCCTGGGTGAAGTCGGGGTCGAAGCTCCTGATCGTGTCGAGGGTGTCCCAGGCGAGCCGCAGTCCGTTCGGGAGTACGACCTCGACATGGGGTTCGCTGCCACTGACCTCGGGTGTTTCGATACCGAGAGCACGGTAGAAGGCGAGCGCTCGGGCCAGGTCGGTGGTGACGATACCGATGAGGTCGAGAGAGACAGCCATGGTTCAGCCTTTCGTCAGCGGTGCGATGTTGTGGTTGACGCGGAAGAGATTGTGCGGGTCCACGCGGTTCTTGACCGCGCGGAGCAGTTGCAGGTCAGCGGCACTGAAGGCGGCCGCCACCACGGCCGGGTCGGTGTGAGCACCGAGGAAATTCAGCATGCTGCCCCTGTCGAGGCCGCGGAATCGGTCCCGGGCCGAAGCGTGTAGGGCCCGGTCGGCATCGTGGCGGGGGTCGATGGCCGAGCTGAGGTACACCGTGAATTCGGCGTCGCGTCCGCCCACGACATTCGGTACTTCCGGCGGTTTCCGGTACGCGCCGCCATGGTGTCGCAGTTCGAAACCGAGCGGTTCGGCGGCATCCGTCCCGGCGACCGCTAGAATGCTGTCGACATCGGCTTCTTCGAGAGGTCCGCTGTAGAAACCGGATTCGTGCACCGTGTACCGCCCGACCGGTTCGTGATGGACCATCCCGATCTCGGTGTAGCGCATCGGCCGCACCGTGTCGAGCACAGGCGGCCCGACCTCCCGAATCGCCGCAAGCAGCGACTCGGCCTCCCCGGATGGGCCGAAATACGCGATGCGCAGCTGTGCGATATAATGCCCCCGCAGCTCCGGGCGAATATCGGGATGATCCGGGTAGCCGAGCAGGAAGATCGATGTAGCGAGGGTGTTCGGAAGGTCGGCGGTCCAGCGGACATACCGGTTCAACAACTCCCGCGCATGCTCGGCCGAAAAGAGGAGGCTGCCGCCGTAGAAACCGGTCACCGGGAAGAGATCGATCTCGATCCCGGTGGCGATCCCGAAATTGTCCTTGCCGCCGCGGACCACGCGGAACAGCTCCGGATCCGTGGCCGGGGAGATCGTGCGAACCACGGCGTCGGCGGTGACCAGTTCGATGGAGTGCACGTGGTCCGCCGCGTATCCGTACTGACGGCCCAGCATCCCCACGCCGCCACCGAGGACGTACCCCATCACCCCGACGTGTGGACTCGACCCGTTCAATGGCGCCAAGCCGTGCTCGGCCGCGGCGGTGATCACCTCGCGCCAGCGGTCGCCGGCGCCGACCCACGCCCGGCGCCGGACAGGGTCGATCGTGACGCGGGACAGCTGTCGGGTGGTCACGAGAACACCGTCGGCGGCCCGCGGCATTCCGTGCCCGGTGGACTGAACCGCGACCGACAGGCCCCGCTTGCGCGCGAAAGTCACCGCGTCCGCCACATCGCCCGGCGATGCGACCGGACACACCACCCGCGGGTGGTGGACGACCGAGCAATTGTCGGTGCTGAGCTCGTTACGGTAGCGCTCGTCGGAAGGGTACAGCCAGGTCATCATCCGGGACATACGCATTCGCCGTGGCCCGGGCGGCCGGGTGAGAAAAGGACTGCGAACGAGGACAGCGCACTAAGCAGGCGGGCGGCGGCACGGCCTACACCCATGAGAACCGAGTTTGGATTCACATTCCGGACGATATGGGCACAACCACTGCCGGTCTTGTACGAAACGGACACGACTGTAGCCGGACAGCTTTGGCTTTGGTCGCTGCTGAACCTCGGCACGGCCGGTCAAAGCTCCGTGCCCTCGTGACACCGACACGTGTTCAAGCTCGACCGGGGCCTGCGCTGGTGTCTCGAAACCTTGGTATTGAGACTGACGCTCATGCGCCCTGAGCCTGTGAACTAGGGAGAGTCCCGTGTCGCGGTCCGCTGACTCCTGACCGGGAATCGGGCACTACCGGGTGCGTCGTCAGACAGCAGTTGCAGGTTGCGACCGTGGTGATCTACGACGACAACGCCCTCCCACTGGTCGTGATCCAGGGATTCAATTCCTCGCACCCGTTCGCTGCGGCGGTGGAGAACTACGCCGGCCTGGTCGATTATCACGATGGTAAGCGGCCCTTGCGCTGGCAGAGCCGTGACGCGCTGGTCAGCATGGGCGACCCGGACCTCTTTCTCAGCGATTCCGACATCTGCGAGTGATTAAAATCGGGGGCACCCCGGTGGGTACGCGGGCATATCAACGGAACATGAGCTACCAAGGGATCACGCGGCCGTTCGGCGAAGGCACGTCCTACGGTGAGGAGCTTGAGCTTCCTGACGATGTTGAGGGCGAGTGGTAACAGTTGACCCGCACGCAGCTCGTGCGGCGGTCGATGCCGAGCCCCGGGCCATCGGCCGGACCCCGATCGGCTGGTGTGCGTGTTTATCTGCACCAAAGCCTGGTGCCGATCGGGTCATCCAGTGCGGCCATGTCGGCAGCCGTTCGGCGGCCGCTGTTCCGTGGTGACGACCTGAGCGTCTCAGCTCTGCTGGTGCGGTATTCGGCCGGAGGTGGAAGGGCCGGTGCCGGGGAAAACAGGTGGTTGTCGGTGTCGTAGACGTGGTCCCCCGCCACAGCCGTCCAGCCCGGCCCGTCAGCGGGCGAGATCATCGTCCACGGTGACCTGGTAGTCATGGTCTGATCTGCGCCGACCGGTCCCCGAGATACCCTCAGGTCGCCAGGCGCGCCGTGATGCCATCGAGGACAGAGTCCAGACCGATCTCGAACTGCCACTGCACGTCGTCCTTGCGGGCGGCGTTTTGGATATAGCGTGCGTACATCGGGTAACGGCCCGTGTTCATGAGCCATGTCATCTGTGTGGCCAGTCCCGTGCGGGCCTCCTCGCGGGTGGACCAGCCGCGCGCGTGGAGCATCTGACTCAGCCTGACCTCCGAGTCGACCGCGCCGTGTACATAGGCGGCGACGGTGCTGTAGGCCGCCATGGCGGTGTCCACGTCGAGCCCGAGACCGTCGAGCGCTACGAGGGCCGCCTCCGTCACGGCCAATTGGCTCGGGGTCGGCGCGCCGCACCCCACCCGCGTCACCCAGGAGTGCGCCAGCAGGACCTCCCTGATTCGCAGGGCGACGGACCGTATGGTCGCGCGCCAGCCGTCCCTGCTGTCGGGCAGATCCAGTTCCCCGTAGACGAAGTCGACCATCAACTCGAGCAGCTCGTCCTTGCCAGTGACGTAGCGGTACGCGGCCATGGGGGCAACACCGAGTTCGGTGGCCAGGCGGCGCATGGTGACCGCGTCGAGCCCCTCGGCGTCTGCGATAGCGACAGCGACCTCGGCGATCCGTCGCGGAGTGAGGGTCGTGCGGGGAGCCGGTGTCGGCCGTTCGAGGCGCTCCCACACCGAGACGGGGTCCCTGCCCTCGCTCGCCGACTGTCTCGCCTGGGGGGCCATCGCTTGGATCCTTCCGCCGAATGCTGCCGTGTACATCGTACCGGCAGTAGACGACGTTCACCTTGGTGTGTACGTTGTACGTTATGAATACATCGTACACATGGTCGAGGGGTTTTCGTGGCTGACTCGACCGCCGACATCCTGCGCACCGCAGTGATCATGGGAAGCACCCGGGACGGACGGTTCGGTCCGGTCGTCGCCGACTGGATCGGCGGACATATCGCTCAGCGTGAGGACATGAAGGCCGATCTGATCGACCTCGTCGAGACGCCCCTGCCAACCGTTTTCCCGGCGTTCGGACAGGCTCCTTCCGACGAGGTCAAGGCACAGCTGGGCGCCGTATCGCCGCGGCTGGGCCAGGCTGATGCCTTCGTGATCGTCACGCCCGAGTACAACCACAGCTTCCCTGCGTCGCTGAAAAACGCTCTCGACTGGCACAACGAGCAGTGGCACGCCAAGCCGGTCGGCTTCGTTTCCTATGGCGGCCTAGCCGGCGGACTGCGCGCCGTTGAGCATCTTCGTGTCGTGCTCGCCGAACTCCACGCGGTCACGATCCGCAACACCGTCAGCTTCCACAACTACGGTGAGATCTTCGGTATCGACGGCAAGCCGTCCGACCCCAGGTGTGACATCGCGGCCAAAGCAATGCTCGACCAGCTCACCTGGTGGGGGCAGGCACTGCGCGAGGCCAGACGCGTCAGCCCGTACGCCGTCTGACATCGCGTCAGCGATGAACGATGCCGGCTGACACTCCCGCGCTCCTTCTTCGCGGCGCCGGACGGACGACAGATCCTCGCAGCAAGCTTCCCCTGACCGGGGGGCGACCTCGAGCTCGACTGCCCAGGACTCCTATCAGCGACCGAGGCGAAACTCCAGCCAACTCCTGGTTCCACACCCAAGCCGCCGACCGCATGGCCTGAATCCCTCGTCGCAGCACGGCCGGCCTCTATCGAAAGCGAACACCGATGCCCACCAATCCCCTCGAACGTGCCAGGGACATCCTGGTCCGTCCTTTCTCCCTGGGCAGCTTGACGCTGCCCAACCGCGTCGTGATGGCTCCGATGACGCGCGAGTTTTCGCCCGGAGGTGTGCCAGGCCACGACGTGGCGCAGTATTACGCCCGCCGGGCGGCCGCCGGTATCGGTCTGATAATCACCGAAGGCACCTATGTCGGCCACGACTCAGCGGGCAACAGCGCCCGGGTCCCGCACTTCTACGGCGACGAGGCTCTGGCGGGCTGGTCGGCCGTGGCCGAAGCAGTCCATCAGGCGGGAGGTCGAATCATGCCGCAGTTGTGGCACGTCGGAACGGATCGCATCGTCGGCAATCCGCCAGTCCCCGACGCCCCGCGGATCGGACCCTCCGGCATCGCCCTGGACGGCACGAACTCCGGCAGAGAGATGACCTGGGCGGAGATCGACAATGTGGTCGCCGCGTACGCCTCGGCAGCGGCGACTGCCGAGACGCTGGGCTTCGACGGCGTCGAGATTCACGGTGGCCACGGTTATCTGATCGACCAGTTCCTGTGGGCCCACACCAATCGGCGCGCCGACGCCTACGGAGGCGACATCGTGGGCCGTACCCGTTTCGCCGCCGAGATCGTGGCCGCCTGCCGGGACAGCGTCTCCGGCGATTTTCCGATCTCCTTCCGTTTGTCTCAGTGGAAGGTGAACCACTACCAGGCGCAGATAGCCGACACGCCGCAGGAACTGGAGATCATGCTCGGCCTGCTGGCCGACGCGGGCGCCGACGCCTTCCACTGTTCCACCCGGCGGTTCCAACTCCCCGAGTTCGAGGGCTCCGACCTGAACCTGGCGGGCTGGGCCAAGAAGCTTTCCGGAAAACCCACCATCAGTGTCGGCTCGGTGGGCCTCAGCAACGAGTTCCCCCAGATGTCACCAGGCGAAGTCGCGGACATAGGCGAGCTGCTCGACCGCATGGAGCGCGATGAGTTCGACCTGGTCGCGGTCGGCAGAGCCCTGCTGGGAGATCCCGAGTGGCTAGCGAAGGTTCTCGCCGGTCGCATCGACGAAATCACCCCCTTCCACGGGGGCGTCCTCGGCAGTCTCCACTGAGAGCGGATCCACCGATCTGGTGACGATAATCGAAGGATTGGAGCAAGTAAGAATGCAAACACGACCTACTCTCGGTGATCCATCCCGCGCTACCACGGCTCACGAGGTAGCCTCACGATTCGCCGAAGGGTTACAACAGTCAGGCGCAGCAGGCGACGCGGATGGCTACGACGTTGCTTTTGCGGCAGACGTGGTGTGGGGCAGTCCATATGGTGCGTCGGTAACCGGCTACTCCGAATTGAACGCCATCCACCGCCGCTTGATGAACGCACAGGTCGCGCCGCCGTCACACTTCGAAGTCGTCGGCGCGACTTCGCCTGCGCCAGGGGTTGTGCTGACCCAGATCCGCAGGGTCGCTGCCGAAGCGGGCGGATTCTCCGAGATTGCCATGTACGTACTGGTCGAGAAGGATGGCGGATGGTGGCTCGCTGGGGCCCAGAACACGCCGATCACGGATCCACCCCAACGAACCGAATCCAGTTCATGATCTACTCGTGTCGGACACGTCGTGGGTTTTCCGGTATGCGGGGCTGATCGTCCCCGGAAGCCCTCTCCGACTTCTTCGCCCGTTTCGATCCACTCGAGCCCGATGAACACGCCATCGTCCACACCGGCGGCGACCACACCACGGTGCTCCATGCCGACTTCTCAATCGCCGCTGATCGGCTGGAAAACGTTGCTGCGGTGCGATGCTCGCGGGTGTCGGACTGGGGTGATGGACACTTGAATCGGTTAATGACGGGTGGGCCGCACCAGCTTGTAATCCGGGTATGTCGTCAAATGACTTTGACGACATACCCGCCGAAGGGGTTCCGCGCGGCCCGGAATCATGCGGAAACGGCTCATCCGATCCAATGCGATCCGTTCCCCATTGACGACAGGGTTTGACGACAGAGAAACGGTGAACGGACAGCATTCCGGAGCCGACGGAAAGGACGCCGCGGATCATGGTCGAACTCGTCTACACCCGAGTGTCCACGGGCGAACAGAGCACCACACGCCAGACCCACCCGCGAGGGCCTGACCGCCGCCTGGGCCAACGGCGCGAAATCGGGTCGCCGCCCACAGATCGCCACCCTCGGGGCGACCGAGGCGGTCCGTCAGGAATACCGCGACGGCGCGAGCATCGCGGCCCTGGCCCGGCGGCACCAGGTCAGCCGGGTCGCGATCCGCACCGCCCTGGCCGACCTGCTGCCCGGCCGGACCGAACAACCCGTACACACCATCGTCAACGGACCACGCGAGATCCGAATCGAAATGCCAGGGCAAGGTCGCCCACCGCCTGGCCGGCTGCCTCGCCGATCTCGGCGCCCCCGAGCGCCGGGCCCTGCAACAAGGCCGGAAAGTTCGACGCGGCCAGGGCTACAGCCTGCATATCACCGCCCCGCCAGAGGTCCACCAGGCGCTGCTGGCCGCCGCCGAAATAATCGGCGAGAGCGCTACTCGGCCGGAATTTTGCAGGGCCGCCCTGACCCCTTTGGGGTCGTTGTCGTTCGTGATGACGGACCCATCGAGATACATTCCATAATGCGCATATCTAGATACCACTGTTCTTTTGATTCGAGGCGGTTCGCCCGCGGTCGCGTTCACCGATCGGCGGCCAGCACTGCTGCGATGCCTTCTCGCAGGTCTTCGACGAAGAATTGGGGAACCTCGAGCGATGGGAAATGTCCCCCGGCCGCGGGCGAACTCCACCGGACGATCTGCCGGTACCGCTGCTGCGCCCAGGGCCGGGGACACTTCTCCACGTCGCGGGGATACATAGTGAGTGCCGACGGGACGTCGACCCGGAGTTCCGGGTCCAAAGAGTTGTGGCTCTCGTAGTAGATGCGGGCCGCCGATGCGCCGGTCCGGGTCAGCCAATACAGAGTCACATCGTCCAGGACGCGGTCCCGGGAAATCGTCTCGAACGGGCTGTCCTCGGTATCGCTCCACTCGGCGAACTTGTCGAGGATCCAGGCGAGAAGCCCGACCGGCGAGTCGACGAGCGAGTAGCCGATGGTCTGCGGCCGGGTCGCCTGCTGCTTCGCATACGCCGCGCGGTGGCGCCAGAAATGGCGGGTCTCCTCGACCCATTCGCGCTCGACCGCTGTCAGCCCGTCCGTGGCCGAACCGGGCAGTGCCTCCGCGAACGTTGTGTGGATGCCCAGAACATGCGCCGGGAACCTGCCACCGAGCACCGTGGTGATATTGCCTCCCCAGTCGCCGCCGTGGGCGGCGAACTCGCGATAGCCGAGTCTTCCCATCAGTTCCACCCAGGCGGCCGCGATCTTTTCGGTTCCCCAACCGGTGACGGCCGGCCGGTCGCTGTAACCGAAGCCCGGTAGCGACGGAACCACCACGTGGAATGCCGGCGCATCCGCATTTTTCGGATCTGCCAGCTCGTCCACTACATCGATGAACCGGACGATGCTGTCCGGCCAGCCATGCGTCAACAGCAGCGGGGTGGCATCCGCGCGTGCGGATCGGCGGTGCAGGAAGTGGATTCCCAGATCGTCGATGGTCGTGCGGAACTGGCCGATCCGGTCGAGGCGCTCCTCGAACGACCGCCAGTTGTATCCGGTACGCCAGTAGTTCACGAGATCGGTGAGGTCGGCGAGCGGAACGCCCTGATCCCATCGGCGAGGGCCGGGCGCGGCGCCGTGGACCGTCTCGGCTTCCGGTAGTCGAGCGGCAGCCAGCCGCGCGCGCAGATCGTCGAGTTCGGCGTCGGTTGCGTGGGATTCGAATGCTCGGATGTCGCTGCTCGAACGGGGCATGAGACCTCCTGGTCGTCGCGGGACCGGCCACCACCTGGCGAGAACCGGCTAAGACGGTTCTAACACGCGATCACGCCGACCTGCAACCGGCTAAGGTGGTTCCATGCCTCCTGGGTTCCCGGACTTTCGCCTCGGTAGCGTGCTGGCGACCAGCTTCACGGCGACGCTGACAGAGCGGCGTGGCGACGCCGTGGAGCGCATCCCCACGCCGCAGCGACTCGTCGACTGGCTGGCAGTCAACGGCCTCACCGTGGACTCCTGCACCACCGACCAGCTCGAACACGCTCGGGAACTGCGGGAATCGATCCACGCAGCCGCGACGGCGGCCGCGAACCGAGATGCCCTCCCTGCATCTGCTGTCCGGATCATCAACGACTGCAGCGTTCAGGGCCGGGCCGCGGCTGTCCTGACGCCCGACGGCCATCGGCAATGGCGGCTCGGCTCGGCTTCCCGCGTCGAGGATGCCCTGGGCGTGATCGCCGCCGACGCGGTCGACATCATCGCGGGCGAACGAGACGGAAAACTGGCCTTGTGCGCATCGCCGAGCTGCCGCGCCGCATTCTTCGACACCAGCCAGAGCCGCACCCGCAAATGGTGTGACATGAACACGTGCGGGAATCGTCAGAAGAAGGCGCGCTTCAATGCCGGGCAGCGCCGCAGAAGCGAAGGCTGACGACACGCCACGATGGTTCGCGCGGCTGCACAAGGGACCCGGGATCTTGCTGGGCACGGCATTTCGGACCGATCGGACAGGCCGGTCCCCAATCGGTCCCGGCGGTGGCGACCGCGGTGAGATACGAACGCTCCGGCCCGTTTCCGGTGGCGCGCCGCTAGTCTGATGCGAGCGCCGCGATAACCGACAGCGAACAGGAGACGATCCTATGGGGCCGGTGAACCGCCGCCGATTTCTTACCACCAGCGCGGCGGCTGCCGGCGCCGTCGTACTCGGCGCGGGGCATGCCGTGGCCCGCCCCGCGCCCCCGGTCGAGGTCGCTCCCCTCGGACCGGACTTCCTGTGGGGCGTCGCATCCTCGGGTTTCCAGTCCGAAGGCCATGCGCCCGAGAGCAACTGGACCCGCTATATCGCGGCGGGCAAGACCGAGGATCCCTACCGCGATTCCGTCGACTTCTACTCCCGCTATCGCTCCGATATCGCCTTGGCCCGGCAACTCGGGGTGCGCGCCTACCGGATCGGGGTCGAGTGGGCACGGGTACAGCCCCGGCCCGGAGAATGGGACGAAGCGGGGTTCCAGTTCTACGACCGGGTCGTCGAGGCCATCCGCACCGCCGGTATGCAGCCGATGCTGACCCTGGATCATTGGGTGTATCCGGGCTGGCAGGCGGATCGAGGTGGCTGGCGGCGTGCGGGAATGGTGGACGACTGGCTCGCCAACGCCCGGAGGGTGGTGGACCGGTACGCCCGGCACGATCCCCTGTGGATCACATTCAACGAACCCGCGGCCTACCTGATGAACGAAGTGCGCCACGGCGGCATCGGGGTGACCGATATTCCCGTGATGCAGGACCGGATGGCCACCGCCCACAACGCGATCTACGACCATATCCACCGGGTACGGCCCGCATCGATGGTGAGCAGCAATGTCGCCTACATCCCTGCCGCCGAGGACGTGGTGAACGGCGCGTTCCTCGACCGGATCGGCGCGAAACTCGACTACCTCGGGATCGATTACTACTACGGGTTCTCCCCCGCCGGTGTGCTCGACCGAGTCCCCGATCCGAGCAGACTGTGGACGCTGTCGTTGCAGGCCGAGGGTATCTACTATGCCCTCGACCACTACGCGAAGCGGTTCCCGGGCATACCTCTCTACATCGTCGAGAACGGGATGCCCACCGAGAACGGGAACCCGCGTGCGGACGGCTACACCCGTGCGGATCTGCTACGCGATACCGTCTATTGGCTGCAGCGGGCCGCGGCCGACGGGATGAACATCGTGGGCTACAACTACTGGAGCCTCACCGACAATTACGAATGGGGTTCCTACACCCCGCGGTTCGGGCTCTATACCGTCGATGTGCTGAACGATCCGGAGCTGGTCCGCCGCCCGACCGATGCCGTGGCGGCCTATACCGCGATCACCGCGGGCGGCGGGGTACCGGGCGATTACCGGCCGACCCGGGGGCCGGCGACCTGCTCGATCGTCGACGGACCGGCCAGCTGCTTCGATCAGGTCACCGTGCCGCGCTGATCCCGGCAGGGCGACCTGATCGAAGCAGTGCGCTTGCGCCGACCCCCGACGAGCGTCGAGGGTGTTCCGCCGGTGGTTGCGGCGGTGCCGGGCCGGGCCGGACGTGCGAGACTGGCCGGGTGAACGGGGAGAAGGAAGTCCGCGCCGACAGTACTCGCTCCACCAGCGCCACTCGGGCGCTCGACCGAGGGGACGTCTTCGGTTCCGGGGTGTTGTGGCTGGCGAAATGGGCGATATGCGTGGTCGCGATCGCGGCCGGGGCGTGGGTTCTCGGGTTCCTGGCCGCCCGGCTGTGGGTGGTGCTGCTGCCGGTGCTGCTCGCGATCGTGGTCTCGACGGTGCTCTGGCCACCCACCCGGCTGCTGGTGAAGGCCGGATTGCCACCGGCCGCGGCCGCCTCGCTCACCGTGGTGGGGTTCATCGGCGTGCTGGCGGGCGGGATCGCACTGATCGTGCCGTCGGTGGTGGATCAGGTACCGGAACTCTCCGACAAGGCCACGACAGGTATCAACACCGTGCGGGACTGGTTGCAGGGTCCGCCGCTCAACATCCGGGACGAACAGCTGAACTCGGCGGTCGACGCGGTGGTGTCGCGGATGCAGTCGAGTGCCGAGCAGATCGCCTCCGGAGTGTTCACCGGCGTCAGTACCGCCACCTCGGTACTGGTCACGATTTTCCTGGTGCTGGTGCTCTGCTTCTTCTTCGTCAAGGACGGACCGAGATTCGTTCCGTGGATCCACAAGCTCACCGGCGGGCGCAGCGGCCGGCACTTCGAGGAAGTGCTGGTGCGGGTATGGGATGTGCTCGGCGGGTTCATTCGCACCCAGGCACTGGTCAGCTTCATCGATGCGTTCTTCATCGGTCTCGGGCTGGTACTGCTCGGGGTGCCGCTGTGGGGAGTGCTCACGGCCCTGACGTTCCTGGGCGGATTCATCCCGATGGTGGGGGCGTTCGTCGCGGGTGCGCTGGCGGTTCTCGTCGCTCTGGTGGGCAACGGGTTCACCACGGCGCTGATCGTGCTGGCCATCATCATCGCGGTCCAGCAGCTCGAGGGCAATGTGCTGCAACCGGTCCTGCAGAGCCGCACGATGAAGTTGCACGCAGTGGTGGTCCTGCTCGCAGTGACCGGCGGCGGCACGCTGTACGGCATCACCGGCGCGTTCTTGGCCGTCCCCGTGGTGGCGGTGGTGGCGGTGGTGGTCCGCTATATCAGCGAACAGATCGATGTGGCGGTGGCGGAATCCGATCCCGCCGGAAAGACGGCGACGGCCCCCGCCGAATCCGACGGCGACACCGAGATCGCGGGAGAGACCGCGGACCCCGGACGGTAGATCCGTCCAGGGCGAACTCATGCCACGCCGAGCAGGCCTTCCAACGCGGCGATATGGGTTTCGAACACCTGCGTGCGGTCGGCGAAGGTGTCGGCGCCGTACATATCGAACACATCGAAACTCACCGCGCCGAACAGCGCGCACCAAACGGTGAGCCCGCGGGCGAGCAGCCAGTCCGGCACATCGAGCCCGAATTCGGTCCGGATCCGGACGAAATCGGCGACCAGTGGCCCGGTGAGCGGCGGCCGGTCCGCCGTCGGGGGTGTGAGCAGTCCCCGGCGATGGGCCGCGTCGAACAACCCCATCAGTGTCACGATCACTCGCGTCCCGGGCGTGACCGTGCGATCGGCCGGAGCGGCATATCCGGGTACCGGGGTGCCGAACAACAGGCCGTACCAGGCGGGCTCGGCGAGCGCCCAGGCGCGCACGGCGCGCGCGGTGAAACGGAACTGTTCGATCGGATCGTCCGGCGCGGCGTCGAGCGCGCTTTCGACGGCGTCCCCCAGCGCGTCGTAACCATCGACCACCAGCAGGGTCAGCAATTCGTCGCGGCTCCGGACATAGCGGTAGACCGCGGAGGAGACCACGCCCAGATCGCGGGCCACCGCGCGTAACGACAGGGCGGCCGCGCCGTCGGTGGCAAGATGTTCGCGCGCGATCCGTTTGATATCGGTCATCGTCTGGGCCCGGGCGCGGGCGCGGGGTGTGGTCATTGCCTAAGCCTGACCAATTCGGAGAGCACTGTCAACAAAAGTGAGCGCCGCTCCCGTTGAGCTATGTTAATGTTACCGCACGTCACTGCTGACCATCCGAACCAAGGAGAAGCCCCATGTCCGAGGCGGCCACGGATTTCGATGTCCTCATCGTCGGCTCCGGGTTCGGTGGCAGTGTCACCGCCCTACGACTGGTCGAGAAGGGCTACCGGGTCGGCGTAGTGGAGGCCGGCCGCCGCTACGCCGACGACGAGTTGCCGAAAACCAGCTGGGAACTGCGCAAATTCCTCTGGGCACCCAAGCTGGGCTGTTACGGGATCCAGCGCATCCATCCGCTGCGCAATGTGCTCATCCTCGGCGGCGCCGGGGTCGGTGGTGGTTCGCTCAACTACGCCAACACCCTCTACGTTCCGCCGGAGCCGTTCTTCCAGGACCCGCAGTGGCGTGAGATCACCGACTGGCGCAGCGAACTCACGCCCTACTACGAGCAGGCCAAACGAATGCTCGGCGTGGTACAGAACCCGCATATGACACCGGCGGACGAAGTCTTCAAACAGGTCGCCGAGGATATGGGCGTCGGCGAGACCTTCGTCCGGACCCCGGTGGGCGTGTTCTTCGGCGAACCAGGCGAAACGGTGGACGACCCGTACTTCGGCGGGGTGGGACCGGCGCGCACCGGCTGCCTGGAATGCGGCGACTGCATGGTCGGCTGCAAGTTCGGCGCGAAGAACACCCTGGTCAAGAACTATCTGTATCTCGCCGAACAGGCCGGAGCACAGGTCGTGCCGATGACCACGGTGACGGAGCTGCGGCCGCAGCCGGACGGCAGCTGGGTGGTGTCGGCGCAGAAGACCGGCGCGTGGTTGCGCAAACAGCGCACCACCTACACCGCCCGCCAGGTGGTGGTGGCGGCCGGAACCCTCGGCACTCAGCGACTCCTGCACGATATGCGGGATCGCCGGGTACTGCCGGAGCTGTCGGACCGCCTCGGCCTACTGACCCGCACCAATTCCGAGTCGATCGTCGGTGCCGCCACCAAGAAGCTCGCGCCCGGCCAGGATTTCACCCGGGGTGTCGCGATCACCTCGTCGATCCACCCGACCCCCGATACCCATATCGAGCCGGTGCGCTACGGCCGGGGTTCCAATGCGATGGGGTTGCTGCAGACTCTGATGGTCGACGGCGGCGGCCGGGTCCCGCGCTGGCTGCGGTTCCTCGGTACCGCGCTGCGGCATCCGCTGCTGCTGCTCAGTTTCCTCAGCGTCCGCAACTGGAGTGAGCGCACCATCATCTCGCTGGTGATGCAGCATCTGGACAACTCCATCACCACATACACGACCCGCGGATTGTTCGGCCGCAAACTCACCAGTAAACAGGGCCACGGAGAACCCAATCCCACCTGGATCCCCGCCGGCAACGAAGCCACCCGTCGGGTCGCCGAGCAGATCGGCGGAACCGCGGGCGGGACCTGGGGCGAGGTGTTCAACATCCCGCTGACCGCGCATTTCCTCGGCGGTGCCGCGATCGGCGCCGACCGCGAATCCGGAGTCATCGACGCCTATCACCGGGTGTTCGGCTACCCCACCCTGAGCGTGGTGGACGGGGCCGCGGTCTCGGCCAATCTCGGGGTGAATCCCTCTCTCACCATCACCGCCCAGGCCGAGCGGGCGGCCGCGTACTGGCCGAACAAAGGCGAACAGGATCCCCGGCCCGAGCAGGACACTCCGTACCGCCGGATCGCGCCGGTGGCACCGAAATCCCCGGTGGTCCCCGATTCGGCGCCGGGCGCGTTGCGCCTCCCGATCACGCCGGTGGAAAATCCGGCCGCCGGCTGACCCGGGGCTTGGCTTCAGCCCTTGAAGTAGACCAGCTGGTGACTGGTCGCCAGCAGGGTGCCGTCATGCCCCCACAGCTGAGCGTTCTGGTCGAAATGCCCATGCCCGAAGCGGTTCGCCCGGGCTTGCCCCAACAGGTATTCGGTGCCCTGGGCCGCCAGTTCCTCGGCCGTGGCATGGAAATACACGGTGAGCGAGATCGTTCCGGCCGGGAGGTAGCGGCCGCGGCGCAGGAACACGCGCGGGTAGAACGCATCCGACATGGCGGTGAGCGAGGCGAAGTCGACCGGGCGCGCCGGACTGTCCCGCAGCCACAGTGTGCTCACCGAGTCCGGGTTCTCCGGGAGCTCCGCGGTGGGCTCGGCATCGGGTACCGCCCCGGCGACGAACCGTAGATCGTAGTTGCGGCCCCAGGCGATGAAATCGGGGAAGATCTGCGGTACGGCCGCGGCCGGCCCGGGAACCGACGGCATGGTGAGCTCCAGATCCGACCAGGTATCGCGCCGGATACCGAATACGGCACTCGCGGTGGTGGCGACCGCGCCGTCCTGGGTGAGTTCGAGCAGCCAGTGCTGGTTCGTGCGGTTGGTGCGGACCGGGCGCGCCGTGATCTCGAACGGACCGTCGGCGATCGGTCCCGCGTAGTTCACGGTCAGCGACAGCGGATCACCGAGCCGCTCGGGGTGCCGTTCCACCGCTCGCAACAATGCCGCCGCGGTGACTCCCCCGAACGGGCCGACCATGTTCGCGTAGTCGGGGCAGGTGTGACCGGCCAGCTGATGCGCATCGGTGTATTCCACCGCGATCGCCGTATCGAAGGGATGAGTCGGCGCGTCGATCCCGGTCACAGATCCTCCTGAAGATTGGGCCGTTTACGGCAGCGAAAGTTTTTTAAGTATGACAACATACATAGTAATGACAGGCAAGAGGGAGCAGTGATGCCACGACCGAAGGATCCCGACGGCCCCCGGGCGGCCATGATCGACAGCGCGATCTCGCTCATGCGCCAGCGTGGCGTCGCGGCCGTTTCGTTCACCGACGTACTCCAGGCCAGCGGCGCGCCCCGCGGCTCGGTTTACCACCACTTCCCCGGTGGTCGCGCGCAGCTGATGACCGAGGCGACCGAGGCGGCGGGCAGCCGGATCACGGCGGGGGTCACCAGAGCTCTGGGCGCCCCCCGATCGTCCACGGCCCTGCGCGCGCTCGCCGATATGCTGGCCCGCGGTCTGGACAAGAACGACTACGCGCTCGGCTGCCCGATCGCCGCGGCAGCGCTCGGTAACGAACCCGGCGCCGTCGCCGCGGCCGCAACGGCGTTCGACAGCCTGCGCGATCTCGTGGCCGCGAAACTCGTGGAGGACGGCGCGCGGCCGGAACGGGCGCGTTCGATCGCCCTACTGGTGATCAGCTCCCTGGAAGGCGCGTTGATCGTCGCCCGCACCGAACGCGGGCCGGCCGCACTCGATACCGTCGTCGAGGAACTGAGCGAGATATGCCGGATCGCGGTCGAGGAAGCGTGATCGCCGAGCCCGCTCATTCCACCGGCCGGGTCTTGATCGCGTCGCGCGAGATGAAGACGTCGTATTCGCCCGGCGTCGCGATCACCGCGTTGCCGTAGGCCGACCGTACGAACGGCGAAGTGAACCAGCGGTTTTCGCTCATATCCTCGAAGAAATCGCGATCTCCGCCGTTGAGGAAGATATGGTTCTGCGCGGTCGCCACGCCGTCGATTCGCTGCCCGTACAGACGTGAGACCTTGTACCCGGAATGGAAGCCGAGCGCGTTCACCCAGGGCTCGAGCTCCACCAGTTGCGCCTGCAGCACCCACATATCGCCCTCGACCCGGTGGGTCGTGCGCTCGGCGGTCCCGCCGTCCTCGTCGAACAACGTCAGCTCGACCTCCAACTGATGATCCGCGCCCGAAACCGGTGCGACCACCACATGTGCCGCCCGGACCTCCCCGGTCAGCCCCAGGTAGGTCTGGACGAGAGTGGCGATCCAGAGCACCAGCGCCGCGGCGGCGAGTAGCAGGGCGCCACCGGCACCCCGGGCGATCAGGGCACGCGGCCCCCTCTTGCGAAACGCGAACAATGCCGAAACCAGCAGGGCCACACCGAGGATGATCGCGATGATCGAACCGGTCTGCAGCACCCCGAAGTCCACCGGGTAACTCATGCGCCGGTTATACCCCGGTAGCCCGCGATCTCACCCACGAACGAGTTTTTCGCTTTCCGGTCGCCGGGCACCGATCCGAGCCGGCGATACCGCGCCCGTGGAACTCCGGTCGCCCCGGATCCGGCTTGTCTCGGATTCGAGACGCCGGGGCGAAGATGCCCCACACCGGTCCCCGCTCTCGTATGTTGGCGATACACGAGATCGAAAGGTGCGAAGGTGACAGAAGTCAGTGCGGACTACGTGATCGTCGGGTCGGGGTCGGCCGGGGCGCTGCTCGGGAACCGGCTCAGCGCGGATCCGGGGCGCTCGGTGATCCTGCTCGAGGCGGGCCCGGCCGACAAGGACAAATTCATCCATATACCGGCCGCCTTCTCGAAGCTCTTCCGCACCGCCTATGACTGGAACTATCTGACCGAACCGCAACCCCAGCTCGACAACCGGCAGATCTACTGGCCACGCGGGAAGACCTTCGGCGGGTCGTCCTCGCTCAACGCCCAGATGTGGGTGCGTGGGTTCCGCGCCGACTACGAGGAGTGGTCCGCCGCCGCAGGCCCGGAATGGGGTTTCGACAAGGCGGTCGAGCAGTTCCGCGAGATCGAGAACGTCGAAGCCGCCACCGGGCCCGACCACGGCACCGGCGGACCGCTGCACATCTCCCGGCAGCGCAGTCCACGACCGTCGACCGCGGCGTATCTCCGGGCGGTGGCCGAACGCGGGTTCCCGGTCGAGGAACCGAACCTGCCGGAACCGCAGGGATTCACCCAGACGATGGTCACCCAGTACAAAGGCCGGCGCTGGAGTACCGCCGACGCCTATCTGCGGCCCGCCCTGAAGCGGCGGAATTTCCAGGTTTACCCCGAGGCCACCGCTACCCGGGTGCTGTTCGACGGAGACCGCGCCGTCGGCGTCGAGTACGTACGGGGCGGGCGGACCGAGAAGGTGACGGCCCGCACAGAGGTCGTGCTCTGTGGGGGCGCGATAAACAGCCCGCAGCTGCTCATGTTGTCCGGAATCGGTGACCGCGCCGAACTCGAACGGCACGGAATCGAGGTACGCCGGCACACCCCCGAGGTCGGGGCCAATCTGCAGGATCATCTCGTCACCGGACTCGGATACGGCGTGCACGCCGACTCGCTCTTCGACGCCGAGAAACCGGCTCAGCTGGTGAATTACCTGCTACGCCATCGCGGCATGCTCACCTCGAATGTCGGTGAAGCCTACGGCTTCGTGCGCAGCCGCCCCGAGCTCGAACACCCCGATCTCGAGCTGGTCTACGCGCCCGCACCCTTCTACCACGAGGGGCTGATCGATCCGACCGCACACGGCGTCATCCTGGCGACCGTCCTGCTGCGCCCGCACAGTCGCGGCACCATCACCCTGGCGTCGAAAGATCCACTCGCCAAACCGGTGATCGATCCGAAGTACCTCTCCGATGAGCAGGGCGTCGATCGGGCGGCGTTGATGGCCGGATTGCGGCATTGCGCGGATATCGCCGATACCGCGGCGATGCGGGAAGTCCTCGGCCCGCTCTGCTATCCGCCGGACGCACCGGGCGACGGTGCCGCGGAGGCGACCCGGGCGCTGGCGCTCAACGGTTACGCCCACACTCTCTACCATCCGGCCGGCACCTGCCGGATGGGGTCGGACGAGAACAGTGTGGTGGATCCGGAACTCCGGGTCCGCGGCGTGGAAGGGTTGCGGGTCGCGGACGCGTCGATCATGCCCGTACTGGTACGCGGGCACACCCATGCGCCCAGTGTGTTCATCGGAGCCCGGGCCGCCGATTTCCTGACCCGCGGATAGGACGCGCGGCGCCACCGGCCCGGACGCGGTTCGGGGCCGGTGGCGACCACCGGGCGGCGCATGCGGCTACATGGCGGTCACAACTTGCCGCCGCCCCCGATCAGCCACGGATTGAAGGTGCACTGCAGGGCCGGGACCTGTGCGGGGTCCAGGGCCTGCAGTGCGATGGACAACGCACGCGGCGAGTACATGAGGGTCAGGTGATCGGACAGGTCTTGTTCGCAACCGTCCTGCAGGGTGATGTTACGGACCGTCGCGCCGGGGCCCGGTTTCAGGAAGGTCAGATCGTAGGGGTTGGTCACTTCGTCGTAGCGAGTACCGACCACGGTGTAGTCGACCCCGGGCACGGTATCGCCCCCGGCGTTGAGCCGGTTCACGAAATCCGAGCCGATCGTCTGCTGGATACCGGAGTGACCGACGAAGATCTCGATGAACCCGAGAATATCGATACCGAAGTTGTTGATCGCCCGGCCCAGCGCCCCGATACCGTCGAGCGAGGTCCCGTGATGGGTCGCGCCGAAGGTGATCAGCTTGTCGACCTTGTCCGCGCCGCCGTCGAACTTCGTGTACCAGTTGGCCATCGAGCCACCCTGGGAGTGCGCGACCATATCGACCTCGGACGCGCCGGTCGCCGCCAGCACCCGGTCCACGAACACGGCCAACTGCTTCGACGAATCCTGGATATAGCCCGTACCCATCGTCCCGGGTAGCACCGAACCGAGACCGCCGCCCTGGACGAGGTTGGAGCGGCCGTAGTTGAAGGTGAAGGTGCAGTAGCCGGCGTCCTTGATCGGCTGGCCCATGAAGGCGAACCCGTTGTAGGCGTTCATCCAGGTGCCGTGGATCAGCAGCACCGGACGGGGATGTTCCGCGCTGGGTTTGCAGTTCCAGTCGTTGGCGCCCGGAGGCGCGGCGTCACCGTTGGCCAGCCCGTATGCGAACGCGGCCAGCCACGAGGTCTGCGCCGGCCCGTAACCGACGGTATCCGAGGCGTATCCGCCCGACAGGCCCGAACTACTGCCCGAACCGCCGTAACAGTCGCCGGATCCGTTACCCGAACCGGCGCCGCTACCGGAGTTGCAGGCCGAACCGCTGGCACTTCCGGAACCCGCCACCGGCTGCCCGGTACGCCCGGCCGCGATATAGGCGGCGAGATCCTGCTCGGTCGGCGCCGCCGCGGGCTCCGCCTGTGCGCCCGTGCCGGCGAGTCCGCAGGCGAGCACGGTGGCGGCCAGCAGCACGGCCGACCGCAGCCGGACGGAGTGTGGTCTTGTCATCGGGGGCCTTCCTGGAGAACATCACTGTCCGATTCACTTGCCGCCGTTTCGATTTCACGGCAAGTTGCGCCGACAGTACGGGCGCCGGACCGGATTCCGGTGGCGCACGATCAGGAACTGGAAAGCTCACGAATACCCGATATCGGGTTTGGCCCGCGTCACAGCGGGATTCTGTGCCGGATTCCGGAGAAACTTCGCACCACCCTCGACGATGGCCGGATCGCGAATGCATCCCTCCCGAAGGAACGGCTTCCGCGGCAGTGAAGTGTCCAGTTATCACGCAGATCACGAATCGATTACTCGAACGACCGCGAATTTATAAGAGAAAAGCTTGTATTCGGCTGCGGCCCAGACCGTTCGGAGAACCAGCGTCCGATCCCCCCGCCGGATCCGCTCGCCATCGCCGCCCCTCCGGAACGATCCAGGCCGGCATCACCTCACTGCTGGCCACCGCGGCCCCGGGCGTAACCCTGCCGGGAAACGCCGGTGCGGCACCGCCGCCCGGCCCGGCGACACTGACCCCACGTCGGATTCCGGAATTCGTCACAGTGCTCACACCCGATCGATGACCTCCCCGTCCGGTACCGCCTCCGATGGCAGCCGCCGCGCGGAATTCAGGAATCCTGCGGAATCTCCAAGGCGGCGCTCAGCGTCGGCCAGCTGCGATGCAATTGCACTTCGAAATCCGGCCAGGAATGCATACCTTCCGGCAGATAATCGACGACCGCGGGTATGCCGAGTTCGGTGAGACGGCCGGCGAATCGCTGCGTGCACAACCGGGCACCCGATTCCAGCAGTGATCCGCCACCGAGCAGCACCGCCAAGATCTCCGGACTGTCACCGATGGACATCATCGCCGCATTGCTCGGGGCCCCGTTCGCCACCGAGACGTAGATCTGGGTACCGCGCAGTTTGTCCGCCCCCAGCAGGCTGTCGTGGGCGAGCCATTCCGGCGAGGCCGGGGGACCGAACAGATTCTCCGGATTCCCGCCCCGTGAAGCGACGGTCATGGTGGTGACCGCGCGGCCCAGTTGATCGGAGGTGGAATAGCAGCCGCTCATCCCCGCGACACCCTTGTAGAAACCTTGATGCCGCTGTGTCAGCATCATCGCCGCCTGCGCTCCCATGGACACTCCGGCGATGGCCCGGGTTCCGTTGGAACCCAGATACTTCTCGACGATGGGTGGGAGTTCTTCGGTGAGGAAGGTTTCCCAGCGGTTCAGCCCGAGCGCAGCGTCCACCCGGATCCAATCGGCGTACATACTCGCCGTACCACCGGTCGTCAGCACCACATCGACCCGTTTGTCGGCGAAGAACTCGGCGGCACCGCCCTTGGTCAGCCAGCCCGAAGTGGGGCCACCGTCCACGCCGTCGAGCAGGTACAGCGTGGGCCGCGGCGCCGGGCCGGAACCGACCAGAGTGTCGATGGCGATCTCGCGCCCCATGGCCACGGAACGGATATGCAGCCGGATCCGCCGATCGTCGAGCACCTGGACGCGCAGCAACTGGGCACCGGACCGCGGTTCGCTCACGGCCGGAGGGACGGCCGGGGCCGCCGCCGCCGGAGCCACCGCACCGGCTACCGCGCTCACCACTGCCAGGGCTACCAGAACCGGAACATGTGCTCTCATCTCATACCTCGCAGTGCCGCCCACACACCGGTCCGTACCTCACGCCGCACCCGGTTTACCCGGCCGGGTCCGTCGGCCTGCTCCGGAGCGCGGTAGCCGGTGCACCTGCCGCGCGTCTGCCACCGCCCCGTCGTCCGCGGCGGATGTCTCATCGGTTATCCGGTACAGCCCGGGTGGTTGCCCACTCGCACGCAACCGGTCCAGCGCATCGTGCGCGCGGCCGGCCAGTTCGGGCACCTCCGCGGTGGTTCCGGCAGCCACGGCCGCCGTCGGCCGCACTTCGGCCGCCTCGGCCACCAGCTGTAGTACTTCGGCGCTCATCACGCCTGCCGTCGCCCGGCCGCCCGAGACGGATTGCGCCGATTCCAGCGGTATCAGCACGGTGCCGCCGTCGGCCCGCAACAGCGACAGCGATCGCGACCCCAGCGGGGTGCCCAGTGCCGCCTGCACCCGGCGCAGCTTCCGGCGCGCCGCCGACACCGCTTCGAAACCACCCGCACGTTCCTCTGCGTGTGGCGGAATATCCAGTGCCACAACCTGGTACGCGGGCGCCACCCGGATACCGGAACGTCTCGCCAGCGCGGCCACACCGTGCCCGCTCAACAGCGCGGCCACCATCGTCTGCGCCGAGGTCTGGTGCTCGCGCGCGACGACGCGATGCTCGTCCAGGTACGCGGACGCGGCAGCCGTGGTCACGACTTCCACCACCCGCACCAGCAACCGGGCACCGTCGACCATCGCCTCCGCCCGCAATGCCGCGTCGGCGATCCGCTCGGCGAGGAATTCGAGTGCGTCGCGGGCACATCCGTGGCACGCGGTGAGCACCGTTTCCAGTGCCACACCCTCACGCGCCCAGCGCACCGCCGCGGCCACGACAGCCGGTGGCGCGGCGGCCGGGGCCGCGGGTTCGGGTGCGAGATCCTCCGCGATATCGGCGAGGCAGTGCCGGACCGTCGTCACCACATCTGCGGCCCCCGCGAATCGATCGCGGCGCCGCAGATGCGCCACGAGTTCGCTTTCCAGGTCCGTTGTCCCGGAATCGGCTCTACTGCCCACCATAACTACCGAACAGTAACCTCTCTCGCCGCCGATCGAGACGATCCACCGTTTGTCCGGACAGTTCATCAGTGACCGAGCCGCGGTTTGGGTTCGATCACAAGACGGTAACGAGTTCCCCTCGGGGAAAGCAATACCCGGGGAATTCCGGGCGCCGTCGACCGGGCGAGAGATCGGCCGCCGGGAGCGCGGAGGTCAGTGGCCGGTCCGGCCCGGTTCCCGCCGCGCGGGCTGATCCAGGACGCGCGGTTGCCGGCGCCGCAACGCGGCCAGCAGACCTGGGGTGTACTCCGGCGGCGCGGCGTGCACCGAGAGCTGGTTCGCGACCGAACGGTACGCGTCCAGGTCTGCCTGTTTGTCCAGATAGAGAGCTCCGGTGAGCTGCTGGAGATAGACGATATCGGGCAGGTCCGCCTCGGCGAACCGGAGATAGGTGAAGGCACCGTCGGCCAGCGCCGGACCACCCACGTGGTCGGCCAGGAGCTGCACCGTGATGTGCGGCTGCCGCGCCGCCGCCAGCACCTGGTCCATCTGCGCGCCCCAGATCCGCGAACCACCGATCCGCCGGGTGAGCGCGGCCTCCTCCACGATCAGCCACAGATGCGGTGGATGCGCGCGGTCCAGAATGTGCTGACGGCGCATCCGCAGCGCCACCCGCCGTTCGATCGCGTCCTCGGGTTCACCCGGATGTGCCAGCGTCAGCAGCGCGCGGGCGTAATCCGGGGTCTGCAGCAGCTCGGGTACGGTACGTGGCTCATAACAGCGGATCACCTGCGCGGCCTGCTCCAGGCCGAGATACATATCGAACCATTTCGGCAGCCAGTCGTTGTCGCGATGCCACCATCCGGACGTATTGGCCTGGCGGGCCAGTTCCTGGAAGGCATCGAGTTCCTCGGAATCGGTGACACCGTACAGTCCGAGCAGATCCACCAGATCACGCTCCCGGATACTGGTTCGCCCGAGCTCGAGCCGACTGATCTTCGAATCCGAACCGCGGATGTGATCACCGGCCTGTTCCCGGGACAGTCCACTGGCCTCGCGCAGCCGCCGCAAGCGGCCGCCGAGCACCATCCGCAGCACCGTCGGCCCGCCGTCGGCCGCATTTCGCGCCGTGGATCCCGGTACGGACAAGGACTCCGCCTCCCAAGCCGATCGCATCCCAGAAGCACCCATTATTCGAGTTTCGCATGGGAGCGGTGCCCGGGACCAAACGAAACACCCGTGGCGTGAACGACATTCGCGGGAAACGACAGCCTCCCCACCCACCGGGCAGCGCCGCCGCGGCAGCCTGCAGACCCTGCGCGCGATTCGGCACGGACACGACGATCGGGCCCCGGATCTGTGGTGAACCGCCCCCACCCGTTGCGCACGGTCCTGTGACATCCCCAGATCCGTAGCCGGGACATGTTCTCAGCAATGGTGCGAACTTACTGTTGGATCCGACGGCGCCGATGGGACGCCCGGAAGGAGACGCGGATCTTGGACGCCACGACACCGGCTACAGCCGGACGCGACGACACTGCCCGCGACGATCTCACGCGCCGGGTCACGGTCTACTTCGACGGTCCCGCCGCAGGCAACGCTCTCGTGCTGGAATACGCAGCCACCAATTCCGAAGCTCGGGAATTCACCTCCGCCGCAGTACACGCGGGCCTCACCGTGACTGTGGACAGCAAGATAAGACCGGACCTGCGGAGACTACCCTGTCACAGCCTGTGGCACTGAGTGAGCTGAGGACGCCGCCGCGCGCGCGCCACACTCACCGGTGAATCCGCACCGGAGCGAGCCGACCCTCTAGGCTCGTGGGCAGCCGGCGCGATGGGCGGGCCGGCTCCGACCGCAGGAGCGCGAATGCCGATCGAATCCGCGGCCCGCGCGGCCGGCGTGCTCGTGATCCTCTCGGCCGTCGCCACCGGGTGCGCGAACTCGGACTCCGCTGTCCGTTCCGACAGTCCGCCCGCCGCCACGACCACCGCGGCGGCGATCACCACCACGGCGACCGCATCCGTGACCCGCACCCCGGTCCCCACCCCGACCGTCGATCCATATGCCGGGCAACCACTGATCGACCGTGTGGAATGGACGGAGAACGTCGACGGCCCGCGATTGATGGTGCATCCGACCCGGGCCGGCCGCGATACCACTTTTCCCGGGTCCGACCTGCGAGCCTGGCAGGAGATCCGCATCGCCGATCCGGAAGCGGACACCCCGGGTATGTGGGACCAGTTCCGCTGCCACTGGGAGTGGGCGCGCCTCGTCGCCCCGGACAAACCGACCTGGAATCTGGAACCCTGGCGGCCGTCGGTGGGTTACGACGCGACCGTCGATGCCGCCTGCAACCCGGGTGGACCCGAACGCTGACCCCGAAAGGACCCCTGATGCGCATCGTCATCGCCGGCGGACACGGCAAGATCGCTCTGCTGCTCGCCGAATTACTCACCGGGCGGGGCCACAGCGTGATCGCCTTGATCCGCAACTCCGCCCACGCACCCGAGGTGTACGCCACCGGTGCCGAGTCCGTGGTCCTCGATCTCGAGCAGGCCGTGGTGCCCGATCTGGCCGCGACCGTGCAGGGCGCGGACGCGGTGGTGTTCGCCGCGGGCGCCGGTCCGGGCAGCGGGGTGGCCCGCAAATACACCGTCGACCGCGACGGGTCGGTACTGCTGGCAGAGGCGGCCGAGCGAGTGGGGACGCGCCGGTTCCTGCAGGTTTCCGCGATGGGCGCGGGCACTGCTCCGGCTGCCGGAACCGACGAAGTGTGGGCCGCCTACATCGATGCGAAGACCCAGGCCGAGGACGATCTGCGAGGCCGTGACCTGGACTGGACCATCCTGCGCCCGGGCCGGTTGCTCGACTCCCCCGGAACCGGCGCGGTGACCCTCGCCCCGCCGCGACTCGACCGAGGCGATATCCCGCGGGCCGATGTGGCCGCCGTTCTGGTCGAACTGCTGGGTGCCGGCCACACCGCAGGTCTGACCTTGGATCTGGTGAGCGGCAGTACGCCGATCGAAGCCGCGGTCGCGGCGCTGGCACCCTGAATCCGGCCACCGAAAACCGTTCGGACACAAAGAATCGATCGTGCAGATGTACTTGCATTTGAAAGCACCGCCGACCTAGACTCTTCCCACACCGCTATACAGGGGAAAACAAGGGGAGGCCGCGTGAGTGAGCCGATGAGAACATTCGCCAATGGTTCACTGCCGCAGCTGCGGGAGAGCCCCGCCGGTCCGGCTCGATTCGGAACCGGACCAGCAACCCTCGATCCCGCCCCGATCGGCAAGCCGGCGAACGGTATTGATATGACTACATTCGGCGTCCGCAGCGGCCGCCCGCTCAGCGATTCGACCCGCGAAACCGCAGTCGAATTCGTAATCGACGCAATCGAATCCACCGGCGCGGCAACGCGTGACGACTTCGATATCGATCAGATCGTCAGCACCGCACACGCATTGGCAGACGATTGGGATTTCCGGCTGTTGCAGCCGGATACCTTCTGGCGCGTCGCGTCGACCTTCATCCGGGCCTGACGCTTCGGCACAAATATCGTCTCGGCGCTTCGGCGCCGAGACGATATTTCCCGCAGCGACTTTCGCCGACGGCGGTCAGAGGCCCTTCGTATAGTCCGCGATGATCCTGCGCGACTCTTCCGGCGGCGCCGCCTGCACACTCAACCGGTCCATCACCGACAGGTACAGCGCCAGATCTTCGCGCCGGTCCAGATACAGCGCGCTGGTCAGCTGTTCGAGATACACGATATCGGGCAGATCCGTCTCGGCGAAGCGGAGAATCGTGAAAGAGCTTCCCGCGGCGGCATGTTCACCGGCCGAGAACGGGACAACCTGAATCGTCACATTGGGCAACCGGGTCAGATCCAGCAGATGTTCCATCTGCGCCCGGTGCACATCACGGCCACCGACCGGGCGATGCAGCGCCGCTTCGTCGAGCACCGCCCAGATCACGGGCGGGTCGGTGCGGTGCAGAATTTCCTGCCGACGCTGCCGGAAAGCCACTCGGCGGTCGGTATCGGAATCCTCATACCCCAGCGTTACGACCGCCCGGGCATAATCCGGTGTCTGCAGCAGGCCGGGTACCAGATGGGATTCATAGGTGCGAATCTTGCTGGCCGCCTGCTCCAGACCCAGATATTGGCCGAACCAGGGTGGCAGCAGATCGCCGTAGCGGTGCCACCATCCCGGCTCGTTCGCTTTGCGGGCGAGCTCGAGAAAGCTCTCCCGCTCTTCGGGATCGTCGACGCCGTACAGCGTAAGCAGATCCCGGATATCACGCTCTTTGAAACTCGTCCGGCCCAGCTCGAGCCGGCTGATCTTCGCATGAGAACCCCGAATCGCATCACCCGCGGCTTCTCGGGTGATCTTCTTGCTCTCGCGCAATTTTCGCAACTGGCCACCCAGAGCGATGCGTAGAACCGTGGGGCCACGCTCCGCCTCGACGGATTGCGCGCCACCACGGTTCTCGGGCTCTGCGATCATGGAGTCGTCTCCGCTTTCGGGTTAACCCACGGTGCGCCACTCATCTGATCGGGCGCACCACGCCGACGGCCCATGCTACCTCTCAGCCCGCCAGATCGTCGAACTCTCCGGCTTTGGCGCCCTGCAGAAAAGCCTCGATCTCCGGGCGCGTGTAGAAGAGCACGCCGCCGTCGGGGAATCGCGAATTACGCATGGCCACCAAGTTGTTGGCAGCCTCGGCGAACTCGACACAGTTCCCGCTCGGGTTGCTGAAGGTGCTCTTCCGCCAGGCTCCGATCACCTGGTTCCCAACTTCCGACATAGGACCTACTCCTTGCTCATGGTCGCTGACGCCACTGTCGCATACCGTCGGTCCTTACAGATGCAAACGCAGGTGTTCTTGCATCTGCACCGACATCAGGACGATAGCACGAAGTTCGCCGAGCCGCGTCCGCAGACCCCGAGCCCCACGCGAGGCCTGGGCCCGGGCCGTAACCCACCGGACTTCCGACGCACCGGGAGAGATGGACAGTCGATAACGAGCCGCGCCGACCACCCAGCCGGCGGCCACGAGTCTTGTTACTGTCGCACTGGACATCGGTTTCACCAGCCGTCGGATCCACCGCCGGTGTACCCGCCGGCGCGCTTCGACCATGACCGCCAGGAGTCCGCCATGTCCGAGGAACCCGCGCCCGAGGAACACCGCCCCGCGATCCGCACCGATATCCCGCACTCCGCGCGCATCTGGAACTACTGGATGGGCGGCAAAGACAACTACGAGGTCGACCGAATCGCCGGTGAGGCCGGTATCGCTATCGATCCGGAGATCACCACCATGGCCGTGGAGTCACGGCGCTTCCTCATCCGGGCGGTGCGATTCCTCGCCGCGGAGAAGGGTATTCGGCAGTTCCTCGATATCGGCACCGGCCTGCCGACCATGCAGAACACCCACCAGGTGGCACAGGCCGTCGCTCCGGAGTCCAAGATCGTCTATGTGGACAACGATCCGCTGGTACTCACCCACGCCCGGGCACTGCTGGCCGATACCACCGACGCGGGGGTCACTGTCTATCTCGACTGCGACTACCACCGGCCCGAGCTCATCGTCGGCGACGCACGGCACGTCCTCGATTTCACCCGGCCAGTGGCGGTGATGTTCATGGGGGTGCTCGGGCATGTGCACTCCGCCGAAGAGATGCGGCGCATAGTTCACACTGTTCTGGAAGCCACGCCGTCCGGTAGCTATCTGACCCTCTGGGACGGCACCGACGACAGTCCGGCATACGTGACGCTGTGCCGGAACTACACCGACACCGGGGGTACGCCCTATATCCCCCGGCCCTGGTCGGAGATCCGGACGGTCTTCGACGGGCTCGAACCGGTGGAACCGGGCGTGGTGCCGATCGACCGATGGCGCCCGGACGCCGACGACAGCGATACCCGGCCGCCGATCTCCGCCTACGGTGGCGTGGCCCGCAAGCCCTGACGGCCGCCGGGCGCCATGCCGGGGCGGACCGAGTCTGCGGCTACGGCGCCGCCGATACCGGAAGATGTAGGGCCACAGCGTCGGTCGCCGTGAAATCCTCCGAAAACAGGGCGACTGCAATTTCGTCTGTTGTTTGCAGATGTACTTGCATTTGTAAGCGACGTCGGCTTAGACTCAGGCGCACAAGAGGGGCGATACGCAGCATTTTCTCCGGCTGATTCGCCGGCCGGACGTGTCGCCCTGCAACGTCGCACGTGAGGGGCCACCGAATGATCCAACCATTCCGAAGTCCCCATCGCGGCGCCGTCGGCAGTACCGGCGGCGCTCACTCGCTCGGGCATCATCCGGAACCGATCCGACACTACGCAGCACCGGAGGCCGGTGCCGATTGCAGTGCCGACCCGCCGGTGCTCACCTACCGGCAGGCACGCGAGATTCTGCACATCCACGATGTACACGGCCCGCAGTGTCGCCAGTGGCTGGCGGCGGCCGCCTACCTGTCCGCAGGACTCGACGACGAATAGGCCCCGCAAGGCGAGGCGGCCAGCGTACGAGCACCGAAAAGGTCGGCCGATGCCGATTTGTGCTGGCTTTCGAGGACCGGGCGCGGGATTCTGGAATCCCGCGCCCATGTGGATGGTGACCATGCGAATCGCCGAGATACTCCGCAACAAGGGCAGCGCCGTTACGACGGCGCGCCCGGATCTCGATATCCGCGCGCTACTGGCGCTGCTGGCCGAACACAACATCGGAGCCGTGGTCGTCTCGCCCGACGGCAGCCGGATCGCCGGAATCGTCTCCGAACGAGATATCGTTCGCGCCCTGCACCGGCACGGCACGGCACTACTGGATTCACCGGTATCGCGGATAATGTCGACCGAGGTACGTACCTGTGCTCCCGATGACCATATCGAGGGTCTCCGCCGGATCATGACCGATCTCCGGGTCCGACATCTGCCGGTGGTCGCCGACGATGAGCTGGTCGGCATCGTGAGTATCGGCGATGTGGTCAAGAGCGCCATCTCCGAACTCGCCTCCGAGCGAGAGCAACTGGTCGAATACCTGCAGGGCGGATACTGACGGTTCAACCGAGATCGGCCGACAACCAGCGCTGTGGACGCATGAACACCACAACGTGTTCGCCGAGCTCGGCCGCGGCGTAGGCCAGGTAATCCTCCACCCGTTCGGGCGGCAGGTACCGCGCCACCATTTCCCGGTGCCGATCGTCGCTCAGGGACTCGACCCGGGTCACCGGACCCTCCACGCTCACATAGCGAACCGTCGGTACCAACCGTTCGGCCATCAAGCTGAACCGTCCCGCCGCCTCGATCCGGCGCATCTTCTCCGATTGCAGGCCGGTCAGCACCCACAGGTCCCCGCCGGGCTCGTACTGATACCAGATCGGCACCGTGAGCGGGCCCCGCCGCGGACCTGCCGATACCGAGAGTGCGCCGATATGCGGTTCGGCCAGAAACGACTGTCGTTCATCGAGGGTGAGTGGCATATCGGCACCATAGCCTCGGCCACCGACATCTTCCGGCACCGCGCCGCGCGGCCGCGGAGGCGATCGAAACCGGTTGCGCACCAAGTGCACTGGGCGAACTTTCCGACAATGAGTATCGTTGTTCGCAGTCCGGGCAGATCGGCGGAAGGAGCGATCGGATGGGATCACCCCTGCGCCGTCCGGAATATCCCGTACTCGTTCCGGGTGCGGCGGCGACCCGGATGAGCGCGCTGCTGCCCGCGGATGTCCGGACCTCGTTCCCAGCGCTGGCCGACACCGCGGAGATCTATCTGGACAGTGCCGCCACCACGCAGAAACCCCGCGCGGTGGTCGACACGGTCCGGGATTACCACACGATCGCCACGGCCAACGCGGCGCGCGGCACCTATCCGTGGGCGACGGCGCTCACTCAGCGCATCGCCGCGGTCCGGGCCCGCACCGCCCGGTTCCTGGGTGCCGCCCACGCCGACGAGATCGTGTTCACCGGCGGCGCCACTGCGGCGCTCAATGCTGTCGCACTGTCCTGGGGGCTGACCGCCCTGGTGGACGGGGACGAGATCCTCTACAGTCCGCGCGACCATGCCGCGAATATCGCACCCTGGTTCCTGCTCCGGGACACCCTCGCGCACTTCGGCCGCCGGATCGAACTCGTGCCCTACCGGGTCACCGCGGACGGACGAGCGGACACCACCGATATCGCCGAGAAACTCGGCCCCCGGACGCGGCTGCTCACTGTCACCCATCTGCACCATGTGTACGGCGCGCTCTCCACCCTCGCCGAACTGCGCGACCGAATGCCCGAACGAGTGCTCCTCTGTTTCGACTGCAGCCAGAGTGGCGGCCACGTTCCGGTGGACGTCGCGGCGCTCGGTGCCGATTTCGCGGCCTTCGCGGCGCACAAGATGCTCGGGGCGCCGGGCACCGGGATTCTGTACTGCCGCCGCCGGATACATTCCGCGCTGCGCCCGTTCCTTCCGGGCGGAACCACCGACGCATCGCTCACCGCTGCCGGTTTCGCCGGGGGTGTCATGCCGGGCCTGCTCGAGGGCGGTACGCCCGATATCCCGGGCATTCTCTCCCTGGGAGCAGCGCTCGACGTACTCGCTTCCTACGGGATGCCCGCGGTCGCGGCGCACAACCGGGAACTGACCGGGCGGTTGATCCGCGGCCTGCGAGCGGTGCCCGGCGTGAGTTTCCTGCCGGGGCCCGCCCACGGCTCCGGCGACGACGGCTACGGCATCGTCTCGTTCACCCTGGCCGGGATATCGGCGGCGGACCTGGGGTTCGTCCTCGCCGAATACGGCTTTCTCGTCCGGACCGGCGCCCACTGCGTACCCGAGGCCGCGGGCGAGCCGGAATCGGTGCGGGTCAGCACCCATATCTACACGGGTATCGACGATATCGACCGCTTCGTCGCCTGCATCCGGACTCTCGCCGAGGAGCTGTCATGAGCACAGAGATCAGCGCATCCACCGAAGCCGACACCCGGTACAACCGCCGCGCCGCCGCCCGGATCCTGGCCGAACTCGCCCGGCCGGGGTCGTTCGCCGGCAGTTCCCCGCAGCGGCCGGGCAGGGTCGAATACACCGCGACGGAGCTGCGTACCGAACCCGGCAGTCATCTCACCTTCTCGCAGCAGCTGTACCTGGAACGCTTCATGCGACCCTGCCACGCCGACGAGGTCACCTCCGCCACCCACCGGATGACCTGGGTCGACAGTGCCGGAATCCCCAATACCGGGTTCTATCGGGCGGATGGGCTCGGACCACTCGTACCGATCGCCACCCGGGAGGCGGTACTCGCGCTCTGGCGATCCATCGACGAGGACCGTGGTCTGGCTGCGCGGATATCCCGGCTCGACCCCACGGCGCACGCGGTGCTGGCCGACACCACAACCGATCACGAACCCGTCGACATCTTCCGGGTCGGGGTGGAATCCGCGGGCCGGGCGCTGGCTCAACACGCATTGATCGCCCGGCAGACTCCGTACCGGACAGCCGGTGAATTCGCTGTCGGACTACACGACTCCGGAATTTTCACCGCAGTCGCCACCCGGTGGTTCTGGGAGCTGCAGGCTTCCACCTACCGGCGCGGAATGATCCCGGTGAGCCTGCGTTCCGAACCGGACGGAACAGTCCGGTACGCGGCGCAGTCGATCGCCACCCTGCGGGCGATGAAAGACGCGACCATCGCCGACGCGCACGAGGTGATGGCGCGGGCGACCGGCGTCGAAGGGCTGACCGTTTCCGAGGCGATCGCCCGGTACCACGACGATCTGGACCTCATCTCCCGCCAGTACGCGCTACTGCCCGCGGGCGAGCATCCGATCTGCCTCGCCGCGGTCACCCGTCGTGAGGGTTCGGCGAACACCACTGTGCTGTCCGGTGTGGTGGATCGATTGGTCGAGCTGTTCGCCGATATCGCCGGACACTGCGAGCCGGTTGCCGTGGCGCCCCGGGACGAGGCGGACATCGGACCGGCGGACTGGGCGGATCGGATCTTCTATGTGCCCGATATGACCTGCAAACACTGTGTACGCACGATCGGCGGAGTGTTGGAGTCGATGGATATCCGGGTCGAGGACATCGACCTCGACAGCAAGCGGGTCGTGGCCGAATTCCGCAGTCCACGCAACCGCGCCCGCGCCTTCGAGGCGCTGCGCGACGGTGGATACAACCCGGTGGGTGAACGACCGGAACCGGTACGCCCGGGCAGTCCCGGATGACCGTACGGCCACCGCTGCGCGCTAGCGGATCCGCGCCCGCCGAGGACACCGATCCGCCGGGGCTCCCGGCACGCTGGGATCCGCTCGTCGCGTCCTTCCTCGCCGAGCGGGCGGTATTCGACGAGGTACTGCACAGGTTCGGTACGCCGGTGAACTTGCTCTTCCCGCAAGTGTTCGCCGCCAATATCGACCGGCTCACCGCGGTTCTCGATGCGGCCGGGACCGGTTACCGGATCTGCTACGCGCACAAAGTGAACCGCTCCCGAGCTCTGGTCCGCACGGCCGCGGGGCGCGGGATCGGCGTGGATGTGGCCTCGTCCGGCGAATTGGAATCCGCGCTGGCCGCCGGATTCGCCCCCGCACGGATCGAGGTGACCGGGCCGAAGGGTGCGGCGTTCCTCCGCGAGCTGGCGGTGTCCGGGGTGACGGTGAACGTCGACAACGAATGGGAGTTGCAGACTCTCGCCGACCTCGCCGACCCCGCTCGCCCCGTCCCGGTTCTTCTCCGGGTCAGCGGATTCGCCGGGTCGCAGGTGAGCCGCTTCGGAATTCCGGTACCCCGGATGGAGTACGCGCTGGCGATCCTGGCCCGGTACCGGGATCGGCTCGTGTTCCAGGGCACCGCATTCCATCTCGACACCGGCGATATCGGCGAACGAGTCCGCGCCGCCGACACCTGTTTCGCTCTGCTGGAACAGGCCTACGCCGCCGGCCTCGCGCCGGCGGTACTGAATATCGGTGGCGGGCTTCGCCAGGTCTTCACCGCCGACGGTGACCGGTTCGACGACTACGTGAGCCGTTTACGTGCCTCGCTGGGCGGCGCGGGTGCGGCGATGAGCTGGGGAAACAATACCTTCGGATATAGCGTCGACGGCACGGCCGTGCGCGGGACTCCGATCTTCCACAAGTACGCCAACACCGTTCCCGCCGACGAGATGCTGGCCGATCTCCTGAACGCCCCACTCGCGCGCCACGGTGGGCGCAGTATCGCCCGGGTGGCCGCCGACAACCTGCTCGATATCTGGCTCGAACCCGGGAAAGCGCTGGCCGATCATGCCGGAATCACCGTGGCCAGCGTGGAATTCGTGAAATCGACCTCCGACGGCAGTGTGCTCGTCCATCTCGATATCAGCCGCGACGCGGTGACCCCGGCCGATCAAGAGGTGATGGCCGACCCACTGCTGCTGCCGGGTGAACGGCCCGCACCTGCCGAGAACCCGGTCGGTGTCTTCCTGGCCGGCCGGCTGTGCCTCGAAAGAGATCTCGTCACCACCCATATGGTCTGGCTGCCGTGGCTGCCCCGGCCGGGCGATCTGATCGTGTTCCCGAACACTGCGGGCTACCACATGGACCTGTCGGCGGCCGCCGCGGCCATGCACCCACCGGTCCCGAAGGTGGCGGTGGTCCGCCACGGCGGGCACTTCCGGGCGGTACCCGACGCGGACCACCGACCGACCGTTCCCACCACCGACCCAGAATCTCCCGAGGTTTCGTGACGATCTACCAGCACATCACCGACCTGATCGGTGACACTCCCCTGCTCCACCTGGACCCGGCCGTCCATCGACTCGACGGTGTGGAGCTCTACGCGAAACTCGAATCGCAGAACCCGTTCGGTTCGGTCAAGGACCGGGTCGCCTGGGCGATGCTGCGCGACGAGCTCGCGACCCTGCAAGAACAGCAACGGACGCTGATCGAGGCGTCCAGTGGCAACACCGCGAAAGCTCTGCGCGTACTGGGCGCGATCCACGGTATCGAACTGCGGGCGATGACCAACCGGATCAAGGTCGGCGAGGTACGCGATATGCTCCGGCTGCTCGGCACCGAGATCGTCGAGCTTCCCGGGCTCTCCGAATGCCCGGACCCCACCACCCCGAACGATGTGTATTCGGCGATCGACGCGGCCATGGCCGCCGAACCGGGAAAGTTCCGGCATCTGTCCCAGTACACCAGCGAGAAGAACATCGCCGCCCATCACGACGGCACCGGTCGCGAGATCCACGAGGACCTCGCGGCCGCGGGAGTCGAGCGGATCGACTATCTGTTCGGTGGGCTGGGCACCACCGGTTCGAGTCGCGGGGCCGGCAGCTATCTGCGCAAATTCCATCCGGAGCTGCGCACCGTGGCTGTGGTGTCCGAACGCGAGGATTTCATCCCCGGTATCCGGTCGGAGCGGGAGATGTGGGAAGTGGGCCTGTTCCAGCCCGACTTCTACGACGAGATCATGACGATCGGATCCGGACCGGCGATCTCGGCCACGCTCGAACTCGCCACCGGTTACGGCATTCTGGCCGGGCCCACCAGTGGCGCCGCCTACGCCGCGGCCCGCGATGTGCTCGCCCGGCCCGATCGGATGGGTGCGCCCGCGGTCGGCGTGATCATCGTCTGCGACCGGCTCGAACCGTATCTCTCCTATATCGAGCAGCGCCGGCCGGAGCTGTTCGGCCGCGAGACCGGGCCCCGGCCGCCGGACGCCGCCGAGATCGCCGACGCTCCCTCGTTGCCCCCCGGCGAGCTGGCCGACCTGGCCCGGAAGACACATACGGTGATCGTCGATACACGCGGTGCCATGGCGTATCGGGTGGCCCATATCCCGGGTGCGATCAATATTCCCGACGATCGGCTCACCGATCTCTTCACCCACGGCACACCGTTCTCCCGGGATCGGCCGGTGGTGTTCACCTGTCCCACCGGCGATATCTCCCGCCGGTTCGCCGCGACCGCGCGGCGGACCGGGCATACCGCCTTCAGTCTGGACGGCGGTATCGCGGGTTGGCGGGCGGCCGGGCTGGAACTCGAACGCGGGAATTGACCGACCGGTGTTCGCGCCGATCGGGCCGGGCTCGACGAGCCGTATCGGCGAGGGACCGGACACGTACGCCGGTCAGGGCCGGGCGCTCCCCGCGGCGGTTGTCGCCGTCCCGGATGCGGCCGCGGAACGCGGACGGTCCGACGGCGGATCCGTATCCCCCGTACGAGTCCGTATCAGCACCCCCACCGTGATCAGCAGCCCACCGAGTATCCAGCCCGCGAACACATCCGTGGGCCAGTGCACCCCGAGGTAGATCCGCGAAAGACCCACCAGCACGACGAAAGCGGTAGCGAGGACAGCGACGATCGCCGCGGCCACCCGGTGCGCGGTCCGCAGACAGAACAGAGCCGCCAAGACGCCCACGATCGCGGCCGAACCGACACTGTGGCCGGACGGGAACGAGGGACTGTTCACTTCGACCAGCCGGTCCGCCACCGGGGGCCGATAACGGCCGATCAACTGCTTCGATACCGGCACCACGATCGCCGACGCCGCCCCTACTCCGGCGACGAGCAGCAGGTCCGCCTGCGCACCGCGGATCAGCAGAAACGCGCATGCCAGCAGCGCCAGTGTCCACATGGCGACCGATCCGCCGAGATGGGTGACGGCCGTGGCCGCCGTGGTGAGGGGTTCGTTGCGCCAGGTGAGCACCCAATCGTGCACCGGCCGGTCGATACCGGTCGTGGCATCGCCCGCGACGACGTATCCGGTCGTCGCGGCGAACACCGCGAACAGCACCACCGCGAGCCCCAGCACATATTCCACCCTAGCCGCACGAGGTGCGCGGCTGTTGCGCACCGCGAAACCGGCCGAGCGCGATCCGGGCGCGGTTATCGTGGCGGGGTGGAAATCCTCTTTCTCGGCGCACCCATCGCGATGTTCCTGCTGGGCGCGGTCGCCGCGGTGCGCTGGGTCCACACCCGCTTCCCGCGGAGAGGCCGCGCGAACGGGCCCGACACCGCCACTCGGCTGGCGGCCGCGGGCGTCGAGGAACTCACCGCTTTCTGGTACGGCAGCAAACGCGACCAGCTCGATCACCGCGCCGCGCAGACCATGCTCCGTGACGAAGAGGCCGACGGGGCCCCGCACCGGGAGCGGATGGACCTCGCCGCCGGTAAGGCGGTCCTCGTCGCCCGCCGTTCCGGCTCAGCGACCCGCAACTGACCTGCGCCCCCGCGGCATATGTGCCGTGACCACCCGGTACGTCCGGCGACGCCCGCCCACTACTGTGGACGGGTGCAATCAGATGAGCGATCGGACGACAGTGGGCCCCGGATCTGGGGCGGCACCACGCTTTCCGAGCGAAAGCAGGCACGACGCAGCGCGTTGCTCGAGGCCGCGCTCGATCTGATCGGTGAATCCGGCGCCGCCGGGGTCACGATGCGGGCGGTATGCCGGCGAGCCAATCTCACCGACCGGTATTTCTACGAAAGTTTCGCCAGCCGCGACGAACTCCTCGACGTCCTGTACCGGCAGATCGCCGACGATTTCCTCGATCCGATGACCGCGTTCGCCGTCGCCGACGACGCGTCACGCGACCGGGCGCTCTCGGAAGCGCTGGTGGACAAGGTGCTCGAGGATCCCCGCAAATCACGGCTGTTCCTGGTGGAGCCGTATTCCAGCACCGGTCTCGGCCAGACCACGATCGCGGTGATGCCCGCCTTCACCCGGCTCATCCAGGATCATCTGTTCGCACAGATCGACGATCCGGTCCGGCGGCGCCTCGCGGCCGTCACCATGGCGAGTGGGAACGCGGGCATGTTCTCGGCCTGGCTCAACGGTTCGCTGCGGGCCACCCGCGCGGAGATCGTCGAACATCTCGTCGCCATGTTGGGGGCGTACCGCGGTCTCTATCGCTAGCCGCGGCCGGATACAACAGCCGGGCAGAGAGATCGGGGAGAAATTGCACGACGAAGTCGTCGGGTCGACCGGTAAGCTGATCTCGCCGATCCGAGGCCCCGGGACGCTGGGTGAGGTCCTCGTGGCCGTCCGTGGGGGAACCGAGGGGTATATCGCGCGAGCCGCCGAAGCGATCCCGGCCGGGAGCACCGTGCTGGTCGTCGCGGTCGACTCCGGTCGTATCGCCGATGTGGTGCCCTGGATACCCCTCACGCCGGACCCGGCTCCGTAGCAACACGACGCGAGGAGTTATCCGTGCTGGGTTATCACGTGCCCGATCCCGATGAGGCGATGCTGGTCAGCGGCGCCAAGAGTCGCGACGCCACACCGTTCCGGGTGATCATCGGACGCGGCACGTGGGTGATGCCGTTCTTCCGCAAGGTCCGCTATCTGTCGCTGGCCATGTTCGAGGCCGAGATCACCGAACGCTGCGTCACCAAACAGGCCATCGTCCTGCAGGTACGAGCGGTCATCGCGTTCAAGGTCGCCAACGACACCGCCTCCATCGTGAACGCGGCCCAGCGGTTCCTGTCCGAGCAGGAACAGGAGATGTCGGTGCTGACCGGGCGGATCTTCTCCGGTCATCTGCGGTCCATCGTCGGTTCGATGACGGTGGAGGAGATCATCCGGGAACGGCAGCGGCTCGCCGACGAGGTCCTGGTCGCGTCGAAGGTGGAGATGAGCAATATCGGCCTGTGGGTCGACTCGTTCCAGATCCAGTCCATCGACGATGGCGATCTGGGGTACATCTCCGCCCTCGCCGCCCCGCACAACGCGGCCGTACACCGGGACGCGCAGATCGCGAAATCCCAGGCCGCCCAGCGTTCGGCCGAGGCCGAGCAGGAATCCTTGCGCAAACAGGCCGAGTACTCGCGCGAGACATCGATCCTCAAAGCCGGTTATCAGCGCGATATCGACAAGGCGCAGGCCGAAGCGGCCGCGGCCGGACCCCTCGCCGCGGCCCTCGCCCAGCAGGAGGTGCTCGGTGCGCAGGCCGCGCAGGCTCGCAAAGAGGCCGAACTCCGGGAGCAGCAGTTGCAGGCCGAGGTCGTCAAACCGGCACAGGCCGAAGCCGCGCGGGTGAAGATCCTCGCCGAGGCCGAGGCAAATCGCACCCGGATCCAGGCCGAGGCGGCCGCCTCCAACAACCGCATCGCGCTCGACCAGATGCTCATCGAACAGTTGCCGCTGATCGTGGAGCAGGCCGCCCGCGGTCTCTCCAACGCCAATCTGACCGTCCTGAACGGGCCGGACGGGGTGGGCGAACTGCTCAACGGCATGGTCGGGCAGGGGCTGACGGTATTCAACTCGCTGCAAAAGGCGCTTTCGGCCACCGACGAGGAAAAACCGGATATAGAGTGACCAGCAGAACTGCGGCGAGGAGCGGTGTGGTGGCCAGCGGGAAATTGGTGTCGTTCGACGGATCGCGGGGATTCGGTTTCATCCGCCCCGAGGACGGTGGACCCGACGTGTTCGTCCACGTCAACGATATCGGCCTGGGTGAGGACGAGCTCCGCCAGGGCCGCGTCTTCGAATTCGACGTCACCGAGGGTGATCGCGGTCCGAAGGCGATCAACCTCCGGTCCCCACGCAGCCAGCATGTCCGGCCCAAACCGGTGGCCGACGGCACCCGGCTGACGGCCGACGAACACACCCGGCTGGTCACCGAACTTCTCCTGGATGCCTCCCCGGCACTGACCGCCGGGGAGATCGTCGCCATCCGGGAACGGCTCACCGATTTCGCGGTCGAACGGGGCTGGATCGACGGCTGACGGCCGGATCCGGCGATCTGTCGGTTCGAACTCCTATCATCGGGGGCGATGATTCGGCGCCGGCCACGGCGTCGATACGGGTGAGCCGACCCGAGGAGGATCGTGTGGATCTACCGGTGCAACCGCCCGTCCGGCCCATGCTGGCCAAATCTGCGCCCGAGATCCCCTCGGGTCCGGGGCTGAGTTACGAACCGAAATGGGACGGGTTCCGGTGCGTGGTCTTCCGCGACGGCGACGAAGTGGAACTCGGGTCGCGCAACGATCGGCCGCTCACCCGATATTTCCCGGAGGTCGCCGAACTGCTGCGTGCCGCCCTGCCGGACCGGTGCGTCGTGGACGGTGAGATCGTCCTGGTCACCGAGCACGGCCTCGATTTCGATGTCCTGCAGCAGCGCCTGCACCCTGCTGCGTCGCGAGTGGCCAAACTCGCGGCGGAGACGCCGGCCAGTTTCGTGGCCTTCGACCTGCTCGCGCTCGGTGACCGGGATCTGACGGGCGCGCCGTTCGGTGAACGTCGGCGGCTGCTGGAGACAATTCTCGACACCGAACCCGGCCGGGTGCATCTGACCCCGCTGACCGGTGATCCGGCGGTGGCCCAGGACTGGTTCACCCGGTTCGAGGGTGCCGGTTTCGACGGGGTGATGGTGAAGGCCGACGATCAGCCGTATCAGCAGAACAAGCGGGTGATGCTCAAGGTGAAGCACGAGCGGACCGCCGACTGCGTGGTGGCGGGCTTCCGATGGCACAAGGACGGACAGGGGGTCGGTTCCCTGCTGCTGGGTCTCTACGACGACGAGGGCCGACTGCATCATGTGGGCGTGGCGAGCAGTTTCACCGCTGCCCGGCGCACCGAACTGGTCGGTGAACTCGCTCCCTACCGGGAGAACGCGCTGGCGAATCATCCGTGGCGGGAGTGGGCCGATGCCGCGGCCCAGGCCGCGTCGGGCGGTTCCATGCCCGGCGGGGTGAGCCGGTGGAGCGGCGGTAAGGACCTCTCCTGGGAGCCGCTGCGGGCAGAGCTGGTGGCCGAGGTGCGCTACGAGCATGTGCAGTCCGGCCGGTTCCGGCACGGCGGAAGGCTGGTCCGGTTCCGTCCCGATCGCACGCCCGAGTCGTGCACCTACGCCCAGCTGGACGAGGCCGCACCCGCCGAACTGCACGAGATCTTCGGAACCCCGGTGGCGAAATGAGCGAGTCCGTGGAGATCGAGGCGGCCGGGCGGGTGCTCACCATCAGTAATCCGTCGAAGGTGTACTTCTCCCGGCGCGGTGAGACCAAACTCGATCTGGTGCGCTACTACGAGAGCGTCGCCGAGCCGTTCATGCGGGTCAACGGCGGGCGCCCGCTGCTGCTGGAGCGCTATCCCGACGGCGCGTCGGGCAAATCCTGGTTCCAGAAGCGGGTGCCGAAATCCGCGCCGGACTGGTTGCACACCGTGGAGGTCACCACACCCAACGGGACGACCAGCGATGCACTGGTCGCACACGATCTGGCCCATGTGCTGTGGGCGGTGAACCAGGGGTGTCTCGGATTCCACGTCTGGCCCAATACGGTGCCCGATCTGCGGATCGCCGATCAGCTACGGATCGATCTCGACCCGTCCCCGGGTATCGGTTTCGACGAATTGCGCACAGCCGCGGTGCGGGCCCGGGAACTGTGTGCCGAACTCGGCATCGAGACGTGGGTGAAAACCTCCGGATCCCGCGGTCTGCACCTCTATATCACGCTCGAATCCCGCTGGGACGGCTACGAGGTCCGTGCTGCCGCGGTGGCGCTCGCTCGCGAACTGGAACGCCGGTATCCGGACGACATCACCGCGCACTGGTGGAAAGAGGAGCGCGGCAGCCGGGTCTTCGTCGACTACAACCAGAACGCGCCACACAAAACCGTTTTCGGCGCCTGGTGCGTGCGCCCGAAGGTCGGCGCCCAGGTGTCCACCCCGGTGACCTGGGCCGAGCTGGGTTCCGTGGTGCCGGAAGAACTGACGATCGCGACGGTGCCGGCCCGACTCGCGGAATACGGCGACCCGTGGGCGGCCCGCGCACCGCAGAGCATCGAACCGCTGCTGCGCATGTCGGAACACGATCTCGCGTCGGGTCTGATGGATGCGCCGTGGCCGCCGCAGTACCCGAAGATGCCGAACGAACCGCCGCGAGTACAGCCCAGCCGGGCCCGCAAGACCACCGCGGACGACTGAGCCGCGGCGCGGTGACCGGCACACCACCGGGATCCGGCGGACGGGCTCACGATGTCCACAGGGCCCAGACGCCGCCCTCACAGACCAGGGCATATCCGGCGGCGGTACGGGCGGTGGCGGTGCCGGCGCAGGTCGCGCCTTCGCCCCGGACGGTCTCGGCCACCCGGAAGGGACCCGACCACTGATACCCGGTGACCGACGCGGTATCGGTCAGGCACAGGAGCGTGCCGCCGTCGGCGGCGGCACCGAGCAGCGCGGGTTCCGGGCAGGGAGTATCGGCTTCGGCGACCGGTGGGGCCGCGACCGCTCCGCTGCGGGGTACCGAGGTCTGGGTGACGACCGGGCTCCGCGTCGGGCTCGCGGACTCGGTGATCTCGGAGGTCTCGGGTGCTGCCGAGCCCGCGGGTCCGGCTTCCGGCCCATTGCCGGTCGCTTCGCCCATCGCATCGCCGAACCGGCCGAACACTGCGCCGGAATTGTCTCGTGGCAGCAGCACCAGCACCACCAGTAGTGCCACCTCGAGCAGGCCGAGCAGTAGCGCGGTGCAGGCCATGAACCGGCCGCGCGGATGCCCGAACGCGATCAGCCCGAACACGATGGCCACCGGGAAGATCAGAATCAACGCCGCCACCAGCGCCACGATCGCGTACGGATTGACGACCGGGCGTTCTTCGTAGCGACGAGGTTCGTCGGGCCAGTCGTCGTACTCGTCGCGCCCCGGGCCGGGACGCGGCGGCTCCTCGTCCGGATCCGGCGGAGCCACCGGCCAGCGCTCACCCGCCCAGCGCTGTGAATATGCCATGACCGATCCCTTCGAGCCGCCGTCGGCGCATCCGCGAGCAGTGGACTGCGCCCGGCACCCGAAAGAATAAGCCGCCGCCCGCCCGCGTTTCCGGTAAATCCCCCTGGCCGCGAGTACGGCTGGTCACACTCCGAATCGCCCGGGCCGCCAGTTGTGCTGTTCCACAGCGCACCCGCGGATCGAGCGGGTCAACTCGGGCGGCGCACCCGGGGTAGTGATTCGGTGACCAGCGTGCTCAGCATGTCGACCAGCAGCGCGTGCACCTGATCCCGGGTCATGGTGCCGCGGGTCAGCCACTCCCGGCCGGCGACCTTCACCAGACCGCCGTAGGCGCGGACCATCGCCCGGCGGGGTTCTTCGGATGCCTCGCCGTCGGCCAGCCCGATCATCACCAGCAGCCGTTGCGCGGCCGCGTCGTCGGCCGCGTCCAGGATCTGCTGTACCTCCGGATCGTCCCCCACACCCTCGTGACTGGTCACTTTCACCCAGGTGCTGCCGTGTTCGGAGATCGTGTCGAGCAACCAGTGCACACTGGCTTCGACTCGTTCCCGGGTACTGCCGGTGGGTACCGCGAGTTCGTCGGCGCGCGGCAGGGTCACCATCCGGCGGACCACCGCGAGGTAGAGGTCGCGCTTATTGCCGAAATAGTGGTTGATCAGGCCGCGCGCCACTCCGGCACGTTGCGCCAGTTCGGCGGTGGACACCGCCGCGTATGGGCGTTCTCCGAACATTTCGATGGCCTGGGCCAGTATCTGGGCTCGGCGTTCGTCGGGTTCGAGCCGGCGGCGCCGTGGCTGGTCGTCCGCCCCGTTTCCTCCGCCTCCGGATGTTCCGGAGGCGGAGGAAACGTCGGTCACGGCGACAGGTGCGGGTTCCAGGTCAGAGCCCACGGGCGATGAGGTCCTTCATCACCTCGTTGCTGCCGGCGAGAATGCGCAGTACCCGGGCGCCGGTGTACAGCTGGGAGATCGGGTACTCGGTCATGTAGCCGTAGCCGCCGAAGAGTTGCAGGCAGCGGTCGACGACGACACCGAGCTGATCGGTGGACCAGTACTTGGACATGGCGGCCGATTGGATATCGAGTTCGCCGCGCAGGTGGCGGGTGATGCAGTCGTCCAGGAACACCCGGTTGGTCCGGGCGATGGTCGCGCATTCGGCCAGTTCGAATTTGGTGTTCTGCATGGCGAACAGCGGTTTGCCGAACGCTTCGCGGCCCTTGGTGTACTCGACGGTCAGCTCGACCGCGCGTTCCATCATCGCCACGGCCATGATGGCGGTGACCAGCCGCTCCTGCGCCAGCAGTTGCATCATCTGGTAGAAGCCCTGGCCTTCTACGCCGCCCAGCAGGTTCGTAGCGGGTACCCGCAGTCCGTCGAAGAACAGTTCGGCGGTGTCCTGGCCCTTTCCGCCGATCTTGGACAGGATCCGGCCGCGGGTGAAGCCGGGGGTGTTGTCGTCCACCTCGGCGAAGATCAGCGAGACACCGGCCGCCCCCTTCTCCGGATCGGTCTTCGCGGCGATGATGATGCCGTCGCAGAGCCATCCGTTGGAGATGAATATCTTCGAGCCGGTGATCACGTACTCGTCGCCCTCGCGGACCGCGCGGGTTTTGATCGCTTGCAGGTCCGATCCGGTGCCGGGTTCGGTCATCCCGATGGAGAGCACCATCTCGCCGCTGCTCGCCTTGGGCAGGATCCGCTTCTTGAGCTCGTCGGAACCGAATTCGGCCAGGTAGGGCGCGATGATCGAACTGTGTACCGGGATACCGAGGGCACCGTCGCCGGCGCGGACCTGCTCTTCGATGATCGCCGCTTCGTGAGCGAAGGTGCCACCGCCACCGCCGAATTCCTCGGCTACCGCGGGACAGAGCAGCCCGAGCTCACCGGCCCGCCGGTAGAGCGCCTTGTCCGGATGGCCCTGTTCGATGAACTTCTCCTCGTGCGGCACCACTTCTTTTTCGAAGTAGGTGCGCGCGAGTTCCCGTACCGCCTCGACCTCGTCGTCGCTCCATGCGGGGCGTGCCATATCCGCGTCCTCTGCTCGTGATCACCCGGCCCGGCGCCGACGCGCCGGTTCATCCGGCACCGACTTTCCCGCACTATTGGCGCTATGTCAACGAAGCGGAGTCCCACCGCTGGGGGCCCACGGCAGCCCGGCTTCGGCCACACCCCCCGGTTTTGCCACAATGGTGACCACGCTTTCCCAGCTCACGAAGGAAATCTCCCGCACCGATGGCCGAGCCCAGTATCGACCCGCACGATCTAGCCACCTGTTTGCGAGTTCTCGACCAGGCAGCACAGCTGGACCCCGGCCATCCGGATTCGACCACCGTGCAGCGCGCGGTCGGCCGGATGTTCAAAGAACTCAAACGGCAGCGCCGCATCGCGGCCCGGCAGCTCAAACTCGACGCCGACCGGGCCGTCGTGGCGGCTACGGCAACCGGTTCACCGAACCGGATCGACGACGAGACCGCGGGTATCCCGATCAGTTCGAGCACCGCCGGCGGATCCGCCGGTACCCTGCTGCGGCCGCGCGGCTGCTATGTCTGCAAAGAGAAGTACACCCGCGTCGACGCGTTCTACCACCAGCTGTGCCCGGACTGCGCCGCCATGAGTCACGCCCGGCGCGACGCGCGTACCGATCTCACCGGCCGCCGCGCACTGCTCACCGGCGGGCGCGCGAAGATCGGGATGTACATCGCGCTCCGGTTGCTGCGCGACGGCGCGCATACGACCGTCACCACCCGATTCCCCAACGACGCGATCCGCCGGTTCGCCGCCCGACCCGACAGCGCCGACTGGTTGCACCGGCTCCGCATCGTCGGAATCGACCTGCGCGATCCCGCCCAGGTGGTAGCGCTGGCCGATGATGTCGCGGCGCAGGGCCCGCTGGACATCCTCATCAACAATGCCGCGCAGACCGTACGCCGCTCCCCCGGCGCCTACAGTGCTCTCGCCGCCGCCGAGGACGGCCCGCTCCCGGCCGGGCAACTGCCCGAGAAGGTCACCTTCGGCCAGACGACCCGTGCTCATCCCACCGCGCTCACCGCCTCCCTCACCCCGAGCCTGACCGGCGAAGATGTGGCCGAACTGGCGCTGGTCGCGGGTTCGGCCACCCCCGAGCGGATCGCGCGCGGGGTCGCCATCGACGCCGGCGGGCTCGTCCCCGACCTCGCGCACACCAACAGCTGGGTGCACACCGTGGGCGAGGTCGACCCGACCGAACTGCTGGAAGTGCAACTGTGCAATTCGGTCGCGCCGTTCATCCTGGTCTCCCGGCTGCGTCCCGCACTGGCCGCCGCGGCGGCGCGCCGGAAATACGTGGTGAACGTATCGGCGATGGAGGGACAGTTCTCGCGCGGCTACAAGGGGCCGGGCCATCCGCACACCAATATGGCCAAGGCCGCCCTCAATATGCTCACCCGCACGAGTGCGAACGAGATGTTCGACGCCGACAGCATCCTCATGACGGCCGTGGACACCGGCTGGATCACCGACGAACGCCCGCACTACACGAAGATCCGGCTCGCCGACGAGGGCTTCCATGCGCCGTTGGACCTGGTCGACGGCGCGGCACGGGTCTACGACCCGATTGTGCGCGGGGAAGCCGGCGAAGATCTGTACGGCTGCTTCCTGAAAGACTATCGGCCGTCCCCGTGGTGAATTCGGTGCCGTAATTCCCCGGAGGACATACCCTGGAAGGGTGTGGTACCGGCTGGTCGCGGATCTGATCGCCCTCCTGCATCTGCTGTTCATCGGCTACGTGGTGGCGGGCGGCTTCCTGGCGTGGCGTTTCCCGCGCACCGTCTGGACGCACGGCGCCGCCGTGGCCTGGGGATTCGGAACGATCCTGATCGGCTACGACTGCCCGCTCACCTATGCGGAGAACTGGGCCAGGCACCGCGCCGGGGTGGCGGGTCTGCCGCCCGAGGGCTTCATCGACCACTACCTGACCGGCGTGATCTATCCGGCGAACATGCTCACCGAGGTGCAGATACTGGTGGCCGCCTGTGTACTCGTGTCGTGGGTGGGCCTCTGGTGGCGCGCCCGGCACCCACAGGGCCCGACCGCTCGAATCGCCGGCTGACCGGCGGCCTGCTCGGTGACGGTGTGATGAAAATCGCTGTGCCATCCGGTAACCGGGACAGCACCGGAGGAGTGGGCCAGTACGCTCGATGCCGTGGAGGTGGGCGCACGGCTGGTCCGTGATTACGAGGGCGGCGCAGGCGTCGCCGAATCGGCCCCCGTGGATTGGCCCGATCCCGGGCAGTACCTGGCCGCCACCCTGCCGGTGTGGGGGCTGGCCGCCGGATCTGTACAGGCCTTCGTCGCGGCGGCCGACCGCTATCGAGAGGCCCACGGCACCGCGACGATCCGGCACCGGCTCCATCCCGGGCGGATCGCCGCGTCGTTTTCCAGCGATCGGTTGTTGCGGATAGACGGTGCACCGGTCGGGGGCTTCGCGGAGTTGTCCGGCTTCTTCCCCACTTTCGACGGGTGGGTACGCACTCACGCCAACTATCCACACCACCGCGCGCGGCTGCTCGCCGCACTCGAACTGCCCGCCCACGCACCGCGCGAAAGCGCCGAAGCGCAGATCGCCGTGCTCCGCGCCGCCGACCTGGAAGAGTTGGCGGCCGCCCGGGGCGCGATCGCGGTGCGGGTCCGGGACGAAACGCAATGGCGCGCGGAACCCCAGTCCCGGGCTGCCGGGGCGGGACCGCTGGTGGCAATCGTGGCACGCGGCGACCGGCGCAGCTTCACGGTGCCGGTATCGGGGACCCCGTACCAGCCGCTACAGGGGATACGGGTGCTGGATCTGACCCGCGTGATCGCCGGCCCCGTGGCCACCCGCGCCCTCGCACTGCTCGGCGCGGACGTGCTCAGGGTGGACCCGCCCCAGTTGCCGGAGATTCCGTGGCAGTACACCGATACGTGCCAGGGCAAATACTCGACCCTGCTGGATCTGCGGGTGGCGGATCCGGCATGGGAGGCCCTGCTGGACACCGCGGATGTAATGGTCACCGGCTACCGGCCGGGCGCGCTGGAGCGGCTCGGGCTCACCGGGCGGCCCGGGTCGGTCCACGCCCGGGTGAGCGCCTGGGGATTCACCGGACCGTGGGCGGGCCGGCGCGGTTTCGACAGTATCGTGCAGGCCGCGACCGGTATCGCCGTAATCGAGGGGGCGTCCTCGGTACCCGGCGCGCTTCCCGCCCAGGCACTCGATCACGCCTCCGGCTATCTCCTGGCCGCGGGCATCGTCGATGCGCTCACCGCCCGCGCCGCCGACGGTCGCGGCCGGGACGTGCGGGTGTCACTGGCCCGGACGGCGACCTGGTTGCTCTCCGAACGCGGGCGCACAGCCGACCACCCGGCGCCGGCCGTGCCCGGCCCGCAGACCACGGTGACCCACGGCCGGACGGTCAGCGCGGCACCGGTGCTGGCCGAGTTCCCCGACTATCCGTTTCCGGCTCCCGGCTACGGTGCCGCCCGGCCGCGATGGCCGGAGAACCCCGCCATCGGGCACCGATGACGGCCCTGCCCGCCCGGTCGAGCGAGTGCGCTCAGAGGCCGGTCGCGAGCCGGACCACGACCTTGTCCTGGGTGACCTCCTGCACCGTCAGGTTCAGGCCCTGGACCGATCCGGTTTCACCCACGGGCACGGTGACCGGCTGACCCGCCACCGACAGTGTGACGGTATTGCCCTCCACCGCGGTCAGTTCGGTATCCACACCGAGAACGCTGATCTTCGCCTGCACACCACGGTCGAAGGTCACGGTGCAGCCGCTGACCTCGCATTCGCTGCGCGCCCCCGGCCCCGTCGCCGTGCATGCGGCCACTCCGAGTGATGCGGCGGAAACGAGCAGGAATGCGGCGATCAGCCGTCGAACAGACATGCGGACAGTGTAGGGAGTACTCGGTATCCCGCCGGCGAAACCGGGCGAATCGCCCTCACCACGGTAGGCGGTGGGCCCGGATCTCGGCCAGGGACAGTCCGCGGCGGCGGCGGGCGAGTGCGCGTAGTGCGCTCGCATTGACATATCCGATGTCACGGGCGACCGCGCCCACTGTGCGGTCACCGGATCGCAGCAGCTGAACGGCACGATCGAGCCGGATATCGTCGGCGAAATCCTTCGGCGACATACCGAGCGCAGCACGGGTGGCCCGCTGCAGACTGCGTTCGGTGACGCCGAGCTCCCGGGCGGCGGTGGCGATCAAGAACTGCTCCGAGAGGTGGTCGCGGACCCAGCGCTCGTACCCGACGATCAGCGAATTCCCGCGGGCGACCACCTCGGGTATCGCATACGGCGCCTGACTGGCCCGGGATCCGACCGCCAGATAACGCATGGCCCGCTCGGCCAGCTCCGGGCTGGTCCGATAGATCAGCGAGAGAGCCATATCCATATGCGACAGTGACGCGCCGGCCGTTGTGATGCCGTCGCCGTGGCAGACGATGCAGCTCTCGTCCAGCTGCACCTGCGGGTAGCGGCCGCGGAAACACGCGCCCAGCCACCAACTGGTCGTCGCCGGAGATCCGTCGAGCACGCCGGACTCGGCCAGGAAGAACGTCGCCGTACAGGCGGCGGCCAAATGCACGCCCTGCGCCCGGGCATCGCGGATGTGGTCGAGTACCCGCGCATGTTCTGGGTCGGTGACCAGTTCCACCAGCGGTTCGGGTTCGAGAATATCCACCGCGGCCACCGCGAGAGCGTCCAGTTGTACCGGGATCTCCCCCAGCGGCGTGGTCGGCACCAGGTTGCCGCTGCCCGACCGCACCGAGGTCCCCACGGAGACCGCGCGCACATTCCACGGCGCGGGCGGGTTCTCCAGCTCTTTGCGTAACGCGTTGGCCGTGCCGAACGCCCCGAGCAGTGCTCCCAGACCGAAATCGGCCACACCGTCCACCACGAGAATCCCGACATCCACGCCCGGAGGATAGTGTTCGGCGGCCTCGATCGGAAACCGAACGGTCGCTACGGTCGAGACAACCCGGTGCGGCGGCGTGTCGCAAACAGAGCGTAACCTGTCGCATCCGCCCCTCTCGCCCGCCTGCCGGAGCCCGTAGGGTCGGGTACACAGAACGGTGCCGGTCGCCTTCACGCGGTCGGCACCGTTTTGCGTGCTACCCCCGGAGCACTTCGGCGACGGCCCACAGCCGATCCCATCGTCGCGAATTCGTCCACGGACGAATCATTCCGGCTTCGCCACCGGATACGCCGGGACTGCGCAGCCGGCCCACAGAGCAGGCGCATCGCGGTGCGCCTGCCGGACTTCTGCCCGCGCAGCGGTACCTCACGTCCCGGCCGCGGGTGTGGGAATGCATGGCTGCGGCGCTGCGGGGTGCGCCGCAGCCTTCCATTCACATACACCGCCGGCTCGCCGGCGATTCGTCCCGTCCCCGGAACGGAAGAACTCGGCGGCGCGGAACTGTCCGCGCCGCCGAGTTCCGGTGAGTTGCCGGGCCCGCGTCTAACGACCGCCCAGCCCGAACCCGGAATCGTCCATCTCGATCTCGGGATCGAGAATCCCGCACACCTTCCAGCCGCCGTCCTCCTCGACCAGGTCGTAGGTCATCGTGGTGGTGGAGGAGGTACCCATCACCTCCATGGACATTTCCATGGTGAAGGTGCCCTTATCGCTCCCCGCGGGGACGTCGACACTTTTCAGAGTGCTCGTCGATTCCGGGAGATCGACATCGGGTACATCGGTGGGCTTCGTCGGGTTCTGCTGTTCGTACTGCGAGATCTCGCCCAGATCGGCGGCGCAGACCAGATCTTCCGGTTCGCCGGTCTGGTCCACCCAGGCCTGCGCGACGTCGCGCGGATCGTCGTAGCCGCCACCCACGATCGAGCCACCGCTATCGCCGAAAACGAAGAACGCCCCCACACCGGCAGCGATCAGGACCACCGCCACACCGCCGACGATCAGTGCGATCTTGCCGCCGTTACCCCCGGACCGCGGCGGTGGCGCACCGTATCCGCCGGGCGCCCCGTACGGCGGCTGACCGGGCGGGTAGGGCTGACCGTACTGCCCCGGGTACGGCTGCTGTCCCGGGTACGGCTGCTGCCCCGGATACGGCTGCTGCCCCGGATACGGCTGTCCCGGCTGCTGCTGGTACGGATTGGGCTGTTGCGGGTGACCCATACGGAAGTCCTGTAATCCTTGCTCTCCTGCGCGTCACCCGGGCGGCGGCGCGTCCGAAATCTGATTCCCCCACAACGACGTGGCGTTGACAACTGCTCCGGAATCTCCGACCGCTACGGAAATCCGCACGGCGCCCGGAGATTCCGGTCAGTACCCGACGTATCCGGTCTTGGCGTCGTTGTCGGACAGGTTCACGATCCCGGGCACGTTGTCCAGTGAACCGTAGCGGTCGATGGCGTAGGCGGTACCCGCGCAGATGTTGTCGACCGGGTTCCAGATATCGCCGTGGCCGGGCAGGGCATGCGCGTTGAAAGTCGGATCGATGGTCTGCATCAGCCCTTTCGACGGCGTACCCGCGTCCGCGTTGCTGTCCCAGAGGTTGATGGCGTTCGGGTCGCCGCTGGATTCCTTCTCGATCATCGTCGCGATGATCGCAGCATCGGAATCCTTGATGTCGTAGCCGTTCTCGCGCAATACCTCGATGGCCTGATCAATCCACTGCCCCAGCTCACCTTCGGGCATCTTGGTCGGCCGGCCGGAGGTACCGGTGACCGCACCGCCGGCATCGGAGTCGTCATCGGAACCGGAGTCGCTACCACCACTGCCATTCGGCGACTGGCCGCCCATCAACGGGCTCGCGGGCGAACTCGCGGGCGAACCACCGGTGGCGCCCGATCGATCCTGTGGCACCTGCAGGGATTTGTTCTGCAGTTCGTTGTGCGTGGACTGAACCTTGCCGACGGTGGCGCCGATCGTCTCATCGATTGCGACCACTGCGTCGAACTGCTGACGGGTGGTGGGGTTGTCCGGCACACCGTTGGCGATATCGACGACCGCGCTACGCAGCTCCTCGAAGGATCCACTCACCCCGTTGGCGTCGTCGGCGGCCAGGGCGGCGAGGTCGGCGATCTGGTTGTCGAGCGTATTCCAGTCGTCTTTGTAGGTCGCGACCTGCTGATCTCTGAGCTGGTATGTTTCCGCGAGCTCGCCGTCACCGGGTCGCTCACCGGCCAGGCGCGCGAGCTGCTCGGCGGTGAGGGTCGTTGCGGTGCGGTCGCCCATACCGTTCTCGAGCGCCTTGAGAACTTTCTCGGCATAGTCGATGTAGGGGTTGAGGAGCGGAGCATTCCGCGGACGCCGGAGTGTCCAGCTCTTTGCGGCAACCATCGCCCTCCGTCCCGCGCCCAGTACACCACCACTTGCTTAACAGAGTTCCATCCGCGGCCCCGCTGCACCCTCCCGCTGGTGAGAAGCTTCCCCGCGCTCCCTCGGCGGCACCGATGAGAAACCCCGGCGGCCCCCGTCTACCCGTGCGAGACCGGCAACCGCACGACCCACGGCCGGCAAACCCGATATATCGACAGCCCCGCGCTGCCGGGAAGGACACACCATGGGAACCATCGCCGTCCACGAATTCGTCTCCCTCGACGGAGTGTACGAAGACCCGTCGTGGACCTTCCCGTTCGGATTCGACCCGCAGATGGGTGCGACACTGTCCGCCATCACCGGTGCGGCGAAGGCGATCCTGCTGGGCCGCAATACATTCGAGATGTTCGCACCCGCATGGTCCACTCGTACCGTCGAGGACGATCCAGGGGCCCCGTTCTTCAACGACACCGTCAAGTACGTGGTGGGCGCGAACGAGCCGCGGGCCGAATGGTCCAACAGCGTCCCGATCGGTGCCTACGACGCGGAGGTTCTGCGCGACCTGCGGGACCGGATCGACGGCACGGTCTACATCAGCGGCAGTGGCACCCTGGTCCGGGCACTGCTCGCCGACGGCCTCGTCGACGATCTGCACCTGTTCGTCTATCCCGTCACGCTGGGCGAAGGAGCGAAACTCTTCGCCGAAGGGACCGGCACCACCACGCTCACCCTGAAATCCCACGACGTGTACGCCAACGGTGTGGTGCATCTGGATTACGGCCCCGCCGTGTCGTGAGACTCTCCCGGCGCCGGTCGTGCTGCCGATTATCGGACAACCCTCGTCGTATCCGCCGCGGCCTCGCAGCCACCGACTAGGTTCGGGAACGGTACCGACCCGTCAGGAGGAGCCGCATGCCCGACTCGATCGCATCCGACCCGGACGACCTCGTCACCCCGCTGTCCGTCGAACAACGAGCCCGGCTGGGCAGCGGACGTGATTTCTGGTCCACCGAGCCGATGGGTGATATCCCGTCGATTGCTCTCTCCGACGGGCCGCACGGCCTGCGTTACCAGGATCCGGAAAAAGGTGGCGACGCACTGGGTATCGGGCCGAGTATCCCGGCGACCTGCTTTCCGCCCGCGGTCGGCCTGGGGCAGAGCTGGGATCCCGAACTCGCGTTCCGGGTGGGGGCGGCGATCGGGCGGGAGGCGCGGGCGGCGGGTGTGCACATCGTGCTGGGGCCGGGGATCAACATCAAGCGGGATCCGCGCTGTGGGCGGAATTTCGAGTACTACTCCGAAGATCCCCGGCTCACGGCCGCACTGGCGACCGGCTGGGTGCGCGGACTCCAAGGAGAGGGCGTCGGTGCGTCGCTGAAACATTTCGCGGCGAACAACACCGAACACGAACGGATGACATCGAGTTCCGATGTCGATCCGCGGCCGCTGCGCGAGATCTACCTGCACGCGTTCGGTCATGTTGTCCGGGAAGCCGCGCCCTGGACCGTGATGTGTTCGTACAACAAGATCAACGGTGTGTACGCCGCTCAGAACCGCTGGCTGCTCACCGAGGTCCTGCGCGCGGAGTGGGGTTTCGACGGGGTGGTGGTGAGTGATTGGGGCGCCGTCGACGACCGGGTCGCCGCCGTGGCCGCGGGCCTGGATCTGGCGATGCCCGGCGCCGACGAGGTAGGTGACCGCCGGGTCGCCGCCGCTGTCGGCGACGGCTCACTCGATCCCGCTGTTCTCGAAGCGTCCGCACGGCGGATTGCCGCACTGGCCGTACGCGCCACCGGCGGCGCCGATCCGGAGACCACCTGGGACGCCGACGAGCATCACGCCCTGGCGCGCGCGGCGGCAGCACGGTGCGCGGTACTGCTGAAGAACGACAACGAGATCCTGCCGTTGACGGCCGGCGGGCATATCGCGGTTATCGGCGAGTTCGCGACCGAACCCCGGTATCAGGGTGGCGGTTCGTCCCATGTCGCCGCGACCCGGGTCGATATCGCTCTCGACGAGATCCGCGCACACGCCGGAGCCGCGACGGTGGCCTACGCGCGCGGTTTCGATACCGGGTCCGATTCCGCCGCGGCGACCTTGCGGGACGACGCCGTCGAAGCAGCCGAGCGAGCCGATCTCGCGGTCCTGTTCCTGGGATCGGCGGCAGCCCAGGAATCGGAGGGTTTCGATCGCGACACCATCGAGCTGCCAGCCGATCAGGTGGAGCTCCTGCACGCTGTGCGCGCGGTCCAGTCACGGGTGGTGGTCGTCCTCGCCCACGGCGGCGTGCTGCGGCTGGCGCCGATCGTCGAGGCCGCCGATGCGATCCTGGACACCGCACTACTGGGCCAGGCGGCCGGTGGCGCGATCGCCGATCTGCTGTTCGGTGTCACGGCGCCGTCGGGCCGGTTGACCGAAACGGTGCCGATCCGCCTCGCCGATGTCCCCGCCTACGACAATTTCCCGGGTGAACAGGGACATGTCCGCTACGGCGAGGGCATCTTCGTCGGATACCGCTGGTACGACCGGCGCGAGCTCGAGGTGAGCTTCCCGTTCGGACACGGACTCACCTATACGACCTTCGACTACACCGACCCCCGCGCAGTCGCCGATTCCGAGGGCGTATCGGTCACCGTGCGCGTCACCAATACCGGCGCGCGCAACGGTCGTGAAGTCGTCCAGGTCTATACCGGCCTGGAATCGTCGTCCGTGGTGCGCCCGCCCCGGGAACTCGCCGGATTCACCTCGGTCGAGCTGGAACCCGGTGCCACACAGGATGTCACCGTCCGCATTCCCCGGCACGAATTCGCCCGCTGGAACGAACCCGCGGGACGCTGGGTGGTGGAGGGCGGTGCGTACACCGTGCAGATCGGGGGGTCGAGTCGCGATCTGCCGGTCCGCACGACGGTGCGGGTCGACGGCGACACGGTACAGGCGCCGCTCACCCGGGAGTCGTCGTTCGCCGAGGTCATGGCGAATCCGGTGGCCGGGGCGGAACTCGGCGCCAAACTGCAGCCGCTGATCGGGGCGCAGGACAGCTCGGCCGGGGCCGATCTGGGCGTCGATATGGCGCGGATGATCGGCTCGATCCCGATCGGCCGGATCGCGCTGAATCTCGGCGGTCTGATGACCGCCGAGGAACTCGACGATCTGCTGCGCCGGGCGAACAACTGAGGTCGGTACCCGGTCCTGGGTGCACGGGCACCTGGGACTGCCGGAAATCGGGCGAATTAGATAATTCGATTACTCAAATTTGCAATCATCGTACCCATGTACAGAAATGCCATTTCCGCGATGAGCCGGCGGCTGATCGGATCCGCCGGGCCCCGGTCCGGCCTCCGGTCGATCGTGACCGCCGCCGTGATCGCCGTCGCGTCCACGGGCATCGCGACCGGCCCCGCGTCGGCCGCACCGGCGGATCCGGCTCCGCTGCCTTCGGCCGGATGCTCCACACCGCAGCCCCGAACCGGTACCGAACCGGTCCTGTTCAGCTCCCACGGTCTGTCGGGCGCCTACGGGCGCGATATTCCCGAGGGGTTGGCCGGACCGTCACCTGTCGTCCTGGACCTACACGGCTATCTCGAACCCGCGTTCATCCAGTACGCCGGTACCGGGCTCGGCGCCTATGGACGCACCCACGGATTCGTCACCGTTACGCCCCAGTTGCTGCGATCGGGTATGCCCCGGTGGGACTTCGGGCAGAATTCCGCCGATATCGAGTACCTGAGCGACCTGCTCACCGAGGTGGAATCGACACTGTGCGTGGACAGCCGGCGTATCTATGCCACCGGACTGTCCATGGGCGGCTTCACCACGTCGTCGCTGGGTTGCCAACTGGCCGACCGAATCGCCGCGATCGCACCGGTCGCCGGACTGTCCGATTTCCCGTGGTGCAACCCCGCCCGCCCGATCCCGGTGATAGCCCTGCACGGCACCGCGGACCCCATCGTCGCTTACGACGGCGGGACCGGACCGAACGCAGGGCTGCTGCCGTCACCGGACGGAACCGGCTCGGCCGCCCCGGGGCACCGGGCACCCGATGTGGAAGGACCGGGCCCGCAGTCGATTCCGGACAACGCCGCGGCCTGGGCGCGGCGCAACGGATGCGGGACCGAACCCGTCGAACAACAGGTCACTTTCGATGTGATCCGGTCCGTGTACCCGTGCCCGGCGGGCGCCGAGGTCCAACTGTGGTCGGTCCTCGGCGGCGGTCATATCTGGTTCGGTACTCCCGCGGAGATCTTCCCGGCCGCTCTGGTCGGTGCCGACACCGATTCGATCAGCGCCACCGCGCTCATCTGGGATTTCTTCCGAGCACATCCCCTGCGGAACTGAACCGGGTCACCGCTCGGTCGCGGGCGGCTATAACGCGTAGGCGCAGTTCGGCACGCAGAATCGCGGGTAGTCGCTCGGTTGCGGTTCCGAGGCAACCGGGGCGTGTGCCTCGGTTGTGGGCCGTTCGGCGGGATCCCGCTACCGGGTGCCCGCCGGGCGCCAAGGACCCGGCGCATGCCTATTTCCTCGGCAACCCGAGCACCAGGGTCGCGATGGTGTTGAGCTGGATCTCCAAGGTTCCACCACCGATGATCCAGGTCGGAATATCGAGTTCGTGATGTACCGGCTCGGAAACAGCTTCACCGAGCGCGCCCGCCGGCCCGATCAGATTCAGGGCTTCGGCCGCGGCGTCGGTGTGCAGCATGGACGCGGCCGCCTTGGCGATACTGGTGGCCGGGCCCACCGGTTGGCCGTCCAGCCGGCGGATCGTCTCGCGGAGATTCATCGCGGAGATGGCCGCGCCTCGGGCACTGATACGGCCGAGCGACCGGACCGCGTCGTCGCGGCTGCCGGCGTATTCCGCGCGCTCGATGATCTGCGCGAGCCGCCTGTTGTGTCCGGGATCCCGGACACCGCCGATGAACAACCGTTCCTGTGCGAGCGTTTCCAGTGTGAGCGTCCAGCCCTGACCTGGCTCCCCCAGAACCATCGAGTCGGGAACGAAGGCGTTGTCGAAGAAGACCTCGTTGAACTCGGCGTCGCCGCCGGCCTGAGTGATCGGCCGGACCGTCACACCAGTGCCGTGCATATCGACCAGGAACATGGTGAGTCCCTGATGCCGTCCGGCATCAGGGTCGGTGCGCCCCAGCAGCAACCCCCAGTCGGAGCGGTGCGCGAGCGTGGTCCAGATCTTCTGCCCGTTCAGCTCCCAGCCACCGTCTACCCGGGTGGCCCGCAGGCTCAGCGACGCGACATCCGAACCGGCTTCCGGTTCGCTGAACAGCTGGCACCAGATCTCCTCGCCGCGCAGCGCCGGCGCCGCCAGCCTGGCGAGTTGTTCGGGTGTCCCGCGGTGCAGCACGATCGGCACCACCCACTGCCCGATGCCCATAGAGGGCTGGGCGATTCCGTGGCGGTCGTATTCGTCCTGCAAGATCAACTGTTCGAGTGGGCCCGCCTCGATACCGTAGGGCTTGCGCATCGGCGGCGACACCAGCCCGCTGTCGGCCAGCAGCGTCCGGCGTGGACCGGGGTTCACCGCATCGGTATCGCCGATCTTCGAGGGCCCATCGTTGTCCAGTTCGGCGGCCCGGTCGAGAATTTCCGAAACCCACGCCCGGAAGGACGGATCCTCCTCCGGTAGCGGTACGGCGAAGTTGCGCGGCCCGTGCCGGGCGACTTCGCCCAGCCGCAGTTCCCACGATTCCACCGGCCCGGCGAGCGCGGCCAGTGAGATGGCCCGCCGCCAGTAGAGGTGCAGATCGTGCTCCCAGGTGAACCCGATGGCACCGTGCAGGCCCAGGCATTCCACCGCCGCGTGCACGGCCCGGCCGAGCGACGTCAGTGCCGCACCCGCGACCGCGTGGGTGCGCTGCGCCGCGTCGTCGTCCAGACCGCGGACCGCGTCCCATGCCGCCGCGGCGGCCAGTTCAGCGGTGATCAGCAGTTGCGCGGTACGGTGCTGCACCGCTTGGAATGCCCCGATCGGACGCCCGAACTGGGTGCGCGATTTGACATACGCGGTGGCGGTTTCGGAGCACCAGCCGATGACGCCGGCCGCTTCGACCGCCGAGAACGCCACGGCCACCGCGGCCGACCGATCGGTATCGAGGGCCACCGGCACTCCACCAGATACCGACGTGAACCGGACCACGCCGATATCCCGGCCGAGGTCGGCACCGTCCTTCACCTCGACCTCGATACCCGCGGCCGCGCGATCGACGACGAACCATCGGATGTCCGCGCCGGCGGCCGCGGCCACCACGAACAGTTCGGCCGAGGCCGCGCCGAGTACGAGACCGGTCTCGCCGGACAGCAGCGGGTCGTCACTGCCGGCCCCGCCCACCGTGATCCCGTGTTCCGGCGGGATCACAGCACCGGTCGTTCCGCCGGCGAACCTCCGCAGCAGGGCGTCGATGGGCTCGCTACCCGGCGCACCCGCGAGAACCGTACTGGCCACCACAGTGGGCAGGAGCGGCCCCGGAAGCAGTGCCCGCCCCGATTCGGCGAGTACCACCGCCAGATCGTCGAGTGTTCCGCCTTGACCTCCCACGGCCTCGGGCAGGTGCACACCCGCGAGGCCGAGCGCCACGAGTTCGGTCCAGAATTCCGGCGGCACACCTGCTTTGAGGTGTTCGGTGTTCTCGCGGGTGTATTCCCGGCCGGCCCGGCGGCCGGCGAATCCGGTCACGGTCTCGGCCAGTGCCACCTGGTCGGCGGTCAGCGCAACAGGCACGGTTCTCATTCCGATCGAAGGGTTCGGTCCGGTTCCCGATGCGATACGGGAACCATCGATTAGAACACGTTACAGCCGAAGCGGTGCGGTTCGACGGACCTTCCGGTCACGATCACCGATGGTCTCCCCCGCGTCAGATGGCCGCCCCCACATCGTGGGCGACCAGTTCGTCCAGGGCGCGCTCGGCCACCGCCGCGATGGTCATCGAGGGGTTACAGGCGGCAGCGTTGCCCGGGAGCAGGGCACCGTCGAGCACATACAGACCGGGCTGGTCGTGCACCCGGCCCTCCAGATCGCATACCGCACCCATGCAGGCGCCGCCCAGCGGATGCCAGGTCGACGGGAACACCCGGTTGGTATCACCGACGACCGCCGCCGGACCGGCCACCTTGTGCACGGTTTTCTCGATCCGGCCGTACTGGATCGCGGCATCACCGTCCGCCGGCCAGGACAGCCGGGCGCTGTCGGCCGCCGAATCGTAGACGAACCGGCCGCGCGCCTCGCTGACTCCGTAGCCCACCAGCATGGTGGTGTGGGCATCCATACCCAACGGCGGAATCGACGCCTGGACAACGGTATGCGCGGTCGAGGGATCGTCCCAGTTGAGGCTGCCGTAGACCACCGGCCCGCCCTGTTCGGCGCCGAAATCCTCGGCCAGGTTCGTCCAGGTGTAGATCCGGTCCGCGTTGGTTCCCCAGCCCGCACCCAGCCCGTCGGGCATATCGGGGATCAGCCCCTTGCCGGCGGCACGCATGAGCAGTTCGGTGGTGTTGAGGCTGCCCGCCGCCATGATGAGCGCTTTGGTGGTGAGGATCTTCTTCTCCAGCACCTGTGCGGATTCGTCGGTCCGGTCGACATGGACGAGCCAGCGCCCGTCCGGGCCACGTTCCACATCGGTCACGTTGTGCATCACCCGCACATCGACGAGGCCGGTGGCCTCGGCCGCGGCGACATAGGTGACATCGACCGAATGCTTACCGCCGTTGTTCACCCCGAAAGCACCGGCGCCGTTGGAGTAGGAGGCCTTCATCTCACCGCGGGTCTCGGCGAGTGCGTAGTTCCAGTCGATGGGCATCGGGATCTTGGAGACCGGCAGCCCGGCGGCGGCGGCGTTGCGCGCGAAGATACGGGCGGCCTTGTAGCGCGGATGCGCGATCAATTCGTCGGGGGCCACCGCCAGCTGCAACATCGCGGCCACACGGGGGTAGTGCACGCGGTCCAGCAGGCGCCAATCGAGTTCCTGCGGGAAATGGGTGTTGAAGACCGCCTCGGCGGGTTGCAGCGACATCCCCTGGTACAGCAGGGATCCGCCGCCCAGGCCCGCCGCGCAGAGGGCGGTCATGTTCTCACCCACCACCGCGTCCAGCAGGCCGGTATAGGGCTCGAGGGCCACCGGTTCGCCGAAGATCTGCGGGGCGGAGCCGTGCCACAGTAGTCGTTTGTCCGGGTTCGTCGGATTGCCGAAGGTATCGGCGTTCGGGCCGGTGGCCCAGCGCTTTCCGCGTTCGAGCAGCAGCACCGGCACGCCCGCCTGCGCCAGGCGCAGCGCGGCGATTCCACCACCGAATCCGGAGCCGATCACGATCACACGATGCTCCTCGCGCACAACAGGCGTGCGGCGCCGCGGCGCGCGGCTGCCGGGGGCCGCGGTGGCGACGGCGGTACCGGCGAGGGTGATCCCCGTCGCCGCTGCCGCAGTACCGCTCAGAAATGTGCGCCGTGAGAATGCGGACAAGGAGGACCTCCGAAACAGCTGTGCACACGACTCCGTCGTGGCCGCCGCCCCGCCGCGCACCGTCGGCGGAACGCAGCGGCCGGGACAGCCGACAAGCGGAGTGCCCGAGGAGCTTTCCGCGGACTGGCCCGACGTTAGATACACGTCACAGTGAGTGTCAAGAACCTATCGGACGTTTGCCCAATTGCTTCGCCGTAACCCGCCCGCGCCTTATCACACCAGCTCAGAGGCTTTTCCGCGAGCCCGACGATTGCGACATGGACACCTGTCCAGCGCAGGTGGAGGCCGTATTCTGCACAGAAGGAGACCGCATTAGCGCGGACGGAATCGTCATTTCGCGCACACGGAAACGATGTTCAGGCCCCCTGCTCGAGTTCTGCCTTCATCCGCTCCAGAGTCCGCCGGATATTGCCCTCCTGGAACTCGGCGAAGCCCCGCTTGCCGGTCGCGATCCGGTCGAACCACAGGGCCGGCGTATCCGGCCACCCGGCGCGATCGTCGAACCACGTCTCGGTGATGCGGGTGCCCCCCGGCACTACGTCGAAGCGGTATTCCCACGTGGCAACAGCTATGGGCAGCAACGGTTTCCACACACCCCAGCGACGGACCTCGAAAACGAAGCGCTGCGGCCGTTCGGCCACCACCACCGTGCATCCGGTATGCCAGCGCATCCGACCGCGCCGATTGGCACCCACGAACTCCATACCGGGATAGACGGGCCGACCCGGTTCCGGAACCACGGCACCGGTGTTCTCCGGACTCCACCTGCCCATCTGCGTCAGATCGGTGACCGCGTCGTAGGCGGCCTCCGGATCGATGTCCACCACAATGCTGTCGGACACCTGAGTGGTCCGGGAAATTCTCACCACGGTCGTTGCTCCTTGTCGGGCCGCTTCGTCGTCGATCCTAGGCATGACGTCCACGCGGCCGAGCCGGCGTCACGAACCCCCGCGGACCTCGCGCCGGACCCCGGGATCGATCCCGTCAGGAACCGGTGCCCACCCGACCGTCACCGGTGATCGATCCGGATACCGGGCGGCCCGGGCCCGGCCCGAAGCCGTACTTCATCAGCGGCACGATCGCCGTCCGGACGAACGCGCGCGCGGCGTCGTCGTCGCCGAAATCCACCCCGGCGATCGGGGTCAGCAACAGCGAATGCGCCATCCGGGCGATCATCTCCGCCACCGGCCGCGTTTCGTAACGGTCCAGCACGCCCTGCTCCTGCCCGGTTTCCAGGACCGCCGTGATGTACTCGATCCCCTGCGACACCATCTCCGCACCGCGCACCGTATAGAAACCGAGCGCCTCTTCCGGTGCCACCGCGAGCAACTGGGTGACCAGCGGATGGGTCCGGGTCAGCCGCAGGATATAGAGCACCGTCTCTTCGATCTGCGCATCGATACCCGAGGTGGTGGTGGCGATCGTGGTCGCCTCGCCGAGGATCCGGCCGATCTCGCGCAGCAGGGCCGCTTCGATCAGATCGTCTTTGCCGGAGAACCGGCGGTAGATCGTCACCCGGGTCACGCCGGCGCGGCGGGCGATATCGTCGAGGCTGCTTCGCCGGATGCCGACCTGCAGAATCCGGCCGAGGGTCGCATCGAGGATCCGTTCGTCGACTTCGTCGTAGCTGCGGACCATACGGCGGAATTATAGAGACGGTGCCGCCGGGACTCCGGCGCCACCGTCCCGGTCCAGCAGCGCGGCCACCGCCCGTTCGGCACTCTGTGCGGCGCTCTCCATCGTGGCCGACCAGTCGGTGCGGGTCCAATCACCGGCGAGCACCAGATTCGGCACCGAGGTCCGCTGGTCGGGGCGCAATCCATCGGTGCCCAGTACCTGCGAGAACGTAGCGTTCGGCATTTTCACGACCTGCGCGTGCACCAATTGCGCCGCTGCGGCTTCCGGATAGTAGCGACGGATCAGCGCCAGCTGCTCGGCGACGATCTGGTCGTTGCTCTTGTGGATCTGCTCGTAGGCGCCGCTGGTGGTGAGGCAGTAGAGCCAGGCACCGTCAGCAGCCCGGCCGTGCATCCGCTGCCGGTCGAACACCTCGTCGATCACCCCGGTCCCCCCGATCAGCGCCTCCATGGCGGCCTGGGTGCGCAGCGGCCGATCCAGGTACAGATTGGTGCTGACGATCGGCGTCACGCCCAGTTTGTCGGCGGCCGCGTAGATCTCGGCATGTTCGGGCAACTGGTCGAGCAGTCCGTGGATCCGTGAATTCGGTACCGCGCACACCACCGCGTCGGCCGGGATCTCGGTGCCGTCGGCGGTCTGGACACCGGTGACCAGACCGTCGGTGATCACTATCCGGCGAGCTACCGTCCGGAAACGGACGTCGACCCCGTATTTCTCGAACAGCCGCTCGGCGCCCGTGATGTAGAGCGTGTCCAGATCCACGGTCGGATAGCCGATGGTGACACCCACCCGGTCCTGCGCACCGATCCGGATACCGGTCGCCAGCACATCGGCGAAGACCTTGGCCGACTCCCGCTGGACCGGTTCCGCGGCGATCCCCAGGGCCAGCCAATCCCACAGCGCCTCGCGTGCTTTCGCGGGCATACCCACCCGTTCGAACCACTGCTCGGTGGTGATATGGGCCAGGTCCGCGGGCTGGAACAGGGCTTGGCGGCCGAGCCGCAGGGTGGCGCGCAGGGCTCGGAGGCGGTCGAGTATCCCGGCGTCGGGATGCGCGCCGAGCAAGGTCTTCACCGCCCGGAATCCTCTGGTGTGCAACAAGACCGCGCGTCCACCGGGCCAGCGCAGTGTGCCGCCGCCCGGGAATTCGACGCGGTCGCGGGTGCCGACGCTCTCGAGATACCGGAACAGGCTGCGATAGCCACTGGCCACCACATGCTGGCCGTTGTCCGGAGTGTCCCCCACTTCCGGAACCTCCATCGCCTGTGTCCGGCCGCCGAGGCGGGCGCGCCGCTCGAGCAGCGTCACCTGCTTTCCCGACTCGGCCAGCCATACCGCGGACGCCAGGCCGGCGAGACCGCCGCCGATCACGACATAACGACGGGAATCGTTCATCTGCTTCTCCCGGACCTCGTGAAACCCATGATTGACACAATGTAACGCAGTTAATACATTTGTTTCATGGGTTCCGAGAACACGGGTGCTGCGATTCCCACCCGTCATCCCGCCGCTCCGGTCAGGGTCCCCGGGCTGCGGCCTTTCGCCCTGCTGATGGGTATCGGCGCGCCCGACACCGCACAGTGGGAAGCCATGGGCGCATCGTTGCTGGTCGGGGACGAGCCGATGGATTCGCTGGTCGACTGGATGATCGCGACCGGGATGAGTACCACCCGGCCGCTGTTCGAACAGGCCCTGCACGCCGGGATCGACTCCGTACGCGACGCCCCCGCGCCACTACGCGAGTTCTTCACCACCGTCGAAACACCGCCGCAGTGGCTGGACGAACAGATCCTGCGCCGCGGCGAACAGGTACTGCGCCGGGGCGGATTCGACGGGCTGTACCTGGCGCGCGATGTCTCCTTCCTCGGCGGCTATCTCGCCTCGGGATTCAACAAGACCCTGCTGCGCACGGGCGCCCTCGAGAAAGGGCCCGCGCAGCGGTTCGCCGAAACCATGCAGTGGGCGTTGGATGTACAGAACGGGATGGAGAAGTTCGGTCCCGGCTACCGGTCCACCCTGCACGTGCGATTCGTTCATTCGCTGGTGCGCCGGCACGTGGGTGCCATGCCGGACTGGGACGGCGACGCGTGGGGACTGCCGATCAATCAGACGGATATGGCCGCGACACTGGTCGGCGCGCTCATCGCGCCGTTCATCGGCGGGATGGCCATGGGCATTCTCCCCTCGACCGCGGACCGCGAGGCTGCCGCTCATCTGGCGCGCTATGTGGGCCGGCTGATGGGTGTCGCCGACGAATGGCTGCCCACCGGATTCCGCGACAGTGTGCGGATCCTCTACCACTGCATGACTGCCATCACCAATCCGGACGAGACCACTCGTCAGCTCGCTCTGCCGATGGCGAACGACCCGCTCACCTGGAACTACCCCAACCTGCCCTGGCTGCGCGGCAGAATTGCCCGCGCACAGCATCTTTCGATCGCGACCATGTACCTGGGCCCGGGAGCCATGCGCAAACTCGGCCTCTGGCCGTATATGCCGCCGTGGTACCCGATGCTCCGGATGCCGGTCAACCTGGTCCGCAGCCTCACCACCCGGATCAGCCCGGCCGCCCGGGAACGTGCCGAGCGGCGCGGTCTGCACGAACAGGAGGCGTTCAAGCGGATGCTGGTCGGCTCCGGTCCCGCCACGGTCGGCCTGTCCGCGCAGAATCTACAGGCCACCGCCTGATCACCGGATCGACCGGCCGGGTGACACACACCCGCCGACGCATCGATCGCCACCGTCCCGTACGGGAAGTATCCGCCGCTGGGGATAACGGCACCCCGGGTCTGACTGCATCCGCCCTCACACGGCAGACTCGTCGGTGCACGAGGAGGTGTACGCATGGCCGACCAGCCGATTCGCCTGGCCAACTTCTCCGGCTATCTCGGAGACCGGTTCACCGCGGTGGACGAAGTCCTCGCCGGCGATCCGGTGGACGTCTTGGTGGGTGACTACCTCGCGGAGATCACCCTGGCCGCGCTTTCCGCACGTTTTCTCGCCGACCCCGACCGCGGATACGTCGAGTATTTCGTCGATCAACTGCGACCCCATCTGGCCGGCCTCGCCGAGCGGCGCATCAAGGTCGTCACCAATGCCGGCGGATTCAATCCGGCGGGGCTCGCCGCGGCACTGCGGACCGAGATCGCCGCCGCCGGGGTCGCGCTGCGGGTCGCGCATATCGAGGGCGACAATATCGTCGGCCGACTCGGTGGAATCCAAGAGCGGGGGCACCCGCTGACGAACCTCGACACCGGAGAACCGCTGTCGTCCTGGCCGGTACAGCCCATCGCGGCCAACGCCTATCTCGGTGGCTGGGGTATCGCGCGGGCCCTGCACGAGGGCGCCGATATCGTCGTGTGCGGGCGGGTCACCGACGCTTCGCTGACCGTCGGGCCCGCGGCCTGGTGGCACGGCTGGGCTACCACCGACTGGGACCGGCTCGCCGGTGCCGTGCTCGCGGGGCACATCATCGAATGCGGGCCACAGGCGGTGGGCGGCAACTTCTCCGGATTCACCGCCATCGAGAACATGCTGGTCCCGGGGTTTCCCATCGCGGAGATCGCGGCGGACGGCAGCAGCGTGATCACCGAGCACAGCGGCGACGACGGAATCGTCACCGTGGACACGGTCACCGCGCAACTCGTGTACGAGATCCAGGGGCCGCGGTATCTGAACCCCGATGTGACCGTCCACCTCGACACCGTCCGGCTCACCGCAGTTGGGCCGGATCGGGTCCGGGTCGCCGGAGCCACCGGTTCGCCCCCGTCGCCGACGACCAAGGTCGCGATCTTCGGGCAGATCGGCTGGCAACAGGTCAACACCGTCTACGTCACCGCACCGGATATCGAACGCAAGGTCGAACTGCTCCGTCGCCAGCTCGAGCGCGTCACGCCCGGCGGGGTGCGTATCCGGCTGACCACCATCGGTACCGCCGCCACCGAGCCGGCGACCCAGTGGGAGGCCACCGTCGCGGTGCGGATCCTGGCGACCGCCCAGGATCGCGACGCGCTCATCCGGCTCGGGCTCGCCCGGGTGCTGGGCAGTCTGTATCTACAGAGTTACCCCGGATATTTCACCGATGTGGCCGGGACCCAGCAGTCGAAACCGGGCCCGCGGATCGAATACTGGCCCGGGCTGCTCGAATCGAGCACGCTCGCCCACCGGGTGGTATTCGACGATCGGGTTCTCGATATCGCGGCGGCCGAGCACACTTCGGTGCCGGTGGAGGTCGCACACCCCGAGCCCGCCCCGGCTCCCACCACCGGCCCGGTCCGGCGGATCCCGCTCGGCGCCCTCGCCTACGCGCGCAGCGGCGACAAGGGCGGCAACTGCAATGTCGGGGTCTGGGCGCCGGAGGCAGGGGCATGGCCGTGGCTGCGCGGGTTCCTGTCCACCGGCGAAGTGCGGCGGCTGATTCCGGAGACCGCGGCTCTCGATATCGTGCGGCACGAGTTCCCGGAACTGCGGGCGGTGCATTTCGTATTCCGCGGTTTGCTCGGTACCGGCGGCTCGGCCAACGACCGGGTCGACCAGGTGGGCAAGGCCGTGGGCGAATACCTACGGGCGAAACTCGTTCCGGTTCCCGTCGCGCTGCTCGACTCGCTGGGATACACCGATGACACTCACTGAACGCCTCACCGCGGCGCTGACCGCCCCCGCTACCGACGCCGCATTCGACCCGCACACCGAATTATCCGAACTGCTGGCCGGTATCGGAATGAGCAGCGGCGACACCGGCGGGGCCATCCTCTTCCGCGGCGCCGACCCGGTGGTGCCCAGCACCCTTCGCCTGGGTGGGGCCGCGGCGATCGCGCTGGCGGCCAAGTCCGCCGCGATCGCGGCGCTGTGGCGGCGGCGCGGCGGCCCCGGCCAGGACATCACGGTCGATCTGCGCACGGCCCCGCATCGGCTGTGCCCCTTCTACGATCGCCGGTGGGAGTTGCTGAACGGCTACCCGCCCGGTACGCCCGCCAATGCGAACAACGCACTCGGTTTCCGGTTCTATCGCACCGCCGACGAACGCTGGGTGATGCCGCTCAATCCGTACCCCAAGATCAAGGTCGCCGCGCAGCGACTGCTCGGCGTCCCCGAAGACAGCCGCGCGGTCGCGGCCGCCGTCGCCCGGTGGGAAGCCCGCGAACTCGAAGATGCCGGGGCCGCCGCGGGCGTCGTGCTCCCGATGCTGCGCACCACCGCCGAACTGCTGCGCGAACCGCACTACCGCGATTTCCTCGCCGAGATGCCACTGGTCGAGATCACCCGGATCGGCGACAGCGAGGCGGAACCGTTGCCCGCCGGTGCCGAACAGCCGTTGTCGGGGGTGCGGGCGCTCGGCGCCGGTCATGTGATCGCGGGCGCGGGGGCCGGTCGTGCGCTGGCCCTGCACGGAGCGGACGTCCTGAATCTGTGGCGGCCCAGCGAACTCGAGCACGACGCCACCTATGTTTCCGCGAATGTCGGAGTCCGGTCCGCGACGCTGGACCCCTTCGGCTCCGACGGCGGGCGGCGGTTTCGCGAACTCCTCACCGGGGCGGATATCTTCTACGCCAACCGACGGCCCGGATACCTCGCGAAGATAGGAGCGACCGCCGAGGAGGCGGCCGCCATTCGCCCCGGCATCATCCATGCCGGGGTTTCGCTCAACGGCGAGCACGGCCCATGGGCGGACCGGCTCGGTTTCGATCAGACCGCGGGCAGTCTCACCGGGATGATGCAGCTGGAGGGCGACGAATCCGGCCCGCGATTGCCTCCGGTCATGGTGGTCAACGATTACATCGTGTCCTGGCTGTTGACGGCCGGAACAGTCGAAGCGCTGGCCCGGCGGGCGGAGCACGGCGGCAGCTATCGCGTCCATGTCTCACTCACCCGCGCCGCACTGTGGATTCTGTCGCTGGGCGTGTTCGACCGCGAGTACGCCCACGCGACCGCGGGCCGGAGCGAGGAACACCGCTATCTCGACCCCGAGACCTTCACCACCGATACGCCGCTGGGGCGCTATCAGGGGGTCACCGAGCAGGTATGGATGTCGCAGACACCCGGCCGGTACCGCACCGTACTGGTGCCGCGTGGGTCGGGTCGGGCCGAATGGCGGTCCGTGTGATGCGGGAACGGTCGTGTCGCCGGCTGCTCGCCGGTACGACGAGCCGGCCGAGTACCGCCCCGCGTCGTGGCACCGACGTATCTGGGCGATTGACCAGCATTATCACCGATACTTCTACGAAAATGGTGGTTCGAGTGCGCCCGGCCGCTATAACGTAGGCCGGTATACGTTCGGCGTGCGACGACCGGGCACCACACCGAGAAAGACAGGGACCATGGAGATTCAGGGAACACGGGCGATCGTCGTCGGCGGCGCCTCCGGTATGGGCCGGGCCAGCGCCGAGCTCCTGGCGGCACGCGGTGCGAAGGTCGTGATCATCGACCGGACAGCGGGTGAGGGGCACAAGGTCGCGGCCGACCTCGGCGGTTCCTTCTTCGAGGCCGACGTAACCGATCATGCGGGGGTCGAAACCGTTCTCGCCGAGGCCGTGGCCGAACTGGGCGGCCTCGATATCGCCGTCAACACCGCCGGCGGCGGGATCGCCGAACGCACCCTGTCCAAGACCGGCCCGCACGATCTGGAGTCGTTCACCCAGATCATCAACCTGAACCTGATCGCCACCTTCAACCTCAACCGGTTGCAGGCCTGGCATATGAGCCAGGGAGAACCGAATACCGACGGCGAACGCGGGGTCATTGTGAACACCGCCTCCATCGCGGCCTTCGAAGGCCAGATCGGCCAGGTCGCCTACACCGCCGCGAAAGCCGGTATCGCCGGAATGGCCCTGACCATGGCTCGCGACCTCGGATCCGTCGGGGTGCGGGTACTCGCGATCGCGCCCTCGCTGTTCGATACCGGAATCCTCGCCGGCGTCCCCGAGGAAATGGTCACCCCACTGGTCGCGGGCAATGCCTTCCCCAAACGAATGGGCCGCCCGGAGGAATACGCGAAACTCGCCGCCGCCATCGTCGAGAACGGCATGCTCAACGGCCAGTGCCTGCGGCTGGACGCGGGAATGCGATTCGCGCCCAAGTGAATCGGGACGATTGCGCGGCGGTGCGCGGCCTGCGCCGGGCACCGCTGCGGAACCCTCCGGGAGGCCGACGCCAGAAGCCCTCGGGGCTGCGCTCCATAATGAGGAGCGACGTCGCCCGATGCCACGGCACCGGTCCGCGGCGCGCAACACGGAGGTGGCCATGACCCTGGAAAGCGTTCGCCCCGCGGAGTCGGTGGCCGACCGGCTCACCCTCGAACGTATCGGCGAACACCACTTCCGCGGCCGCACCCACAACGGACCGTCCCGCCGCAGTTACGGCGGGGAGGTCGCCGGTCAGGCCGTGCTGGCGGCCGGGCTCACCGCACCCGTCGACCGGCCGATCCATTCCGCCCAGACCTACTTCCTGCTGCCCGGCGATACCACCGTGCCCACCGATTTCGTAGTGGAGCCGGTGCGCGACGGCGGTTCGTTCTCGACGCGCCGCGTCGAAGCGATCCAGAACGACCGGGTGATCTTCACGATGCTCGCCTCCTTCCACTGCACGGAGGACGGTTTCGCCCATCAGGTCGCCGAACTCGACACCCCGGGCCCCGACGAGGTGCCCGATCTCACCGAGGTCTTCGCGGACCATCCGGAGGCACTGGGGTGGACCAGGACCTTCCTCGACGCACTCGGCATCGATGCCCGGTTCCCCGATCCACCCGCCCGCGCGTACGCGATGCGCGGCTCCGCCGCCGCACCGCGCCAGCGGGTCTGGTTGCGCACCCGGCAGCCGCTGCCCGACGCGGGCCTGGAACAGGCCGCCTGCCTGATGTATCTGAGCGACCTGCTGCTGCTGTCCGCCACCACCGGCCCGCACGGGGAAGCCCTGCGGGACCGGGAACTACAGGTCGCGACCGTCAACCATTCGATCTGGTTCCACGCCCCGATCCGGGTCGACGACTGGTTCCTGCACGACCAGTACGGACGCTGGGCCGGTGGCGGCCGCGGGCTCGCCCACGGCGAGATACTGGACCGCACGGGCCGGCTCTGCGCGACCACCATGCAGGAGGGGCTGATCCGGCCGCGCGGCTCCCACTGACCCGCTCGGCGAGAACCGGCCCGTCGCCTCCGCGGCATTACAGCGCGAGATCGACACTGGCCTGAACGTGGTCGAGTCCCCGAACAGCGCCAATTCGATCATCCGCTATGGCAAGACCGCCGAGATCGCGTCCGACCGGCGCGACGAGCAGGAGATGAGCGTGTTGTGCCGGCTGCGGATACAGCGCCTCGCGACCTCTTCCTATTTGTCAGTGATCAGTCGGAACTGCTCCGGCGCCCGTTCGGTGGCCACTGACACTGATTCCGCTGTGCCATGGCGGAACGGCTGCGCCCGTCCGTCACGCCTGCTCGGCATCGGACAGGTAGGAGCTCAGCGCTTCGGTCACGCTGGGTGTGTCGAGCCAGGTAGCGAAACCGAGAAGGCCGGGGGCGGCGGCTCGGCAGTTCTGCAGGTCGGCCGCGGGGCGATCGGGGTCTTCGTAGAGAGCGGCGAGCGCGGCTGCCCGCTGCGGGCTCTGTGCTCGGATCTCGTCCAGCGAGATGTGCCGGTAGCGTACTGCCCGGCCTGTCGCGGCAGCGATAGCGCTCGCGATCCGAGGTGTGGTCAGTTCGTCCCCGGCGATGTCCATCGCGCGGCCGATCCAGTCTGCCGGTGCGGAGAAGGCGCGCGCGGCGAACGAGCCGATGTCGGCGACCGCGATGAGCTGCTCGACCGCGTCCGGCGGGGTGGCGGAGGCCAGCAGTCCATCAGGGCGCAGGCCCCGAAAAGGACCCAGGTAGTTCTCCATGAACCCGACCGGCCGCAGGATGGTGGCGGGTACCCCGGTGCCGCGCAGGTACTGCTCCAGTTGCGTTTTGGGACGCAGTAACGGGCTCGTGCCGGGCCGATCGGCGCTCAGCGCGGAGGAGTAGACAAGATGCCCGATTTCAGCCCGCGGCCGCGTCGATGATCGCCTGCCCGCGACGCAGCTCGTCGTCGGGACCGATGTCCGGAGTCGCCTGCGGCGATATGAAGCCGGGCTGGGAGAGGAACAGACCACCGGCCCCGCGCAACGCTTCATCGATGGCATCGATGTCGTCGAGCGACCCTCCGACGACATCGGCACCCGCATCGGCCAGGCGCCGGGCATCGTTGCGCCCCGGGTCCCGCACTACCGCGCGCACCGGACGCCCGGCCGCGAAAAGGGCCCGCACCGCGGCATTACCTTGGCGACCCGACACCGCGAACACCGTGATCAGTTCAGACACGTCGACTCCTGAGTGTCGTAGGCGGTAATGTATGCGAACTCGTCTCCGCCACCGAACAGCCCCTCGACATCGACCCCGCCGTCAGGCAGCGCTACCTCGCCACCCTCGAGGAACTCGTCGACCGAGCACGCGACGCCGGCCGCCTCCGCGAAAACCTGACAACCGCGGATGTCATCTCCATGCTTGCGGCCGCCGCAACCGCTGAAGCGCGAGATCACGACGCGGCGCCGGGCCGTCTGGCCGATCTGATATCCGCATCCATCTTCACCTGACTCCCGCAACGAACGAAAGACATTGCCGGCGTATCTACCAGGTGACACGTTCCTTCCCGGCACCCCGCTACGCGGGCTCGCCGGTGGCGTCGGCGGTCGGCGTCCGCCCGGCGACCGGTGCGTTCCGCGTACTCGATGCGCCCAGGGCGAATTCGACACCGGTCAACTCCTCGGCGGCGGCCCACAATCGGCGACCGGATTCGGGGTCCCCGGCCCCGGCGGGTACGGCCAGCGGCACCGGCGGCCCCACCAGCCCCCAGCGTTTCACCGGTCCGTAGAATCCGGCGCCGGTCACCGCGGGGTCGACAGCGGCCCGCAGAATGGACTGTGCCCCCGCCTCCGGCGTCTGGGTGACCAGACGCGCCAGCGTCATCACCACGTCGCTGTAGGCGATCCGCACCAGCAGGCTCTTGTCACGCAGGATGGTCGAGCGCACGCCACCGGGATGCGCTCCCACCGACAGCGCCCGGGATCCGGCCGCCGTCAGCCTGCGCTGCAGTTCGACCATGAACGTCATGGACGCCGTTTTCGACCGAGAGTAGGTCACCAACCGCCCGAAGCTGTGCTCGGACTGCAGATCCTCGAAATCGAGTGCCGCGCTGCGGCGGCCGTGACTCATGCTGCCCACCCCGACGACCCGGCCGGCCGGGGCGGCGGTGATCAGGTCGGCCAGTTGCGCGGTCAGCGCGAAATGTCCGAGAAAGTTGATCCCGAAATCGCTTTCGAAACCATCGGCGGTCGGCGTCCAGGTTCCGGCCACCACACCCGCGTTGTTGACCAGCAGGTCGATTCCCGGCAGTTCGTCGTGTAATCGTCGCGCACAGGCGGCGACCGAACCCAGATCGCCGATATCCACTCGGGTCGTGCGGATATCGGCCCCCGGTACCGAGGACTCGATATCGGACTTCGCCGCCGCGGCGGCCATATCGTTGCGGCAGGCGAGCACGACCGTCGCACCACGGCGAGCCAGGCCGCGGGCGACCTCCAACCCGATCCCGGTGTTCGATCCGGTCACCACGGCGGTACGACCCGACTGATCGGGTGCGGCTGCCACCGTCCACGATTCGTTCGAAGAGCTCACGGCATCTATCCAGTTCCAGCACAGTTCACGCCGCCCCGCGCTCTGGGTCCTCACCTACCGGAGGCAGCCGGTCCAGCCGAAGTATAAGACAATTCTCTAATGATGAGAATGCGATTACCGCATGGGTGTCCCGAACAGCACCGACACAACTGATACGCAGGCCCGGCCGGACCGCTCAGGCACCGACTCCGGTGCGGGATCAATCACCCTTTACGCCCGACCCCGCCCAGCAGCAGCCGTTCTTCGCGAGTCCCCGGCGGGCGCGCCGGGCCCGAGGGCCACCACTGGTCGACCGGCACCACGCCCGGCTCGATCAGCTCGAGTTCACCGAAACAGGAGACGATCTCCGCGCGGCTCCGGAACCAACCGGTTCCCAGGCCGTCCTCCAGGAAGCGCCGCTCCACCTCCCGGGCCAGTTCGTGTTCGGGCGAAGCGTCCGCCGGATCCCAGTAGTGCGTGATCGCCACGAACGACCCGGCGCTCAGGACACGGACGCAGCGCGCCACGATCTGCGCCGGATCCGCCGCGCTATCGATGTGGTGCAACACCGAACCCAGGATCACCGCCACCGGACGACCACGGTCCAGATAACGCCACACCGGCGAATCCTCCGCCAGCACCGCGGGATCGGTCAGATCGCCCTGCAGGTACAGCGTGTCCTCGTTGGTCTCCAGCAGCACCCGCCCGTGTGCTACACACATCGGGTCGTTGTCCAGGTACACCACTCGCGACCACGGATTCACCAACTGCGCGATCTCATGCGTATTTCCGGTGGCGGGCAGCCCGGCTCCCGCGTCGAGGAACTGGTCCACTCCGACGATTCCCGCCAGATACCGCACCACCCGGCGTGACCAGGCCCGGTTGCGCCGGGAGACCTCCGCCATCCCGGGCGCGACCGCCAGCACCGCCGCGAGCGCGCGACGATCCACTTCGAAGTTGTCTTTACCACCCAGACTGGCGTCGTAGAACCGGGCGATACTGGCCCGGGAAGTATCGACTCCGGCTGGCGAACGGCCTACGGCCGGTGGACGGAACGGCGTGTCTGGCATCGGCTTCTCTCTATCCGGTTGTGGTGCGGCACGACATCGACAGGTGAGGCTCGACACATACGACGACCACAGTGCGACGAATTCATCGCTCCGGGAACAGATTCGTCGACAAAGATCTCGAAACGATAAGCTTTCGCCCCCCGTGCGGAAAATTCCCCGACGCAACGCACCCGGCGGCGGCGAGCTCGTCTCGATTCGCCGGAAGCAGCCGCCGGTGAAGGCCGTGCGCTCTAGAGTGTTCCTACCGGCGCGCGCTCGTCCTCGGCCTGCACCGCGTGCGGTACCCCTGGTTTGCCGAGCTCGGAGCCGCTCATGAACCCTGCCGACAGCGCCCCGGCCACGGCCCGCCGCTTCCACCGGCTCGATATCTCCGAACCAGCGTTCTGGACCCGAGATTTCCGGACCCGCGACGAGGTGTTCGCCCATCTGCGCGCCGAGCCCGGCCTCACCTGGCACGCTCCGGCCCCGGCGCTGTTCCCACACGAGGAACCCGGATTCTGGGCGGTGACCCGGCATCGCGATATCGCCCATATCAGCCGCCACCCCGAACTGTTCACCTCGAGCCTCGGGATCAGCATGGATCCCATGCCCGTCGAGTTGCAGCGGCCGACCAGTTTCTTCCTCACCATGGATCCACCGCAGCACACCCGGTATCGCCGCCTCATCAGTTCGGCGTTCACCCCGAAACAGGTGCGGCGCATCGAGTCCCAGATCCGGGCGAACGCGGTCCAGATCGTGGACGAGTTCCTCCTCGACCTGGAACCCGGCCGATCGATCGACGTGGTGGACAGTCTGTCCCGCAAGCTGCCCATGCGCACCGTCTCGGACATGATCGGTATCGACGGCGCCGACCGGGAGGCCGTCGCCTACGCCGCCGAGGCGATGTTCGGTTCCAGCGACGAGGAATACGCGAGCCTCGAGCAACGTGCCACGTTCTTCATGACCCAGTTCGGCATCCTGCACGGGGCAGGCACCGAACTCGCCGCGCGCCGGCGCCGCGAACCGCGCGACGATCTCATGTCCGCGATCGTCTCGGCCGAAGTGGACGGTCACCGGCTCAGCGACGACGAGATCGGCGCCTTCATGGTGCTGCTGGCCTCGGCGGGCAACGACACCACCAAACAGACCACCTCACACGGATTCAAGGCACTGGTCGATCATCCGGCACAGCGGGAATGGCTGCTCGAGGATTTCGATGCCCGAATAGGCGGCGCTGTCGAGGAATTCGTCCGGTGGGCGACTCCGGTACTCCATTTCGCCCGGCACGCGGTGACCGATACCGAGGTCGCCGGAACACCGGTGCGCGCGGGCGAGAAACTGGTTCTGTTCTACTGTTCGGCCAACCGCGACGAATCCGCGCTGGACGCGCCCCATATCTTCGACCTCACCCGCGATCCGAACCCGCATTCGGGTTTCGGGGGCGGTGGGGCGCATTTCTGCCTGGGCGCCTGGTTGGCCCGGATGCAACTGCGCCTGCTGTTCCACGAACTGCTGACCCGGCTGCCCGAGGTGACGCTCGGCGAACCGGAATACGTGCACAGCGATTTCGTGCACGGCATCAAACGGATGCCGGTCCGCCGAGCCTGATCAGACCTCGACCACCACGGCACCGCCCTGACCGCCACCGGCACACATGGCGGCCACCCCGATACCGCCGCCGCGGCGGCGCAATTCGTAGAGCAGGGTGGTGACCATCCGGGCTCCGGACGCGGCGATCGGATGACCGAGACTGCACCCGCTCCCGGAGAAGTTGACCAGGTCCTCGTCCAGACCGTATTCGCGGCAGGCGGCGATCGGTACCGATGCGAACGCTTCGTTGATCTCCCACAGCGCCACATCACCGGGTTCCAGCCCGGCCCGCCGCAGCACCTTGCCGATCACCGCCACGGCTCCCAGACCGGTATCGCGCGGCGCGACCGCCGAGGTCGCCCAGGCCCGTACCGCTCCCAATACGGTGAGCCCCTCGGTCGCGGCGAAGACGCCGTCGGTGACCACCACGGCGGCCGCGGCGTCGTTGATCCCGCTGCTGTTGCCGGCAGTGATGGAGAAGCCCTCGATCTCCGGGTGCAGGACGGGCAGTTTCGCGAGTCGTTCCGGTGTGGTGTCGCGGCGCGGGAATTCGTCCACCGCGAAGGCGGCGACCGTACCGTCGGGCAGAGCCACCTTCATCGGCACGATCTCGTCGACGAACTTTCCGGCATCGATGGCCGCGATCGCCCGCTGATGCGAACGCAACGCCCAGGCATCCATCTCGGCCCGGGTGATCCCCACCGCTTTCGCGGTGTTCCAGCCGACCGTGATGGACATATCTCCGGTCGGCGCGTCCGGGGTTTCGGGATGAGTGGGCGGCATCCAGCCTTCGGCGAAGGTGAGTTCGGGGCCGGGTACCCGCCATTTCATGAGCGGATTCGTCGACAGTGACTGCACCCCACCGGCCACCACGACCCGTTCCATCCCGGACCCCACCTGGGCAGCGGCGTTCCCGAGCGCGGTCAGGCTACCGGCGCAGTGCCGATTCACCGCTTGCCCGGGCACATTCTCCATCCCCGCGGCCACCGCCGCGTACCGCGCGATATCGCCACCGCCGTAATGGGATTCGGCGAAGATCACATCGTCGACCAGTTCCGGCGGCACACCCGAGCGGCGGACCACCTCGGGCAGCACCGTGGTGGCCAGGACCTCGGTCGCGACATTGGTGAGCGTGCCTTTGAAGGATCGCCCGATCGCGGTCCGGGCCGCGCCGACGATTACCGGTGTTCCCATACTTCTCCGCCTCCGCTGGTACGCCGGGGCGACCGCACACCGGAATTCACCACCGGCCCCGTCGCCTTTACTGTGTACACCGGACAGCGTGGCACAACGGCGACGGCATGGTGGCCGAACCGTACAGAATTCGCCCACCATCGGACTCTGCCCTGGTGGGCCACTCGGCTCGAACGGCGATGGGGCGTCTGCCGCCCCCGATACCAGTCGCGTCGATCCCCGGGGACGTACGCTGTTCCCGATCGTTCCATGCGAAGAGAGGAATACCGATGAAAACCAGGCTCAACTGCCCGTGCGGCGAGCATCTCACCGGGGCGAACGAGGACGAACTGGTCGACATCGTGCGCAAACATCTCACCGAGAACCACCCCGGGCACGATTACAGCCGCGACGAGATCCTGTTCATCGCCTACTGACCCACCGCACCGGCCCCGATCCGGGCCGGTGACCCGGGATCGTTCGCAGTGACCGCGTGCCGAGCAGGCCGACGGCACCGTGGTATATGGATCTGGGCAGCATCGCTGCCCGGGAAGGATCCAGATGGACGACCACACACTCGCCGCGACACTGGCCGGCGAAGCCGGCGAACTACTGCTCGGCATCCGGGAACTCGGCGGCGCGGTCGGCGACCGGAGATCCGATGCCTTCCTGCTCGAGCGTCTGGCCCGGGAGCGCCCGGCAGACGCGGTGCTCTCGGAGGAATCACCCGACGACGGCGACCGCGTCGACCGGGCACGGGTATGGATCGTCGACCCACTCGACGGCACCCGGGAATACGGTGAACCGGCGCGCGACGACTGGGCGGTCCATGTCGCACTCGCGGTCGACGGTGCGCCCGCGGCGGGTGCGGTCGCACTCCCCGCCCAGGGTCTGGTGCTGCACACCGGACAGCCCCCGGCGCTCCCGCCACCACCACCGCCCGGAACCGTACGGGTGGTGCTGTCACGCAGCCGACCCTCGTTCGAGGTCCGGCGCCTCGTCGCCCGGCTCGGTGCATCCGAGGTCCCCATGGGCTCGGCGGGCGCCAAGGCCATGGCGGTGGTCCGGGGAATCGCCGATATCTACGCCCATTCGGGCGGCCAGTACGAATGGGATTCCTGCGCACCGGTCGCGGTGGCGGCTGCCGCCGGTTTGCACGTCTCCCGTCTCGACGGCAGTCCGCTGGTCTACAACCGGCCCGACCCTTATCTTCCCGACCTGCTGATCTGCCGGCCGGAACTGGCCGACATCGCGCTGAAGGCACTGTCGGAGTAGCCCGGGCCGAGTCCGGGGCCCGGCTCGGTCCGTGCACACCCGGCCCGGATCGGCACACAATGGTCGGATGTGTTCACAACGACAGGAGTACGCCAAGTGAGCGGTCGACTATCGGGCAGAGTAGCTTTCGTCACCGGCGCCGCGCGGGGCCAGGGACGGGCCCACGCGGTACGACTGGCGGCCGAGGGTGCCGACATCATCGCGGTGGACCTCTGCGGTCCGCTGCCGCCCGCGGTCCCCTACGACGCCGCGACCTCCGCCGATCTCGACGAGACGGTCCGGCTGGTCGAGGAGACCGGGCGCAAGATCGTCGCCACGGCCGCCGACACCCGCGATCTGCCGGCGCTGCGCGCCGCCGTCGACGAGGGTGTCGCCGCGTTCGGGCGCCTCGATGTCATCGTCGCCAATGCCGGGATCTGCATTCCGGAGCCGTGGGATGCCATCACCGAGGAGTCGTTCCGGGCGGTCCTCGACACCAATGTGACCGGTACCTGGAATACGGTGAACGCCGGTGCGCACCAGATCATCGAGGGCGGGCGCGGCGGTTCGATCATCCTGATCAGTTCCGCCTCGGGCGTGGCGATGCAACCGTTCATGGTCCACTACACCGCCAGTAAGCACGCGGTCACCGGGATGGCCCGGGCGCTCGCCGCCGAACTGGGCAGACATTCGATCCGCGTCAACAGCGTCGCGCCGGGTCCGGTCGCGACTCCGATGGGTTCCGGCGATATGGTCGGCGCGCTCGTACGAGCCGCGGAGACCAATGAGTTGCTGGGCCGGATGAACACCCCGCTGCTTCCGGAGGGGATCGCGCAGCCGGAGGACATCTCCGACGCGGTGTGCTGGCTGGCGAGCGACGAATCCCGGTTCGTCACGGCGAGCAGCATCTCGGTGGATCTGGGCGCGGCACAGTACTGACCCACGCGATCACGGACCGCCGCGTACGCGCGGTTACCGGCGCGGGGCGCGCGGCCGTGATCGCCGGCGCAGGCCAGCGGGAAAGCGCGAAGGAAATTCGGTATAACACTTTCCGAGAACGCCATTATCGGGCAACCTGGGTACTGCCGTGAATCGACGCACGACACCGCCACGACAGTAAGGGAAGCCGATGAAATCCAAGGGTGCATTGATCTGGGATTACGCGCAGCCGTGGTCGGTCGAGGAGATCGAGATCGGCGACCCTCAGTACGGCGAGGTGAAGGTCCGGGTCGAGACCGCGGGTCTCTGCCAGTTCGATCAGCGCTTGGCCAGCGGCGACGTCCCCACCGCCGAGTTCCCGATCCTGGGCGGACACGAGGGCGCCGGCGTGATCATCGAAGTCGGCGCGGGGGTGGACCGGCTCGCGGTGGGCGACCATGTGGTCTTCTCGTTCATTCCGGCCTGCGGAATGTGCCAATCCTGCCTATCCGGTCACCACAACCTGTGCGATCGAGGCCAAGACCTGCTCACCCGGGGCGCGGTCTCCGACGGCACCTTCCGGATCCGGACTCGCGATCGCAATGTCCACCCCACTTCGCTCATCGGCGCATTCGCGCCCTACGCGGTGGTGCACCAGAGTTCGGTCGTCAAGATCGACCCCTCGATCCCCTTCGATATCGCCTGCCTGGCCAGTTGCAGCGTCACCACCGGCTACGGCGCCGTGGTCAATACGGCGACCGTGCGCCCCGGCGAGGATGTCGCGATCGTCGGGGTGGGCGCGGTGGGGAGCGCCGCGGTCCAGGCCGCGGTGATCTCCGGCGCCCGGCGGATCTTCGCAGTGGACCCGATCGAGGCGAAATGCACTCAAGCCGCGAAATTCGGGGCCACCCACACCTATTCCGATATCGACCGGGCGATCGGTGGTATCGAGGAGGTGACCGGCGGCCAGATGTGCCGGACTGTGATCGTCGCGGTCGGGCGCTGCGACGGCCACGATCTGGCCAAGTGGATGCGGATCACGGCGAAGGGCGGCAGCTGCGTGCTCGCCGCCACCGGCGATGCCGCGGAAACCAATCCGCGGATGAACCTGTCGGCGCTCACCTTTCAGCAGAAGAGTCTGTGCGGCACGCTGTTCGGCGGCGGCAACCCGCAGCTGCTCATCCCGGAGGTTCTCGCGCTGTACAAATTGGGCGATCTCGGCCTCGGCGATATGGTCACCCGCGAATACTCCCTCGAGCAGATCAACGAGGGAGTCGCCGATATGCTCGAGGGCCGCAATATCCGCGGCGTCATCCGCTTCACCGACGCGGACCGCTGAGGAAGGCCCACGGAGCCGGGTCAGAACACGACCCGGCTCACCGCCTCCGCGATGAGGGCCGGCTTGGCGCCGCCCTCGATCTCGACGGTGTGCTGTACGACCAGCTGCAGCGCCCCACCCGCCACCTCACCGGCCTCGGCGAGGACCGCGGTCGACCGCACCTTCGCGCCGACCGGCACCGGACTCGGAAACCGGACCTTGTTGGAGCCGTAGTTGATTCCCAGCTTGGCGTTGTCGAAGCCGAAGATCTGCGAACCGAGCAGCGGCAGCAGCGACAGCGTCAGATAGCCGTGCGCGATGGGCCCACCGAACGGACTCTCCCGTTTCGCGCGCTCCGGGTCGACATGGATCCACTGATGATCTCCGGTGGCCTCGGCGAATTGATCGACCATCCGCTGGGTGACCTCCACCCAGTCGCTCGTACCCAGGGTTTCCCCCACCGCCCCGAGAACCTCGTCCTTGCCGGTGAATGTGCGCACAGTGTGCCTCCTTCGGTCCGTGCCGCGCCGTCGCGACATCACCTACCCACCTACTAGGTATTCCGCACTTCGAGCCCGAGTTCAACCCCTTATTGAGACATTTTTATAATTCGTCGCAAATTAGCGAATGGTGATCGCCGGTGTGCACCCGCGGGCCGCCGAGCCGATCGATCGGACAATCCGTACAACCGTTATGCTGCGGCAGATCGGCTGCGACTCGATCCGGCAACGACGCCGAGACGGCAACGACGCCGAGACGGCTCGGAGCCCGGATTCCCCCGCCGTCCACCCTGCCTCCGGCGGCGCCGCCCGCCGAAACCCGCACCAGGAGACCCGACCTTGACCGTGCTGACTTTCTGCCTGGTCACGGTAGCCGGATTCTTCGCCGGGCTCGTCGGCTACGTCACCGGCATCGCATCGCTGATCTCGTATCCGGCCCTGCTCGCCGCCGGGCTGCCCCCGATCTCGGCGAATGTCACCAATACCGTCGCCATGGTCGCGGTCGGCGTCGGCTCCACCGCGAAAGCAGGCGCGGCGGTCAACGACGACTCCCGGTCACTGCTGGTCCACGCCGCCTGCGCTGCCCTCGGCGGACTCGGTGGTGCGGCGCTGCTCCTCACCACCTCCGCCGAGGTTTTCACCGCTGTCGTGCCCTTCCTGATCGCCGCGGCCTCGGCCGGCCTGCTACTACAGCCCAAACTGCGCGAACTGGCCGGGGGCCGGACCTTCCCCCGGCTCTACCCACTGGCCACCGCTGTCGTCGCCCTCTACGGCGGATACTTCGGCGCCGGAGTCGGGGTCATGTTCCTGGCCCTGATCCTGGTCTGCACGTCGGAGACGATCTGGCGGGCCAGCGTGCTCAAAAGCGTGCTCACCGGCGTCGCCAACCTCGTCGCGGCGGTCGGGTTCGCTGTCTTCGGGCCGGTGCACTGGGTCGCCGCGCTCGCCATGGGGCTGGGCGCCTTCGCCGGCGGATGGTACGGACCACCGCTGGTCGCCCGCCTGCCGCCGACCGCCATGCGCCTCGGCGTCGCACTGTGCGGGTTCGGGCTCGCCGGCTATCTGGCTATCGGCTGACCCGCACTGCGAGATCGAGTAGGCGTCGGCCCGACTCGCCGACAGCCGCGGCCGCCCGGCGGATCCCTCCACTTTCACGCACCGTGCTGCGAAGCGACCGCCGGAAGCGGCGACTCCACCTGTTCGGGCGCCGCCGGGGTCCACGCCCGCAGTGGTTGCACAACCTTTCCATAGAATTCGCCGACCGACGAGGTCACGCGGGCGATGAAACTCGCCGCAGTCCCGGAACGTCGACTGCCCATCGGAAAGCTCCCCGTCCACAACCGGGATCCACGGGCGACCCGGGATACAGCGTCGGGTACGACCCGGCTGTCTCCTCGCTCGTACTGCACCTCGAAGCATCCCTCGAACACCCCCGCCGGAGCCCCGATCCGCGCGCATTGCGCACGCGCAAACGGGTGAACAGCCTGCATGGTGGCCACGAGCGCAGACGTGGCCCGCCGTTCCTGCTCTTCCCCGGCACCTACCCCGGCGGCCGAGAACAACCGCGCCGGTTGCCACGCCTCGTTCTCCGCCAGGACGAATTCGATCGGCTTGCTCTTCCGTACACCACGCTTCGTCGCGCGCACACCGCGGCCGCCGGCCCGCGGTTTCGGATCCACCGAAACCGCAACAGTCGAGGGGCTCACGTCCGAGGCCGCCGTTTCATTCGATTCCGAGTCGGGTTCCGGGAGTTCACTCGGCGCGAGAATCCGCACATCGGGTTCTACATCGAAGTCGCGTCGACTGCGATGCCGAAATCCGTCGCCGGACCGGCGAGCCCCGAATCCCAGCCCTGCCCGACCGCGCGGACTTTCCACCCTTCACCGCGGCGGTACACCTCGCCGAAGACGTGTTATGTGTCACCGGCAGATCGAAGGAGGCATCGCTGTCGTTACGCCGAAGATGTACGAAAAGTGCAGTAGCACATACTTTTCTGTGCCGGGCAGCTCACCCGGAGCGATTTCGCAATCCGGCGACCGCCGCATGACGGACCCGGGGGATCAGCGCGGGCTCAGGAAGGTCTGCAAACGCTGGATTTCCGTGTCCAGGGCGACCGTGAACGCTCTGGACGTCGGGGCGCGGTCCACATAGCCCACCTCCACTGCGCTGCCCGGACCCGCGCAATTGGCCCAGCCGATCACGCGGTCGCGCCACAGCATGGGCATCGCGTAGTACCCGCGGACCCGCTGGGCGACCGGGGTGTAGGCCTCGAACCGGTAATCCCAGTCCCAGAGCAGGCCGAAGCGTTTGCGGTCCCAGACGAGAGGATCGAACGGCGCCAGGAACCGGACCCGCGCCGGGGCGGGGCGTTCGGTGGGGACCAGATCGGCGGGCCAGAGATAGCGCACTCCGTCGACGGTCTCGGCGGACAGTGCGCCGAGGGCGAGCAGTTCGCGCAAGGTCGCCGAGCCGGTGGCTCCCCCGAGAGACCGGATGACACGGTTCACCGTGGCGGCCAGCGTGGACTCCGTCGCGGGGGCGAGCGTTCGAGCTATCCGCAGCGCCAGCGCCCGTCGGCGTTCGGCGGGCTCCAGCACGGCCTCCGGAAGCTTCGCGACCTCGTACCGCCGGATACCGGACACACGGTCGGCTACCCGTAGCAATCCGTAGCGGTGCAGCTCCTCGAGTACGACGGTGGTGGCCGACGAGGTTCCACCCCAGGCATTGACCACACCGCGGTGCCCGAAATGCGACTGCAGGTCCCGCGGGTGAACGATGCCGCGTTCGCGCACGAAATCCAGTACCTCCGCCGAGCGCTCATCGTGCGGGAATTCGCCGTCGGTACCGCGGGGGTGATGACGGGGATGCAGATAGGGGCGCAGCCGGCTCACGATATAGCCGTAGGCGTAGAGGAAGTCCTCGTCCAAGCCCAGGGAACCGTAGTCGCGATCGAGATCGCCCGCCCGGTAGCCGCGGACCCGATGCCGCAGGATGAGATCCTGCGCCCTGGCCGGCGAGCGGATGGGATCGGCCTGGACGAACTCGAGTTCGGCCAGGGCCTCGGCGAGCGAACCCGGGCTGCGCGGCAGTGCCCAGGCGACGGCGTTGGAACGCAACCATGCCAGCGACATAGCGGCGAGAATAACGGCGACCTCCGACATCCCGTCAGGTGGCCGGTTCGCAGGGACCGGGACAGCTTGTGATCAGGCAGAATTCAGCGCCATCGCCGGCCGGCCCGGCGCAGGCGACCCACCGGATCGGTGCGGGCGGGACCGCCGCGGTCGCTACCGGCCGTCTCGGCGGCCCCGGTGATATTGCGGGTCATCCCACCGAAAATCAGCGCGTGGAACGGCACGATCGACTTCCAGTACAGATGTCCGGCCAGCCCGTGCGGTTCGAACACCGCGCGCTGCCGATAGACCGCGCCGCCGGCACCGTTACCCGGCCGCGCCTCCAGCTCGAGCCAGGCTCGGCCGGGAACCCGCATCTCCGCGCGTAACCGCAGCAGCGTGGGCCGCTCGATCCGCTCCACCCGCCACCAGTCCAGAGCTTCGCCCTCCCGGAGCCGGTGTGGATCGCGACGGCCCCGACGCAACCCGACCCCGCCGGCGAGCCGGTCCAGCCAGCCCCGCAGCGACCAGGCCAGCGGGAAGGAATACCAGCCGTTCTCCCCGCCGATCGCCTCGATCACCGTCCACAACGCGGCCGGGTCGGCGGTCGTCGGGCGTTCGCGGACATCCCGGTAGAGGGATCCCCCCGACCATTCGGGGTCGGTGGGCAGCGGTTCGGCAGGCGCGGGCCCGGCATCGGACCATCGGGTCGGCACGTCCAGATCCCGGATCCGGGTCAGCGCCAGTTCGATGGCGCGCCGGACCCCGGTGAGCCCCTCCGCGGGATCGGGGATATGTGCGGTTATCTCGTGCTCCCCGCAAACAACATCGTTGACCAGCGATTCCATCAGGGGAACGGCGATCGCCCGGGGTACCGGGGTCACCAGATTCACCCATTGCGCCGACAGCCACGGTGTCAGTACCGGAACCGGAACGATCACCCGCCGTGGGAGACCGGCGACCTCCGCGTACACCCGCATCATCTGCTCGTAGGTGAGGATATCGGGCCCACCGATATCGAAGGCGCCACGAACCGTGGCGGGAAGCTCCGCGGCACGGGTCAGGTAGTACAGCACATCGCGCACGGCGATCGGCTGGATCCGGGAGCGCACCCAGCGCGGGGTCACCATCGCCGGCAGTCGTTCGGTGAGATAGCGCAGCATCTCGAAACTCGCCGATCCCGAGCCGATCACCACCGCGGCCTGGAACACCAGCGCGGGCACCGTACCGCCGAGCAGGATCCGGCCGACCTCGGCGCGCGAGGACAGATGCCGGGACAGTTCCTGCCCCGCGGGCGCGATACCACCGAGATAGACGATCCGGCCGAGTCCGGCGGTCGCGGCCTCGCGGGCGACGATGGTCGCCGCCTCCCGGTCCACGGTGTCGAAATCCGACCGGGTCAGTGAATGGACCAGGTAGTACAGCACCTCCTGGTCCTGCAGTGCCGCCCGGACGTCGGCGGCGATCGTCACATCACCGCGGACGATCTCCACTCGATCGCGCCAGGGCGTATCGCTCAGTTTGCCCGGTGTCCGGGCGAGCACCCGCACAGTGTGACCGGCCCGCAGCAGTTCCGGTACCAGACGCCCACCGAGGTAGCCGGTGGCCCCGAAAACCACACAACGCATGGGACTCCTCCGTCGAGGTCGCAGGTCGCGCATTCGGCACCGCGAGGTGCCCGGCCTTGCCGTCCGCGGGCAGTTGGTCCCCCTGCCCACCGCACTGCCTGCACGCTAGCCCTGCGCACGCCGGGTCGGCGACGCCGACACCGCCGCGGCGGCACACCGTCGCGCACTCGATATCTCCGACCGCTCACGCCCGCACGCCCCCGGAACCTCCGTTCGCGGCGTTTGCACGGTCCGATGAGGGGTAGGCGCCCCGCTATGGCCCCCTCTGTCCGAAGCATGCTGTCGCCCCGTTCGCTGACCGCTCCTGCCACCGCGGTGACCACACTGGTACGCACCGGCGCCGAGCGCGCCGTCGGAACCGGGATCCAGGTGGTGGAGGCACCACGGCGGGCCGCGGAGAAGGTGGCAGGCGCAGTCGCCTCGGGTCTGTCGGCCGCGAATTCGGACAATTCGGCCAGCCTGCGCGACGATCTCACCGCACTGATCGATCCACGCGACCGTCGCGCTCAGCGCCGGATGGAAGTGACCGAGGACCGGGCGACCATCGAGGTACGCGGACTGGACAACGGCCAGGGTTCGGCGGTGACCCGTTCGCTCGATCAGCGGCTCGGGCGGCTACGCGGGGTGGAATGGTGGCGGGTCAACGCGGTCACCGGCCGGATCGTCACCGCGCTGTCCAGCGGCGCGGACCTGGAGAAACTGCTGGCGGCGGTCGAGGAGGTCGAAGAGGAATCGGAGGTCGCCGATACCGGATGGAGCCGGGCCGCCGAATTCCCGGCGGACCGCGAGCCGGTGCTCGCGGCGGCGATCGAAGTGGCCGGCGATATCTGTGCGATAGCGGTCTCGGCCGCGGGTACAGTACCGCCGTTGCGCGGGGTGATGCACAGTGTGCGGGCCGTGGCGGCGTTCACCGATGCCCAGCCCCGGTTGCGCACCCACCTCGAGGAGCGGCTGGGTGGTGCCCGCGCCGACCTCCTCCTGGCAATCGCCAACGCGGCGGGCGCGGCCCTGGGCGAAGGCGCGACCGGGGGCGTCACGAATCTGCTGGCCGATGCCGTCCAGCGCGGATTCGCCCTCACCGAAGCTCTGGCCCGGCGAGCGCAGTGGCGGGAATGGGAGGCCGATATCGTCGACGCCGACCATTTCGGGGTCGACCGGCCGCTGCCGCCCTATACCCGGCCCGCCGATCTGCCCCGCGGCCCGGTGGAGCGGGTCGCCGACGAGATGGCGGCCGCATCGCTGGCGGGGGCCGCAACCCTGGCCGGGATGGGTCGCGCCGGTGACGTTCCGGATGCCCTCATGCTGGGTGCCCCGAAGGCCGCGCGGGCCGGCCGGGAGGTGTTCGCCGCGACCGTCTCGACCGCGATGGCCGGTGCCGGTGTACTCACTCTGCACCCCGCCGCCTGGCGGCGGCTGGACCGGCTGACCGCACTGGTCGTCGACGGCGACGCGCTGGTCACGTCCGGGCGAGTGGTGCTCGAGGTGGAGACGATCGACGACGGACCACCGGCCGCCCGGATATGGAGTACCGCGCAACGGCTGCTCTGGGAGTCCGGCGTGGCGGCGGAACCGGGAAACGACCACGGGCCTCGGCTGGTGCACCCCGGTTCCGGTGCGGCCGATCGCGGCGCCACCATCCGTCCGGTCTGGCGCGAACTACGCGACGGTGACCGGATCCTCGGCCGCGTGCTGGTGGGGCGGGAGCTCGATCCCCGCGCCCACGACGTGCTCGGCACGGCGCGGCGGGCGGGCTTGCGGGTCGTCCTGGCCGCGCACCGGGATGCGAGCGAACTACGCAGTCTCGCCGACGAATTCGTATCGGCCCCGACCTCGATCAGCGCGCACGTCCAGCGGCTCCAGGAGCAGGGGCATGTGGTGGCGGTCCTCGCCACCCGCGCCCACAAGGCACTCGACCACGCCGATGTGGCCGTCGGCATCATCGGCTGCGAAGGCGGTGGGATCCATGTGCCCTGGTCGGCCGATCTGCTGTGCCGGGACCTCGGCCAGGTCCAGCGCACGCTCGGCGCGGTGGGGCCCGCCCGGCAGGTCAGCGAACGCGGCCGGACCCTCGCGTTGTCGGCGTGCAGTCTCACCGGGTTGCTGCTCGCGGCCGCTCCGGCGGCCCGCTCGCGGACCGCACCGATGATCGCCGCGAACTTCGCCGGCCTGTTGAACGGCGGGTGGACGGGAGCGCACGCGGTCCGGGCGCAGCCCACCACCGGGCACGCGCCGCTGCTGCCGTGGCACGCGCTGGAGCCGGACGAGGTGCTGGCCCGGCTTTCCGAACCGGCGGCCCTGCACGAGCGGACGACCGATGAGTCCGGTTCGGCGGGTCCGGTGGCGGCCCGAGTAACGGCGCTGACCGATTTCCTCGGCCATATGCGCCGGGAACTGGCCGACCCGCTGACTCCGGTCCTGGGTGTCGGGGCCGCGGCGACCGCGATTCTCGGCTCCCCCTCCGATGCAGTCCTGCTGTCGTCGGTGCTGACGGTCAACGCGATGATCTCCGCACGGCAGCGTCAGGCCGCCGAGAACGAACTGTCCGGCCTCATCGAAGGTGAACGGTTGTCCGGCCGGGTGATCGACCGCGCCGATATAGAGACCGAGGACCCGGCAGCCACCGACCTCCCGGCCGACAGCCTGCGGGTCGGGGACGTGTTCGCTGTCCGCGCCGGTGAGGTGGTGCCCGCGGACGCCCGCCTGTTGCGCGCCGACGACCTCGAGATGGACGAGTCCGGGCTCACCGGTGAATCGGTGACAGTGCCCAAACAGGTCGAGGCCACACCGGGCGCCGCTCTCGGTGACCGCGCCTGCATGGTGTTCGAAGGCACAACGGTGGTGAGCGGGTCGGCAGTGGCCGTCGCCGTCGCCGTCGGCGCCGACACCCAAGCCGGGCGCGCCACCGCAGGTGCGGTGCCGCCGGAGAAAGGCGGAGTTCAGGCACAGTTGCGCGCGCTGACGGATCGAGCGTTACCGCTCACCCTCACCGGCGGTGCGATCGTGACCGCCCTCGGTGGGCTGCGTGGCCGCGCCCTGCGGGCGGCGATCGCCGACGGGGTGGGTGTGGCGGTCGCCGCGGTGCCCGAGGGGCTACCGCTGGTCGCCACGGTTGCCCAGCTGGCGGCGGCGCGGCGGTTGTCCCGCTACGGGGTGCTGGTCCGCGCCAATCGCGCGGTCGAGGCGCTCGGCCGGGTCGACACACTGTGCTTCGACAAGACCGGCACTCTTACCGAGGGCCGGCTGCGGCTCACCGCACTCGCCGATCTGGACGAGCAGTGGGAATCCGGCAGTGCGGACCCCGCCGCCCGGCGACTGCTGCGGGCGGCTTCCCGCGCCTGTCCCGATCCGGACAACGGCCCGGTCCTGCACGCCACAGACCGGGCGGTCCTCGACGCGGCCGCCGAGATGCTCGGTGCCGACGCACACAAATGGGATCCGATCGACGAGATACCGTTCGAATCCAACCGGGGCTACGCGGCGGTATTCGGACGTACCGCGCACAAGCTGCGTCTGGTGGTCAAGGGCGCACCGGAGGTCGTGCTGCCCAGGTGCACGCGTATCCGGGGCGGATCTTCCGGCAAGAGCGATCGGTCGTTCACCGGCCGGCAGCGCGAGCGGGCCGACGCCACCGTCCACGCACTCGCCGAACAGGGACTGCGGGTGCTGGTGGTGGCCCGGCGTGATCTGTCCGATCCGCCCGACGATGTCGAGGATGTGGTGGAGGGATTGACGCTGCTCGGGTTCCTGGGGATCGCCGATACGCCCCGGCCTCAGACGCCGTATCTGGTCCACGCGCTGGAGGACAACGGAGTCGGGGTCCGGATGATCACCGGCGACCATCCGGTGACAGCCGCCGCGGTGGCCCGACAGCTGGGCATCACCGTCGACACGGTGACCACCGGCGCCGATCTGGACGAACTCGACGATACCGCGCAGACCGAACTCATCGAACGCAGTATGGTTTTCGCCCGGGTCGACCCCGAGCAGAAGGTGCGCATAGTGGCCGCGCTCCGGCGGACCGGGCATGTGGTGGGGATGACCGGTGACGGTAGCAACGACGCCGCCGCGATCCGTACCGCCGATATCGGGATCGGGATCGCGGCCCACGGCTCGGCCGCCGCGCGCAACGCCGCCGATCTCGTACTGACCGAACCGGATCCGCGAGCACTGCTGCACGCGCTGGTCGAGGGCCGCAGCATGTGGCAGCGAGTCGCCGACGCGGTGGCCGTGCTGGTGGGCGGTAATGCGGGCGAGGTGGCGTTCACCCTGTTCGGTACGGCGGTCGGCGGGCGGGCTCCGCTGCGGACCCGCCAGTTCCTGCTGGTGAACCTGCTCACCGATATGTTCCCCGCGCTGGCTCTGGCGCTGGCCGGTGACCAGGAGACTCCCGACACCGAGGACGACTCGCAATGGGTCGAGCAGCGCGCGCATCAGCTCGCCGATATCCCACCGGCCCACCTGGGTGCCGATCTGCTGCGCACCATCGGGATTCGCGGGGTCGCCACGGCCACCGGGGCTTCCGTGGCCTGGATGGCCGGCCGCTACACCGGGACCCGGCGCCGCGCCGACACCATCGGATTGGTGGCACTGATCGGCACGCAACTCGGCCAGACCCTGGTCGCGGGGTACCGCAGCCCGCTGGTCTGGCTCACCACCGCCGCCAGTGGCGCCGTACTCGGCGTGGTGGTCATGACACCGGGTCTGGGGGCGTATTTCGGCTGTACACCGTTGGGCCCGGTGGGTTGGACGATCGCGAATTCCGCGGCGGCGGCCGCGACCGCCGGGGCCACTGTGCTGCCACAGCTGCTGCCCGAAACGGAACAGAACGACCCCGCCGCGGCCGATCCCGTGGCGGGTGAGCCGAACGGCTCGCCGGACCGGGCCGGCGCACCGCAGTACACCTGAGTCCACCCACCGGCGCCGTGGTGGGGTCTGCCCCACCACGGTTGCGGTGGCCTGCTCCATCGAATACGCCGGGGCCGGCGGGAAGTATGAGCGTATGACGCAGACGCCGACCCACCCGACCCTGGTGCTCGACGCATCGGACGAGCCGCCGCGCGCCCTGCTATCGGCAGTCCTGCGCGCGCCCTTCGAGGCCCGCACCTGGAAACAACTCCTGTACGTGACAGTAGCGTTCATTCTCGGATGCGCCGGAGTCTGCTACCTGTTCTTCGGGATCGGCGGCGGTCTGTACCTCTCGGTGTTCCTGGTCGGGATCCCGGTCCTCGCACTGGTGGTGCTGGGTGGCCGAGTGTGGGGCGATATCCATCGGGCGTTGTGCCGGTCCCTGCTGGACACGTCGGTACCGGCCCCACCCGCCTTCCGCCGTGAACGCGGGTTCCTGGGTTTCTTGCGCTGCGCGTTCACCGATCGGGCCGCCTGGCGGGCACTGCTGTTCCTGCTCGCCCAAGCGGTCCTCGGGATGGTGGTCGGCTACCTGGTCCTGACGGTCGTGGCGATGACGCTGTTCGCCGCCGTCTCCCCGATCCCGTGGCTGCTCTTCCATCCGGTGAACATCGATTCCGAAGGTGTGGAACGGCATTCGCTGATGCAGTTCGGCGAGTTCTACGTGGACACCTGGCCCCGCGTCCTGGGTGTATCCGCACTCGGGATCATCGCCTGTTTCGCCCTGCCCTGGCTGATCCGCGGTGTCTGCCTGCTGCACCGGCTGCTCACGGTCCTGCTGCTGGCCGCGACCGAGCGGGACCGGCAACTGGTGGAACTGCGGGCCAGCAGACGCGCCGCTGTCGAGGACGCCGCCGCGACCCTGCGCCGCGTCGAGCGTGATCTGCACGACGGAACGCAGGCGCGCCTGGTCACCATCGCGATGGCGCTGGGGCGCGCCGAGGAACGGCTCGCAGCCGGTGGTGACGCCGGTGATCTGATCGCCGACGCGCACAACAGCTCCAAGGAGGCACTGGTCGAACTGCGCGAACTGGTGCGCGGTATCCACCCACCCGCGCTCGAACTCGGTCTCGGACCGGCTCTGGAGACACTCACTGCCCGGTGTGCGGTGCCGGTGGAACTCCGCGTCCACCTGCCGAACCGGCCGAGTCCGGCGGTCGAGGCGATCGCGTACTTCTCGGTCGCCGAACTGCTGACCAATATCGTCGAACATGCGGCCGCGGACCGGGCATGGGTATCGGTACTGCCCGACAGTGTCCGGACGATCGCGGTCACCGTAGGCGACAACGGGATCGGCGGCGTGCGGGATCCCGGCGCGGACGGGTCCGCGGGCGGCAGCGGGCTGCGCGGGCTGGCCGCCCGCGCGGCATCGGTCGACGGGAGCCTCACCGTGCACAGTCCCAGCGGTGGTCCGACCGTGGTACGTATCCTGCTGCCGAAGGAGGATCCGCAATGACCGGCCCGCTACGCGTGCTCATCGTCGAGGACAGCGCCATCTTGCGCGACGGTCTGGCCGGTCTGCTCACCGAGCGCGGGCACGAGATCGTCGCCATGGCCGGCGACGCGAGCCGGTTGAACGAGCTCGTCTCCCGGCACAACCCCGATGTCGCGGTGGTGGATGTCCGGCTGCCACCGTCGTTCACCGACGAAGGGCTACTGGCCGCCATCGAGCTGCGTCGCCGGTTTCCGATGACGGGCGTTCTGGTGTTCTCGCAGTGGATCGAGACCCGTTATGCCACCGAACTCCTCGCCAACGGCGCCGGCGGTGTCGGTTATCTGCTCAAGGACCGGGTCGCCGATGTGCGTGAATTCGTCGACGCGCTCTACCGGGTGGCCACCGGCGGCACGGCACTGGATCCCGAAGTCGTGAGTCAGCTGATGGGCGCTTCACGACAGCAGGATCCGCTGACCCGGCTCACGCCCCGGGAGCGCGAAGTACTCGAGTCGATGGCACAGGGGCTCACCAACCAGGCGATCGCGGCGGCGCTGACCGTCTCGGAGCGGGCGGTGGAGAAGCATATCGGCAATATCTTCACCAAACTCGACCTGCCGCCGTCGGATACCCATCACCGCCGGGTGCTCGCGGTGCTCCGGCTGAAGGGCTGATCCGGGCCGACGCGTCGTACCGCGCTGCTAGCGTCCCGGAGCTGTGAACGAGATCGCGACAGCCACCGAAGAATCCCGGTTCTGGGATCTGATCGATACAGCATGGGCGCAGGTGGGCGCGCAGCCGGACGCGTTGCGGAAAAGCTTGGCAGACCGGCAGAGCGACGACGAAGCGTTCGCTCTCGACCCGCATCTGCCGGAATTCCTGGGGCGGTTGCGCGCCCTCACCGAGCAACTGTCCGGTGCCGAGCTGACCGCGCTGGATCGGGTCGCCGAACGCAAACTCCACGATATCGACCGTGCCGATATCCAGGAAGTGACCGACGGCTCGGACGACGGTTTCCTGTACTGCCGGGGTTTCATTCTGGCGATGGGCCGGAATTTCTATCGGGCGGTGGCCGCCGACCCCGCCGTCGCCGTGACCGATGCCGAATGCGAGCGGTTCTGCTACTTCTTCGCCCACCTGCACAACGAGCGCTTCGGTTGTTTTCCGGAGACGGGGTCGGGGATCTCGCGGGAGAGCGGTGCCAACCGGGCCGGTTGGTCCTGATACCGCGATCGCCGGTGGGCCGGGCCGACGCCCGTACCCACCGGCGACAACCGTGCGCGGCACCCGGTATCGATCGTGCGGGCGCGCCGGCAGTCAGCGGAGCTTGTCGTCGCGGTCCATTCCTTCGATCTCGATCCGCTCCTTGCGAACCGTCTCGGTGATCGTCTGGTCCTCTTCCACCTGATCGACCACCAACCGGACCCGTTCGACCGGAACCATCTCCTTGTCGACGGTCACCCGGTCCCGGTGCAACGTGACCTCCTGTTCCTGCTCACCGAAATCGGCGGGCAGCGCCGAGGTGTCGGTGATCGGCTCACGCTCGATATGTACTTCCTCGTGGCTGGTCGGCACGGTGACGGTCTGTTCTTCGCTGACCACGTACTTGTGCAGCCGCGCGTGGCCGGATACCTCTTGGCGGGTGCCGATGTTGAGGCGTTCCTCCGACCGCACGAGGAAATCGGGCCTTCGGGTAGTCGGCATATCGGGCCTGGTGGGCTCGGGAGCCACTGTTCCGGTGGTTCCCGCCAGGCCCGCAGCGCGGGATTCCCGGCCGGTGCCGGTGCCGGTGCCGGCGTGTCGGCCGTACTCCTCCCAGCCGGCCCGCTTGGGATCGACGCCGTAGTGGACGAACAGGTCGTTCTCGGAATCCTGGGTGATCAGGCCGTCGTGCGCGAGATGCGGCGCGGTTTTCACCGCTTCCTTGTGCACCCGCACCTGAAGTTCGGTGGGGTCGTCCCGCATCTGGGCGCCGGCGAGCGGCACGAGGGAGTCTTCGCTGAACAGTCCCGTACTGACCGATGCCCACGTCGGTGCGCCGGACGCGTTGTCGACGTAGACCCGTTTGACCTTCCCGATCTTGGCGCCGCCCAGATCGTAGACTGCGTCGCCGATCAGGTCTTCCACATGTTGAGCCATGGCTTTCTTCCTCGATTCTGGTCCGATACGTGGCCGGCGAACCGAGTTGCGCAGTCGCGACCGAGGCCGGCTGGGCCGGTCCCCGGCTCGTGGCCGGGTATGGAGCGGACCTCGACCGACGACGTTGCCGCTCGGCGTGCTCGTCGCTCCCGGCGCTGCGGATCGGTCGGGCGCGGCGCGCTGCACCTACCTGGTAGCGGGTCCGGCTCTCCACAGGGACAACCCGACAGCTACATACTGGCAAATACCCGTGGCGTGGTCGGTCAAACAGGCGCGCCGGGGAATTTCGAGAAAAGCGCAGCTGCCGCGCCCGGACTGCGGCCACCGCCCGATTCGCCTGCTGTAAACCCGGCGCGGATCCCGATAACAGCAACCGGGCGGCGGCGCGACTGCGTATCGGTTCAACAACCGATCTCGCGCGCCAGCAGGTCGGCCGTGGTCTCCCGGCGGACCAGCACCCGAGCAGATCCGTCCCGGACGGCGACCACCGGGGGCCGGCCGACGCAGTTGTAGGAGGCCGAGAGGCTGTGGTGGTAGGCGCCGGTACACGGCACCGCCAGCAGGTCACCGGGGTGGATATCGGCCGGCAACCGGATATCGCGCGCCAGCACATCACCCGATTCGCAGTACCGTCCGGCCACGGTCGCAATTGTCCACGGGCCGTGCGGGCGGCGGTTGGCCACCACCGGCTCGTACTGCGCCCCGTAGAGCGCCACCCGCAGATTGTCGTTCATCCCGCCGTCGACGGTGACGAATGTGGTCCCGCCCGCCACCCGTTTGACCGACATGACCCGGTAAACCGTGACCCCGGCGCGCGCGACGACCGCCCGTCCGGGCTCCATCGCGATCGTCGGACGAGGGAACCGGTGCCGGGCGCAGGCCGCGTCGAGCGCGTCGTCGACGATATCGGCCAGTTCGGCCAGGTTCAGCTCGGCGTCGCCGGGCCGATAGGCGACCGCGTGCCCACCGCCCAGATCCAGATCGGTGAGCAGATGACCGTGTTCGTGGCGGATCCAGGCCATCTCCCCGATCAACCGGCGGATCGCCTCGCCGTAATGGTCCGGGTCGTGGATCTGGGATCCGAGGTGGCAGTGCAGTCCCACGAGTTCGAGATCGGGCCGGGCCAGTACCCGGCGTACCGCTTCGGCCGCGGTCACGCTGCCGAGCGGGAAGCCGAATTTCTGGTCCAGGACTCCGGTCCGCATCGCCGGATGGCCGTGCACATCGATACCGGGAGAAAGCCGCAGCAGAACCGGCTGCGGCCGGGCCGCCGACGCGGCCAGCAGCGCGATATCGGTGAGCGAGTCCAGCACGATCCGGCCGACCCCGGCATGGACCGCGGCCGCCAGTTCGTCACAGGGCCGTCCGGCTCCGTGCATGATCAGCCGCTTCGGATCGACCCCGGCCGACAGCGCCACCGCGAGTTCGCCCGCGGAACAGATGTCGATCGACAGCCCCTCGGCGTTCACCCAATCCGCGACGGCCCGGATCATCAGCGCCTTACCGGCGTAGTAGACGCGGGCTTGCGGAAAGGTCTTCCGGTAGGCGCGGCAGCGGGCCCGGACCTCGGCTTCGTCCAGCACATAGGTGGGCGTCCCGAAGCGGTCGGCGATATCGGTGAGCGCCACCCCGCCGAGGGTTATCCGTCCCTCGCTGTCGTACTCGGTCCCGCGCGGCCAGATCGCCGGGCTCAGTCTGGGCGGTATCGCCGGTTGCAGCGACGGGATCATATCGAGCAGTGTCACGATGTGCTCCTGAGGTGTCCCCGCCGTTCCGTATGCGGGGCCGATCTCAGGACTACTCGCCGGCCCGGCCGCCGGGACCGGTCTTGACATCTCCTTGACCTTCCGCGACCGCTTCCTGACCCGATGTTGACCTCGCCCGTGCGACGGCGGCCCGCCGGCGCGGCATACTCGTCAGGTGAGCTCCCCCGCTACCAGCAAGCCCGCCATCCTCAGCGTCGACGACGATCCGGGCGTATCCCGGGCCGTGGTCCGCGACCTGCGGCGCCGCTACGGCGCCGACTACCGGATCCTGCGCGCCGAATCCGGTCCGCAGGCCCTCGAGGCATTGCGCGAGATGAAATTGCGCGGCCAGCCGGTCGCGGTGCTGATCGCGGATTTCCGGATGCCGGGAATGGACGGTATCGAATTCCTCGAACAGGCGATGGATCTGGACCCCTACGCCCGGCGGGTCCTGCTCACCGCCTACGCGGACACCAATGCCGCCATCGATGCGATCAATGTCGTCGACCTCGACCACTACCTGCTCAAACCGTGGGATCCACCGGAGGAGAAGCTCTACCCCGTCCTGGACAGCCTGCTCGACGCCTGGCGCAGCAGCGAACACCGGCCGGTACACGGGACCAAGGTCATCGGTAACCGGTGGTCGCCCCGGTCGTCTCAGGTCAGGGAATTCCTCGCCCGTAACCAGCTGCCCTACCGTTGGTTCCTGGCCGAGGAACCCGAGGGCGCCCGGCTGCTGGAAGCCGCCGGAGCCGATCCGCGCCGCTGCCCGGTGGTGATCACCGAGGGCGGGCAGGCACTCGTGCAGCCCAGCGACGGGGAGCTGGCCGAAAGCGTGGGTCTGAGCACCGAACCGGCCGGCGATTTCTACGATCTCATCGTGGTGGGCGGCGGGCCGGCCGGATTGGGCGCCGCAGTGTACGGAGCCTCCGAGGGGCTGCGCACCGTATTGGTCGAGCGCACCGCCACCGGTGGGCAGGCGGGCCAGAGCTCGCGGATCGAGAACTATCTCGGATTCCCGGACGGCCTGTCCGGTGCCGCGCTCGCCGACCGGGCGCGGCGCCAGGCGGCCAAGTTCGGCGCCGAAGTGGTCACCACCCGGGAGGTGGTGGGCCTGGAGGTGAACGGTTCGGCCCGCACCGTCCGTTTCGCCGACGGCGGCGCGCTGTCCGGTCATACGGTCATCATCGCGACGGGCGTGGACTACCGGCGTCATCCCGCAACCGGTGTCGACCAGTACACCGGACGCGGGGTCTATTACGGCTCGGCCATGACCGAGGCCGCCGAATGCGCAGGTCACGATGTGTACATCGTCGGTGGCGCAAATTCGGCGGGCCAGGCGGCGATGTTCCTTTCCCGTAACGCGCGCACGGTTCATCTGGTGGTGCGCGGTGACGCGCTGGAGAAATCGATGTCGCACTATCTGATCCAGCAGATCTCCCAGGTCCCCAGTATCCGGGTGCACACCGAGACCGAGGTGGTCGCGGTGGACGGCGAGGATCATCTGCATACGCTGGTACTGCGCGACAACCGGACCGGATCCGAGGAGAAAGCGCCCACCGAGCGGTTGTTCCTCTTCATCGGCGCCGCTCCGCAGACCGACTGGCTCGACGGTGTGGTGAACCGCGACGCGGCGGGTTATGTCCTGGCGGGGCCGGATCTGCTGATCGACGGTGACCGGCCGGCGGGCTGGGAGCTGTCGCGGCCACCGCATCATCTGGAAACCAGTGTGCCGGGGGTCTTCGTGGCCGGTGACGTCCACGCCGAATCCGCCAAGCGGGTGGCCTCGGCGGTCGGGGAGGGCGCCATGGCCGTCATGCTCGTGCACCGTTACCTGGCTTAGAGAGGCCGACAATGAGCATCTGTGATCCCGGCGAACTCCGCTCGCTGTTCCTGTTCGAGAAACTCGACGACGAACAGCTCGACTGGTTGTGCGCCGACGGTCGGATCGAAACCATCGAACCGGGCCCGGTGTATCAGGAGGGAGACCCGGCGACCTGCTTCTATGTCCTGATCGACGGCGAGGTCCGGCTCACCAAACTGTCCGGCGGGCGAGAGATCGAGATGGTGCACACCGACCATCGCGGGTCCTACGCGGGCGCGTGGACGGCTTACCTGGGCGAACGGGCCGAGACCCATTACAGCTCCTCGCTGCACGTGACCCGGCCGTCCCGGTTCTTCGTCCTGGACGCGCAGATATTCGCCCGGATGATGCACAGCTGGTTCCCGATGGCCGTCCATCTACTCGAGGGCGCCTTCTTCGGTAATCGGAACACCAACGCGCGCATCGCCCAGCGGGAACGGCTGCTCGCGCTCGGGTCACTGTCGGCAGGGCTCACCCACGAACTGAACAACCCGGCCGCGGCCGCGGTCCGGGCCACCTCGGGGCTGCGCGACCGGATCGCCGGGATGCGACACAAACTGGCGATGATGGCGCAGGGCAAATTCGACACCGCGGTACTGGAGACGCTGGTGCGGTTGCAGGAGGAAGCGGCCGCTCAGGTCGCCAAGGCGCCGGAACTGTCGCCGATGGAAGCGGCCGACCGGGAGGATCTGCTCGGTGAATGGCTCGAGGACCACGGTATCCGCGACGGATGGGAGCTCGCGCCCAACTACGTACAGGCCGGCTTCGATACCGCCTGGCTGGAACGAGTGGCCGCCACGCTCGAAGGCTGCCCGCCCCCGGTGCTCGAGGGCGCGTTCCGGTGGTTGAACTACACCATCGAGACCGAACTGCTGATGAACGAGATCGCCGATTCCACCACGCGCATCTCCACCCTCGTGGACGCGGCCAAACAGTACTCACAGATGGACCGGGCCCCCTTCCAGGTGGTGGACCTGCACGAACTGATCGACAGCACGCTGGTGATGCTCAGCCGCAAGATCGGTGACTCGATCGAAGTGGTGAAGGATTACGATCGCAGTCTGCCCCAGGTCCCCTGCTACGCCGCCGAACTCAATCAGGTGTGGACGAATCTGATCGACAACGCGGTGTACGCGATGGCGGGCAGCGGCACCCTGACACTGAGCACCCGGCTGGAGAACGATTGCGCCGTGGTGGTGATCAGCGATACCGGCCCCGGAATCCCCGCCGAGGTGCAGAGCCGGATCTTCGAACCGTTCTTCACCACCAAACCCGTCGGTGAGGGCACCGGGCTGGGCCTGGACATCTCGTTCCGCATCGTCGTCGACAAACACGGCGGGGATATCCGGGTCGACTCCCGGCCGGGCGATACCCGTTTCACGGTGTGGCTCCCGCTCACCCGTCCCGCGGACGACACCGCCGAGACCGTTGCGGTGGAAGGGATGTAGCTCGCACCGGGGCACGGCGGCCGACTGCGGCGGGTGATACCGCCCGCCGCGGCACGCGGCGAGTCGTCAGGCTGACGCCATATTGGTGGGGCGCGACGACCAGCGCACCGAGGTGGACGGGTTGCTGGCGGATGCACGGGCCGGTCGCAGCCGCGCACTGGCGCTCCGGGGCGAGGCCGGTATCGGGAAGTCGGCACTGCTCGACCATGCGGTGCACACCGCCGCCGGGATGCGGGGCGTGGGGGATCGAATTCGAGGCCGAGCCGGCGTTCGGTGGACTGCATCTGCTGCTGCATCCGTATGTGAACCGGCTCGCGAGTCTCCCGAGCACCGCAGGCCCGGGCCTTGCGGGCGGGGCAGGAGACCCAGGTGGTGCGGCTGGCGGCGGCCGGCTACAGCAACAAGGAGATCGGCGCGCAGTTGTTCCTCAGCCCGTGCACGATCGGCCACCATCTCTACAAGGCCTATCCGAACCTCGGTATCACCCGCCGGATAGAACTCGCGCAACTCGATCTCCGGATGTGACGGCTCCCGGGTCCGGATCCCGCATGTGCTCGACGCGACCACATCGCGACGCGTCTGCGGTCCCGGCAGAGTCGATTCGAAAGTTCGGTGCTGTTTTCCGGCGCCGGCGCGACAGAACTTTCAACTGAATTTTCAACGATACGATCAGAACGTATGACGATGCACGACGACAAGGCCTCGACCGGGAACAGCCACGCGCACAGGTCTCCGGCCATCCCGGACGGGCTGACCGGCTCCAGGCTCGGCGACCGGACGAATCGGTGATCCTCCCCCGTGTCCGCGACCCCCGCCTCGTCACCATCCGCCGCGGCGGTTCACTCACCGATACAGACCACCGAGCGCTTGCCCGGTGGGCAGCCGACTGCGCCGAACACGTCCTGCCCCTGTTCGAGAGTTGCCGGCCCGGCGATCGCCGCCCGCGTGAGGCGATCGAGGCGGCCAGAGCCTGGGCAGCGGGTGAGCGGGCGATGATGGCGACCCGGGCGTCCGGAGGTCATGCCATGGGCGCCGCTCGTCCGCTCCGGGGCGCCCCCGGTTCGCCGCGTACGCGGCCGGCCAGGCCGCCTGCGTGGCTCATGTTCCCGAACACGATCTGGGTGCCGCCGCCTATGCGATCAAAGCGGCGCAGGCGGCGGCACCGTCCGGCCGCGAGCAGCGGGCGCGGCGATCCGAACGCGACCGGCAGCGGAGCCGGATCCCCGTCCACCTCCGCGAACTGGTCATCGACGACCAGATTCGCCGGAACAGTATCTGCTGGTTCGTCTTCGACGACTGACCGCGACACCTCGATCGAATACGCCGCATCGGCCGGGACACCGGTCATCCGACCGATGCGGTCACGACGACCGTCGCAATAGCTTTCTCCCTGTCGGTGCACCTCGGACAAGGAAACGAAGAGACGCCATCGGATCCGCACTCGCGAAGGGCTTCGCGGCAGCCGGCGCCCAGTGTCACCTGGTGGGCCGGACTGCGGCGACCCCCGACGCCACCGCCGGAAGATCCGCGCCGACGGCGGTCGCGCCGAGACCGCCGTCGTGGACGCTCTCGACGCGGCCGCGGTGAACGATCATGCCGACGCCGTGGTGCGCGAGAGCGGTGGTATCGATATCTCGGTCAACGTGATCACCCAGAAAGCGGACTTCGGATCATTGATCGATATCTCCTGTGGTACCTGCGGCGACTGACGCCCGGCGGAGTCCACCGTGGGTGCGGTGGACTCCGCCGGGCGTCGCGAACGTTCTCGTCCTGTTGTTCAGCGCTGTGCGCGATATATGATCGGCTGCGCGGCGATGCCGTTCGCGGCGAAGTTCGCCAGGACGAACGAGCGGAACGACCGCCGCGACAGCAGAGCGGGTAGGAACGTACGCAGCGCGGGCCAGCTCGCGTGATTGACCAGACTGTAGTCGTCGGGTTCCCCGGGCAACGGTTGCATCAGCACCGAATCCGGGAGCGAGGTCTCGTACTGGAACCAGCCCGCGGTGTACTGCCGGACATCGAAGACGGTCTGCCGGTCATCGCAGTGGAAGTAATTGAACAGGAACCATCTGTCGGCGCTGGGCTCGACATCGGCGATCCGAGCGGGGTTGCTCGCGGCTATCACCTCGGTGCGACGTGCTCCGGCCTCGAACGTTTCAGCCAGTTCCTGCCATACTGGTCCGGCGCGAAGCGCCACGGCCGCGGCGACGCTCTCGGTGCGAACCAGAACCACGACATCGAAGCGCGCCGGCCGGATATTCTTCCGCCGCAGCAGCGGTGTACCTTCGCCCGGTGGCCGCAATGTCGCACGGAACACCGTCGCTCGGTGACATCCGGATGCTCTGCCAACCGGGCGCAGACGGCACCGGCGTGCCCGAGCAACCGACGGCGAGTCGATGTGGGCAGCGCGAACGGCCCGGCCCGGCCGCCGACCTCGGCCGCCGGCAGCAGAAAGCCCGAATCGGTGGGGTCGATGAGGCGGACCTGCTCGGCGAACCGCTCGTCGACTGTTTTCATCTTCGTATTCCTCTGTACGAGAACAGTTTCGAATCAACGCCGGTCGAGACCGGACAACCGCCACGCGAGGTTGTTGCGCACCCGCGCGGTCTTGCCGGCCAAGCGCATGACGATATTCCGAAGGGGACGTACGGTGGCCGGCATGGTCGCCAGCGAGGTGAGCCGGCCGGCGATCGCGACCACCGATTCGGTCGTGCGGTGCCGGGCCGCCGCGTGCTCGTCGAGCAGCGCCTGCGGTTCGCCCCGCAGCACCCGTGACAGCGTCGTCGCGGCGGTGACCGCGTCTTCGATACCGAGGTTCATCCCCTGTCCGCCGGCCGGGGAGTGCACGTGGGCAGCATCCCCCGCCAGCAGGATCCGGCCGTCCCGGAAGCTGTCGGCAACGCGGTGGTGCACGCGGAACCGCGAACCCCACACCACTTCCTCGACAACCGCGGGCTGCGCCTTCGGGCCGCGTTCGTCTAGCAGCCGTTGGATGAACGCGATATCGGGTTCGTGCGGCGCCTCGTCGACCGTGGCCACGATCCGGTACATACCGTCGGGCAGCGGCGCCACCACGACCAGACCGGCCGGTGAGAAGTACAGGATCACCTCGTCCTTCGGAACTCCACCGGAGACCCGGACATCGGCCAGGCTGAACGATTCGGCATAGCTGCCGCCGGCGAAGCCGATACCGGCCTGTTCGCGCACTGTGCTGTGCAGTCCGTCGGCCCCGATGAGGTAGCGGGCGCGGATCTGTTCGCCGTCGGCGAGTGTCGCGGTGACGAGATCGGCGTCCTGGACGACCGTGGTCACCTCGACGGGCCGGCGCACCGGTACGCCGAGTTCGGTGAGCCGTTCCAGGAGGAATTTCTCGGTATCGGCCTGCGAGATCATCAGCGCGTAGGGGTAGGCGGTGGGCAGTTCGTCGAAGGGGACCGCGATCAGCACCTGATCCCGGTCACGGATGGTGAAGTCCGGGGTGTGCAGCCCGCGTGCGACGAGCGGCGCGGTGACGCCGTAGGGCTCGAGCAGTTCGAGGGTGTGGGGGTGCACGACCGCCGCCCGGGAGGTGTTCGCGCCCGCGGCCTGGCCGTCGACGATGACGACATCGTGGCCGAGCTGCGTCAGCACCACCGCGGCGGTGAGACCGACCGGGCCCGCGCCGACGATCAGGACATCTGCGATTTCGGTGGTCATCGTTCTACCTGCTCTCAGGAGGTCAACACTTGTTGGCATCGACGTTATGCCCGGCCGCCCACCATTGTCAACAGGCGTTGGCCTACAATCGTTGGCATGAGAAGGTCCTCAGCGGAAACGAAAGCGGTCATCCTCGCCGCGGCCCGCGAGCGGTTCGCGGCCGATGGGTACGACCGGGCGACGATCCGGTCGATCGCCGCCGACGCCGATATCGATCCGGCCATGGTGATGCGCTATTACGGCAACAAGGAACGGCTGTTCGCGGCCGCGGCGGAATTCGATCTGCGACTGCCCGATCTCACCGCGGTTCCGCGCGAGCGAATCGGCCCGGCCCTGGTCGCGCACTTCCTCGACCGGTGGGAGAACGACGACTCGCTGCTGATCCTCTTACGCGCGGGCGTCACCAACGAGGCGGTGGCGGAAAAGATGCGCTCGATCTTCGCCACCCAGCTCGCACCGGTGGTCGCGAAAACCGATAGCGCCCCCCACGAGGGACCACTACGCGCCGGACTGGCGGCGTCGCAGATCCTGGGCATGGCGTTGTGCCGATTCATCCTGGCGTTTCCGCCGGTGGCAACGATGACCGCCCCGGAGGTCGTCGCCTGGCTGGGGCCGACGATTCAGCGATACCTCACCGGTCCGGCGCCGGAGGCCGCGGCGGTGCGGTGACCTCCGGCGCGCGATCGCCGGACGGTGGGGCGGACTCACCGGCACCGTATCGTGCCGGCACCGCCGCGGCGATACTGCTGATCCGTGCCTGGTAGCGCTCCACGAACGGCAGCACCTGCTGGGCGATCACCTTGTTGTACTCCGCGGGGCGTTGCCGCGGGTCGGCGTGCCCGGTACCCCGCGGCTTCACCACGAGCAGATTGCCGTCGACCCCACCGACCTTGTCGATCAATACCTGCTGGGTGTGCGCGACATCCACGACCCGGTCCCGGCTCGCCTTGTGCGGGCGGATGAAGACGACGGCCGGCCGCGGTTTTCCGTGCGCAGGCCCGGAGATCGCGCGCAGATTGTCGGTGGCACCGCCGGCCACGATCGCCAGGAACTGCGCCTCGATCAGACCGTTGCTGGCGGCGTCGGCGTTGAAGATCTTGTCCCGCAGTACCTGCCCCACCGCGGTCCGGAAATCGCCGAACCGGATCCCCGGTACACCACTGCGGTCGACGAACCCGTCGCGCCGGGCGTAGGTCTCCACCACGGTCCGCAATCCGCGACTCTCCCGCGCACCGGGCAGCCAGCCCATCCAGCGCACCATGTCCTCACCGAGACCGCGGCTCTCGGGGCGTACCGAGTCGAGATCCAGCGGTGTGCAGTCCAAGAGCACACCCACCAATCTGCGGTCGCTGCCCGTATGGATGTGCTGGGCGACCTCGAGGGCGATGACGCCGCCCATACTGTGCCCGGTCAGCACGATATTGCGCACCCCGGACATCATGGCGGCGCGAATGATCAGATCCGCGATCACCTCGGTATCGATACCGCGGTTGTCGTAGCGGATCGCCCAGACCGCGCCCATCTCCCGCAGCGCCGGCAGCGAAGCGGCGGTATCGCTGGCGTTCAGATTGCCCAGACCCACCAGATCGACCACGGCACTGTCACGCTTGTCCGGGCGGGCCGGTTCGGCGATCGGCAACAGCGCCGGCTCGGTGAGTGCGAGCCGATCGCGCTCCGGCTCGACATCGTGCTCCCAGTACTGCGCGAACGCGATCAGGACGATCATCAACAATGCGGCTACCCGAATCAACGCCATTCTGGTGCGGCGCAACGTCTTCCATCCGTGACCGGGTCGCGTTTCGCGCAACCTGGCCCGGCGACGTTCGTCACTCCAGTCAGCGACGGTGGACGGATGCCATTCGTCAACCGGCGACATGCCTCCACTGTAGGGGCGCGTGACGCGATGGTCCGGCCCGCGCGCGGTGAGGATCACCGCATGCCCGCGCGCTCAGTCCCGGCGGACCCCGTCCACCAGCAGCCGCCGGATCGCTTGGTTCAGTGCCGCTATCGCTTCTTCGTCCGGATCGCGCAGCCCGTGGACGACCCCCGCGAGCAGCATTCCGGTCACCGCCCGAGCGGTGTTGAGCGTATCGAGATCGGCGCGCAGATAACCCAATTCGACACCGTGCTCCAGATATCCGGCGGTCAACGTGTCCGCGGTGTCGAGCAGTCCGTAGAGCCGCTGGGTGAGCTCGTCGTCGATACCGGTCGCGTGGAACAGCAACAGTTGCGCCACCCGCCGGTCCGCGACGAGGATCCGGGTGAGCGCGACGCCGATGCGGTCGATCTGCGCCCGGTACTGGTCCAGGGTGGTCGCCGCGTCGGGCGCGTTGTCGGTGCCCAGCGCGTCGATTATCCGGGCGGCCAGATCGTCGATCACATGGTCGATGATGTCGCGCTTGTTACTGAAGTAGCGGTAGAAGGTGCCGTGCCCGATGCCCAGCTCGGTCGCGATATCGGCGATCCCGGTCGCGTGGTACCCCTTCTCGGCGAAACAGACGAAAGCGGTATCGATGATCTCCTGGCGCAGCTCCGCCTTCCGGCGTTCGGCCCGCGTCGATGGCTTCGTCACGCCACCGATGATACTGTCATCACAAGCGGAATGATGTGTCATTCTATGATGGGTCGTTCAGCGCGACGCGACAGGTTCAGCACAGCAGCAGGAGGTTCGGCGTGGCACCTCGATACGACGCGGTCGTGGTCGGTGCGGGATTCGGCGGTATGGGGGCGGGTATCCAGCTCGACCGTCTCGGCCTGCACAACTATGTGATCCTCGAACGCGAATCCGATCTCGGGGGCACCTGGCACGTCAACCGCTACCCGGGCCTCGCCGTGGATATCGCCTCGGTGACCTACTCCTACTCCTTCGAACCCAATCCGAACTGGTCGCGCCTGTTCGCGCCGGGCCCGGAGCTCAAGAAGTACGCCGAGCACGTCGCCGACAAGTACGGTCTGCGCGAGCGTATGCGCTTCGGCACCTCGGTCGAGGGTGCGCGCTGGGACGCCGAGCACCAGCACTGGACGGTCACGATCGCCGGGGGTGAAACGGTCACCGCACGGTATCTGCTCACCGCGACCGGTTTCCTCTCCCAGCCCTACACTCCCCCCTTCCCCGGTATCGAGACCTTCGCCGGGAAGATCATCCACACCACAGCCTGGGACGACACCTACGACCTCACCGACCGCCGGGTCGCGATCATCGGCACCGGCGCCACCAGCGTCCAACTGGTACCCGAGGTGGCCGACCGGGCCCGGGAACTCACCGTGTTCCAGCGCACCCCGATCTGGGTGGTGCCCAAGGTCGATATGCCCATCCCGCCCGCTGTCCAGCGGTTGTTCGCCCGGGTCCCCACCGCTCAGAAGGTCGCCCGGCTGGCCAACACCACCGCGCTGGAGGCGCTCATGGTGATCGGCGTGCTGCACTACAAACAGGCCAAACCGTTGAACAAGGCGGCCGCACTGCTGGCCAGGGCACATCTGCGCGTCCAGGTCCGTGATGCGCACACCCGCGATCAGCTCACCCCCGATTACGATTTCGGCTGCAAACGCCCCACCTTCTCCAACCGCTATTTCGCGACGTTCAACCAGGGGCACGTCCGGTTGGAGACCAGCGGGATCGAACGGATCGAACCGGACGGAATCGTCACCGCCGCCGGCACGAAAACCGAGATCGACACCCTTGTCCTCGCCACGGGATTCAACCTGTGGGATGTGAACTTCCCCGCCATCGAGATCATCGGCCGCGACGGTGTGGACCTCGGGAAATTCTGGCGGGAAAACCGCTTCCAGGCCTACGAGGGCATCACGGTGCCGAAGTTCCCCAATTTCCTCAGTCTCAACAGTCCGTACTCCTACAGCGGCCTCTCCTACTTCACCACCATAGAGGCGCAGATGAAGCATATGGGCCGGCTGTTCGGAGAAATGGCCCGGCGCGGGGAGACCACATTCGAAGTGAGTGAACAGGCGAACACGGAATTCCTGGACCGGGTGACCGGTAAACTCGGCTCCTCGGTCTTCTACGGCGGCGACTGCGCCACAGCTCGCAGCTACTATTTCAACCAGCACGGCGAGGCGGCACTGCTGCGCCCGACCAGTACGGTCAACGCCCACCGCGAAGCGGTGCGATTCCCGCTCGACGACTACCGGTACGGCGCGATCGCCTGAGCCGGGCGGCTCCTCGCACCCCTCACCGACAGCCGCCGGGGCACGGTTCGCGCATCCCGAACCGTGCCCCGGCGGGTCGGCCACCCGGGCCGAGCGGCTGCCGGAAGCTTCTGCCACGAGAGCGGGCCTTCTCCCGACAGGCAGACCTCGGCTCATCGAATATCCGAAGCGGGTCCGGTCCACTGTGTGCACGGACGGACCCGGACGTGCAAGAGACAGTCCGCTGTGACCGATCCAGCGGCGCCCGCGCAGCATTATGAATTCGAGCAGAATTCCGGCAATTCGCGCCCGGGAGCTCCCCTCCATCGGCCGATCGTCGTAGAGTTGCGCGTCGAGCAGAACTCGGACGCGGCCACAAGCCAACGCAGACAGTTCGTTCGAGCGACAGTCCGCTGCCCGCGGGCCGTCGCCGCGGTTCAACCTGCAGGGCAGCGACCGAAGCCGTTCGCTGCCCTGCCGCGCACCTTCCTCATGGCGACGGCCGACGCGGCGACACAACCGCCGGGCCGCACCGCCGGTCGATTCCTGATGTCCGAAAGAAGAACGTGTCCAGAGTCTCCACTCGCATCCTGGTCCTCCTGTTGACCCTCGTCTCGGTCGGGATCCTCGCCGGCGGTGCCACCGCCGAACCGCTCTACCCGCAACCGGATCCGGACCCCTTCTACACCGCGCCCCCCGACCTCGCCGCATTGAAACCCGGCGACGTGGTACGCACCCGCAAGATCGATTCCGGCCCGTATGTGGGCACCGAGGGCTGGCAGGTAGCCTTCCGGTCCACCAACTCTCTCGGCAACCCGATCATGGGTATGACCACGGTGCTGCTCCCGGCCGGTGTGAAGAATCCGCCGCTGGTCTCCTATCAGGCCCTGATCAACTCGCTCGGCACCCGGTGCAATCCGTCGCGATCGCTGTTCAACGGTGAACTCCAGGACGCGGTGGGGGCGATGCTGCCGATCGGGCGCGGCTGGGCCATCTCGGTACCCGACTACCTCGGACCGAATGTCGCTTATGCCGCCGGCCGGCTCAGCGGCATGGTCACCCTCGACAGCGTCCGCGCCGTGCAGCGGGTCACCGAGCTCGGCCTCACCGATTCGCCCGTCGCCCTGGCCGGCTACTCCGGGGGCGGGCTGGCCACCGGCTGGGCGGCCGCGCTGCACCCCACCTACGCGCCGGAGTTGAAGATCGCCGGAGTTGCCGCCGGTGGAATCCCGGCCGATCTGGAGGAGATGGCGCTGGGTCTCGGTTTCGCGCCGCACCCCGGCTTCGGTCTCGCCTTCGCCGCGGCCATGGGTTTGGAGCGGGAATACCCCGACCGGCTGCCGATCTCGGATCAGCTCAACGAGAACGGCCTGTGGTTCCGGGAGTTCACCCATGACGCGTGCCGCCGGTTCCTGCTCTTCCACGGCGCCTTCCGCAGTGCGGAGCAGATGGCCGCGTCCAAGAGTCTGATGGACAGCCCCGAGGCGCATCAGGTGCTGCGGGAGAACAGCCTGCGCTACTTCGACGGTGCGCCGACTGCTCCCACCTATCTGTGGCACGGCCGCTACGACACCCTCACGCCGTACGACGGTATCGCCGAATATGCCGGCCGCACCTGCCGGGCGGGAGCGCCGGTGAAACTGACCACCTACGATATCGCCGAACATATGACCGCCGCCGCAGCGGGTTTCGCCGATGCCTGGAATTTCGTCGAGGCCAGGTTCCGCGGCGAGCCGGTGGCGACCGGCTGCTGAGCAGCAGCCACCACGCCGGTGACGCGCGGCCCGTTCGGTGAATTCACCGGGCGGGCCGTGGCGGTCTCCGGACACCGCTGTGTCATTCGCCGGTATCGCGTCGCACCAGCCTGGGATGCTCGGGATGATCGGCGATCGAGTGCTGCGTCGCGAGCCGGCGCAACCCCGCCATATCGGTCGCGTCGACCATCACCTCGGTATCGAGGTCGAGAATGAAATGCCCGGGCCGTACGAAGCGGGCCGACCGGCCGATGTCACCGTCGGCATGCTCCACGGCGACGACACCGGATACCGCGGTGATCCGGCCGTCCTCGTCGTATTCGATCTGCACGCGCACGGGTCCCCCCTCAGACGGTTATCGGACTGGACCAGGCTATGTAGAAGTAGTAGCAGACGGGTTCGCCCACGCCACCGTTGTGGATTTCGAAATGCGTTTCGTCGTGCCCGCCGCGGTAATGGGTGATATTCCGGACGGCTATCTCGCTGCCGTTGTCACAGAAAGCGGAGAAGAGGTAGAGCCGGTTCTCCCGGCCCCATTCGCCGCCTGCCGCCCACCAGTGGTCCGTCTCCCCCGGCGCCAGCGGGCCACCGAAATTACAGAACGAGCCAACCCAGTTCAACGGAACAATCCGAACCATCGGGCCTCCCTGGAATCATCCTCGAAGCGCCGGCACATCCGCTCGCCGGAATTCGCGGTCGAACCACGGTCCGTAGCCATTATCGCCGCGCGGGCGACGGCTGTCACGGCCGCGATCGATACCGGTCACCCCGGGTCGTTCGCGGCGGCCGCCTCCCGCAGCCACCGCACCGCCACAGCCGCGGCATGCTCGGCATCGCGGCTGCCGTGCAGCGTCACACCGTGCTCGCCGGCCTGCAGCGGCTCGAGCGCGGCGAGCTGGGAATCCAGTAGCGCGGACGGCATGAAATGTCCGGCCCGGGCCGAGATCCGCTCCAGCAGCTCGTCCCGGTCCGCGGTCAGCAAGAGGAAGTAGGTGCCGGGCGCCCCGGCTCGCAGCCGGTCGCGGTAGCGGCGTTTGAGGGCCGAACAGGCGATCACCCCACCGGTGCCCGCCGCCGTACGGGCTCGCAGCCAGTCGCCGACCGCCGCGAGCCACGGCTCCCGGTCGCTGTCGTCGAGCGGGACACCGGAAGTCATCTTGGTGATGTTCGCCAGGGGGTGCAGATCGTCGGCGTCGGCGAACGGCACCCCGAGGCGCAGCGCCAGCAACCGGGCGGTAGTGGTCTTACCGGTACCCGATACGCCCATCACCACTACGCACGGGATACCGGAACGAATCGGGATATCCGCCGAGTCCATATCTGTCATCGACTCCTGTCGATCTCCCCGGGTCCGGGCGACCCCGCCGGATACTCCTGCAGCGGTGCCGGGTCACGCGATCGGCCGGACAGGACCGGCCAAGCCTGTTCCGCCTCGGCCACGCGGAGGGACAGCCCGGGGCCACGACCGGGCACGGCCTGCCCGTTTCCCCGACCGGACGCCGTTGTTCTGTGGTCGAGGTGGCATTCTCCCGCCTCCTGTGCGCTCAGGCGATCACGATGCGATACGACGACCGAAGGCGGTTTCAACGTAACAGCGGGTCCCGGTGCTGTACACGATCGTGGCCGAGACGAGACAGGCGGCGCGACGACCACCGGCCGGCCTTCCCGGCCCACGCACCGGATCGCGGCGGCCCGCACCGGCCCGCGTCTGCCTGTTCCGACCGCGCGTCCGGTTCCCGCCCGTCGGTGGTCGTCGCCGATCCGCTCCGGGCGGTGGCGGCACACCGACATCGGGGGCGTCGCCCGGAAACCTTTCCCTGGCGTACCCGGCCGCCGTGCACGGGCCCTGCCCCTGTCCACGGTCGAGGGGAACCGCTCCCCGGGCATATTCGACAGCACCGGAACCCATTGATACAAAGCACGATTCGGCATATTCCTTGTGTGCGGAAGTCCAATTCGGCTTCGCGGTCTCCGGACCCGAGGACGACAGCACGCCTGGACAATGGTTCAATTTCGGGCGTACGCCCGGAATGCAGGAGGAAGTCGAATGGCAGTGCGTTACTCGAAAAGAGAACAGACCAAACTCGTCAACCGGGTGAAAAAACTTCTCACCCAGGGTAAAACGCTCAATGCGGCGTGCACTCAGATCTCGGAACGCGAGGGCGGGCTTCCTGCCACGAACACTCTCGCCAATTGGGTGCGGGCCGCCGGACTCCCCGAGAGCGCCCCGCCCGCCGACACGACGCCGACACCCGCGAAGCCCCGGCGCCGCACTCGTGCTGCCGGAAACACCGACGAAACGCCCGCTGTGGCAGCCGAACCCACCGAAGCTGTCGTATCCGCCGAACCGGAGGAGAGTTCCCTGACCGACACCGCGGTGGCCGAGCCCACCGAGCCGGCACCGGAGACGACCGCGGAACCGACGGCCGAACTGGTCCGGGTCCGGCCCGCGGAGACCGCGCTGGACACCGACCACGGAATCGATGATCTGCTCGACGAGAACCACCGGTTGCGTACCGCGTTGAACGAGGCCAACCGGGAAATTCGCGCCATGCGCGATCTGCTCGTCGTCTACGCCAGCCGGTAGGAACGGTATCGGGCGGAATCGTCTGCCCCGGGGTGGCGGCGGCCGCGCCTCCACCCCGGGACTGTTCACCGTCACCGGACCGGATATCCGATGGCCGGGCCGGGTCCCGCTCGCCGACACTCACAGGTGTGTCGGCGTACCCGTCAGCGCCTTGCGGACGACCCTGCGATCGGCGTCCGGTCGTGAGTCCGGCGAGATCGAGATCGTCGTGGCTCGCCGCTCCGGCCGGACGACTCGTCTCCGGCGATGAACAGTCGGCGGTGACGATCGACAAGGACGCTCCTGGGCAGAGCGCCCGGACGCGCGCTCCCCCGGCAGCTCGGCCCACCCGGCTCGCGGTGAGCAACCGCTCGGCACCGGCCGCGGCCGGACACCGCCGAGCAGCAGCCGACCGATCCGGCCGGTACACCGCATCCTCCGGTGCGCGGTATGGCGAGCATCCCGTACGCCGGCCGGGCACCCCTGCATACTGGACTTCATGTCGTGGACCGGATTCGTCGAATCGGTACTCGACCTGCGTGTGACGACGACGGCCGCGATCTTCGTCTTCGTCGCCGTCAGCGCCGTGTGCCTGACCACGCTGGCGGTACGCCGCCGGCCGCGCTGGCTGTCGGCCGGGCTCGCGACGGTCGTGGTGGCAGCGGTCGCGACGGTGACTGTCGCGGCCGTGCTCATCGAGAAAGTGTGGCGGCCCTTCCCCGACCCGCTGCCCGCGACCGTCTACGTCTGGTCAGGGCTCGCGGTCCTCGCGGTCGGGCTGATCGTGGGCCGGTGGTTCGCCCGGAACAGAGACCGGCGGCGGCCGCTCGCCGCGACCGGGTTGATCGCCGCGGCCACGGCGGTCGTGCTCTGCGCCGCCGGTGGGATCAATGCGGTGTTCGACGCGTATCCGACAGTCCGGGCCACTCTCGGCATCGAGAACTACCGCACTGTGCCGTTCGATTCCGCACTGGCGCCCCAGCCGGCGACCCGCGACCGGCCGTCGCCGCCGAACTGGGTGCCTCCCGACGATATGCCCGGAACCGGGGCGGTGACGAAAGCCGCCGTCCCGGGCACCGTCTCCCGGTTCCCCGCCCGTGAAGCACGGATCTACCTGCCCCCGGCGTACTTCACCGACCCACGGCCCGATCTGCCCGTCCTCGTTCTGCTCGCCGGGCAGCCCGGCAGTACCGACGACTGGCTGGTGGGCGGCAGGCTCACCGCGATCATGGATGCCTACGCCGCCGACCACCGGGGACTGGCACCGATCGTCGTCCTCGCCGACGGCACCGGCGGCCGGCTGGCCAATCCGCTGTGCGTGGATTCGCGCCTCGGAAACGCCGCGACATATCTGGCCGTCGATGTACCGGAGTGGGTCCGCACGCATCTGCAGGTGGACCCGGACCCACGCGCCTGGGCGGTGGGCGGCCTGTCCTACGGCGGCACCTGCGCGCTGCAACTGGCGACCACCCGGCCCGATGTCTATCCCACCTTCCTCGATCTGTCGGGACAGGCCGAACCGACACTGGGCGACCGCAAGTCCACGCTCCGGGCGGCCTTCGGCGACGATGCCGCGGCCTTCGCCCGAAACAACCCCGCGGATCTGCTGGCGCAGAACCGTTACCCCGATTCGGCCGGCGCGTTCGTCGTGGGTCTCGCCGACAGCGAGTACCGCGCGGGAATGGAACGGCTCGCCGCCGCGGCCCGGGCCGCCGGAATGGATGTCCACCTCACCGAGATACCCGGCGGGCACAGCTTCGCCGTGTGGTCGGCCGGACTCGAGAAGGAGCTGCCGTGGCTCGGCCGCCGACTCGGCCTCGACGTGTCATGACCCGGATCGGCTCGGGGATCGCACGCGCACCTGTGGCCGGAGGATTGCTGGTGGTCCTCTGGGTCCTCGCCCTCATCACGGGTACGTGGAACGGTGGGCCGTCGCGCGAACTGTCGGCGAACGTCGCACTCGGAATCCCCACCTTCGCCGCGGGACACTGGTGGACCCTGTGGTCGTCGGGACTGTTCGCCTCCGGATTCGGTAACTATGTGCTGGCGAGCCTGTTCGTCCTCGCGATCGCGGTACCGGTCGAACATCGCATCGGCAGCGGGCGGTTCGCGATCGCGGTGGTGGTATCCCAGGGTGCCGGTGCCGCACTGGCGCTCACGGCGGCCGAAATCGCATCCGCCTTCCCGAACTCCTGGGGCCTGGAACTGCACGGACACCTGACGGTGGATCCGCTGCCGTGGATACTCGGCGCACTGCTGGCCGCCACCGCGGCGATGCACACCCTGTGGCGGCGGCGGCTGCGCACCCTGCTGCTGGTGATCCTGGTGACGACCGCGCTGTTCGCCGGGCATCTGCAGGATGTGACGCGGCTGTGCGCGGCCGTGGCCGGGCTGCTGATCGGGCCGGTTCTGTTCGGACGGGCCGCGCGCAGCCCTGTGCTCGGCGGGACGATCCGGGAACGCCGCACCCTGGTCGCGCTCGTCGTCGCCGCCAGCGTGCTGGGCCCGATCTTCGCAGCGTTCTCCCCACACGCCATCGGTCCGCTGTCGTCGCTGCGTGAACTCTTCGATCAGGTGCCCTACAGCGCGCGTGAGCTCGTCGATATCTGCGCCGATCCGGCCCTGCACGACGAGTGCCGCAAAGGGCAGCAGGCATTTCGGCTCTCCGGCATCGGACCGCTGACCATGAACCTGATGCCGTCGGTGGTGCTGCTGGTGGGTGCCGAGGGGCTGCGCCGCGGCAGGCGAGCGGCCTGGCTGCTCGCGGTGGGCGGGCATATCGTCCTGATCGGGATCGCCGTGGTCAGTGTGATCGTCCGGACCGTACAGCAGGACGAAGCGCGCTGGGCGCTCTACGGCATCCATCGCCACAGCTCGGTGTACCGGGATTTTGCCCCGCTGCTCGCGTTGGTCGCAGTGCTGGTGTTGTTGTTCGCCACCCGGCGGCTGTTCGACGTACGCGCCACCCGCGGGACCTATCGCCGGGTGTGGCTCGGCACCCTCGCGGCGGCCGCCGGCGCGCTGGTGGCCTACGTGGTGCTGGGGACCCTGCTCGCCGACGGTTTCGACCGCGACCCCGGAGCCGGGACCCTGCTGCGGGACGCGCCGCTGCGCTTGCTTCCACCGGTGTATCTCCAGCTCTTCGAGCCCCCCGTCCTGCCGCTCACCCCCGCCGCGACTCTGCTCTTCGAGTGGATCGGCGTGCTCGTATGGGTGACGCTGTCCCTGCTGCTGCTGCGCAGCTTCCTCGCTCCCCCGGCCGGATACGACCTCGGCGGCGAACGCCGGGTGCGCGAGCTGCTGCACACTCCGGGTGGCGGGTCCCTGTCGTGGATGAGCACCTGGGCCGGGAACAAGTACTGGTTCACCGCCGACGCACGCCACGCGGTGGCCTACCGCGTGCATTCCGGCGTCGCCCTGACCACGACGGATCCGATCGGTGCGCGGGACGGCCTGGCCGAGGCGATCGACGAGTTCGCGGCATGGTGCCTCGGTAACGGATGGACGCCGTGCTTCTACTCCGTGGGTTCCGATACCGCCGCCGTCGCGCGCGAACACGGCTGGAGTTGTCTGCAGGTGGCCGAGGAAACGGTCGTCGAACTTGCCGGGCTGGCGTTCAAAGGGAAGAAATTCCAGGATGTCCGGACGGCACTGAACCGGGCCGGCAAGGACGGGATCGAGGCGCGGTGGACGACCTTCGCCGACGCCCCGCTGTCGGTGACCGAACAGATCGTCGACATCTCCGAGGAATGGGCGGCCGACAAAGGCCTGCCCGAGATGGGTTTCACGCTCGGCGGACTCGCCGAACTCGACGACCCCGAGGTCCGGTTGCTGCTGGCGGTCGACCGCGACGACCACATCCATGCTGTCACCTCGTGGATGCCGGTGTACCGGGACGGCGTTCTCGTCGGCCGCACGCTGGACTTCATGCGACGTCGCGCCGACGGCTTCCGCGCGGCGATGGAGTTCCTCATCGCCTCCGCGGCGCTGTCCGCCCAGGAGGAGGGGCTCGAATTCCTCAGTCTGTCAGGGGCACCGCTGGCGAGCGCCGAGGCCGGCGAGCCCGGTTTGGATCGCGGGGCGCTCGACGCCTTGCTCGACCTGCTGGGCCGCACTCTCGAACCGGTCTACGGTTTCCGCTCACTGCTCGCCTTCAAGGCGAAGTTCCAGCCCCGGCACCGGCCCATGTACATGGTGTTCCCCGATGCCGCGGCCCTGCCGACCATCGGGATCGCTGTCGGCCGCGCATACCTGCCGCATCTGTCGCTGGAGGAGAGCGGACAGTTGCTGGCCCAGCTGCTGCGCCGCTGAACCGGGACGACGACAGCACCGTCCGGCCAGATGGGGGTGTGCCCGACTACACGCTGCGGGCGGCGAAGTCGAAGGATCCGCCGTCGATACCCCAGGAGATGACCCGTTCGGGGTGAATTCGGATGACCGCGCGCTCCTGAGGGGCGAACGGCGGCTCCTCGTCGTCGAGGGCCTCGGCCGTGCCACGGACCTCGATGCCGCGAATCACGTACGGCTCCATCGAAACCTGTTGATCGATGACGAACGACACTCGGCTGCCGGCCTCGATATTGCGGTACTTCCGGCTGGTACGCATCCGCATACCCCCGATATCGATCGTGCCGTCGGCGTTCACCCGGTAGCCCGTGGGGTTGTTCTGCACCACGCCGTCGGGCGATACCGTGGCCAGCCGGCCGATTCCGGCCTCGGCGAGGAACTGCTGTTCGTTGCTGGTGAAAGTCATCTCGGTACTCCTCGGTGAATCGATATCGGGTGCGCCTCGGGCGATCGGCCGGATGTTGCCGGCGCGGGGACGGGGCAGGCTGCCACCCATCCGCACGTCTCGCGCCGGTGGTTGCGCGGAACCGCGACCACCGGCTTCCGGCCACGAAACTAGCGTCGCTAGAAGCTAGAGCAACGATAACATCGGCTCGCTACCTTGTCTAGCGATGCTAGATCTCCTCGGGGAGCAGACCGGCGGAAGTCAACGGCGCAATTCCGTCTCTTTCCCGATACGCGCGAGCTTGACCGGATTGCGCACCGCATACAGCCCGCTGATCAGCCCCTCGTCGATCCGCATCGCGACGATCGTGTCGACCTTGCCGGCGATCTCGACGAGCAGGGCCGGATGACCGTTGACCTGCGTGGCGCGCAGCACCGCCGCCCCCGCGATCCGGCCCAGTACTTCGGCAACCGGGCCGGCCCCCACGACCGGTGCCAGCGCGGCCGCCACCACGCCCCCGCCATCGGTCAGCAGCACCACATCGGGTGCCATGACCTCGAGCAGGCCCTGTAGATCACCGGTGGTCACCGCGCGACGGAACGCCTCGAGCGCTTCCCGGCTCTCGATGGCGGTGACCGTCCCGCGTGGGCGCCGCGCCGCAATATGGGAGCGCGCCCGGTAGGCGATCTGACGGACGGCGGCCGGGGATTTCTCGACGGCCTCGGCGATCTCGTCGTACTCCAGGGCGAACACCTCACGTAAGACGAACACCGCGCGCTCGACCGGCGCGAGCGTCTCCATGACCAGCAGCATCGCCATCGATACGTTGTCGGCCAGTTCGACGTCCTCGGCGATATCCGGTGCGGTGAGCAACGGCTCGGGAAGCCAGGGGCCGATATAGGACTCCCGGCGGCGGCCGAGTGCGCGCAACCGGTCCAGCGCCTGCCGCGTGGTGATCCGCACCAGATAGGCACGCTGATCGCGTACCGCACCGAGATCCACACTCATCCATCGCAACCAGGTCTCCTGGAGCACATCCTCGGCGTCGGCGGCCGAGCCGAGCATTTCGTAGGCGACGGTGAACAGTAGATTCCGGTGGGCGAGGAAAGCCTCGGTGGCGGCGTCGGCGCCGCCACCCTCCGTACCCGGGACCCTCGGTGATGAACCGGTCATGGGGGCTCCTTTTCCTGTCGGCGGGTGTCCACATCAGACGCCGCCCGCCGCGATCCCGTAACACCGGCCCGTTGTGTTTCACGCCACATCGTGCGGCGCCACCTCGAGCACCAGTTTCCCCGTGGTGGATCCCGATTCGATGCGCCGGTGTGCTTCCGCCGCCCGATCCAGTGGCAGCGCGGCCACCCGGACTTCGAGAGCTCCGGCGGTGACGGCATCGACGGCGCGGCGCAGCGCGACCCCCGTTTCGGCCGGATGAACGGCGGCGAAAGCGGCGAGGTTGAACCCGGAGACCGTCTTGTTGGTGAACCACAGCTCGTTGGCCGACAGACCCACATCCGCACCGCCGGAGGCATTACCCATGACCACCATCCGGCCCATCGGCGCGAGCCGGTCCAGGCTGGCACGGCGGACACCGCCGCCGACCATATCGACCACGATGTCGAACTGCCCCGCATCGGCGAGGTCGTCGCGCAGGAACACTTCGTCGTACCCGAAACTCTCGGCGACGGCGATCTTCGCGGGGCTGCCGACCGTCCCCACCACCCGGCCCGCACCCAGCAACCGGGCCACCCGGCCGAATTGACTACCCACCCCGCCGGCGGCCGCATGGACCAGCACACTGTCACCCGGTTCGATCCGGGCGACCCGGTCCAGTACCAGGAACGCCGTCGTACTGTTCGACGGCACCGCCGCCGCCACGACCGGGCTCAGCCGGGACGGGTCGAACGGCACGGTCAGTTCGGCGGCGGTCACCACGACTTCGGCGTAACCACCGCTGCGCACGATGGTCAGGGCCGCGACCGGGTCACCCAGCGAGAAGCCCTCGACACCCGGGCCGAGGGCACGGATCCGGCCGGACACTTCGATACCCGGGACGAAGGGCAGGGCGACGTCGACGAGACCCTGCCGGTACAGGATCTCCGCGAAATTCGCGCCGGCGTAGTCCACATCGATGGCGACCTGACCGGGCCCCGGTTCCGGGAGGTCGACCGCGGCCGGTCGCAGCACCTCGGCCGCACCGAACTCGGGGATGACCACTGCTTTCATCTGCTGATTGCGCATACCGACGATCCTGCGGGCGCCGGGTACCGATAGGCAGTGTCAGTTCATGGTGGGTGTGACACCACCAGGCTGGGCGCGCATCAATTCGTCGAGCCGTTCACCGGTGCCGGTACCGGCCACGGGGTTGTGCAGCACCAGATGGTGTCCGGGGAATTCGGGCAGCGGGAAGAGCGTGGCCTCGAAGATCATCGTCCCGGCGCCGGGATGTTCGACCGCTTTGACCGCGGTGCTGTGTTCGGCCGCGTCGTGCCGGGCCCACAATTCGGCGAACTCCGGGCTGACCAGGGCCAGATCCCCGGCGAGGCGGTCGAATTCCGGATCGTCGGGATAGCGTGCCGAATCGGCGCGGAAACCGGCGGCGACTTCGGGTGCGATCAGCCCCCACTCCCGGTGCAGTACCCGGAAACGCGCGTTGGTGAAGAAGGAGACCAGACAGTTGTGATCGGTGTCGCCGTATCCGAACACCGCCCGGGCCGCCTCGTTCACGGCGGTGAAATTCCAGTGCCGGTCCCGGATATAGGCCGGACGGGGCGCCCACGTCGCCAGCAATCGCTGCAACCGAGGTGACGCCGGGACCGAGGGAGCGGCCTGCCGTTGCGGCGGGTTGAGCCCGGCCAGGCGATACAGATGGGCCCGCTCCACTTCGTCCAGCAGCAGGGCCCGGGCCACCGCGTCCAAGACATCGTCGGACACCTTGATATCGCGACCCTGTTCCAGCCACGTGTACCAGGACACGCCCACGCCGGCCAGCACCGCGACCTCTTCCCGCCGCAGCCCGGGTGTCCGGCGGCGGCCCGCCTCGGGCAGCCCCACCGCCGCCGGGGTCAGCTTTTCGCGCCGGCTGCGCAGGAACTCGCGCAACTCCGCGCGCCGCCGGTCGCCGGTGGTCAGGCGCTGTTGCCGGTCATCGGTACTCATCGGTCCACGATAGAGCGCGCCGAATCGGGCGCGGCGACGTTGTCCCACGCGTACATCGCATTGTCGACCACCTGCTGCGCGTCCGCGCGCGTGCATCCGTCGCGGATGCGGATCGCCAGTCCGTGCAGGACGGTGAGGTAGAACGAGGCGATCGCCTCGAGATCGGCACCGGGGGCCAGATCACCGTCGGCGATACCGCGTTCGAGCCGGCCGAGCAGTTCCGCGCGATCGTCGGCCCGCACCTCCGCCAGCAGATCCCGGACGTGCGCATTGTCCGGGGTGACATTGGTCGCCGCGAGTACCACCATGCAGCCCAGCGGCGTTTCCGGATCGAGGTTGGCGTCCACGCGTTCGCGCAGCATCGCCGCGACCGCGTCCCGTGCGGTGCGGTGCCGATCCATCGGCCGCGGCGTCGCGCTCCCGTAGAGCGCGACGGATTCACGGAACAACCCCTCCTTCGAGCCGAACGCGGTGTAGAGGCTGCGCGGCCCGATACCCAGCGCGGTGGTGAGGTCGCTGATCGACACACCCTCGTACCCGTGCTCCCAGAACAGGTACATGGCGGCGCGCAGCGCGGAGTCCCGATCGAAGCCACGCGGGCGACCCGGTCCCGGCATCACACCTCCACTCTGCGCTGTTGACATCCCCATGCTATCCACGGTACCTATTTGTGCAACGATCACTGCATAAATATAGGGAGATGAAGTGGGTATCGAAGGTAAAGTTGCGCTGATCACGGGCGGCAGCCGGGGAATCGGGGCCGCGATAGCGGAGCGCCTCGCCGCCGACGGCGCCGATATCGCGCTGACCTACAACGCCTCGGCCGAACGCGCCGCCGCAGTGGTGTCCCGGATTCACGAGACCGGCCGGCGCGCACTCGCCGTCCCCGCACCGGCGACGGACCCCGACGCCGTGCCCGCCGCCGTGGAACGCACGGTGGCCGAATTCGGCCGGCTGGACATCCTGGTGAACAACGCGGGCATCTTTCCCTACGGCACAATCGACGAACTGACCATGGAACAGTTCGACGAGACGATGAACCTGCACGTCCGCGCCGCGTTCGCCGCCGCCCGCGCCGCGAGCCCACATCTGGGCGAGGGCGGCCGCATCATCAGTATCGGGAGCAACCTCGCCGAGCGGGCGACCCGCCCGGGGCTGAGCCTCTACTCGATGAGCAAGGCGGCGTTGATCGGTTTCACCAAAGGGCTGGCGCGTGATCTGGGACCGCGCGGGATCACGGTCAACGTGGTCCAACCGGGTTCGACCGATACGGAGATGAACCCCGCCGACAGCGCGCCCGCCGACGCCCAGCGGGCGGCCACCGCCCTCGGCCGGTACGCGGCGGCGGCCGAGATCGCTTCCGCTGTCGCCTACCTCGCCGGTGACAGCGGAAATTTCGTCACCGGCAGCACGCTCACCGTGGACGGCGGGGCCAACGCTTAGTACGGACGGGCCCGGAACTGTTCCGGGCCCGAACCGCTGCCGGGCCGGATCCGGGCGGCGGATCCGTGATCGGCACGCGTATCGGCGAAACGGTGCCGGTCACCCCCGAGGTATCGGGTCGCCTCACGACCCGATACCCGCCTGTTCCTCCATCCGGCCGAGTGCCCGATAGATCTCGCTCTCCAGGGCGAGCAGTTCGATATCGCCCTTGCGGCGCGGGCGGGGGACATCGATCGAGAATTCTCGGTACACCCGGCCCGGCCGCGGTGACAACAGGATCACCCGGTCGGCCAGGTACACCGCCTCGCCCACGTCATGGGTGACGAATACGACCGTTCGGCGCCGACTTTCCCACAGCGCCAGCAGATCCCGCTGCAGTTGGATCCGGGTGAGATGGTCGACGGCACCGAACGGCTCGTCCATCAGCAGGACCGCCGGTTCGGTGGCCAGCGTTCGTGCGATTCCGGCCCGCTGCCGCATTCCCCCGGAGAGCTGATGCGGGTATTTGCGTTCGAATCCGGCCAGGCCGACCTGGGCCAAATATTCCGCGGCGGCCGCGCGCCGCTGCGCCCGCGGCACCCCGCGGAACTCCAGCCCGATCTCCACATTGCGAGCCACGGTCCGCCACGGATACAGCGAAGCGTCCTGGAACACGACCCCGACCCGCCCGTTCGTCCCGGCGACCGGCACGCCTTCGAACAGCACCTCACCTTCGCTCTTGTCCTGCAACCCGGACAGGATGTCGAGCAGGGTGCTCTTACCGCAGCCGCTGGGACCGAGCAGAACGACGAATTCACCCTCGCCGATGGACAGGTCGATACCGTCCAGCGCCCGCACCGGCGGATCGGCCGGGAATTCCTTACCAAGACCGCGCACTTCGAAGGTTGCCACAGATCTACCTCGCTGATCGTGTCGTGCTATCGCGCTGCTGACCGGGTCAGCGCGCCGGCCGCGGGTAGGTGAAATCCTTCACGTACTCCTGCGGGATGAACTGTGTATCGATGTACTTGCCGGCGTCATAGGGCGCGTCCTGCAAGCCCATCTCGATTTCGATGTCCTGGGTGTCGCGGATCGCCACCGGATCGATGGCCGGGTTGTTGTCCCAGATATCGTCTTCCTGACGCAGCGCGAGTTCGACCGCCTTCGGGTCGATGGTGCCGAGCTTCGATTTCAGCCACGGTAGATACTCGTCGTAGTGCTCTTTGGCGTAGGTGTAGGCCTTGAAGTAGGCGCGCAGGCTCCGCCGCAGTAGATCGGGATCGTTGTCGATCACCTCTTTTCCGGCGATGAGGACACCGGTGTGGTAGGTCGGCAGATAATCCCAGCCGCGGGCCAGGGTCACCGATTTGCCCTGGAGTTCGCCCAGCGCCGGAAAGGGCTGGTGGATGATCGTGGCATCCACCTGGCCGCTGGTGAGGGTGCCGTACGCCTGTTCGTTCACACCGTTGGCGATGAAGCTCACGTCGTCGGGATCCACACCGTTGGCGCTGAGGATCTTGCGCGTGTAGGTCTCCATACTGCTACCGGCCGTGGCGATCCCGATAGTCTTACCGCGCAGGTCGGCGAACGACCGGATACCGGGACGCGCGATGAGGAAGAACGGCCCTTTGCTCCGGAACGCGGAACTGATGATCCTGATCGGCGCACCCTTCTCGGCCGCGCGCAGGTAGTTGCTGGTGGGACCGAAGGCGAGGGTCAGCTCTCCGGTCGCCACGCCGGTCACCGCGTCCTGGACCTGGGTGAACTTCACATCGAGATCCTCCTCGTCGAAGAAACCCTTCTCGACGCCGAACCGGATCGGCAACTGTGTATAGGACGTGCTGTCCTGCAAGGTCAGCACACTGCGGCCGTCGCCGCCGGAACCACCATCCCCCGCGAGGGATTCGACGGTTCCCGAGCAGCCGGTGGCCGCCAGGACCAGAGCCAGCGCACCGGCGAGAACGGCCAGAGATCTCTTCTTGAACACAGCTGTTCCTTCGAAATGAGAGTGATCGGCAAAAGCCGCGATATCAGGCGTACTTCCAGCGGAGAAAGACCTTCTTCTCCAGCAGGTTCACCGCCGAGATGATGAGAACCGAGAACACCGTGATGGACAGGACCAGGGCGAACAGGGTCGCGGTATCGTAGACGCCGATCGCGCGGTTGAGCATATTGCCCAGTCCCGCCTTGGACGCGATGATCTCCGCGAACAGCGCCGCCACCAGGGCGGTACCGGCCTCGATCCGCAGCGCGGCGACGATACTGGGCGAGGCCGACGGCAGAATAACCTTCAGAATCGTCTGCCACCGGGACGCCCCGTTCGCACGGGCGACTTTGAGATGGCTCTCCTGGACCTGTTTGATCCCGGCGATGGTGTTGAAGACGAACAGGAAGTAGCCGAACAGGAAGACGATCACGATCTTGTGGTTGACACCCACCCCCAGATACAGGGTGAGCAGCGGGATGATGGTGACCTTCGGAACGGCCATGGCCGCGCCCACGAACGGATTGAGGAACCGCTCGGCGGTGCGCGAGAGACCCATATAGATTCCGGTCGCCACACCCGCCACGAAGGCCAGGACGGTACCGACGATGGCCTCGTACAGAGTGATCAACAGATTGCCGAAGAGGTGTTCCTCGGTCACGAGTCGCGGGAACACCGCGAGGACCTGGGTCGGTGAGGCCAGGTAGATCGACTCCACTCGGCCGGAATCCACCAGCCACTGCAGGATCGACAGCACGATGACGACGACGACCAGCTGACCGGCGATGAGGGCGAGATTCTTCGGGGACACCACCGCGCGCAACCGCCCCCGGGTCTCCTTGTGGGTCCGGGGCGCGGCCGGGCGAACGACTACTGCCTCGGCTTGGTCGAGAGCCACCGTCCTTGTCCTTTCAGTTCGGTTCCGGTACGAGCGGGGTCCGCTCGCGATGGCGGTTCGCCGGCCGCTCAAGGCCCAGGTGATCCCGGAAGGTGGTGCCCGGGTACTCGGTGCGGAACAGTCCGCGTCGCTGCAGTTCGGGCACCACCAGTTCGGTGAACGCCTGCACCGAGCCGGGTACGAAATCGGGGAAGATATTGAACCCGTCGGCCGCGCCCTCCTCGAACCAGCGCTGGATATGGTCGGCCACCTCGATCGGATCACCGACCACGGTGCGGGAGCCGACCGTGATGCCGTTGATCAGATCGAAATAGGTGATCGGAGCGGCTCCCCCGACCGTGCGCCGGGTGGTCTCGGTGATACCGGCGAAGATCTTGCGGCCTGCCGGAGCCGCGGCGTCGAATACTTCCCGGGACACCGGATCGTGCACGCCGTGACCGGTCACCTCCACTTCGAGAACCTGGGAGACGGAGGCGAGATTGCGTTTGAGTCCCTGCCCCAGGCCGCCGAATCGCACCGATTCGACGGTTTCGTGCTCGGGATCCAACGGCACCAGCGAATTCAGCCGGTCGTAGATCTCCACGGCTGCCGCGGTGGTAGGTGCCACGACCACGCTCAGCCCCGGCAGGATCCGGATCTCGTCGGCAGTGCGGCCGTATCGCGCCGCGCGTGCCTTCACATCGGCGTAGTACTCCTTGGCCGAGTCCAGATCGGGTTGTCCGGCGAAGATCACGTCGGCCTCCCGGGCACCCAGTTCACGGGAACGATCCGAGGTCCCGGCGTGCAACAAGATGACCTGACCCTGCGGTGGCCGCGCGACGTTCAGCGGTCCCCGGACCGAGAAATGTTCGCCCACATGGTCGATGGTGTGCAGTTTCGATTCGTCGATATAGCGCCCACCGGCCTTGTCCCGAGTGAACGCGTCGTCCTCCCAGCTGTCCCACAGCGCACGCACCACCTCGACGAACTCGTCCGCCCAGTCGTAGCGCTTCTCGGTATCCCAGTGGCCGTCCCGGCTGAAGTTGTGCGCGGCGGCGCCGTCCGCGCCGGTGACCAGATTCCACGCGGCCCGCCCACGGCTGAGATGGTCCAGCGAGGCGGTGAGCCGGGCGACGGTATAGGGGTCGTAGTAGGTCGGATTCGCGGTGACCGCGATACCGATATGTGAGGTCGCGGCCGCGATGGCGGAGGCGACGGTGAACGGCTCCATTCGCGACATCTGGGCGGGATTTGTCTTGGCCAGCGCCGGGTCGGTGGCCAGGCGATCACCGAGGAAGAGGAAATCGAACTTCGCCGCCTCCACCAACCGGGTGACCTGCTGGATGAACGCGATATCGAACGCGCCGTCGGATCTGGCTCCCGGATAACGCCAGCCGGCGGTATGGGTGCCGGTGGCCCAGAACATCAGTCCCAGATGCAGCTCTCTACGTGGTCCGGACATGGATCACTGCCCTCCCGTTCGGGTGTTCGCCCGGGTCCACCGATTACCCGGCCGGTTCAGACCGAGGTGATCGCGCAGCGTCCGGCCGGTGTACTCGGTGCGGAACAATCCGCGCCGCTGTAGTTCCGGCACCACGAGCCGGGCGAAGGTCTCGAATTGTTCGGTGAGGAAGGCCGATTGGATGTTGAAGCCGTCGCAGGCGCCGGCTTCGAACCAGGCCTGGATATAGTCGGCGATATCCTCGGGTCCGCCGACCACCACGTGACCGCCCACGATGTGGGTGTTGAGCAGGTCCCGGACGGTCAGCGGATCGGCACCGCCCACGGCGCGCCCGGTCCGGGCGGCGGTGGTGTCCAGCAGTGCCCGGCCCGTCGGCGTGAATCGGGCGGCCGTTTCGTCGTCCAGTGGTTGCGCGAGGTCATGCGCGGTCAGATCGACACCGACGCGCTGCGACAGTGCTCCCAGATTGCGCAATCCCGGGCCCTGCGCCTCGCGGGGCGCGGCGCTACCCGCGCCCCACTGTTCGGGATCACGGCCGCCGTAGCGGATATCGTCGTCCAGTACGAGCAGATCGTTGAGCCGGTCGTAGAGTGCGCGGGCGGCCTGCCGCGTTCCGGCGACGATGGGGGTGAGACCGGGCAGGATCGAGATCGCCGAACGCGTCCGGCCGAAACCGCCCGCGCGCTGCCGGATCTCCGCGGCGTAGGCCTTGCCCTGTTCGATCGTGGCCGCGGCGGCGAAGATGACATCGGCTTCCCGGGCACCGAGCTCACGGGAGCGGTCCGAGGTCCCGGCGTGCAAAACCACCAACTGCCCCTGCGGGGGCCGGGCCATGTTCAACGGGCCCCGGATATCGAAGGCCCGCCCGCGATGGTTCACCCGGTGGATACGGTCGGCGACCACGAACTCGCCGGTCTCGGCGTTGCGGACGAAAGCGTCGTCCTCCCAGCTGTCCCACAGATCCCGGACCACGTCGACGAATTCGTCGGCCCGGTCGTAGCGGGCGGACGCGTCACCGTGTTCGGTCCGGGTGTAGTTGGCCGCGGCCCGGTGGTCGGCACCGGTGACGATGTTCCAGGATGCCCGCCCGGCCGAGATGTGATCGAGCGATGCGGTGAGCCGGGCCAGGTTGAACGGTTCGTAGTAGGTCGGATTCGCGGTGACCACGATGCCGATCCGGTCGGTCGCCGTGGCGATATAGCTCGCCGCCGTGAACGGTTCGATCCGGGCCAGCACCGAGGTGTTGGTCAACTGGTACTCCGGCCCGGTGGCGAGCCGGTCACCGAAGAAGAAGAAATCGAATTTCGCGGATTCGGCGAGCTGCGCCAGCTCGACCAGATAGCCGGCGTCGAATCCGCGGTCGTGAACTGCCTCGGGTAACCGCCAGCCCGCGGGGTGGGTGCCGTTCGACCAGTACATGTAGCCGAGGTGCAGGTGCCGGCCGCTGCCGGAATCATCGGACATATCCGCCTCTGCGTGGGTCGTGGGATGGATGGTGCTCAGCGGTCGGCCGCGGTACCGGTGACCTGCCCCGGCGCTCCGCTCAGATCGCCGGCGAACAGGGCGGTCAGTTCCGCGAATTCGGCCGGATCGGGACGCCAGCGGGCGGCCGCCAGGTTGTCGTCGAGTTGATCGGGTTCGGTCACTCCGGCGATCACACTGGACACCGCCTCGTGGGCGAGCAGCCAGCCGAAAGCCGGTGCGGTCGGGGTGATGCCACGTTCCCGGGCGAATTCGGCGTACCGCTCCAGCGCGTCCCACGGTGCGGCGTCGAGCAGATGCTTCTTGAGGTTGGTGATCTTGCGGCCGGCCGGTACCGAATTCCGGCGGTATTTCCCGGTGAGCAGCCCGTTCTGCAGCGGGAAGTACGGGAAGAAGCCCAGGCCGTAGGCGTCCAGCGCCGGAATCAGTTCCTTCGCCGGTTCCCGCCAGAGCAGGTTGTATTCGTTGGTCGCGGAGATGAACCGGGTGTGGCCGTTGATCCGGGCCACGTATTCGGCATCGGCCACCTGCCAGGCGGCGAAGTTCGAATTGCCGATGTAGCGGATCTTTCCCTCGTGCACCAGATCGTCGAGTACCGAGAGGGTTTCCTCGATCGGGGTGACCGGGTCGGGGGTGTGGATCTGGTACAGGTCGATCCAGTCGGTCCGCAGCCTGCGCAGTGAAGCCTCCACCGCGAGCCGGATATAGCGCCGTGATCCGCGCACTCCCCAGTCGGGACCGTTCAGTCCCGCCAGGCCGATTCCGAATTTCGTGCCGATGACCACCCGGTCGCGCCGGTTTCCCAGCGCCGCCCCCAGCATGCTCTCGCTCTGTCCCGGCCGATCGCCGTAGACATCGGCGACGTCGAAATAGGTGATCCCCAGGTCGAGCGCCCGATCGACGATCCGGTCGACGGCGTCCTGGGTGTGGGCGATCATTCCGCTGCGGCCGAAGGTGCTGGCACCGATCCCGACTTCGGACACCACCAGGCCCGACCGGCCGACAGTACGGAAGCCCTCCGGCAGCGCGCTGCGCACCGGCGGACCGGTCACGCTCGGGCCGAGCAGAGGGGTACTGGTCACCGCTGTGGTCATGGTCTTCTTTCCCACGATCCGGAGCACGGCCGACGGGCCCGAGTACTTGCCGGAGCTGACTTTTCGAACACCGTCACGCTAGAGCTCGCAGGCAACTTCGAGCAACACATCTCATTCCACGAAGCGGAATAGTTGACGACGGCGAATATTCGTGCTCACCCAGGTAGTGGCAATGAACATCGAAATTCGCCGGTATTCGCCCGGGCTCAGGAGCGGCTAGTATTCCGATAATCGGAATACGGGCCGCTCTCCTTCCGGAGCGGCCGACCGGAAAGGACACACCACGTGGCGGTCAATCGGTCCGGGCTGCAAACGGTCTCGCGCGCCCTGGCGGTACTGCGGTGTTTCCAGGGTGATGCCGAACTGGGTGTCACCGAGATCGCGCGCGCCCAGAATCTGCCCATGAGCACCACGCATCGGCTGCTACAGGCGCTGCTCGAATCGGAGTTCGTCGAGCAGGACGAACAGACGGGCCGGTACCGGCTCGGTGTCGCGCTGGCCGAATACGGTCAGCTCTCCTACCGGCGCCACCTGGTCTACCTCGCCGAACCCCATATCGAGCAGCTCGCCGCCGAGACCGGCACCGCCGTCTCGCTCGCGACCAGGCACGGCACCGACGCTGTCAATCTCGTTTTCACCCGGTGGCGAGAGGCCCACGGGCACAACCTCTCCGAGGTGCGTTTCCCGTTGCACGCGAGCGCGATCGGTAAGGCGTTGCTGGCCTGGTCACCGGTGACACGGGCGGAGCTCGAGGCGCTCCCCTACCATCAGGGCACCGAACGCACCCCGGCCGACGCCGCTTCGCTGGGCACCGAACTCGAAGCGGCCCGCAACGCCGGATACACGATCAACGACGAACAGACCGAATGGGGCTACCGCATCATCGCGGTTCCGGTCCTGGGCCCGGACGGCTACGCCCGGTTCGCCCTCGGCATCAGGGGCACCACCCAGCTGATGATCCCCGAACGGATTCCCTTCCTCGCCGCCCTCGCCCGGGTCACCGCCACTGCCATCGCCACCACGCTCTTCCGCGACCCGGCCCGGGCACAGTGACCTGACCCGGGTTTCGCCGCAGGGCCGGCTCTGTCCGGTTCCGGGTTCGGGGAGCGGCCGGTGCGGGATGGGCCGCGGGCCGTTTCCGCGCTCTGCGGTGGCCGGGCATCAGCGGCGTCACGCGTGCGCAGTCCGGCCGCCGTCGACCGACAATCGCGCACCGGTGAGATAGGTGTGTTCGGGCGAGGCGAGAGTGAGGGCGAATGCCGCGATCTCCTCCGCGCTCGCCAGGCGGCCCAGGCCGGGAACATTGGATTTCGCCCACTGCTTCATGAAAACCTGCCATGCCGGATCGGGTAGCGACTCCATCCCGGCCGCACGCCGCACCAGTTCGGTATCGGTGGTGCCCGGCAGCATGGCGTTGACCCGGATACCGTCGGCGGCGTAGTCCAGCGCCGCCGACTGGACCAGCCCGATCAGCGCGTGTTTGCTCGCCGTGTACGCGCCCTTGCCGGCATCGGTGGCGACCGCGTTGCTCGACGACGTCACCACGATCGTCCCACCACCCGCGCGGATCATATGCGGCACCTGGTATTTCATCGCGAGGAACACACCGCGCAGATTCGTGTTCACGACCCGGTCGAATTCGGCGGCACTGTACTCGTGCACCTTCTTCTGCACGGTGATCCCCGCGTTGTCGAAGGCGATATCCAATCCGCCGTACCGGCCGACCGCCGTATCGACGAAATCACGCACCTCGCCCTCGACAAGGACATCGGCGCGGTAGTAGGTGGCTTCACCGCCCGCTCGGCGGATCTCGGCTTCCACAGCACGGCCTCGGTCCTCGCGCCGCCCACAGAACGCGACGCGAGCACCCTCCGCGGCGAAGCGCCGGGCGGCGGCGGCACCGATACCCGAGGTCGCACCGGTGATCATCACCACGCGGTCGGCGAACCGCCGTGCTGTGGGCGGCGGCACGGCAGGCTGCCTCGCTCCGGCGCCCAGCGCGACCCCAGAAGCCAGGCCGGCGGCGCCTGCCGCCAGCCCGGATGCGGTCATCGCGCCCAGCAGTGCGCGCCGGCTCGGCGCCGGGCGGTCGGATTCGGCTGCTGTCTTCTCGTCGGTCATGCACTGACCGTGCCGGAGCAGCCGGCTCGGCGGATCGGCCCGCGGGCCGCTCGTACCGGCCGAACGGACGAGATCACTCCTACCCGCGGAGGAGCCGGCCCACGGGCGAGCCGGGCATCATGTGGACGTGACGGAGAACGGGATGACCCGCGGAATCGACTGGCTGCTCGATCCGCGGCAGCTGCCCGTGCGGCTGCTGGTTCTGCTGGTGGCGGCAGTGGGGTGTCTGCTCTTCCTGACCGATACGCCGACCCCGACGGATCTGACGATCGCCGCGACCGCTGTCCTGGTCACCGCGGGTTCGGTGCGCTTCCCGCTGACGACCGCGCTGGCCGCGACCGGTGTCCTGGTGCTCGGGTTCACGGTGGGCGATTCCGGCCCGGCGGTCCCGAAAGTGGCGGCAGCCCTCGCGCTGACCGAGCTCGCGGCCCGGCGCGGTGGCCCGGCTCCGGTGCTGGGCGGCTTCGCATTGGCTGCGGCCTACCTTTTCCATACGGCGGGCGGCCCGGGGGCGACCGTCTACCGGGCGACGGTCATGGCGCTGCTGCCGGTGCTGCTGGGCTCGGTGCTGCGCACGACGCGAGAGAGTGCCGCGCGGGCCCGCCGGGATGCGGCCGAACTGGCCCGCCGGCGTGACGCAGAGGTGAGCGCGGTGCGTGCCACCGAACGGGCCGCGATCGCGCGGGAGCTGCACGATCTGATCGCCCACCACATCTCCTCGACGGTCTTGCGGGTGAGTGTGGCACGGCACGCGTCGGTTTCCGCACCACCGGCTCTGCTCGAGGTGCTCGACGATATCCACAGCAGCGGTACGGCGACCCTGCACGATCTGCGCACCCTCGTGGCGGTGCTGCGCGACCCCGATGCCGGCGCGGAATCATTCGTCGAACCCGCCGGACTCCCGGTCGCGATCTCCGCGGTGGTGCAGCGGACACGGCTCGTGGTCGCGGATATCGAGCTCGAACTGGACCCGGCCGTCTCGACGGTCGACGCGCTGACCGGGCTCACTCTGCTGCGTCTGACGCAGGAAGGGACGGCCAATGTGGTGAAACACGCGGGCCCGCGGACCACTGCCCGGCTCTCGATCACGGCAGGGCCGGGCCCGGTCGAGTTCCGGTTGTCCGACAGCGGCCCACCGCCGGGAACCGGGCATCCGGTCGTACCCGGATCAGGCGTCGGCCTGATCGGGCTGCGGGAGCGCGTCGGCCTGCTGGGCGGCACATTCGGCGCCGGACCCATCGGGCCGGGCTGGCTGCTCGAAGCGAGCCTCCCGAGCAAGGCGGGCGCGGCATCGTGATCATCACAGTGATGCTGGTGGACGATCAGCAGCTCGTCCGCGCCGGACTGCGGATGCTGTGTGAAACGGCGTCCGATCTGCAGGTTGTCGCCGAGGCACAGGGCGGTGCGGAGGCGATACGCCTGGCGAAGCGGACGGAACCGGATGTGATCCTGATGGATCTGCGGATGCCGGGAACCGATGGAATCCAGGCCACCACAGCGATTCTGGCGGCTCGGCCCGGAGCCCGGATCCTGGCCCTCACCACGTTCGACGACGACGAGCACCTCTATCCGGCGCTCGCGGCCGGTATGTGCGGTTTTCTGGTCAAAGACGCGTCACCCACCGACCTGCTCGACGGGATCCGGCGCGCCGCATCCGGTGACCGACCGTTTTCGCCGGACGTGCTGCGACGAGTGGTCGATACCGCTGTCGCCGCCCGCGTTGCCCGGCCCGGCCCACGAACCAGTCGGCCCGCACCGGAGGTGGAGCTGACGGGGCGTGAAGCCGAAGTCCTGGGTCTGGTGGCCGAGGGCCTCTCCAACGCCGAGATCGCGCAACGCCTGTACATCGGCGTGACGACGGTGAAGACCCATATCGCCAACCTGCTGGCCAAAACCGGCGCCGGCAATCGGGTCCGACTCGCCGTGTACGGACTCGGTCCGGCCGGCGACCGACCCGACGACCGACCCTGACGCGTGACACCTGCGGGCGGCGGATCAGGAGGCCGTTGCGGTGAGTTCACGGGTGGCGGCGTCCAGTACCCGCCCGAAGGCATAAGTGAGCAACGGCCGGGCCACCCGACGAGTGAGCGGCGCCCCGATCAGGGGGAACCGCAGTTCGACCACTGTCGTCCAGAAGACCCGGGTACCGTCGGCCGTCTCGGTGAATTCGACCCGGCCGAGCTCGTGCCGGGCGGGCGGAAAACACCGGTATACGTGGTACTCGAAGGACCGGGGCGGATCGTAGGCGGTGATCCGTTCCCAGAACACCCCCACCACCCAGATGAGGAAGCGCACGGCGCCGAGTCCGTACGGCGCCTCAGCCCCGGGAACCGCGAGCCGTTCGTGCAGCACCAGCGGAATCCGTGTGTAGTTGTGCGCGTGGCCGATCCAGTCGAATACCGCACCCGCGGGTGCGTCGATCGTGCGCTCTACGGTGATCGTTTCCATATCGGCCCCTCCGTTCGACCCGGTTCACGCTGACCGAGATTCCTCTACTACACCCAATAGTAGATCTCGGCCGCGCATATCGCGGGGCAATCGACGGGTACTCGACACCAGCGCCGGAATCCGGACAGCCCCCGCCCCGGGGCACAGCGTCAGCCGAGGATCAGCGGCGCGATATAGCGACGCGCGAATTCACCGAGCCGCTCCTCGGATTCGAGATCCAGCGTGCCCACCGGCTGCAGGATCAGCGAATGAACCACCCGGCTGGCGATCTCCACCCGGGTCGTGAGGTCGGGGATCTCGGGCAGGCCCCGTTGCCGTATCGCCTCGGTCAGGATCGTGGTGGTGGTGACCACCGCCGCAGTGAAGAAGGCTCCGCCCTCCGTGGTGACCTGTGGTAGCAAACGGCCCGGCTCGAGGGCCAGCACCCGGTTGATCAACCCGTGGGTGCGCCAGCGGGTGATGACCGTGACGAAGATATCGGCGACGATGGCGGTCACGTCCTCGTGCCGCGCGGGGATGCCCTCGAGTTCGGCGAGAAATCTGCCCACCTCGCGCGCGCTCACCGCCCGGACGAGATCGTCGCGGGAGCCGATGCGCCGATAGATCGTGCCGCGATCGACATCCGCCTGCTTGGCGACGTCCCCGATGGTCGTCTTCTTGACGCCGAACTGCTCGAACTGGGTGCGGGCCGCATCGAGGATGCGGGCTTCGATTCCGTCGGCGGCGGACCGGTCTTGCGAGGTAGAGGCAGGGGCGGACACAGGTCCACGCTAGCAGCGATCAGCGCTTCTGCAACAATCTCAAAGAATTTGTTGCGACAACATTGCAAGGGATAATGTTGCATTGTACGGTCAGGGTATGTCCGACGACAGCGGTACGACGACCGGCACCTACCGGGAAGAAACGCACGCGATCCACGCACGCGATGTGAACTTCGATTTCTCGACGGTCCCCATGCATTACATCCCCGGCGAGGTGCTCGCAACCCACGTGACCAATGTGATGCACCTGGTCCTACCGGAGGGTGAACGTGCCATGGCCGCCTGCCTGGCCGAAGCACTGCCCGCGATCGACGACGAGCGGCTGCGCGAAGAGGTGACCGGATTCATCGGCCAGGAATCGATGCACGCCAGCAGCCACGAGGGCGCCCGCAAACACCTGCAGTCGATCGGCCTCGATGTCGACTCCTATGTCGAGAAGATCGGTTGGCTCGTCGACCGCGTCCTGGGCGAACACGGGCTGACCGGCCGCGCCGAGGAGGAGTGGCTCAAGGAACGCCTCGGCCTGTTCGCGGGAATGGAGCATTTCACCGCCGTGATCGGCGAATGGCTCCTCGAATCGGAGGTCCTCGAAGAACTCGGGATGCACCCGACCATGCTCGACCTGGTGCGGTGGCACGGCGCGGAGGAGGTCGAGCACCGCAGCGTGGTGTTCGACGCCTATATGCACGTGGACGGCGGTTACGCGCGGCGAGTCCGCACCGGTCTGCTCGCCAGTGGTCTGCTGCTGCCGCTGTTCGTGATCTCCACCGCGTACCTGTACCGCAAGGATCCCAGCCCCGCCAAGGGACGGTTCTGGGGACAGCAGTTCGTCAGCGCCACCGTGCGCGGCGTCATCCCCAGCTTCACCACCTTCTTCACCGAGATGCCGCGATATCTGAGCCGCGGCTTCCACCCCTCACAGCTGGGGTCGATGGACAACGCGCTGCGATATCTGGCGCACTCCCCTGCCGCGCGCTCATGACCACCGCCCACAGCACCGCCACACCCGGGCTGCGCATGCTCGGCCTGGCGGTGGACGCGTACCGGAAGGTCTTCACCAATCCGGTACTGTCATCCCCGAACCCGGTGCGCCGCAGCGGGTTCGATCTCGACGTGGTAGTCGGCGACAGCACCGTCGAGGCACGGGAAGTGGTCTCGCTGACCCTGGCCCGCCCGGACGGACAGCAGTTGCCCTCGTGGCGGCCCGGATCCCATATCGATGTCTTCCTGCCGTCGGGCCGGCAACGCCAGTACTCGCTGTGCGGCGATCCCGCCGACCGTTACCACTACCGCATCGCAGTGCGCCACATCCGCGACGGTGGCGGCGGCTCGGCCGAGATCCACGAGCTGCGGCCCGGTGCCGCCCTGCAGATCCGGGGCCCACGCAACGCGTTCACCTTCGTCGATTCCGCGCCGTCGTACCTTTTCCTCGCCGCCGGAATCGGCATCACCCCGATCCTGCCGATGGTCCACGCGGCCGGTAGCCGGGGACGGCTGGTGTATCTCGGCCGCTCCCGCGACACCATGCCCTTCCGGAACGAACTTCCCGACAGCGCCGAGATCCGGCCCGACGACGAAGCCGGACCTTCCGATATCCCGGCGCTGCTCGCCACCGCGGCACCCGGCGCGGCGGTATACGTCTGCGGGCCGCCGCCGGTGCTGGAAACCGCCCAGCGGATCCTGTTCGACCTGAACCCGACCGCATCGCTGCACACCGAACGCTTCTCGGCGCCACCGGTCCGCGACGGGCACGAATTCGATCTCACGCTCGCCCGGTCCGGACGGCACGTCCGGGTCGGGGCCACCGAGACCACCCTCGAGGCCATCCGCCGGGTCCGGCCGGATGTCGTCTATTCCTGCCGCCAAGGCTTCTGCGGTACCTGCAAGGTCGGCGTCTCGGCCGGTTCGGTCGAGCATCGCGACCGCCTGCTGAGCGACGACGAACGCGCCGGTCACATGCTCACCTGCGTCTCCCGGTCGGCCGGTGGCCCACTGGTCCTCGATCTCTGATTGCGAAAGGCCCTCAGCCCCATGAGTGCACGTTTCTCCCTCTCCCCCGCCGAGGACACCTTCCTCGACAGTGCGCCGCACCGCTACACCCATATCGTCGATATCCCGGCGCCGGTGCGGCAGGTATGGGACACCCTCGTCGCCGACGACGCGCTGGTGTCGTGGTCGACGGTGATCACGGCGGCGACCTGGACCTCGCCCCGGCCGTTCGGGATCGGCACCACCCGTACGGTCACGCTCGGCGGTTTCCTCCGGCTCGAGGAGCGCTTCTACCGCTGGGACGAGGGTTCGCGGATGACGTTCACCGTGGACGCCGCCTCGGTGCCCGGGCTGAAACGCTTCGCCGAGGACATCACCCTGCTCCCACTCGGTTCCGGCACCCGGGTCATCTGGACGTTCGCGGTCGAGGGCACCGCCTCGCTGCGTCCGCTGCTGGCGCTGGCGAGTCCGGTGAACCGGTTGGTCACCAAGGGCATCGCGAGCGGCACGGGGCGCCGGGTCCGCACCGAGGCGGTGGCGGCCCGATGAGCGATACCGCGACCGAACACCATCGCATCGTCGTGCTCGGCGCCGGTTTCGGCGGGATCGGGCTGGCGATCAAACTGCGCGAGGCCGGCTTCGACGATCTGGTCGTGCTCGAACGTGCCGACGATCTCGGTGGCACCTGGCAGGCCAATACCTACCCGGGCTGTGCCTGCGATGTCCCGTCCCAGCTCTACAGCTATTCGTTCGCACCGAACCCGGACTGGTCGCGCACCTACGGCAAACAGCGCGAGATCCTGGAGTATCTGCGCCGCGTCGCCGTCGAGCACGATGTGGTGCGCCATATCCGGCTGGGGACCGAACTGACCGAGGCCCGCTGGGACGAGGACGACCGGGTGTGGCGGATCGCGACCTCGCGCGGATCGCTCACGGCCGATTTCTTCATCTCGGCCGCCGGGATCTTCGCCGAGGCCAAATACCCCGACCTGCCGGGGCTCGACACTTTCGAGGGCACCGCATTCCACTCACTGCACTGGGACCACGGTCACGACCTGACCGGTGAGCGGGTCGCGGTCATCGGTACCGGCGCCTCCGCGGTGCAGTTCGTTCCGGAGATCCAGCCGCGGGTGGCCGCGCTGACGGTGTTCCAGCGATCCGCGCCGTGGATCGTCCCGCGGATGGACCGCCCGACCCTGGGCCTCGAGCGCACTCTGCTGCGGCGGCTACCGCTGGCGCAGAAAGCGATCCGCGGTACCTGGTACACCCTCATCGAGGGGTTCGGCCTGGTCGGGTTCGTGGACAACCGCTTCCGCCATCCGTACGAGATGCTGGGTCGATTGCAGCTGCGGCGCCAGATCCGCGACCCTCACCTGCGCCGCAAAGCCACTCCCGACTACATCATCGGCTGTAAACGCGCGATTTTCTCCGACGCCTACCTGCCCGCGCTGGACAGCGACAACGTCGAGGTGGTCACCGACGGTATCGCCGAGGTGCGGGCGCGTTCCGTCGTCACCCGGGCCGGTGTCGAGATACCCGTCGACACCATCATCTACGGCACCGGATTCACCACCATCCCCTCCGCCTTCGAACGGATCATCGGCCTCGACGATCTCTCGATCGCCGATCTGTACCACCATCGGCCGCAGACCTACCTGGGCGCGGCGATGGCCGGGTTCCCGAACTTTTTCTGCACCCTCGGACCGTTCGGCGCCGCGGGCAACCAATCCGCCATCTACATGCTCGAATCGCAGATCGGCTATATCGTCGACGCCCTCCGGACACTGCGCAGCAGCGGAGCTCAGCGCGTCGAGGTGCGCCAGGCGACCCAGGACGCGTTCGTCGAGGAGATGGCCCGGCGCAGCGCCGATACCGTCTGGCTGACGGGCGGTTGCCAGAGCTACTACACCACTCCCGACGGCGGCAACGCAGGCCTGTACCCGAACTGGAGTTTCGAATACCGGCGGCGCACCAGACAATTCGACGCCGAATCCTACGAGGTGACCCGATGAAACCGGCACTACCCGACCCACTGGGCTGGATCTCGCATTCCACGACCTATGACGTGAAGGGCAAGACGGTGCTGGTCACCGGCGCCGGGCAGGGTATCGGGCTGGAGCTCGTGACGATCCTGCACCGGCGGGGCGCCCGGGTCGTCGTGGTCGATATCGACGAGGCGGGCGCCCTGCGCACCGCGGGCGAACTGGGCGCCGGCGCACACGGTATCGGCGGTGATGTGGCCGACCGCGCCCGGATGGAAGAGGTGATCGCCGAGGTCGTCGAGAAGTTCGGCGGACTGGACGTGGTGGTCGCCAATGCCGGGGTCACGCCGATACCCGCGACCATCCGGACCATGGATCCCGACGATTTCGACCGGGTCATGAGTATCAACCTGACCGGAGTGTTCAACACGGTCCATCCGGCGCTCGACCATATCGTGCGCTCCCGGGGCCATGTGGTCCTCGTATCCTCCTGCGCGGCCTTCGCGCCGGGGATGGGCGGTTCGCCGTACATGGTCAGCAAAGCCGCGGTGGAACAGCTGGGCCGGGCGCTGCGGGTGGAACTGGGCGGCTCCGGCGCCACCGCCGGCATCGCCTATTTCGGCGTCGTGGAGACATCGATGACCCACGATGTACTCGACGCCGACGAACTGGGCCGCAAGATCAACGATCTGCTGCCCTGGCCGTTGAACGTGCGGATCACCGCCGAGCAGGCCGCGCGGACCATCGCCGACGGGATCGGGCGCCGGGCCGCGCGGACCATCGCCCCGAGCGGCTGGCAGCCCTACGCGCTGCTGCGCGGCGCGATCAACACCGTGCTCGACCGGCGGCTCGCCGCGGATTCGACAGTGCACGAACTGGTTCGCGCGCTCGAGCGGCGCCGATGACCGAACCGGTGCGCGGATCGCTGCAGGCCCGGTCCGTCCGGCGGCTGTCCGCACTCACCGCTCGCCGCCTGGCGGAACTCGCCCCGGTCAACGCCTGTATGCTGCCGGCCGCTCGGGCACTCATCGAGCACACCCTGCGCGCGACCGCGCCCCCGCTATGGGGGACGTCGAGCGACCGGATCCGGGCCGGCGCGATCACGGGTGAATGGGTGCGCGGCCCCCGGGCCGACCGCGACGACGCGGTGATCCTCTATGTCCACGGCGGCGGTTTCGTCGCCGGATCGGCCGCCGGCTATCGCGGGGTTGCCGCACGCCTGTCCACCGCGACCCGCCTGCCCGTGTTCACGCTCGACTACCGGCTCGCACCCGAGCACCCGTATCCGGCAGCGCCCCGGGATGTCGACGCCGCCTTCCGGTGGCTGATCGCGCAGGGGTACCGCCCGGATCGGGTGGTGATCGCGGGCGATTCGGCCGGTGGGTTCCTGGCCGCCGATTTCGCTCTCACCCACGCGTGCGGCGGTTTCCCGTCCCCGGCCGGTCTCGTGCTGTTCTCGCCGATGACGGATCTGAGTCTCACGCTCGCTGCCCGATTCGAGGGCGCGGCAGCCGAAGGTCTACTGTCGGCGGAGTTGTCCCGCCGGGCGGTCGCGCACTACATTCCGGAACCCTACGATCTCCGGCCCCTGCGCGGGATGCCGCTTCCCCCGGCACTGATCCACACCAGCGATACCGAATTCTTCGGTGGCGACGCCGTCGCACTCGCCGAACGCTGGACCGCCGCCGGTGCGGTGTGCGAACTGCGGGTATGGCGTGACCAGATGCACGCTTTCCAGGTGCTGCCCGCTCTGGTCCCCGAATCACGCCTCGCCTACCGGGCGGCCGCCCGCTTCGTCGCCACCGTCCTCGGCACCACCGCCGCCGCGGTCTGACCCCGAAAGGCTCATCGTGAGCAGCGCACGTTTCGACACGCTCCCCGCCGCGTTCCAGCACATCGCCGCCCGTGAACCCGCGGCGGTCGCACTGCGCACCCCGGGTGACGGGCAAACCCTGACCTGGGCCGAATACGCGACCCGGGTCCGCCAGTTCGCCGCGGGTCTGGACGGATTGGGCGTGCGCCGCGGTGACACCGTCGCAGCGATGATGGGCAACCGGGTCGAGTTCTACCCGCTCGAGGTGGCCGCCCAGCATCTCGGCGCGACCTCGTTCTCGGTCTACAACACACTGCCCCCCGACCAGCTGAAGCATGTGCTCGGCAATGCCGGGGCCCGGGTGGTGATCTGCGAACCGCAGTACGTCGCGCGGTTACGTTCCTGCGGAGTCGAACTCGACCACATCGTCTGTCTCGACGACGCTCCGGCCGGAACCCTCTCGGTCGCCGATACGATCGCCGCCGCCCGTGCCGATTTCGATTTCGACGCCGCCTGGCGCGCGGTGCGCAGCACGGATGTGGCCACGCTGATCTACACCTCCGGCACCACCGGCAATCCCAAAGGTGTGGAGACCACACACGCGAACCTGCTGTTCCAGGTGTACGGGATCGCCGAAGTGCTGGGTATCGAATTCGGCGACACCATCACCTCGTTCATGCCCAGCGCCCATATCGCCGACCGGCTCACCGCCCTGTACGTCCAGGAGGTGCTCGGTATCCAGGTGACCTGTGTCGCCGACCCCACACTGATCGCACCCGCCCTGGCGGACCTGCGCCCCACTCTGTGGGGTGCGGTACCGCGGGTGTGGGAGAAGCTGCGCGCCGCCATCGAATACGAGGTCGCCGCGGAAACCGACGACGAACGGCGCGCGGCACTGCGCTGGGCGCTGTCGGTGGCGACCGCCCGCGGCGAACACGAACTGGCCGGGACTCCGCTGCCCGGCGATCTCGCCGCCGAATGGCAGCGGGCCGACGAGCTGGTGCTGCGCGGGCTGCGGACCGCGTTGGGATTCGACCGGATGCGCTGGGCGCTCTCGGGTGCCGCCCCCATCCCACCGGCGACACTGGGATTCTTCGCCGGGCTCGGTGTACCGATCACCGAGATCTGGGGTATGTCGGAACTGTCGTGTATCTGCAGTGTCAGCCCGCCGCACGAGGTGCGGCTGGGCACCGTCGGAAAGCTGCTGCCGGGTATGGAGTACCGGCACGCACCCGATGGTGAACTGCTCGTCCGGGGTCCGCTGGTGATGAAGAGCTATCGCGGACAGCCGGACAAGACCGGCGAAGCCATCGATACCGACGGCTGGCTCCACACCGGCGATATCGTCACGGTGGACGCCGAGGGCTACCTGACGGTCGTCGATCGTAAGAAAGAGATCATCATCAATGCCTCCGGCAAGAACATGTCGCCGACCCATATCGAAAACACCGTCAAAGCCGCCACACCACTGATCGGGGCGATGGCGGTGATCGGCGACGGGCGTCCCTACAACACCGCGCTGATCGTCCTCGACGCCGAAGCCGCGGGCCCCTACGCGAAACAGCACGGTCTCACCGATGATTCGGCAGCCGCCCTGGCCGCCGAACCGTCGGTGATCGCCGCGGTCCGGGCCGGTGTTGCTGCCGGTAACGCCCAGTTGTCCCGGGTGGAGCAGATCAAACGATTCCTCGTACTCCCGGTCTTCTGGGAAGCGGGCGGCGACGAGGTCACTCTCACCATGAAACTCAAGCGCCGAGTCGTCGGCGAGAAGTACGCGTCCCGGATCGACGACCTCTATCGTGACCCGCCGGCCGCCGACGTCCAGGAACCCGCCGGCGAATCCCGCCCGGTGCCTGCCACCTGATACCGGATCGCGGCGCGGGCCCGGTCAGACCTCGAGTTCCTCCTCGATTCCGCGCAGCCGGTGCCGGGCCAGCGCCAGATTCGCCCGCCCGCGGTCGAGAGCGAGATAGAGGAACAGGCCCCTCGACTTACGCCCGGTCATCGGCCGGATGAGGTGGTACTGGCTACTGAGCGAGATGAGGATGTCCTCGATATCCTCCTGCAGGCCCAGCTGTTCGATGGTCCGCAGCTTTGCCCGCACCACCTCGGTATTGCCGGCGGCCGCCACGTTCAGGTCCAGCGCCTTCGAGCTGCCGAGCATCCCCAGTGCCATACCGCTGTTGTAGTCGACGACGGCTGCCCCGAGGGCGCCGTCGATCGACATCATGTCCTTGAGTGCCAAATCCATATCGGACACAGTCGTTCCTCTCGATAATTCCTGTTACTGAAGTTCCGGTTACTGATTTCTGCTGCCGGGCTCCTTGGCCACGGCGGCGAGATGTTCGGCGATCCGGCGTGCCACCGGCCGCGACTCCAGATGCAGCCGGCCGATATTCACTTCGGGGGCCGCCAGCACGGTCAGCGATGCCCAGCCGGCCGCGTAGATCACCACATGCCCACCGCGGCCGTCCACCACGACCTCCTGGAAACCGCCGCCGTGCGCGGTTTCGGCGAGCCGGTGCGACAGCGACAGCTGCGCCGCGGCCAGCGCGGCCATTCCGGTCGGTTCGATATGCCCCGGTAGATCGTGGGTCACCAGGAGCCCGTCACTGGACGCCACCAGCGCCCCGGTCAACCGGGGCACGCGTTCCCGCAGCGCCCGAAGTTCCGCTGTCACGACAGCGTTCGGTTCGGGTACGGACATCGGCACCTTGGTAAGCCTTCCCATCAATTCACCGAGCAGATTCTTACGCGCGGTCACGCGAGATCCTCCAGAGCCGCCCGGAGGCGGACGAGCAGTTCCTGGTCCACCGGCTCCCATTCGTCCCCTTCCGGAACAGGAGTGGCGTGCCGGATCCGGCGGCGCAGCGGCGGATCCGGCGCCGGTTCCGGCCCGGGGTCCGCCGGATCGGCCCCGGTGGCCACAGCGACCAGCGGCGGTTCGATCAGTCCGGCCACGGTCAGATCCCGCACTGCCTCCAGGCAGCCGTATGCCGTGCGGCCGAGGTCGCGGGCGATCCCGGTGACGCTGCGCCGATTGTCGGCGGCGGCCAGCACCTCGGCCTGGCCGCCGGTGAGCATCACCCGGCGCCGCCGGATACGCCGTACCGGGACCACCGCGGCCCGGTCGACCAGTTCCGCGGGCCACGGCCCCGAGCCGGGGTCACCGCGCCGCGCACATTCGCGGACCAGCGTCCGCGGCCGGATATGGCACACCGCCGACAGCCAATGCGCCGGCGCGGGCCGGAACTCCGAGACCACGGGTGTGGCCAGCAGGAAATAGGCCGCGTCGAAAACCGAGAGCAGCGCCAGGGTTTCCAGCAGCGGCCGGCCGAGCATGGGGCCCGGATCGCCCGAACCCGCCCGCTGCCAGTCTTCGGCACTGGCCACACCGGCCTCGACCACCAAGCGGTCGAGGCCGGTCGTGCGCGCGCAGGTGGCCGACGCGATCGTCCCGCCGGAGAGATGGAACTCCCCGTCCCCTACCTGCAGGACACCGGTCTGTCCTTCGTCCTCCAGCCGCTGTAGTTCGTCCGCGAGCTCAACGCGCATGACCGTCCTCGGCCAGATCCGCGAGGATATCGCGCAATCGGAACCGGGCCATCGCGAGATTGCCGGAGTCTTCGTCGAACAGGACGTGGACGAACAAGCGCCCGTCGAAATCACCGTCGACCAGGTTCAGCAGGTGATATCCCCCCGGACCGCAGACGATGATCTCGTTCACGTCATCGTCTTTGTCACCGGTGGTCAGTGCCGGACAGCCCAGTACCGCGCGCACCACGTCGGTGGTCGTCGCCGCGTCCTCGTGCTGATCGACCTGTTCGTGCCGCCCCGCCGAGGCCACCGCCAGACCGCTCGCCCCGTCCACCAATGTCACGCTGCGCGCGCCGGGGATGTCCATGATCCGTTCCAGACATCCGTCGATTCCGCTCACTGCGCCTCTGTCCTATTGCCGTTTCATACGTGTTTCAGATTCTTCGAAACATTACACATCGGTGGCGTTCGCCGCCTTTTGAACGCATGACCTACTCACGTACCCGGCTCGCCCGGAACGACCGCCGAGTACGGAATCTGCAGGTCCCCAACCGAGTTGGGATCGTACCCGGCGATTCGAGATCAGCGGGAATGTTTTCTCAATCTTGCACTCACAACTGGGAATCGCCTGGATCCTCCAGCTCGGGGTCACTATGTTCGGTTCATGACCGACCTGTCTCCCGGACGAGGCCGAGCGTTACTCGCCGCCGCAGTGACCGTCCTGCTGTGGGCGTCGGCGTTCGTTTTCATCCGCACCGCCGGAGCGGATTTCTCACCGGGCGCGCTGGCACTGGGCCGCACGGCCTCGGGATCGGTGGTGCTGGTGACGATTCTGCTGCTCACCGGGGCCGGCCTGCCGCCACGCCCCGCCCTGCGCGGGATCCTCGTCTCCGGACTGCTCTGGTTCGGGCTGTACATGGTGGCGTTGAACTGGGCCGAACAGCAGATCGACGCCGGCACCGCCGCACTGGTGATCAATACCGGGCCGGTACTGATCGCCCTACTCGGCGGCCTCTTTCTCGGCGAGGGCTTCCCGAAGCGATTGATGACCGGTATCGGGGTGGCGTTCACCGGAGCGGCGGTCGTCGGACTGGCCGGTTCCGAAGGCGCGGCCACTGTTCTGGGCGTCGCGCTGTGTGTCGTGGCGGCAGCCGCCTGGGCAGTCGCGGTGCTGGCGCAGAAACCCGCGCTAGCACACGGTTCGGCGCTGCAGGTGACGACCGGCGGCTGCGTTGTCGGCACCATCGCCTGCCTGCCGTTCACCGGTCAGTTGATCACCGAGGTGGCCGCCGCGCCGCTCCCGGCGACCCTGAGTCTGATCTACCTCGGGGTGTTCCCGACCGCCGTCGCTTTCACCACCTGGGCGTACGCCCTGGCGCGCATGACCGCGGGCCAGGTCGGCGCCACCACTTACGCGGTACCGGCGCTCGTGGTGGTGATGTCCTGGCTGTCGATCGGCGAGGTACCCGGCTCACTGACATTGGCGGGCGGGGCACTGTGCCTGACCGGCGTCGCGATCACCCGCCGGCGCCCTCGCCGCCGAAACGACCCGTCCCGGACCACCGATCGGGACCACACCCCGGACCGGGTATGAACTCCGCCGGCCCCGCTGGACACCGGCCTTTCCGACCGCGGCCGCGGGTGCCGCTCACGCCGGAGCCCTTCCCCACCGACATCCGATCGGGACCGCCCCGACCGACAGTCCGTGAGCAACTGCGTACGGTGAACGAGAACCCAACGCATCCGGCCATCGCGACAACAAGGAGAACCTCCGTGCTCGCAGCATTCTCGATCACACCCATCGGCGCGGGCGAGAGCGTCGGAGACCAGGTCGCCGTCGCTGTCCGGGTCATCCGGGACAGCGGGCTCCCCTACCGCACCGCAGCGAGTTTCACCGAGATCGAAGGCGAATGGGACGAGGTCATGGGCGTGATCAAGGCCGCCACCGAGGCGGTGCTGGCCTTGTCCGAGCGCTGCAGCATCGTCGTCAAAGCCGATATCCGCCCGGGCCGCACGAATACCCTCTACACCAAGGTCGAGTCGATCGAACGGCGCCTCGCCGACTGACCGGCGTCCGGCTACTGCTGCGAAGCGCCATTCGGTAGCACACCACGCTTCCGGAATCCGATCACCGCGAATATCGGTTTGAGGAAGGTCCACTCGCCGAAGCGGTAGTCCGCACCGCGGACCACCCTGGCCGCGAGATCGGGCCGCATCGCGGCGAGATAGTGTCGCGCCTGCTCCGCGTGCATCGGATTCGAGACGATCTTGATCCGATCGGCGTCGCCGATCAGCGGGATCGCGTTCTCGATGTTCTCCCGGGTGGTTCGCGAGGTGGTGTCGAGAGCGACCGGACCGCCGTACCCGCGCGCCGACGCATAGTCGGCCATCAGCTCGGCTTCGGTCTTTGTGCCGCCGACGGCACCACCGCAGAACACCATGCGGCTGTCGCGCCTGTCATCGAGGGAACGCAATGCGGCACGCACCCGCCACCGGTTGAGCGCGTTGACCGTCGGTGCGACGTTCCGACAGCCCAGCACGACGATCACCTCGTTCGGCCCCGTCGCGGATCCGAGGCACCGGCGCGAGGACCGCCAGTTCACCCACTCGCCCCAGCCGAGAACGACGGCACCGGCGACCGAGAGAATCCGTGAGGTCCGCACAACGAGACAGATCATAGCGGTGCCACCGTCGTTCAGCCCGTGACCGGTGCGGGGATGTCACCGGGGCTCTCGGGCGGCCGGTCACCGGCGAGACGAACGGTGGTGATCCTCAGGAAGAGCTGCACGAGCGGGCCCATCACCACCGCGATCAGCACGGTTCCGAACCCGACCGTCCCACCCAGGAGCCATCCGATCGTCAGGACGATCACCTCGATACCGGTGCGTACCATCCAGATCGGCTTGCCCGTCACACGTACCGCGCCCGTCATCAGGCCGTCGCGCGGCCCCGGCCCGAACCGGGCACCCAGATACACCGCGTCGAACCATGTCAGCATCATCACCCCCACGGCGTAGCAGAGCAGCCGCTGCGGCAGCGTTGTCGGCGTGGGGAGCGCGACCGCGGCCAGATCCGCGGCGGTGCCGACCAGGACGACGTTCAGCACGGTCCCCAGTCCCGGAAGTTCGCGCAGCGGGATCCAGAACAGCAGTACGACGACAGCGATGAGGTTGGTGGCCCGGCCGAACGTCAGTCCGGAATGCAGCGATACTCCTTCGGCGAGGATATTCCAGCTGGAGGCACCCAGCGACGATTCGACCAGCAGGGTGAGCGATACCCCGTACCCGACCAGGCCGAGCAGCAGCTGCGCCAGTCGCCGGATCTTCTTCTCCGCACGCAACTGTTCGACGGCGTTCATGCGGCGCGCGACGAAATGGCCGGTGTTATCGGCTCGGCGCGTAACGGTCATCGTTCTCCCTTGCTGCGATCCGGTACCCCGGGCGACCCCGCGGTACTCGATCTTGCTCGGGATCCGCTCCGGCCGAAATAGCCAGATGGGAGAGACCGGACCCCTCGGGGCCGGATGCCGGTGGCTGCTGCGGGCGATCTCAGCCGCTGTCGGCACCGTATTCGCGGACGACGCACAAGTACTCGGTGATGGCATCGCGGTTTCGCTCGAGACAGCGGATCCGTTCGTCCATCCGTTCCCGTTCGCCCTCGAGCGTCGCCAGCATCTCCGGCGTGGCATCCGGGAAATAGATGGTGCGCGGTTTGTCCAGGCACGGCAGGATCTGTTTGATGATCCGGGTCGGCAATCCGGCGTCGAGCAGACCGCGGATCTGCAGGACACGGTCGACGAACCGGTCGTCGTAGCTGCGGTAACCGTTCGCGCACCGCTGGGCAGCGATCAGGCCCTGTTCCTCGTAGTAGCGCAGCAGCCGGCGTGACGTACCGGTGCGTTCTGACAGTTCGCCGATTCTCATCCCACCGACCTCGAGAGCAAGACTTGACCTTCACATCTATGTGAAGCTTCGACGATAGCCGAATGGACAACGAACTGTTCGAGTACAGCGCCATCGTCGACCGCGACCCGATCCGGTGGCCGGACGACGCCCGAGTGGCGTTCTATGTGGGTCTCAATATCGAGCACTATCAGGTCGACCTGCCCTCCACCAGTATCTTCGCCGGTACGGCAGGACAGGTCCCCGATCCGCTCAACTACGGCTGGCGCGACTACGGGCCCCGGGTGGGATTCTGGCGGATCCTGGAATCGCTGGACCGGCACGGCGTCCGGGCCAGCGCCCTGCTCAATTCCGATGTGGTGGAACGCTATCCGCGAATCATCGAAGCGGGCCGGCAACGCGACTGGGCCTGGCTTGCCCACGGCCGGAACAACTCGGTGCTCCAGGCCGAGATCCCGGCCGCGGACGAGCGCGCCTACCTGGCGGAAGTCCTCACCACCATCGAACGCGGCACCGGGAAGCGCCCGCGCGGCTGGATGGGGCCGGCGCTGTCCGAGAGTTTCCGGACCCCGGAACTGTTGCGAGAGCTGGGCGTCGACTACGTCCTGGACTGGACCAACGACGATCAGCCCTATCCACTCCGTGTTCCCGGCCTTCTCAGCGTCCCCTACTCGGTGGAATTGAACGACAACACCCTGTTCCTCGGCACCGGGCTCACCGGCCCCGATTTCGTCCGGATCGTCCGGGACCAGCTCGACCGGTTGTGGGCAGAATCCGCGGCGGGCGGCCGCGTACTGGCGCTGGCGCTGCATCCCTTCGTCACCGGGCAGGCGTTCCGGGCGCGGTATCTCGACGAGGCACTCGCCCATATCGTCGAACATCCCGGTGTGTGGGTCACCACCAGTGACGAGATCGCGGCACACTACGCGGCCACCCACGACAACGGGAAGATCAGAAGTACGTCCCGCTGAACGGATGCTCGTCCACCTCGAACAACGCGTCCGCGGCGGCCGCGGCGCCGGGCCGGTGCTCGGTGACCCGGCCCGCCAGCGCCAGATGCCGCCAGCGGGTGCCGCCGAGATAGGCGGCGGCCAATGCGGCGATATCGGCGGTGAGGTCGGCGGGCTCGTCCACCACACGCACGCCACCGGCCTCGATCCGGTAGGTGCCGGTATTGGCGGTCAGGATCGGGTCGGTGACCGCGACGACCACCGGCGGACCGGGGCGGTAGGCGCGGCGGGTCAGCGCGGCCGGCACATCGATCAACCGCAACCACGTCTCATCCCGGATATCGGTGACCCGCAACGCCCGTTCATCGGTCAACAGATGCCGGAGCGGAGCGTCGGGCGCGGTCGCGCTCAGCACCACCGCGTCGACGATATCGGCGCCGAGCAGATGCCGGACCAGACCGATATAGGCGTCCGGGGTCGTCGCGACCAGATCCTCCACGACCACCGTCCGGCGGGGGCCGCGCGTCCATTCGGGAGTTTCGGCGGCACGGTAACGGACGAACCCGTCCTCGGCACCCGCCTCCCCGTGCACGGCGACGTGACCGTGCCCCCGCAGCAGTTCCTGGAGCCGCCACCAGTACGGCGGACGATCGATCGCGCCGGTCCAGGTCACCGCCGCGGTGGCATAGATCTTGGCGGCGGCCTCCCAACTGTCGGCCGGTGCGACCAACCGGACCGGACCGCCCGCGGGCACGGTCTCGCGGAAGCGAGCCCGATGCACATCGATCTCACAGCGGGCCGAGGACCCGGCGACGCCGTACCCGAATCGCTCGTAGATTCCGCCCTGGGTGGCCCGCAGCGAGGCCACGACCTCTCCGCGCGCGGCGATCTCGTGGAGCTGCCGCCGCAGCAGCGCGGTCGCGATGCCCTGTCGCGTATGGGTGGACAGGACCCCGACATGGGTGACCGCGGCATGCGGTAGCCGATCCCCGCCCGGCGCCACCAGCCAGCTGGTGTAGGAGTTGACCGTCCCCACCAGCGCACCCGCGACGCGCGCGCCGAGGGTGCGGCCCGGTTCGTTCAGCGAATCGCCGATCTCCGCCGACAACGGCGGAATGCCGACCATCGCGGTGCGGAACACCTGTTGGGCGGTGTGCAGATCCGCCGGGTCGGTCAGTATGTCGATATCGACAGGCATAGCGGTCACTCCGGTGCTGGGTCGGGTTCGATGCGGATCTCCGGTCGAGTACATCCGCCCCATCCGGTGCCGCCGCTCGTCATATCGGGCGCAACGCTAGATCGTGCACGGGGCCGCGCCCGGTGCCGCATCCGCCGTCAGACCCGGGCGGGTCTCCGGTACCGGATCCCACCGTCCTTCGGTGCGGGCGTACTCCCAGCGCGGCCCACACGCGACCAGAGACCGCACCGCGTCGAGCAGCCGATCGATATCGGCGGCGGTGGTGCCGAGTCCGATACTCGCGCGCAACGCGGCGTCGATACCGAAACGGGCCAGCAGCGGATGCGCGCAGAAACGGCCGTCGCGCACGCCGATCGCATGTTCCGCGGACAGATAGGCCGCGACCCGGCCCGGTTCGAAGCCGGCGACGGTGAAGGCCACGATTCCGACGCAATCGGGGCTGTCGGCCCAGATCCGCAGGCACCGGACACCGTCGATGCCCGCCAGTCCGCTACGCAACCGGTGGGTGAGCGCGCACTCGTGCTCCTCGGCGGAGTCCGCGAGTCCGGTGAGCGCGTCACACGCCGCGGCCAGCGCCGCAGCGCCCAGTACATTCGGTGATCCGCCCTCGTGCCGGTGCGGAGCGAGCGCCCATGCGGCGCCGGCCGTGGTGACCTCGGTGACCGCGCCACCGCCCGCCAGATACGGCGGTGCCGCATCGAGCCAGTCCCGGCGCCCGGCCAGCACCCCGGCGCCGAACGGCGCGTACAACTTGTGCCCGGACAGGGCCAGATAGTCGATGCCCGTGGCGCACAGATCGATACGCCGGTGCGGTGCCAGTTGCGCGGCGTCCACCACGATCCGCGCACCGTGGCGATGCGCGAGCGCGGTCAGTTCGGCCAGCGGGAGCAGTTCACCGGTGACATTCGACGCGCCCGTCACCGCCAGCAGCGCGGCGGGTTGCGCGCCCAGTTCGGCATCGAGACGGCCGATGGTGGCGGCCAGCGAATCGGCCGCGGACACCACCCGGCGGCCGCGGCGGGCCCAGGGCAGGAAATTCGCGTGATGTTCGATATCGAGTACCACGGTGTCACCGGGCACACAGCCGGCCAGCAGATTCAGCGCATCAGTGGTGTTGCGGGTGAACACCACCTCCTGGTCGACGGCGCAGTGCAGAAAATCGCGCACCGTTTCCCGGGCGGTCTCGTAGCACCGGGTGGAGATCCGCGACGCGTAGCCCGCGCCCCGATGAACACTCGCGTAGTACGGCAGCAGCCCCGCGACCCGGTCGGCCACCTCCCCGAGTGCCGGGGCGCTGGCCGCGTAGTCGAAGTCGGCGTAGGCGCGGGTACCGCCCTGCACCAGCGGAACCTGCAGATCGCCACCGGATACCCGGGTGCGGGCGCAGGTGGGGTCGAGTACAGCGGTCATCATGTCATCCCTTCGTGGAGGGACTCCGGATCGCGAGTGAACGGAGTCCGCGCTTGCCGCGCTCGGTCGAGCGTCGGCCAGGTCGTCACCCGGGGCACCCCACCGCGGAGGAGGGTTGCCGGCCAGCAAGCCGGGGCTACACGCTGGCACTCATGACCTGGTGCGAGGTTGTCAGACGTCCTCCGGCTTGTCAACTCGCACTCGCGTGCTCCGCGTCCGCGGTTCGCGGCGACTCCACGTGTTCCGTTCCGGCCTCGAACCGACCGGCACGGCCACCAGGCCCGTATCCGCGTGCCGGATACGGGCCTGAAACGTCCGGAGGCGCGCCGGTCGACGGCCGCGCGAATCGCTCACGAGCCGTAGAACGGATCACCCTCGACCGATTCCGACCGGCGGCCGTCCACGCCCCGCGGGATATCGCCCTCGATCGTCACCCGGTAGAGCACCCGGTCGTGCCCGAGATGCCCGGCATCCGGGATGGCCAGATGCGCGGTCGCCCGGTTGTCCCAGAACGCCACACTGCCCGGTTGCCAGCGGAATCGGACGGTGTACTCGGTCCGCGTCGCCTCTTCCCAGAGCGCATCGAGCAGATGCGAGCTCAGGCGCGGCCCGAGATTGCGGATGTTCTTCGCCCGGCGGGTGAAGCCGGGACTCACGAACAGAGCCCGCTCACCGGTTTCCGGATGCACCCGGACCACCGGGTGGAAGGTGCGCAGCGGATTGCTCTCAATTGCCTCGGCCCGGCTGCTGCGCCGGACGGCGCGATTGTCGAAGGTGTGTTCGGCGTTCAGGTTGTCCAGGAAATCGCGCAGTTCGGCAGGCAGGTTCTCATAGGCCGCCACAAGATTCGTCCACGCGGTGTCCCCGCCGTAGGGCGGCAGGATATCGGCCCGCAGGATCGAGAAGGCGGGCGGATTCACCAGAGCGGTGACGTCGGTATGCCAGCTGCTGTCATAGGAAGTGCGTTTACGCCCGTACTGCACGTCGTAGCGACGGCTGTCGATCGGCAGGATCTCGGGAAATCCCTCCGGCGGATTGTCCTCGTACGGATGGGCCGGGGTCACCTTGCCGAATCGGCGCGCGAATGCGATCTGTTCCGCATGCCCGATGGTCTGGTCGCGGAAGAACACGACCTTCCACTTCAGCAGTGCCTGCCGTATCTCGGCGATCACTTCGTCGGACAGCTCCTGGCCGAGGTCCACACCGGCGATCTCGGCACCGGTGTACCCCGACTGTGGCAACACGGTGATCGCCGGTGTCACGGAAATAGGTTCTGTCGCTGAAATTGTCATCGGAAACCACCGCCTGATTCGCCCGGAGAAGATTGCGACGCAAGGCTATGCCCGGCCCGGTGGATCACCTGCCTATTGGGATCGGCAAGATTTTCTGCACCATCGGTCGAGCTCGTCTTCAATCTCTCTCGGCGATCGCGAATTTCGAATCATCGTGATCCGGTCCGTAGCCCGGAAAGCAGATCCGGCGCATTGTTCTCTTCGGATGCCCACCCCCGCGCCGACCGGATGCCTGCGCGCTCCCCGCACGATCCCCGAACGGAGACCATCATGTCCTATCGCGGACTGTTCCCCGGCATCGGCTGCACGGAACAGGCCGGCACGGGAATTCCCGGCTCGCATCCGGCGCGGTCCGGCGGCCGCGCCGTCTCGTTCGATCAATTCCGGGAAACAGCGCGACCGGCGCGGTCCGGCGGCCGAGCGATGCCGAATGTGGTGCCGAGTTCCGATCCGCATTTCACCGTCTATCCGGAATCCACTGTCCGGCAGCGATTCGCGCTGCCCGGGGCTCTACCGGTCGGCTGACCGTACACCGCAATCGAACAGGAGCCGCCCGAATGGCCGAATATCTCTGGTACATCCCGAATCAGGTGACACCCGGGCATCGCGGTGACGCGGTAACCGCCGACCACAACAGCCTGGAGACATTGACCGCCCAGGCGAGGGCGCTCGAAGATCACGGCTGGCGGGGCGCGTTGATCGGTACCGGCTGGGGCAGGCCGGACACCTTCACCGTCGCGACCGCGCTCGCGTCCCGGACCACGACCTTCGAACCACTGGTCGCGATCCGGCCCGGCTACTGGCAGCCCGCCCACTTCGCTTCCGCCGCCGCGAGTCTCGACCATCTGACGGGCGGCCGGTTGCGGATCAATATCGTCTCCGGCAAGGACGATCTCGCGGCCTACGGCGCGGCCGAGGAGGACCAGGCCGACCGCTACGGCCGCACCCGGGAATTCATCCAGCTGGTCCGCCGGCTGTGGACCGAGGAAAATGTCACCTACCGGGGCGACCACTATCAGGTGACCGGATCCACCGTCACGCCGCGGATCGAGGTACGCGCGGACCGGCCACATCCGAAATTCTATTTCGGTGGTGCGTCGGCTGCCGCCGAGCGGGTGGCCGCGACCGAGGCCGATGTGCAGTTGTTCTGGGGCGAGCCGCTGGCCGGAGTGCGCGAGCGCATCGACCGGTTGCGCGCGTCGAGTAACGATCTCGGCCGTGCGCTGCCGCCGCTGGAATTCGGTCTGCGGATCACCACATTCGTCCGTGACACCACCGAACAGGCGTGGGCCGAAGCCGAGGCGAAGGTCGCCGAGATGGCGAAGAAGCACGACCCCGGGGCACCCCGCCGGGCAGCGGTCGGACAGCAGCGACTGCTCGACCTCGCCGCGCGTGGCGAGGTGCTCGACGACAACCTCTACACCACCCCGGGCACGGTCGGCGGCGGCGGCGCCGGCACCACCTGGCTGGTCGGTTCCGCCGAGGATGTCGCGAAATCATTACGCCGGTACCAGGATCTCGGGATCACCCATTTCGTTTTGTCCGATACCCCCTACCTGCCGGAGATCCGGCGGCAGGGGGAACAGCTGCTGCCGCTGCTGCGCGACTGACCGGATCAGAGGTTCAGGCCGGTCCCGTGGATGCCGTGCTCGTCGATGAGGGCGAGTTCGTCATCGGTGAGATCCGGGAACTGCAGGGCGGCGATATTGTGATCGAGCTGGGCGGTACTGCTCGCGCCGATCAGCGCCGAGGTCACTTCGGGGCGCCGCAGCACCCATTGCAACGCGAGCTGGGCCAGTGACTGACCACGGGCCGCGGCGATCTTGTCCAGTTCGGCGGTGCGGCGGCGGTAGGTCTCGTCGATCACGTCCGGAGACAGGAACGTACTGTTGGCGGCCCGGGCTTCCGCCGGGATACGTTCCAGGTACTTATCGGTCAGCAGTCCCTGTGCCAGCGGCGAGTAGACGATAGCGCCGAAACCGTCCTGCCGCGCGAGATCCAGCAGCCCGTTCTGTTCGGGGCGCCGGTCGTAGACGGAATACCGGGTCTGGTGGATGAGCAGCGGTACGCCCGCGGCACGTAGCAGTTCGGCGATCTCGTGGGTGCGCTCGGGCAGATAGTTGGAGATACCGACGTAGAGTGCCTTGCCCTGCTGTACCGCGGCCGCCAATGCGCTTACGGTCTCCTCCAACGGCGTCCCGGCGTCGGGGCTGTGGTGGTAGAAGATATCGACGTAATCGGTACCGAGATCGCGCAGGCTGTGCTCCAGCGAGTTCAGCAGCGATTTACGCGACCCTCCTTTGAGATAGGGGCTCGGACCGATCGGATTGCCGGCCTTGGTCGCCAGCACGATCTCGTCCCGGTAGGGCGCGAGATCCGTGCCGAGGACCCGGCCGAAATTCTTCTGCGCGGCCCGATGTGGTGGTCCGTAACGATCAGCGTTGTCGAAATGGGTGATTCCCAGGTCGAAGGCGTGCAGGATGATTTCGCGCTGCGTTTCGAACGGGTAGTCGGTACCGAACTTCTGCCACAACCCGAAGGAGAACGCGGGCAGATCGAGTCCGGAATCGCCGCTACGCCGGTACGGGATTTGCTCGTAGCGGTCCGCGGCGGCGGTGTAGGTCAGGTCGAAGGGGCCGTAGCTCATCCGGACAGTCGACCATCTACGCGCTCACGGAGCGATGGGTCGGCTCAGTCTGATCGAAACCTTCCGTACCCTCCCGCGTAGGCGAGTCAGGCGAGCCCGCCGTTCACATAGAGCACCTGCCCATCGACCCACCGGGCGGGACCCGCAAGGAAAGCCACGGTCTCCGCGATATCGCCCGGTTCACCGAGTCGCTCCAGCGGTGACAGCCGGGCCAGCTGATCGATCACGGCATCGTCCTTGCCGTCCAGGAACAGCGGAGTCGCGGTCGGGCCGGGGGCGACCACGTTGACCGTCACATCGCGACCGCGCAGTTCCCGCGCAAGGATCAGCGTCATCGCCTCCACCGCACCTTTGGTGGCCGCGTACGCGGCATAACCGGGCTGCTGGAGCCGGATCACCGAGGACGAGAAATTGATCAGCGCTCCGCCCGGGTTCAGGGCACGCGCCGCCAACTGCGATACGACGAAAGTGCCGCGCACATTGGTGCGCTGCATCCGGTCGAAGGCATCGAGGTCGAATTCGGCCACCGGACCGAGCGTCATGATGCCCGCGGTATTCACCACTACATCGATCCCGCCGAAGCGGTCGCCGATCTCGGCGAACAGCTGTTCCATCCGGTCGGAATCGGCGATATCGCCGCCCATCGCCACCGCGGTCCCGCCGCAGCCGGTGACGGCGGACACGACCTCTTCGGCCCGTGCGGCATTACCCGCGTAGTGCACGACCACGGTCATTCCGTCGGCGGCGAGGCGTTCGGCCACGGCCCGTCCGATACCACCGGAGCCTCCGGTCACCAGGGCGATGCGATCGGACGACGTGGGCAAGGACACCTCCTGCGAGTTCACCGGCGTGCGGCCCGGCCGGCGGACCGCACGAGTTCAGCGTCGATCCTCGCATCGGTGGTCGTGATCGACCGGCGACACGCGGGCCGGCAGCCGAGCGGCCCCTCGACCCACCGCGGCACCCGCGGCAGCACACGGACCGCTTCCGCCGCCACACCGGGACCGACCGGGTATCAGCGCAACGGGAAGCCCCGGGCCGCCAGCGATTCACGGAGCCGGTCCCGGCCCTTCAGCGATTCCGCCGATGCCAGCCGCGCCAGGACCCGGTCGGTCCACGAATGGTCCAGGCCCTGTTCGGCATAGAACTGTGCGATGCGCTGCTCGTAGTCGTCGATTCGGCTGGGCTGCGCGGACCGGTAGGTCTCCTCGTGCAGTACCGCGGCCTGCGGCAGGCGTGGTTTGACCCGGGCGTTCTCCGCCGGATCGGGCCGGCCCACCACCAGACCGACCACCGCGAACACGCCGGAAGGTAACGCCAGCTCGGCCGCCACCTGTTCCGGGTTGTTCCGGATCGCGCCGATGTAGACAGTGCCCAGACCCAGCGATTCCGCCGCGACCACAGCGTTCTGCGCGGCCAGTGCCGCGTCCAGGAAGGCGACGTAGCTGGACTCCAGATAGTCGGCCCCGTCCAGCGGCGCACCCCGTTCGGCAGCGAGACCACGCAACCGGGCCAGATCTGCTGTCCACACCAGCAGCAGCGGCGCCTGCCGGATCTGTTCCTGCTCCCCGGCCAGTGCCGCCAGCCGGGCCTTGCGTTCCGGGTCGCGGACCGCGACCACGCTCCACACCTGGAGGTTGGAGGAAGTGGGAGCGGACTGGGCGGCCGAGATCAGCAGCTCGAGTACGCCGTCGGGCAGCGGATCGGGCAGGTAACGGCGGACGGATCGGTGCTCGTGCAGAACCTGGAGCACCGGATTCCATTCGGCCGGGGCCGTCGGCGCGGGATCACGGTAGCGCTGGGCCACCACCTGGTCCGGAGACGGAGCGAGCTGGGTCATGGTGTCATCGTCGCCGCACGGGCCGGGTGCGGTCAGCGGTTGGCCGCACCTCGAGCCGAAACCCGCGGTCGGCCGCATCACGCCCGGCGCTCAGGCCCCGGACAGATCCTCGGACAGGTCCCGCGCTTCGACACCCTCGGGCAACCGGACTTCTTCGATCGGTTCCGGCCGGTCGTCGTATTCCAGACGCAACGCCCGGCAGATCGTCGCGTGCATGTCGTACAGGGTGGTGATGTAGGTGAGTTCCAGGATCTCCTGATCACTCAGCGCCGCCCGCAACGCCGCGAACACTTCGTCGGGCACCCGGCCGCCGTCGTGGACGAGCGCGTCGGTGTAGGCCAATACCGCCCGTTCGAGCGGTGTGAAAGCATCGCTGATCTGCCAGTGCGGGATCGCGGCGATCTTTTCCTCGGGTACCCCGAGTGAGCGCATCTGCTTGCAATGCTGGGAGAAGACGAACTGGCTACCGCGGGCGAATCCGGCCCGGCACTGCCCGAGTTCGCGCAGGCTGGGATCGAGAGTCGCGTTGCGGTACACCGCGAAACCCCGGACCGCGTGCCGGAAGACATCGGGTGACTGGGCGAACACGGTCCACCAGTCGCCGGGGGTGGCGTGGACGGTACCGTGGTCGACGGCCGGATCCCGGTCGGGTCCGAACAGCCGGTCGTAATAGAACAGGATCCGTTCGTCGGTGACCTCGGCACGCGGAATTTCCCGCAATCTGGGCAAGGTGGGCTCCTTTTCGGCTTTTCGGCTCAGTACGCCGCGGGGACGCGGCGGTCGGCGACGGTCTTCGGTTCGTGCGAGATATCCGCTTCGGTGAAGGTGCGTGTCCAGCAGGCGAATTCGAGCAGTACCCCGTCCGGGTCCTGGAAGTAGAACGAACGCACGAAGGTCCCGGGATGCACCTCCCGCGATACCCCGGCGCGGCTGTCGTCGTGATTGAGCACGCGACTGACCTCGATACCTTGGGCGCGCAACCGCTCGTAGTATTCGTCGAATTTCTCCGGCGGGACGGCGAAGGCGACATGGTTCATCGAGCCCACCGCGCTGACGAGCTCACCCGCGTCGGGCAACCCCCTGGGTGCCGCCACACCCGGCGCTGCGTCGGGCGCGTCGGCCAGCCAGAAGAAGGCGAGCGTATTGCCGTTGCCGCAGTCGAAGAAGAAATGCTGACCCAGATCCCCGGGTAGTTCGATGGTCTTGATCAACGGCATACCGAGTACGCCGGTGTAGAAGTCGATGGTCCGGCGCATATCGGAGCACACCAGCGCCAGATGATTGATCCCGCGTAGCTCGTACCTCGGGTCGGTGTCGTTCATCGCGTTCCTTCCTGTGGGCGACAATGTCGCGTAGGCGGCAGCTCAGGCGGCCGCAGGAGGAGCGGAACATGACTTGACAGTCATGTCAGCTTCCGGAATAGTCTGTCCCGTGGCGAAGTCATCTGTCAACAGCTCTCCCGCCCCGGTCGACACACTGACCCCCCGGGGACGCAAGACGCGTGACGCACTACTGGACGCGGCACGCACCATCTTCGAGACGGTCGGTTTCCTGGACGCGCGGGTGGAGCAGATCGCCCAGGAAGCCGGGGTCTCCTACGGCACCTTCTATCGATACTTCGAATCGAAGGACGATGTCTTCGGAGAACTCAGCAATCGTCTCTTCGAGGATATGCACCGGCGCGAGCCCGCCGCGGCCGGCCTGCCCCCCGCCGAACGACTGATCGCCTCGAACAGGTCGTATTACCAGGCCTACCGGCGCAACGCGCCCATGATGGCGATCATCGAACAGGTCGCGACCTTCAACGACGAATTCCGCCTGCTCCGGCACGAGCACCGCCGACAGCTCATCGATCGCACAGCACGCGCGATCGCCCGCTGGCAGTCCGAGGGTCTCGTCCCCGCCGGGCTCGATCCCGAACTGGCCGCCCGCGCCATGTCCGCGATGGTGGATCACACCCTCTACCTGTGGCTGATCCAGGGTGAGGACGCCGACGAGGAGGCATTGCTCGACACTCTCGATCGAATGTGTGTGGGCGCACTGCATCTCGATCGAACGCCCTGACCGGCGCCACCGCGTCGTACCGCACGAATCCGGCTTCTCCCGCGGGACATCCCGACGGTCCGACACCTCGTTCGTTACGACAGCCACTCCCCTGCCGTTCCGAGGAGGCAAGTATGACAACGGATTCGCCGGCCGGCGCGGACGCGCCGTTACGCGGCCCGCTCGAGGGCTATCGCGTACTGGAACTCGGCACGCTGATCGCGGGCCCCTATTGTGGCCGTCTGCTCGGCGATCTGGGCGCCGACGTCATCAAGATCGAAGCACCGGACCGCCCCGATCCGCTGCGCGAATGGGGCCAGGCCGAAGGCGGGCACCAGTATTTCTGGACGGTCCATGCCCGCAACAAACGCTGTATCGGGATCGATCTGCGGACCGACGCGGGCCGTGCGGTGTTCCTCGACCTGGTCCGCACCGCCGATGTGGTGGTGGAGAGTTTCCGGCCCGGCACCCTGGAGCGCTGGGGTCTCGGCTACGACGTCCTGGCGGCGATCACACCCGGTCTCGTCCTCGCCCGGGTCTCCGGCTACGGCCAGACCGGTCCGTACGCCGCACGGCCCGGTTACGCATCGGTCGCCGAGGGCATCAGCGGTCTCCGATATCTGAACGGGTTCCCCGGTCAGGCCCCGCCCCGAATCGCCCTGTCCCTCGGCGACAGCCTCGCCGGTATGTTCGCCTTCCAGGGCGTACTGGCCGCGCTACTGGTCCGTGAACGCACCGGACGTGGACAGATCGTCGACGCCGCCCTCACCGAGGCCTCGCTGGCGATCCAGGAGTCCACGGTGCCCGACTATCACAAGACCGGTCATATCCGGCAGCCGTCGGGCACCCGGCTGGACCGGATCGCACCGTCGAACCTGTACCGGGCGAAGGACGGTCTCTGGGTCATCATCGCGGCCAACCAGGACACCGTGTTCGCACGGCTGGCGGCGGCCATGGGCCGACCCGAACTGGCTATCGACCCCCGCTACCTCGACCACACCGCCCGCGGCCGCAACCAGGACGAACTCGACGAGATCATCGCGGCCTGGGCGGTCGAATACACCGCCGCCGAACTGATCGACCTGCTGGCCACCGCCGGTGTCGTCGCGGGGCCGGTCAATACGGTCGCCGAGGTCATGGCCGACCCGCAGTTCCGCGCCCGGGATCTGTTCGTGGATCACCACGACCCCGCGGCCGGGCCGGGCGACCCCGGATACGATCCGGTGCCGGTCAAAGGTGTCGGTATCGTGCCCAGGCTCAGCGAGACACCGGGCGGCGTCCGGTGGGGCGGGCCCAGCAGGCCCGGCACCCATACCGACGAGGTGCTGGGCGAGGTGCTCGGATACGACCCCGACCGGCTGCGCGAACTCCGCGCCCAGGGGACGGTCGCATGACCGGCGCACGACAGGTCGATATCCGTGAGGTCGCGCCGCGCGACGGCCTGCAGAACGAAGCACCTGTCCCCACCGAGGCAAAGCTCGAACTGGTGGCGGCCCTGGCCGCGACCGGGGTCGGCCGGATCGAGGTGACGTCGTTCGTCTCCCCTCGTGCGATACCGGCACTGGCCGATGCCGAACTGGTCGCGTCCCAGCTGCATCGCTGGCCGGATATCGCGTTCTCCGCGCTGGTGGCCGGAATCGGCGGAGTCCGGCGGGCGCTGGCCGCGGGCGTGACCCGGCTCGAGTACGTGGTGTCGGCGTCCGACGGGCACAGTCTCGCCAATGTCGGTCGCACCAGCGCGGAGTCGGTGGCGTTGATCGGCTCCGTCGCCGAACTGGTCCATCGGGCAGGCGGCGAGCTGGAGGTGATCGTCGCGATCGCGTTCGACTGTCCCTTCGACGGTCCCACCCCACCACACCGGGTCGCCGAGATCGCGGCGCGGGCGGTGGCCGCCGGCGCCGACAGTCTTTCCGTCGCCGATACCGTCGGCACGGCCACGCCGCGCCGTGTCGCCGAGGTGGTCGACCTCGTCCGTGCCGCCGCCCCGGCCACCGAGCTCGGCCTGCATCTGCACAACACCCGGGGTCAGGGCCTGGCCAATGCGTGGTCGGGACATCTCCACGGGATCCGCCGGTTCGATTCCGCCGCAGGCGGTTTCGGCGGATGTCCGTTCGCTCCCGGTGCCGGTGGCAATATCGCCACCGAGGAACTGGTCTATCTGTTCGAGGACAGCGGAATCGCCACCGGGATCGACCTGGCCGCGACCTTGGATGCCGCGGCTCTGGCCGCCGGTCTGCTCGGCAGATCCGCCGACAGCAATCTGCTCCGCGCCGGTGGGCGCCTGCACCCCTCGTCCGGGTCCAGGCGCTGAGCCCACCGCGGGCCCACCGACAACCGGGACCTCGCCGAAAGTAGAGGACACACGATGAACGAACTGGCCGATCGCTTCTTCACGGCCGTCAGCAGCGGCGATATCGCGACGCTGACCGAACTGTACGATCCGGACGCCCGGATCTGGCACAACGACAAGGGCACCGCGGAAACCGTCGCCGAGAACCTGCGGGTCCTGCGCTGGCTCTCGCGCAGCCTCGAGAACATGCGCTACGAGGATATCCGCCGATACCCGCTACCGGACGGTTTCGCCCAGCAACATGTCCTGCGCGGCGAGCTCCCCGGCCATGGACCGCTCGAAGTTCCGGCGAGCCTGTTCGTCGAGGTCCGGGACGGGCGCATCGTCCGGATCGACGAATACGTCGACTCCGCGGCGACTCTGCCGCTGCGTGAGTACGCCGCCGGCCGGAAGGAGAGCTGACGACAATGGACGATCGCTTGCACGCACTCACCACGCGGATGCGCGGTTTCATCGATGACGAGGTCATCCCGCAGGAACCGGCCCTGATCCGCGACGACGCCGCCGCCCACACAGTGCTCGCCGGACTGCGCACCCGGGCGAAGGAACTCGGGATCTGGGCGCTCGGACATCCCGCCGAGGTCGGCGGCGGTGGGCTGCCGTTCCTCGACTTCGTCTACCTCAACGAGATCATCGGCCGCTCCGAATTCGGCCAGCTCGCGGTCGGGTCGGTCTCCATGCAGGACACCCTCATGTTGCATCTGCACGGGACCGGGGAACAGCGACGCCGGTGGATCCCGGGCCTGGTGTCCGGAGCGATCCTGCCCTCGGTGGGACTCACCGAACCCGAGGTCGCGGGTTCGGATCCGACGCTGATCGAGACCCGCGCGGTCGCCGACGGCGACAGCTGGGTCCTCGACGGACACAAATGGTTCACCACCGGTGCCCGGCAGGCGGCGTTCTGCACCGTGTTCGCCCGCACCGAACCCGACAGCGCGCCCCGCCATGCCCGGATCAGCGCGATCATCGTGCCGGTGGATACGCCGGGTTTCGAGATCGTGCGTTCGATCCCGACGATGGGGCACGACCCCAGCGACCACTACGAGGTCCGTCTCACCGACGTCCGCGTCCCCCTGGAAAACTTGCTCGGCGAACGCGGCAAGGGATTCGCGGTGGCGCAGGACCGGCTGGGTGCCGGAAGGATCTTCCACGGGATGCGCTGGCTGGGTCAGGCCCAGCGAGCCTACGAACTGATGTGCGCCCGTGCGAACACCCGCTTCGCGCACGGATCGCTCCTGGCCGAGAAGGGCGAGATCCACCGCTATATCGCCGAATCCGCCGCTCAGATCCATGCCGCGCGTCTCATGACCCTCGATGCCGCGCAGACGATGGACGCCGGGGACGACTACCGCGTGCAGGTCGGGCTGGTCAAGTTCTGGGGTGCCCGGATGTTGCACGATGTGGTCGATCGCGCCATCCAGGTGCACGGCGCGCTCGGTCTCACCGCCGACACCCCGCTGGAGCGGATGTACCGGCAGGCACGGTACGCCCGCATCTACGACGGCCCCGACGAGGTGCACCGGATGTCCACGGCGCGACGCCTGCTCCGCGACCCCGGGGCCGCGCCGTGGCGGTGACGGCCGGGCCGCCGACCCTGGCAGACGGCATCCGAGCGATCCTGGGCCCGGCCACCGGCACAGACCCGCACGTCACCGGTCTGCGCCGGCTCACCGGCGGCGCCAGTCGCGAGATCTATGCCGTACAGGCCACCGACGATTCCGGCCGCGAGTTCAGCGCGGTTCTCCGCCGGGATCCACCCGGCCGGGGCGATATCGGCCGGATGCGCGCCGAGGTGGCGTGTCTGCGGGCCGCGGCCGCGGCCGGGGTACCGGTCCCCGTGGTGCTGGCCGACGGAGATTCCGCGCCGGGGATCGAGTCCCCGTACCTGTTGATGAATACTGTCGCCGGCGAGTCGATCCCGCGGAAGCTGCAACGCGACCCCGAGTTCGCGACCGTGCGGAACGGTCTCGCCGAGGAATTCGGGTACGTCCTGGGTCTCATCCACCGCACCCCGCTCGACTCACTCACTGTGCTCGACAGCCGGGACCCGGTGGAAGCCATCGAAGAAACCTACCGTAACCTCGGCGAACCCCGCCCGGTGGTCGAGATCGGCCTGCGGTGGCTGCGGGACAACCGGCCACCGGCCCGGCCGCAGTGTCTGGTGCACGGCGATTTCCGGCTGGGCAATGTGCTCATCGACAGCCGGGGAATCCAGGGAGTACTCGATTGGGAACTGGCTCATCTCGGTAACCCGATCGAGGATCTCGGCTGGCTGTGTGTACGAGCCTGGCGTTTCGGCGCGTCCGCGCCGGTGGGCGGCCTCGGGTCCCGCGATCAACTCCTCGACGGCTACCAGCGCGCCACCGGAGACCGGCCCACCGAGGCGGAACTGCACTGGTGGGAGGTGTTCGGCACACTGAAGTGGCTGGTGCTGAGCAAATTCCAGGCACATCGCCATCTCGGCGGCACAGAACATTCCCTCGAACTGGCCGCCATCGGACGCCGCGTCTGCGAATCCGAATACGACCTGCTCGACGTACTCGCTCTGCTGGAGCCCCTCCCCGGACAGAGCGCGCCGGCGGTTTCGGCACCTACCGTCCAGGACCGGCCCGATATCACCGAGATACTCGACCTCGTCACCGAAACACTCACCGGCGATATCGGTCCCGCCCTGTCCCCCGACGCAGACCGGCAGCGCTACCTGCTGCGAATCTGCGTCTCGCTGTTGCAGACCGGCGGTCGTGAACTGCGCGCCGGGCCCGGTCCCGCCGCCGAGGTGTACGACAGGCTGGCCGTCCTGGGCTGTTCGTCCGAGGCGGCCCTGGCCGAGGACCTGTGCTCGGGTTCGCTCTCGGCGGCCGATACCCGGGTCCGCGCGGCGGTCACCGCGGCGGTCCTCGCGCGGCTGCGGGTCTCGAATCCCCGTCGCCCCGACTGACCCTCACGAACTCGCGCCGCCGGAAGCGATCACCCCCGGGCCACAGGAGCAGTCCGGCGGCGCATCCGTTCCCGAACCCGCGGGTGCACCGACCGTGCCGGACCCTTCCGCGATGCTTCCCGATCGCGCAGACAACCGAGCCCGGATCCGGCGGTAGCGCCGGAGCCGGGCTCGGTCGTCTGTCGCGCAGCGGCCCGGCCGACGAGATCCCCGCTCATGTTCCACGGGATATCGTCGGTCACCTGGCCGGCGGGGCCGGTCCGGGCGTACCCGGCCGGCCCCGTTCCCTCATCCCGCAGGCGAGAACCGCTCGCGAAGTTCTCTTTTGAGGATCTTGCCGGTCACGTTCTTGGGCAGCGCGTCCACGAACTCGACCCGACGCGGAACCTGGAAGCCGGCCAGGTGATCCCGGCAGCCGGCAATGATGTCGGCGGCCTCGACCCGCACCCCGTCGCGCGGCACCACGACCGCGCAGACAACCTCGCCCCAGGTCTGGTCGGGAACGCCGATCGCGGCGGCTTCCGCGACCGCGGCATGCCGGTAGAGGGCCTGTTCCACCATCAGCGAGGCGACGTTCTCGCCGCCGCTGATGATGAGATCCTTCTTGCGGTCGACGATATAGACGAAACCCTCGTCGTCCTGCCGGACCAGATCGCCGGTGCGGAACCATCCGTCGGTGAACGCGGCCGCGGTCGCCTGCGGATCGTTCCAGTAACCCACGGTCACCTGATCGGCACGCACGACCATCTCGCCGACCTCGCCGATCGCGACATCGGCGAAATCGTCGTCGACCACCCGGATATCCGCCAGTCGCATGGGTTTACCCGCCGACATCAGCAGACCGGTCTCACCGGCGGCCGCGCGACGATGAGCCGCGGAATCCAAATGCAGTACGTTGCCGGCGAGCTCGGTCATCCCCATGCCCTGATAGAAATCGCAGCCGAATCGCTGCAACCCCTCCCGCAGCACTGCGGCCGGAATGGCCGCCGAACCGTATCCGATCGCCCGCAGCGAGGTCAGCGCACTCGTATCGAGGGCCGGGTCCCGGAGCAGGAAACTGATCATGGTCGGTGCGAGTCCGCTCTGCGTGACCTGCCATTCGTCCACCAACCTCAGGAACGTGGCATTGTCGTAGGCCCGGAGGAAACCCACGGTGGCGCCCAGCAGATGGTTCACCAGCGTGACGTAACCGCCGACATGGCACAGCGGGAAACAGAAGAGGAACACGGTGTCCTCGGGGAGTTCCCATTGCAGCGCAGACGAGGTGATCCCGGCCAGCAGGTTGCGGTGACTGAGCATCACCCCCTTGGGTGTGCCGGTCGTCCCGCTCGTGTACACCAGCCACGCGGTATCGTCGACGGACGGACGGACGGACGGTTCCGAAACCGCTGCGCCGTCGACGAATTCGGCCCATTCGACAGCGGATTCGACCGCGCCGCCGATCGACACCACGGTATGCACAGTGGGGACCTCGGCGCGAACCCGGTCCACCAGGTCGGCGAATTCCGCTGCGACGATCAGTACTCCGGCCCCGGAGTGCTCCAGCAGTGCGGTCACCTGATCCGGGTGCGACCGGAAGTTCAGGATGGTCAGGGCCATCCCCGCCATGGGTACGCCGTAGTAGCAGTCGAAGTACTCGGTGCAGTTACCGGACAGGACCGCCACCCGGTCACCGGGTTCGGCAACACCCAGCAACGCGTTGGCCAGCCGCCGGCTCCGGTCCCGCAATTGCCGGTAGCCGATCTGCTCGTCCTCGAACCGCAGTGCGACGCGGTCCGGGTGTTTTCGGGCGCCGTATTCGACGATGTCACCGACGAGCATCGGTCCCACCTCTCTCCGGCCGGGGCATTCCCGGCGTGAACGTCACGGCCCTCATCTGATGGCCAGCGGGTTGACCGGGGAGCCGATACCGCGGGTGAACTGCAGTGGCGGTCCTGCGTAGAAGAAGTCGTAGCGGCCGTCGGCGGCGCACGCCGCGGACAGATCCTCGAAGTCGAGCATCTCCGCGAGGGTGAGACCCATATCCCGGATGAGCACCATATGGAGCTCGAACGCGGCCCCCGGATTCTCGCCGGGCATCACCTCGACCGCCCAGTTGTCCGAGCCGACCACGGCCACATCGTGTTCGCGCAACCAGGTCGCACAGTTCAGGCTCAGCCCGGGCTCTCCGGCCATGAACCCAGCGGGGTCGCCGTCGGACAGGAACTTCTTGCGCCAGCCCGTCCGGATCAGCAGGATATCGCCCGCGCCCACGGTGACGCCCTGAGCTTCGGCCACCTCGTCGAGTTCTTCGGGTCCGATCGCGGTGCCCGCCTCGAGCCAGTCCACGCCGCGCGCCTTCGCGATATCGAGGAGGACCCCACGTCCGGCGATTCCACCGGCTTGGGTGTGGATACCGCATTTATCGGCACCCTTGACCGAGACTCCGGCGCCCGCGAATCCGTTGTAGAGCTGGTCGTCGTAGTGCACATGCGCGAGCGAATCGTATTGCGAACCCGCCTGGAGCGGCATGAAGACATAATCGTCGGCCCATTTGAATCCGCCGGGTAGCACCTGCTCCTGGCCGTTCTCGGACATGAGCCGGATCGGGTTGATCCGCAGCCCGCCGGGCTGCGGGCCGTCACCGTCCAACGGGATGCCGAGATGGAATACCTCTCCGGTCCGAATCGCCGCCGCCGCGGCGGCTACTCGTTCCGGCGTGATGAGGTTCGTGGTTCCCCGTTCGTCGTCGCTCCCCCAGCGACCCCAGTTGCTCACTTCTCGCCCGAGCGCGCGCATATCCGGAACTGCAGGCACCGATGCCTCCTGAATCACTGATACTGACGTGACAGTCATGTCAACTTCCGTCGCAAGTGTGATCGCTGACACGCCACCTGTCAAGGGCATATCCGCACACCCGGAGCCGGACCCACGCCGTTCCCGGAGCGTCGGGACACGCCGTGATCAGGCCCGGAACACCAACGCGGCGCCGACCTCCTCCCCCGCCACCTTGTTCGCAGCCGCGGACCGACCCGAGTCGGAGCCGGTGCGGCCACTCCCCCCGGCCGAACCCATGATCCGGAGGAGAACCTCCACCGGTCGGACCCGCCCAGGTCGGCGACAGCCACAGGTACGCCGGCCGGCGGGAAATTTCCGGCGTCGGGTGGTCCGCCACCGATGCCGGGCACCGACGGAAACCGCTCTACCCGAACCTCTTACGGACCACCGGCCCGGGGACCCGGAGCAACACCGCTCTACCAGCCGCCGACATGCACGATCCGGTCCAGATCGGTCCGGGCGGCGGGTTTGAAATCGGCACCCTTGGTATAGGCGACCGGGAGCAGCGCCCCTTGGGACACGCTCTCGTAGGGGATTCCGAGGATCTCGGCCGCCTCACGCTCGTATCCCAGATGCAGAGTGGTCCACGCCGTACCGAGCCCCCGGGAACGGGCGGCCAGGCAGAAGCTCCAGACCGCGGGGAACAGGGAGGACCAATGGGATGCGCTCTGCGCACTCGGCGCCTCGTCCACCCGGCCCTCGATACACGGGACGAGCAGGGTGGGCACTTCGCCCATCTTCTCCGCCAGATACGTCGCCGAACTGGCGATCCGCTGCCGGGCGGCATCGGCGGCGGAATCCGAACCGGCCCGATTGCCGGGGAAGTACTTCGAGGCCGCGTACCGTTCGAACGCCTTCCGGTACAGCTCCCCCAGCCCGCGCTTCTGCTCGACATCGGTGACCACGACCCAGTGCCAGCCCTGCCGGTTCGAACCGCTCGGCGCCTGGACCGCCAGTTCGATACACTCCCGCACGACCTCGAGCGGAACCTCGCGCTCCAGATCGAGTCGTTTGCGCACCGCCCGGGTGGTGGACAGCAGTTCGTCGGTCGACAGGTCCAGCTCTATCGGCACAATCGCCCTTTCGGTCGGACCGGGCACGGTACCCGGTTCGGGTGTTCGGATCCACTCCGAGGCTAATCGAGGCAACTCCGGCGGCGGAGCCACGGCCGAGCCACGCCGACGTGGTGGTTATGCCGGATTTGCGATAGTTGATTACTGCAAGCAACTGATCTAGCTTTAGTTAGCGTAGGGAACTAACCACCGCTTGGAGTGATCGTGCCAGTCTCATCGGATACCACACAGAACCTCCTCGGCGAACTGTTCCTGATCAGCCGCGCTCTCCGGAGCACCCTGGCCCACTCCGACGCGGGCCAGCTCCTTCCCGGCGGGCTCGGTGTCCTGTCCACCCTCGAGACGGCCGGCCCGTGCCGGCAGGTGGGCCTCGCGGCCGATCTGCACATCACCCCGTCGGCCATGAGCCGGCACATCACCGAACTGGCCGCCGCCGGATACATCAGCCGCGAGGCCGATCCCAGCGACGGCCGCGCCAGCCTGGTCCAGCTCACCCCCGAAGGCCAGGATCTACTGCACCGCGTGCGGGCATTTCACACCCAGCACCTCCAGGAAACCCTCGGCGACTGGACCGAGGACGACGTGGACCAGGCGTACCAGGTGGTACGCCGCCTCCGGAATTCCCTCAACTCCCGGGACCGCTGTGGCACGGCGGACGAGAACCCGCAGGTTTCGAAAGAGAGAGCCGATGTCTGACACCGAGGCGCCAGCCTCTCGCGATCCGCTCGCCATGAGCCATCGCGAAATCCTCGAAGCGATGACCGGTCTGCTGGCGGCGCTGTTCACCGCGCTGCTCAGCACGACCATCGTCGCCAACGCACTGCCCACGATCATCGGCGATCTACACGCGTCGCAGACGGCCTATGCCTGGGTCATCACCACCGCACTCCTCACCAACGCGGCCTCCACGCCGATCTGGGGCAAACTGGCCGACCTGTTCAACAAGAAGACGCTGGTGCAGCTGGGCATCGTGATCTTCGTCGTCGGCTCGGTGATCGCCGGTTTCGCGCACAACGTCGGGCTGCTCCTGGCCGCGCGCGCTCTCCAGGGTGTCGGCATGGGTGGTCTGACGGCACTGGTCGTCGCGATTATCGGCAGCATCATCCCGCCCCGGGAACGCGGCCGGTACTCCGGCTATATGGGCGCCGTCATGGCCGTCTCGATGACCGGTGGGCCGATTCTCGGCGGTGTCATCGTGGACAGCCCGCTGGGCTGGCGCTGGTGCTTCTTCATCTGCATCCCGCTCGCCGTGATCGCGCTACTGCTCCTGCAGCGCACCCTCCGCCTGCCCACCTCCCGCAAGGAGGGGGTGAGCATCGACTGGCTCGGCGCCACCCTGCTCACCGCGGGTGTCTCCGTGCTGCTGATCTGGGTCTCGTTCGCCGGCAAATCGGGTTACTACGAGTGGTGGTCCACCGAGTCCGCGCTCTACGTGGGCGGCGGTGTACTGCTGCTGGCGTTGACAGTGTTCGTCGAATCGCGGGTGAAAGACCCGGTCATCCCGCTCAAGATCGTCACCGAACGCACCACCGCGCTGGCCATCATCGCCTCGATCGCCGTGGGCGTGGGCATGTTCGGCGCCACCACCTTCCTCGGGCAGTATCTGCAGACCGCCCGCGGCTACTCCCCGACCGCCGCCGGTCTGCTGTCGTCCCCGATGGTGGCCGGAATGCTGGTGGCCTCCGTGGCATCCGGTCAGCTCATCACCAGGTTCGGCAAATGGAAAAGCTTCGTCGTCACCGGCGCCGCGCTGTTGGTCATCGGCTTCGCTCTGCTGTCCACCGTCGACCACGCCACCAACATCTGGCTGATCGGTTGTTTCATCACCCTGACCGGCGCGGGTGTCGGCATGATGATGCAGAACCTGGTGCTGGCGGTCCAGAACACTGTGAGCGTGCAGAACATCGGCGCGGCGTCCAGCAGCGTCGCCTTCTTCCGCACCTTCGGAGGCGCCATCGGTGTCTCGGTCCTGGGTTCGGTCCTGGCGACCCGGGTCAGCGAACTGTCCACCGCGCGGTTCGCCGAACTGGGCATCCATACGAACTCCTCGGGCAGCGGCAACCTCGACCTGAAATCGCTGCCCGCGCCGATCGCCGAAATCGTGCGCTTCGCCTACGGCGATGCCACCGGGCGGATCTTCCTGATCGCGGCGGTCACCACGGTGGTGGCGCTCGTCGCCGCCGCCCTGCTCCCTAACCGCCCACTGCGGCGCACCATCGATATCGAGAAGCCGGTCGATCCCGCGGCCGCCACCGATATGGAGCCGAAAGACCGGGTACCCGACGATCTCGCCGATCTGGAGAGCACGCCGGCGGCCCCGGAACCCGTGGGCCGGCACCACGCGCCGGCGGCGGAGAACGCCGACGATCCACGAACCGAGCCGGCACCGGTACCGGTCGGCGCGCTCACCGCGCAGGCCACCGCCGGTCAGAACGGACACGGGGTGTACAGCGCCGTCGCGACCGACCGGGCCTCGCTACCGGTGTCCCGGTTCGCCGGAACAGGCGACGAGGACGGCGGATTCCACGGGACCATCACCCGGGAGGACGGGCATCCGGTACCGGGTACGGCCCTGACCCTGATCGACCAGCGCGGACATCAGGTCGCACGGGCCGCCGGATCCGCCGACGGCGGCTATACGATCACCGCACCCGGCCCGGGCAGCTATGTGCTGATCGTCTCGGCTCCGGGGCACCGGCCGACCGCGGTGAATGTCGCGCACGCCGCGCAGGCCCAGCGGATGGATCTCACCCTCTCCGGGCTCGGCGAGCTGACCGGCACCGTCCGGTCGGCCCGCGGCGGTACGCCGCTGGCCGGCGCGACCGTCACGGTCACCGACCAGTACGGCGAGGTGGTCGCCTCGGCCGCATCCGCCGAGGACGGCGCGTACCTGTGCCACGGCGTGGTCCCCGGGACCTACACCCTGGTCGCGGTCGCCGAACATATGCGGCCGACCGCGACGGCGCTGACCGTGCCCGACAGTGGCCGGCTGCGCCACGATATCGAACTCGCCCAGATGGCCGTGCTGACCGGATCTGCCCGCGCCGACGGCGGCCGGGCGGTGGCCGATATCCAGATCACCGTCCTGGACGCGACCGGCGATGTCACCGCCACGGCGCGCACCGACGCGGACGGCCGCTATACCGTGCCCGATCTGCCCGAAGGGCAGTACACGGTCGTGGCCCGGGGCTACCCGCCGGTCACCGGACAGATCGGCATCTCCGGTGAAGAGGTCGGCTACGACATCGAACTCGGCTACGGAACCGACGACCAGATGTGAACGACCCACCACGGGGGAGTCCGGAAACGGACTCCCCCGTGGTGTTTCCCGGCTTACGATCATCCCGATGCTCGATACCCGAAGCGCGACCAGGACCACCGTGCCGGGCTTGTCGCCCCCCTCTCCGCCACGCCCGGGTCGGCCACGGCCGCGGGTCGATCATCGCCGAGCTCGCGAATGATCGACAGTAGGCACATCGATGACCGAACACCCAGGTAACCGACCGAGTCCCCGTCCCCGCAACAACCGGTCCGTGTGGTGGAGATCACTGCGGGATCAAGGAACTGCCGGAACGACCGGGCGACCGGTGGAGCCTGCTGGTCCTGGTCGAACTGCATTCCGCCCCGCGACGTTTCACCGAGTTACAGCGCACGATCCCCGGCCTGTCCCAGCGCATGCTCACCGTCAGCACTCGTAACCTCCTCCGCGACGGTCTGATCAGCCGCCGGGTATATCCGACCGCGCCGCCCCGGGTCGAGTACTCCCTCTCCGACCGAGGCCGGAGCCTGGCCGTGATCGTGAACGCGATGGCGGACGGGGCTCGGACGAACCACGCCGATATCGTGCGCAGCCGCGAAGAGTTCGACGCCGAACATTGCTGACCGAGTGCGCGGCGTCCGTGCGCGATCCACTCGCCGGCGGGCCGTACGCGCCCGAACGAGCTGGTCGCACCACCGCAGCCGCTCGGATCAGATCGCGCACCGGTGCCGCGGCCACGGCGCAACACTCGACCGGGCCCCCGGTGACTCGACCGTGACCTCCCCACCGGAAATTGATGGTTTCTTGTCTGGTGCCGACCTTGCGATCGGCGAAAACTGGGAGTGCTGTGCGAACGATATCCGGTTCCACCCCGACCGAAGGATCTGAGATGTCCACCAGAATCACCAAGATCTTCGCCGCGACCGCGATCGCTCTCTCCCTGGGCGCCGTCGCCGCCCCTGTCGCCTCGGCGGCTGCTCCGTCCGCCACTCCGATCGAGGGTTCGGTCGTGATCGGAATCTGCGTACCGCTCGGCAGCGCCACAGTCTGCATCTGAGTTCTCGGATCGCCTGCGCCGGTGGGCCGTTGCCGGTGCGGGACCGAGTTCATCCGGACCGAACCGGATGAATCATCTCGGGTACCGATCTCCAGCCAACCTGAAGAGCGCACGTTGCTCGTCGAGGAGCGTGCGCCGGGATGAGCAGGTCGCCGCCACGCGTGACCTGCTCATCCGTCTTCGGGCAGTCGTTCACGGGGCGATGTTGTGCCGCCGCAGGACGTCGAACAGCGGATCGGCGGGGCCGATATCGTAGGTCGGAGGTCCGGTGCGGGGGTCGGGAACGAAGGCCCACAGCAAGGCTCCCGCCGTCCCGGCGGCACGCTGACCGGTGATCTTGCGTTCGATATCGGCGGCGCGCCGGTCCAGCGCGGCAGGCGATCCGTCGCAATACTGCCCGATCTCGCCGACCAGGAGCGCGGTACCGGCCGCCGTCGACTGCTCGATACGGCGAGCCAATCCGTTCCACCGGTCACCCGGCAGCGGGATACCGTCGGCGCCGTAGTCGTGGTACTGCACGATGTCGACGTTCGGCGATTCGGCGAGGTAGCCGTAATCGTCGGCCGCCGAACCGCACTGGCCGCCGCCGAGCAGTCCCGCAGTGATCAGCTGCACGGGCGCCAGCTGTCGAACCACCGCCCCTGCTTCGTCCATGAAATTCCGCAGTACGCGGGCGGCGCCGGGCGGGCATATCCGCTCCCGCACCCCGGCGGTACCGGTGGCGCACATACTGGTTTCGGGCTCGCCGACGAGTTCCCAGGCCGCCAGCGCGGGAGCCGAACGCCACCGCTCGACCGCGGCGACCACCCAGTCGCGGAAAGACGCCGCGCTCCCGTGCGGCCGGTGTCGCCAGCCGTCGGCGTACCAGTCGTATTCTTTGAAGACTTCGTCCTCGCAGGCGCCGTCCTGCGCGGTCAGGACCGGAATCACCCACTGCCGGTGCCGCGCGGCGGCCGCGAATACCGCATCGATCGGGGACCAGTTCCGCCCGCCGGTGGTCTTGTCGGTGGCCAGCGATTCGAAGGCGTCGAATCGGGTGAGCGAGTTGGGCGGCAGGGCGGCGAAATAGCGATCCAGATCGACCTGCGCGCCGCACCCGCGGTTGACCGACCAGTCGGTGGCGAGTTGATAGGCATCGAGCCCGGCCGGCCACCAGGGCCGGCCGTCCAAGCGCAGACCACCGTTCACGACCGATACCCGGCCACTCGACATGGTTCCGCCTCGATTCTCCCGAGTCGCCCCGGGATCGCTCAGAACATCATCATCATGACCATCATCATCAGCATGTAACTGAAGATATTCCTGGACATCGCGAACTCCCTTCCGTCGAATCACCCGGTCCGGGAACGACTCCGGACGCCACCGCGGCAGACTATGCCGTTGTTGAACGGTACGATATTCAACGGCGTGAGTTTCCGAAGGAACACTTCCCTATTCAGGGAACAGCGCCCCGCGGCGCACCTCGGCCCGTCACCCCTACCGGCGGCAGCGACAGTTATTGCGGCGAAGGGGATTTCAAATGTGCGTCGAAGAACGCGAACACCCGGCGCCAGGCATCATCGGCGGCGGCCGCGTCGTAGCCCAGACCGGTCACCCGCAGGACCGGCTCGACCGGAAAACGGTTGGCGAAACCATGGGTGACTCCGGAATAGGTCTTGACGTCGTGCGCCACCTCGTAGTCGTCGAGCACCTGTTCCAGCCGGTGCGCGCGGCCGATATTGATCGGATCCAACCGACCGTAGCTGGCGACGATCGGGCAGCTGCCGCGTAGTGTCTCGGCGTAGTTGCCGCGGCCGGTCGGATAGAAGGGAGCGGCGGCATCGAAGCCACGGGGCGCGGTCAGCAACGCGAAACCCCCGCCCATACAGAACCCGGCCACCGCGACGCGGCCGGTGCACGACGAATCGTCGCGCACCCGCCGCAGTGCGGCGAGGATATCCCGCACAGTCTTTCCCTCACCGGTGAACAGCAGCTCACGGAACACTCCGGGCACACACCGGGGTCCACGGGAGAACAGATCCGGCGCGATCACCAGGTAGCCGTTATCGGCCAGCATGCGAGCATTACGACGCAGATCGGCAGTCAGGCCGACCGCGTCGTGCAGCAGGACCACCCCGGGCCACGGCCCGGGGCCCTCGGGCGTCTCCAGCACGGCCTCGATATCGCCGTCGGGTGCGGAAACCTCGATCATCGTCATCAGCGGCCACCTCTGTTCGATCTGGAACTCTCGCAGACAACAGTGCCCGTGAGTGTAGTGCCGGGCCCGGCTCCCCCGCGTAACCCGCGGCCCGGTCGAGCCGGCCGCCGGGCCGCCGCCGGCGATCACGACGCTGCCGGCTGCCGCTCCTCGCGGCAGCCGGCAGCACGCGCGGCACCTAAACCGATCAGTCGTGGTCGACCGCACCGATGACGTCGCCCGTCTTCGCGTCCACGGTGACCTCGTATTCCACACCGGCCGAGGTCACGACCTCCACCTCCCAGACCGGCGTACCGTGCTCGGTATCGAATTCGGCCGACACCGCCCGGCTGTCCGGAACGGCGGCCACCGCGGCGTCCATCGCCTGCGCCCGATCGATTCCCGGATCGGCGACGAGTGACACCTCGGCGATCGGCCGGTCCAGCGCGATATTGCCGGTATGCGGCGCATGCCCCAGCGCGACGGTGGAAACGCCGATACTGGCCCCGACGACCACGGCCGCGACCGCGGCGCCGATGAGAATCCAACGCAGACCGGCGACCGCGTGACGAATGACGCTTGCCATGGTGAAACCTCCTGGGTGGGTGTACTTCCCGAATGTGGTGATCACTCTGGCAAGACGATGCTGAAGGTGACCTGAAGCAACCTGAAGAAGATTTCAGCAAGCATCTGCCAGTCTGGTGCAATGCGTCTGCTGATCGTGGAGGATGAGAAACGCCTCGCCCTGGCACTGGCGAAAGGCTTGTCCGCGGAGGGTTTCGCGGTCGACGTCGTCCACGACGGCACCGAGGGGCTGCACCGGGCGACCAGTACCGACTACGACCTCATCATCCTGGACATCATGCTGCCGGGGATGAACGGCTACCGGGTGTGCGCCACGCTGCGCGCCGCCGGTCACGAAACACCTGTTCTGATGCTCACCGCCAAAGACGGCGAATACGACGAGGCCGAGGGCCTGGACACCGGTGCCGACGACTATCTCAGCAAACCGTTCTCGTATGTCGTACTGGTGGCGCGGATCCGGGCCCTGCTGCGCCGCCGCACCCGCGGCGGGGTGCAGGTGTTGCGTATCGGCGACTTGGTCGTCGACCCCGCGACCCATACCTGCCGGCGCGGCGACCGGGACGTATCCCTCACAGCCAAGGAGTTCGCGGTTCTGGAACACCTGGCCGTCCGGGCCGGCGAGGTCGTGTCCAAAGCCGATATCCTCCAGCATGTCTGGGACTTCGCCTATGACGGCGATCCGAATATCGTCGAGGTGTACATCAGCACGCTGCGGCGCAAGATCGATACCCCGTTCGGCTGCCGCACCATCCTGACCGTCCGCGGGGCGGGATACCGGCTGGCGGCTCGTGGCTGAGCGAGCGCGGCGCCGGAAGACCTGGTGGAGTTCGGTCCGGGCACGCACCACCACCGCGGCCACCGTGGTGGTGGCCATCGCCTTGACCGCCACCGGACTGATCGTGCTCGCGGCATTGCGCGACAACTTGGTCGACAGCGCGGACCTGCAGGCCGGGAAGACCGCTGCCGATATCACCGCACAGATGGCGGCGGGCACACCGTTGTCCCAACTCCGGTTGCCGGATCCCGAAGACGAACCGGTCCAGGTCGTTTCGGCCGACGGACAGATCCTGGCGGCGGACGACGACCTGCGGAGTCGAGGTCCCATCGCGGATCTCGGGCGGGGCCCCACCGCCGGCGAGGAATCCGGGGAAGACGAGGAAGCGGAATCCGCAGCGAGCGAATCCGACGACGACGCGGGCGACGAGGATGAGGACGAGAAGGACGACGAAGACGAGAACGAACAGGACGGATCGTCGAATTCCGCCGACAGCGCCGCCGGCAGCGGCGACGCGATCGGCACCGACAGCGCCCGTACCGGCCGCGACGGTGCAACAGCGTCGACAGCAGAACCGGAATTCGGGCAGGCGCAGATAGCGGTCGGCGATTCCGATCCGGCCGGTTATCGAGTCGCCGCGCTCGCGGCTACGACTTCCGACGGTCGGCCGGTCACGGTCTACGCGGGCGCTTCGCTGGATACGGCCGACAGTGCGGTCGCCGACGTGCGACGGGCCATGCTCATCGGCCTGCCGCTGCTGCTCGCGGTCGTCGCCGGAGTGACCTGGTTGGTGACACGGTGGGCATTGCGGCCGGTCGAGTCCATCCGGTCCGAACTCGCCGAGATCATGCACGGTGACCTGTCACGGCGGGTTCCCGAACCTGCCGCGCGCGACGAGATCGGCCGGTTGGCCGTCACCACCAACGACACTCTGGCGGCCCTGGAGCAGTCCTCGGAACGCCAGCGCCGGTTCATCGCCGACGCCGCGCACGAACTGCGCAGCCCCATTGCCAGTCTGCGCACCCAACTCGAGGTGGCGCAGGCCCATCCGGGTCTGCTCGAATTGGACGGATTACTGGGCGACACCGTCCGGCTGGAACATCTCGCCGCGGATCTACTGCTCCTGGCCCGGCTCGACGCGGGTGAACAGCCGCGCTCGGACCGGGTCGATCTCGCGGCGCTGGTCCGGGACGAGCTGATCCACCGCGTGGGCGATCGCATACCGGTCGGCTCCGATCTGCCCACCGAACCGCTCGTGGTGACCGGCAGCCGGACCCAGATCGGCCGGGTCCTGGGCAATCTCGTCGACAATGCGCAGCGACACGCGGCGACAACGGTTCGGGTGACGCTGGAGCACCACGGCGAACAGGCAGTGCTCGCCGTGGCCGATGACGGACCCGGGGTGCCCGAGCCCGACCGGGAACGGATCTTCCAGCGTTTCGTACGCCTCGACGATGCCCGCAGCCGGGACGAGGGCGGTGCGGGCCTGGGACTGGCGATCGTTCGTGATGTGGTCCACCGGCACGAGGGGTCGATTCTTGTCGAGGCCGCGGACTCCGGCGGTGCCCGGTTCGTGGTGCGGCTTCCGGTGACGCCCGGACAGTCCGAATAGCATCGGCGATCGTGACGCAGGAGACGACCGCCGCGGCAGAACCGGATTTTCCGATATTGGTGATCGGGGCCGGGCAGTCCGGGCTGTCGGCGGGCTACCACCTGCGAAAGCGCGGACTGGTCCCCGGACGGGATTTTCTCATCGTCGACCATGCTCCGGGCCCCGGCGGTGCCTGGCAGTTCCGCTGGCCGTCACTGACCCTGAGCACGGTGAACCGAGTCCACGACCTGCCCGGTATGGCCTTCGCCGAGAACACCGGCACGGGATCGGCAGGCAGCGAAGTCCCGGCCGCCACCGCCGTGCCACGCTACTACCAGCGTTATGAGGAGCATTTCGAGCTGGCGGTCCGCCGGCCCGTGAGTGTGCGGGTGGTCTGTGACCGACGCGAACGCGACGGCCTGCTGCACGCCGAAACCGACCGGGCGGGCACCCTGCGCGTCCGCGGCCTGATCAACGGGACCGGGACCTGGGAACATCCCTTCATCCCGCATTATCGCGGCGCCGAGACCTTCACCGGCCGGCAGCTGCACACCCGCGACTACCGCAGTCCGGACGAATTCGCCGGGCAGCATGTGGTCGTGGTGGGCGGCGGGATCTCCGCGGTCCAGCTGCTCGACGAGATATCGCAGGTCACCTCCACCACGTGGGTGACACGTTCCGAACCTGCCTTCCGGGACAGTGCGTTCGACACGGACGCGGGCCGGCGCGCGGTGGCGATCGTAGAGGACCGGGTACGCCGCGGGCTTCCACCGGGCTCGGTGGTCTCGGTGACCGGCCTCCCCCTCGACGACCGGCTGCGGGCGGCCCGGGACCGCGGTGTACTGCAGCGCCGGCCGATGTTCGACCATATCGAGCCGACGGGCGTGCGCTGGGCCGACGGTAGTTTCCGGGCCGCCCGGGTGATTCTGTGGGCGACGGGCTTCCGCAGCGCTCTCGACCACCTCGCCCCGCTGCGGCTGCGCGGCCCCGGCGGCGGAATCACCATGACCGGCCGACTCGCCACCCAGGTGGCGAGCGATCCCCGGATCCATCTGATCGGCTACGGTCCGTCGGCCAGCACGGTGGGTGCGAACCGGGCCGGACGGGCGGCCGCGACGGAACTCACCGGTTACCTGGGCCTGGACTGAACGCCGCGCGACCGATCCGGGCATCGATCGGCGAACAGGACGATTTCCGCGCCGCGGTGCTCACCGAAGGATCCGCAAGCGCGGCGGTGTACTTCCCGGCGCTCAGTCCAGCAGGTCGTCCAGGATCCGGCGGGCGGTGCCGAGCCGTGTGTCGTCGCCGAGTTGTCGCGCGGTGTTCGCGGCGCTGACGATCGCATCGATCTCGAAGGCCAGGGCCTCCGCACTCCGGCCGGTCAGGTCACCGGCTTCCTGGGCCTTGCGGATCTCCGCCGCCAGGAACCGCATCCAGTCCTCCTGGTCGGCCGCGACCGCGTCCCGGACCGGGCCCGGCCTGCTGTCGAATTCGGTGAGCACCGCGGCGCGGAAACAGCCGCCCGGGAATACCGGGTCGGTGATGTATGCGAGCCAGCGTTCCACCAGCTCACGCAGCCGCGGCAGACCTCGCGGCACCGCCAGTGCGGGCGTGATGATCTGCTCGACGAACACCTCGCGTCCGGCCCGGACGGCTGCCAGTTGGAGCGCTTCCTTCGTTTTGAACAACGTGGCGATCCCGCTCTTGCTGATGCCCAGGTCGCTCGCCAACCGGCCCAGGCTGACACCCGCGAGTCCGTCGACCGATGCGACATCCGCGGCGTGCCGGGCGATCGCGGCCCGCGATCGGGCCCCTTTCACCAGCCGTTGATCCGTACTCGCCTCCACCATACGAACCATTCTGACACCCCCCTCTTGTCAATACGAACGATCGGTCGTATTTTCTTTACGAACGTTCGTACGTTTTGTTTCTCCCAGCCCCAGGACTCTCATGACCGAAATGCCGATGCGGACCACCGGCCCGCAGCCCACCGGAAACGCGACCGGCGCGCTCGTCGTCGCCGCCGGTGCGGCCTTCCTCGCCTTCCTCGACCTCTCGGTCGTCAATATCGCCTTCCCCTCCCTCGCCCGCGACCACCCCGGCACCTCGACCACCACCCTGACCTGGGTGGTCAGCGGATACGCGGTCGCTTTCGCCGCACTGCTCACCCCGGGCGGCCGGATCGCCGACGCGATGGGTCGCCGGCCCGTCTTCCTCGCCGCACTGCTCGGTTTCGCGCTCACCTCCCTGCTGTGCGGGCTCGCGCCGAACGCCGGTTGGCTCGTCGCCGGTCGCGTGGCGCAGGGGGCGACAGCCGCGCTGATGGTGCCCGCCGCACTCGGCGCGCTGCTCGGCATCACACCGCGCGAACGGATCGGCGGCGCGATCGCCGCCTGGTCCGCCGCCGGTGGTTTCGCCGCGGTCGTGGGCCCCGCAATCGGCGGCGCACTGGTCGAAGCCTTCGGCTGGCGTTCGGTCTTCGTGATCAATGTGCCCATCGCCCTCGGCCTGGCCGGTATCGCGTTCCGGATGCCGGCCCCGGACCACGGGCGCACCGGCGCCCTGCCGGACCCGGTCGGCACTGCCATGATCGCGCTGGGGCTGGGTGGACTCGTCGTCGGAGTCACCGAGGGTCAGCGGTGGGGCTGGACCGCACCGGCCACCCTCGGCGCCCTCGGCGCCGGCGCCGTTCTCGCGCTGGCCGCGCTGCGCCGGTCGGTCCGGCATCCGAACCCTGCTCTCGCCGTGGATCTCTGGCGAAGCCGTCCGTTCGCACTGACCAATGCCGCCTCGTTCGCATTCGGCGCGGCCATGTTCGCCTGGCTGCTGGCCGGGCCGATGTTCCTCGACACGATGTGGGGCTACTCGGTCCTCGGCTCGGCCGCGGCGCTCAGCGTGGGCGCGGTGTCCTCCATGGTGACCGCGACACTCACCGGGCGGATCACCGCGCCGGACGCGCGACGGTGGGCCGGCGTGCTCGGTGTTCTGATGTTCGTCGCCACGCTGCTCTGGATGAGCACCGATTCGTTCGGCCCGACACCGGACCTGTGGTCGGCGTGGGTACCGGCCGGGTTGCTGGGCGGCGGTGGTGTCGGTATCGCGGTGACCGTCCTGGGCGCCACCGCGGCGAGCGCGCTACCGCCGCAACGATTCGCGGCGGGAACCGGGATGAACCTGACCGCCCGCCAGCTGGGTGGCGCACTCGGAATCGCCGTCCTGGCAGCGGTTCTCGCCGCGCACCCCGGGAACCCCGGCGCAGGTTTCCATGCGCTGTTCCTGTTGTGCGCGGGCTTCGCCACCGTCGCGGCCTGCCTGATCGCCGTTCCGTTCCGAAAGGAGTCGAAATGACCCACCTTCACCAGCGCCGTACCGAATCCGACGATCCGATGCTGATCGACCCGGATACGGCCCGCACACTGCTGACCGGCGCACCGTGGCGGCGCTACGCGGTACTGGGCGATTCCATCGCCCGGGGAGTCGGCGATGCCTCGGCGGGCTACCGCGATATCGGCTGGGCCGACCGGGTCGCGGAGGTGCTCACCGCGGTGGATCCCGGTGTGACCTACCTCAACACCGGCCGGATCGGCGCCACCTCCGGCCAGATGCTCGACGAGCAACTGGCCCGAGTACTGGATTTCCGCCCCGACCTCGTGCACGTGAGCTGCGGGGGTAACGATCTCTTCCACCCCGGCGGCGATCAGAATCGATTGCGGGCGAACCTCGATACCGCGTTCGCCGCACTCGCCGCCACCGGCGCCCAGCTCTGTGTGTTCACCGTCGCCGATGTCTGGGAGACCGACCGGATGGCACCGATGCGTCCCATGCGTGATCGGATGGCCGAACTCAACGGCATCGTCAGTGCCCTGGCTGCCCGATACGACGCGGTATTCGTGGACTTCTGGGAGCATCCCTTGCGACTGCGCCCGGACCTCATGAGTGCCGACCTCATCCATTTCACGACCAGCGGGCACGCGGTGGTGGCGACCGAGATGATCCGCGCACTGGCACAGCGGATCTCGCTGACCACCCACCCTGCTTGACCGTGTGATGCGGGGGTGTCCGGCCGGTGGGCCACCGGCCGGAACCCCGGGACCTACCCGGCGGATGCCGGGGCTACGAGCCCACCGGCCGGCACCCGCTCCAGCCCGGATCCCATCAGTGGAGCCGGCATTCGCGCGGGGCGCGACGGCGCCACGCTGTTCCGTACCGACGGTCGAGATATTGCGCGGCCGCGTCGTCGCCCACGCTGGAAAGCGACAGCGGTCCGCAGGACCGGCGGCACAGCCGGTCGAGATCGGTCCGATCGAACACCGGTCCGGGGCCGTCGTCGTGGGGCAGTGTCCCGTCGGTCACCACACCGTCTCCGGCGCCGGCGAGGACCGATATTCGCACCAGCGGTGTCGCACGGGCGAGTTCGGCGACCGGAACAGCCGTGTACGGCGGACTCATTCCTTCGAGAACTCCGAGGTAGCCGCCGAAGTCGACAATACGCAGGCCACGCGCCGCCAGCATATGGGCCCCGGGTCCGGCGACCACCTCGATCTCCTCGCTCAGCACGGCGAGTTCGATCGCCTGGTGACGGAGGAATGCGCCGTCACGGCACGCTTCGCGCAGCGTCGCGCCGACCATCGTGTATCGGATATCGAATAGCGTGAACAACGCGTCGACGAGCTCGGCCGCCTTTCGGATTCGTTGCGTGACCTCGTGCGGTGCGGATGACGCACTCATATCAACCACCGGTTGTCGGTACCGTCCCCTCGACGGCACAGCGGAAACTATCACCGCGTACCCGCGGTATTCACCTGGTATTTCCGTCCGGCCCCGCCGTGCGTCCGAATCACGCCGGACATCGGATATTCGGCGCCGCCACCACGGCACGGCCGGACGGCTCAATCCTGCGGTGCCCGGCCCCTCCGGGCCAAGTAGGGAAATCCCTAGTTCTCGCCGGAGGCCGGTCGGCGCGGGGCGATATCATGCCCCGCGAGCGGTGGGTTCCCCGCGGGGCTCGCAGCGCGGACCGCGTGACCGGAGACCATCGGTACAGCGCGGGCAGATCCTCGCGAAACCTATACGGAGGCAATGTGCCGAGGGCGCGGTCGAGTTCGCACAACCGGCCCTTGGTGGGACGTATCGAAGAGATGCGCGTGTTCGCCGAAGCGTTCGCCGTGGCGGCGACCGGCGGTCCCGCCGCCGTATCGCTGTCCGGGGAACCCGGGATAGGCAAGACAAGATTGCTGCATGCCGCCTGCCACACCGCCGCCGACCACGGCTTCCATGTGCTGCGGGGGCAGGCGACAGAGCTCGAACAGGAAATTCCGTACGCGGTTCTGGCACAGGCACTCGACGCGGCGCTGGGCGCGCTGCCCGAATCCCTGCTGCGCACGCTGGGCGCGGAGAATCTGGCCGAACTCGGCTGGCTGCTGCCGTCACTGCGCCGCTCCGGGCCGCCTACGTCCGCCCCGACACCGATCGAACGACAGCGTTGCCACCGCGCCGTCCGAGCCGCGTTGGCACTGCTGGCCTCCCGGGTACCGGTCGTGCTCGCGCTCGACGATCTGCACTGGGCCGACCATGCTTCCCTCGAAACCGTGGGCCACCTGCTGCGTGGCGCGCTACCCGGATGTCTGCTGATATTCACGCACCGCAACGGGCAGCTACCGGTCGCGCACGCCGCGGCGCTCGGCCGGGCGTCCCATGAGGGAGTGCTCACCTCGCTCGACCTGGGGCCGCTGACGTTGGCCGAGGCCGCCCGGCTGCTCGGTGACCGGATCCGCGCGCAGGAACTGCCGGGCTTGTATCACGAATGCGGCGGAAACCCCTTCTATCTCCAGGAACTGACGCGGGTACGCAGTCGCGCTCCCGAGGCCGTCCGGCCGGCGGGCGACCATCCGGCCGGGCAGCGGGTGCCGGTGCTCGTCCAGGCCACTCTCGAACAGGAGATCCGATCGATATCGCCCGGGGCCCAGCGCCTCCTGCAGGCATGCGCGGTCGCCGGTGAACCCTTCGACCTGGATCTCGCGATCCATATCGGCGCGCTTCCCGAGGACGAGGCCGTCGCGGCCACCGACGAACTGGTCGCGACGCAGCTGGTGCAGGAGACCGGGGTGAGCGGCAGACTGCGTTTCCGGCATCCCATCATCCGCCGGGCCGTGTACGAGCGCAGTGGATACGGCTGGCGGCGGCGGGCGCACCGCCGCGCTGCCGAGGCTTCGGCCGCCCGCGGTGCCGACCTCTCGATCCGAGCCCACCACCTGCAGTACAGCAGCGAGATCGGCGACGAGGAGGCACTGGCGGTCCTCACCGAGGCGGCCCGGGACGCCGTTGCCCGCGCTCCGCTCACCGCCGCACGATGGTTCGAAGCGGCCCTGCGCCTGCTCCCCGCGGAGGCCGCGTGTGAGCGCCGTATCGCCCTCGTCGTGGCACTGTGCGATTCCCTCAACGATTGCGGCCGACTCCGGGAGAGCCGCGAGGTCCTCGACAAGGCCCTGGCCGAGTGCGGTGACCGGGCTCCCGACCACGAACGCGCACGAATGATGGTCGCCCTCGCAGCGACCGAGCAGGGATTGGGTTATCCGGCCGAGGGACACCGGCTGTTGTCGGCGGCGCTGGACCTGGTCGGCCCGGCCGGTATCGAGGCCGCCTGCTACCGGCTGGCGCTCGCCAAGAGTCATCTCTATCTGGGCGACTGGGAGAACGCGATGACCATCACCACCGCTTTGATGCAGCGCACCCGGCCGGATGCGGATCGACGCCCGTATCTGCTCGCCACCGCCGCGAACGCGCGGCTCGCCACGACACAACTCGATTCCGCGTTACAGCAGGGCCGCGACGATCTCGGTACGGCCGCGCGGATCCTCGACTCGCTCAGCGATCGTGAGATAACCCCCGAACTGCTGGAGGGCGTGGCAGATCTGATGTTCGCCGCGGTGTCCTTCGAACAGTGGACGCTCGCGGTCGCCCACGGCGAGCGTGGGATCCGGATATGCCGGCGCACCGGCCATGGGCGCCATATGGTCGACCTGCTGCACCTGCAGGCGGTGGCCCTGCTGTTACAGGGCCGGCTCCTACCCGCGCTCCGGGTCGTCGAAGAGGCAGTCGAGACCGCACTGCTGCTGGATAATCCATCGCTGGTCGCGATCACCGAGGGCACCCGCTGCTGGGCGCTCTCCCTGCTCGGCCGCCGCGAAGAGGCTCTGGCCACGGGCGCCCGCGCAGTCGCGATCGCGGCGGGCGCGCCGCAGAGCGTGTATTCCCAGCACCCGCCGTTGACCTACGGTGCCGCCCTCATCTCGATCGGGGACCACGCGCGGGGTCACGAACAGATCGTGACCCACGGCGGCTACGGCGATCTGTCCACCGTCAGCCCGACGACACTTCCGTACTGGCTGCGCCACCTGGTGGAAGCCGAAATCGCGCTGGGTGAACTCGAATCCGCCGAGCGGACGGTGCGGTATCTGGAATCCGTAGCGGCGGCCGCGCCGATGATGCATATGCGAGTCGGCGACGCGCGCTACGCGCGGGCACGGCTGGAAGCGGCGCTGGGCCGGCCGGATCGCGCGGCCGACCTCGCCCGTGCCGCGGTCGGGGAATACGGGAAGAGCGGCACACCACTGGATGCCGCCGCGGCGCGGCTGGTGCTGGGTGGTGCCCTGGCCGAACTCGGCGACCCCGGCCGGGCCGCGGCGGAGTTCGGCACCGCGCTCGCGGTATCGGCCGAACACGACGCCGCCGAGCTGGCCCGGTATGCCCGCACCGCACAGGAATCGGTGAAAGGAACGTCCGCCCGCCCGGCCCGCGCGAACGACGCCTCGGTTTTCGCCGGGCTGACCCGCCGCCAGATCGATATCGTCGAACGGATCGTGCGGGGAATGACGAACCGGCAGATCGCCGAGGAACTGTTCGTCAGTGAGAAAACCGTCGAAGCGCATCTGTCGCGCTTGTTCGCCAAGCTGAACCTCTCCTCCCGCACCGCTCTCGCCGCGCGGGCCGCCGCCGATTCGGTCCGGCAGAGCGGTCCGGAGGTCCGGCCGGGCCGCCGGGCCTGAGACAGCCACGGTGCACCCGGCGCCCCGTAGCGCCCACGTCCGCACACCCTCGGCGATGCCGTGCTGGTCCCGGGCGAACTCGAACGGATCCACTTTGTCGGCAGAAGCGGTTAAGATCTGCGCCGGGCATGAGCGAGGAGGAGAAGGTACCGACGTGGGAAGCTTCGGCCGTAGGTCACGGGCGCGGCGGGGATCCGGGGCAGGGGTAACAATCCTCGTGATCACTGCGGGTCGGGGGGTCGACCGGTAGGCTCGCGCGAGCATTCGCAGGTGGCTGTTCCACCGAGACAACCAGAAGTCGGCTCGGTGGATCTCATAGCCGCTTTCGTTCGGCCGCACCCGGCCGGACATCTACCCGCACCGCCTGTATCGGCGATGTGTCATCGGGGAATCGACTCTCTCGCGGCCGGTGACGGCCACCGGAGAGGTGGGTAGCGATGTCCGGGCAAACACCGGGCGGGGCACGCGCGTTTGTTGCGGTCATCTGTTCGTACCCGGGACGGACCTCGCCACCGCACTGTGGCCCGGAATCGCGGACACCCGGCACTCGGCCCGAATCACATTGTGCCCGATCACTGTTCACCATCACGTATTTCCATGAAGGAGTTCTCATGTCCAGACGTTTGCCTGCGTTCCGGCTGCCCGGTGTCATGACCGGCCTCGTCGTACTGAGCTGTGCCGTGCTGACCCTGTCCGGGTGTACCAGCGGAGCGGACTCGACCCAGGGTTCGCCGGCTTCCCCGGCGGTCACCGTGCCCGGGCAGAACGGCGCCGACGACGGCGGTGACGTCGACTTCGACGCCGCCATCGGCGACTGCGTCACCCTTTCGGGAACGATGACCGACGCCGAGATCGACCACGCCCAGTGCGGTTCGGAGAATTCGAACTACAAGGTGGTCGCCAAGGCCCCGACCCAGGACGGCTGCGCGTCCGATGTCGACCAGACGTACTACGTGACGCTGGGCGGCCGGGAGCAGGGCGCCCTGTGCCTCGATATCGACTGGGTGGAGGGCCAGTGCATGACCGTTCCGTCGGGCAGCGACAGCCCCACGCACAGCCCGTGCACGCCGGGGAAGCCCGATACCGTCCGCGTGCTCGAGATCCTGACCGGCACCACCGACGAATCCGGGTGCCCCGCCGAGGCCACCAGCTATTACACCTATGACGAGCGGCAGCTCGTCACCTGTGTCGCCGAGGTATAGCCGCCCGCCCGGTTGCCGGCAGGCGTGGCCTCACCTCGAGGAGTGAGGCCACGCGCCCTGTCCGGTGCGGAGCTCCGGATCCGGCGCCGGGGCCGGTAGCCACGGCCCTGTTCGGCGCTGACCGGCGGAGTTACACTGGGTTTCGGTACTCGAATACGCGTTCTGTCCATGTCTGGTGGGGGGATGGCGCTATCAGGACTGCTGTGATGGATATCCGAACAGACGAGATCGCCGACGGTATCTACCGATTCTCCACCTTCGTACCCGAGGTCGGCCCGGCCGGTTTCACTTTCAATCAGTTCTTCGTCGACGCCGCGGAACCTCTGCTGTTCCACACCGGGATGCGGGCGCTGTTCCCCGCCGTTTCCGCCGCGATCGCCCGGATCCGGCCCGTCGAGGATCTGCGCTGGATCACCTTCGGTCATGTGGAGGCCGACGAGAGCGGCGCGATGAACCTGTTCCTGAACGCGGCGCCGCGCGCAGAAGTGGCACACGGCGTCGTGGGCTGCCAGGTGTCACTGGACGATCTGGCCGACCGGCTGCCCCGGCGACTCGCCGACGGCGAGGTGATCGATCTGGGAGACCGCCGCATCCAGCATCTCGACACCCCGCACGCACCGCACAATTGGGAGGCGCGGGTGCTCTACGAGGAAGCCACCGGGGTGCTCTTCTGCGGCGATCTGATGACCCAGCTCGGCGACGGTCCGCCGACGACCGGCGCGGATCTGGTCGGCCCGGCCGAGGCGGCCGAGGATGCCTTCCACGCGACCTCGCTGGGACCGGCGGTTCCGGCGGCTCTGCACCGCCTGGCCGAACTGCGGCCCACAACGCTCGCCGTGATGCACGGCTCCAGTTTCACCGGCGACGGCGCGGCGGCCCTGCACGACCTCGCGACGGTCTACGAGAACCGGATGGCCGCCTGACGGCCGTAGGGTTCCACCGGGCGCCGCCCCCGGCGACCGAGCGAGGAGGAACTGGATGAGCGCGCACGAGCGTCCGGCGAGGACACCGAGCCGTTGGGAGGAGCTGACCGCGGCGGACCCCGCCCATTCCGATTGGTATGTACAGCGGTTCCGGACCCTGGCCGCCGAGGGGCACGACATCTTCGGTGAGGCCCGGCTGATCGATGCGATGCTGGGCCGGCGTGGCCGTGTGCTCGATGCGGGCTGCGGACCGGGACGGCTCGGCGGGCATCTGCACAATGCCGGTCATACCGTTGTCGGGGTCGATATCGACCCGGTGCTGATCGCGGCCGCCGAGGCCGACCACCCCGGGCCGACCTGGCTGGTCGGTGATCTCGCCGAACTGGATCTGCCGTCCCGCGGTATCGGCGCGGATTTCGATGTGATCGTCTGCGCGGGCAATGTGATGACCTTTCTGGCGCCGTCCACCCGGCCCGCGGTGCTGGCCGGATTCGCCCGGCATCTCGCCCGGGAAGGCCGGGTGGTCACCGGATTCGGCGCCGACCGCGGCTACGAGTTCGCGCAGCTCCGCGCCGATGCCGCCGAACAAGGACTCACCGCGGACCTCCTGTTGTCGACCTGGGACCTGCGGCCCTTCACCGAGCATTCGGACTTCCTGGTCGCGGTGTTCTCGCTCGCACCTACCGATCGCTGACGATCTGAGCATGGCCCCCGAGACGTGTCATGAACATTGCCGCTGCCATATGTAGTAGATATGCTACAAATCATCGAAGGTTGATGATCGGGAGGATTCATGACTTCGAACGACGGCGTGGTGCTGGATGTCGACCGACTGCGAATGCGCTACGACACCACCGATGTCCTGCACGAGGTGACATTCCAGGCGCGGCGTGGCGAAGTGCTCGTCATGCTCGGACCCAACGGAGCCGGTAAGACCACCACCATCGAGATCCTGGAAGGTTTCCGGCAGCGATCCGCCGGACGGGTCGCTGTACTGGGCACCGACCCCGAACACAGCGACGAACGCTGGCGGTCGCGGATCGGGGTCGTCCTGCAATCCTGGCGCGACCATGCCAAATGGCGGGTCCACGAATTGCTGGACCATCTCGGGACCTTCTACCGCCCGTACTCCACCGAACAGACCCGGAAGCCCTGGGACACCGGCGAACTCGTCGAACTGGTCGGCCTCGCCGAACACGCGAACTCCGAGATCGCCAAGTTGTCCGGCGGGCAACGGCGCCGGCTGGATGTCGCGATCGCCATCGTCGGCCGGCCGGAACTGCTGTTCATGGACGAACCCACGGCCGGATTCGACCCCGCGGCGCGGCGCGATTTCCACGATCTCGTCCATCGCCTGTCCGACCTGGAGGACACCACGGTGTTGCTCACCACCCACGACCTCGACGAGGCGGAGAAGATCGCCGACCGGATCTTGATCCTGGCGGGCGGGCGCATCATCGCCGACGGTTCGGCCGACGAACTCTCCCGTTCGATCGCGGGTGAGGCCGAGGTCCGCTGGACCGTGGACGACCGGCGGTTCGTCCACACCACCACCGAATCGACGAAGTTCGTGCACGAACTCTTCAAACAACACGGCGATCGCATCGGCGAGTTGGAGGTACGCCGCGCATCGCTGGAGGACACCTATATGACGCTGGTCCGGCGCTGCGAATCCGCGGACTCCGCGGCCGCGATCCACACCCTCGCGGAGGTCATCCGATGAATCCCGTCGCAGGCGCGGTCCGCGCCGGTTTCCTTCGCGGCTGGATCGAATTCCGGCAGATGTTCACCCACGCGCCCGATCTGATCGGACAGTTCCTCACGCCGACGATCACGCTGGGCGCGCTCTATCTGCTCCGCGGTCGCGAGTACGGGGATACCGGCCGCTCCGTCGCCGAACTCGCCCTGCCCGGCCTGCTCGGCACCATCATCGCGTTCAACGGCCTGTACGCGCTCACCAATGTGCTCGTACTCGACCGCGAGGACGGCACGCTGTTGCGGGCCAGGACCGCCCCGCACGGGATGATCGGCTACTTCGTCGGCAAGGTCACCGCCGCGGCGGGATCTGTTCTGGTGCAGGTACTGGTCGTCCTGGTCGCCGGAATGCTCATCATCGGCGGTTCGTCACTGGACAGCCCCGGGGCGTGGGCGAGGTTCGCGTGGGTGGTGTCGCTCGGGCTGCTCGCGGCACTGCCGCTCGGCGCGATCCTGGGCGGCGTTCTCGACGGCGCCCGGGCCTCGTTCCTGCTGACGATGCCCCTGATGGGACTGATCGCCATCTCCGGGATCTTCTATCCCCTCACCGCGCTTCCGGGCTGGTTGCAGGGCGTGGCCCAGGTGTTCCCGATGTACTGGGCGGGACTGGGAATGCGGTCGGCGCTCCTGCCGCCCGAGGCCGCCGGGATCGAGATCGGCGGCTCCTGGCGCCACCTCGAAACCGTCGCGGTTCTGGGGTCGTGGGCGATCGTGGGACTGATCGTCGCACCGGTAGTGTTGCGGCGCATGGCACGGCACGAGTCCGGATCGAATATGGCGGCACGTCGGGAGAGGGCGATGCAGCGTGCCTTCTGAGGCCATCTACAACCGCATCGCGATGCTGCGGGCCGAGCGGGGTATTTCGCGGCGGGAACTCGCCGGGGCGCTCGGTGTGCATTACCAGACCGTCGGCTATCTCGAGCGCGGTGAGTACAGCCCCAGCCTGCATCTGGCGCTGCGTATCGCGGCATATTTCGAGGTGGCAGTCGAGGTGGTGTTCTCCACCGAACCCTTTCCCCGCCTGGGCTCCGGCACCGCCACCGCGTAGCACTCCGGCCCGCACGCGCCACTCGGGAATCGTCTCTTGTGGTGTGCGGGCCGGAGCTGTACCGTCGTGGCACGAAGTCATTGATCTGTGCCATCGATCCTCGATTGCGCGCCACGGCGATACCGGTGACCATCGAATTCGACGCGGGAATCCGCAAGTGCCTGCCCATTCCGGTCACCGAGAACGCCGGATCACCACCACGGCTCGGCCCGGATTCGCTCGTGTGGAAGTTCTACGGGGATATCCGCGGCGTGCTCGGTTTCCAGCGGCTCGCGGGCACCGAGAACTGCATCGAACAGCTGGCGCAGGGGGTCGAGGACCACTCGGTGATCTTCAGCGATTGCCTGGGGCGTGCCCGCCGTAGCGCTCCGCCCATCATGCAGACCGTCTACAGCGAGGACCCCCACGAATGGGGCCGCCGGGTCCGGGACTTCCACGGATCCATCAAGGGCACCATCGGTGACGGCTCTGGCTACCACGCGCTCAACCCCGAGTTGTTCTACTGGGCCCACGCCACTTTTGTCGACCAGGTCCTCTACATCACCGATACTTTCGTGCGGCGCCTGTCCTACGCGGAGAAGGTACAGATCTTCGAGGAGAGCAAGTCCTGGTTCCAGTTGTACGGGGTGAGCGCACGCAACCAGCCGCAGACCTACGAGGAGTTCCTGGCGTACTGGGACCGGATGCTCACGCGGTTCGTCCGGACCCGCACCATCTGGTATGCCACCGGCTATCTCCGCAAAGGCGTCCCCGGCCCCCGGTGGATTCCGGCGCCGCTCTGGCGGATTCTCGCCGCGCCGATCGACGCCACCCTGCGCACAGTCCTGATCGGCACGCTGCCCCAGCAGATGCGCGATGTCTGCGAACTGCCCTGGGATACCCGGTCCGAAAGACGTTCCAGCGCTTCGCCGCCGTGATGCGTGCCGCGAATCCCGTTTTCGGCAGGCTGCCGGTACGGGTGCTCTATGTGCCGTGGGCGGCGCGGGCCTGGGCGCGGACCGGGGTCGACCCCCGCCGGATCCACAACGGAAAGCGGCACTGGTGATATCGGTCGCGGCGCGACGATCGGCGGCGTGCCGGGCAGCCACGGTCCCGGAGCCCGGCGTCCGATGACTCCCGATACCGCCACCCCGAACCGGACCGACCCCCGGGTCGACCGGATACTCGCCGCCGCGCAATCGGAGTTCGAGCAGTACGGTGTACGCCGATCCACCATGGACGATATCGCGCTGCGCGCCGGTATCAGCCGGCGGACGCTGTACCGGCGGTTCCCCACCGAGGAATCGCTGTTCGAGCTGCTGGTACTGCGCGAAACCGATGCTCTGCTGGGACAACTGGCCCAGGCGGCGGCCGGGCGGGAACCGGGTGCGGCCGTCGCGGAATGCTTCACACTGTTCTTCGGTCTCCTGGAGCGGACACCGCTCGCCCGGCGCATCGTCACCAGCGAACCGGAATTGATCACGGGGCCCGCCCGGCAACCGCGCGGGCTGCCCATAGCGGAGGCCGGCCGACGGGTCGCGGCAACATTGCGGCGCAGCGGTGTGACGATGCCGGACGAGGATCTGCGAGCGGTCGCCGAACTGCTGATCCGCCTCGCGCTGTCGCTGCTGCTGAACCCCGAGGGACAGCTCGATATCACCGATCCGGACGCGATCCGCGAATACTCCCTCCGTTATCTCGCCCGGCTGGTGTGGTGATCGGGCTTCGGGACCCGCGGGGACCGGATGTGCCGCGCTCCGCACCGAACGGGACCGATCCTGCCGCACCCGCCGGGGCGCTGATACAACTGACTCCAGCCGTAGAGCGTCCTACGGCCACGGGTATCGCCCCGCAGACCGAGAAGGTGGACAGTGGACAGGACCTCCTATCAGAAGTTGTTCGATCTGAGCGGGCGGACCGCGATCGTCACCGGAGGAACACGGGGTATCGGGCTCGCGATCGCCGAGGGATTCGCCTGCGCGGGCGCACGACTCGTGGTGGCGAGCCGGAAACCGGAGGCCTGCGCACAGGCCGCGGCACAGCTGCGGGAACTGGGCGCGGAGGCGATCGGTGTACCGACCCACCTCGGCGATGTGGACGCCCTGCACGCGCTGGTCGAGACCACCGCGGAAACCTTCGGCGGTATCGATATCGTGGTGAACAACGCCGCCAATGCCCTCGCCCAACCGCTGGCCACCATGGAACCGGCAGCAGTGGCGAAATCCTTCGGGGTCAATGTGCAGGGGCCGCTGTTCCTGATCCAGGCGGCTCTGCCCTATCTGCGCGCCGGTGAGCACTCGGCGGTGCTCAATCTCGGGTCCGTCGCGGCGATGCAGTTCGCGCCCGCGCTGTCGATGTACGCCGCGGGTAAGGCGGCCCTGCTGTCGTTCACCCGGTCCATGGCAGCCGAATTCGCCGCGGACGGTATCCGGGTGAACGCCATGGCGCCCGGTGCGGTGGATACCGATATGGTTCGCAACAATCCGCCGGAATTCGTCGCGGCCATGGCCGGCGCCACCCTGCTGAGGCGTATCGCCCGGCCCGACGAAATGGTCGGGACCGCGCTGCTGCTGTGTTCGGATGCCGGCAGTTTCATCACCGGGCAGACTTTCCTCGTCGACGGCGGGACCGTCGCACGCTGATCACACCACCGAAGGAGTGTCCGTGTCCGCGCTGTCCACCGAATACCTGCCGTCCGGTGTCGTCGTACTGACGATCGACCGGCCGCACCGGCGCAATGCGCTGGACAATCAGACCGTCGCCGAACTGCATTCGGCACTCGACGAGGTCAATGGGAAACCTGAGGTCAGAGCCCTGGTCATCACCGGGGCCGGGGCCGGTTTCAGCGCCGGCGCCGATCTCAAAGCGCGGCCGGAGGATTTCACCGCCACCGATGCCACGCCGACCGCGGCCCTGCTGGGCGCCGTCCGTTCCCCGGTTGCCCGGATCCTCGCCGCCCAGGAGTTGATGGCTTCGGCGTTCGAGAAGATCCACCGGCTGCGCCAGCCGGTGATCGCCGCGGTGAACGGGGCGGCGGTCGGCGGTGGGTTCGCCTTGGCACTGGCCTGCGATATCCGATACGCCGCTCGCGACGCCTCGTTCGGCGCGGTGTTCATCCGGCACGGCATCTCGGCCTGCGATATGGGGACCAGCTACCACCTGCCGCGCCTCGTCGGTGCGGCACGCTCAGCCGAACTGCTGCTCACCGGCCGTGTTTTCGACGCCGAGGAGGCGTTGCGGATAGGACTGGTGCTCGAGGTCGTCGACACCGGCGATCTCCTCGGCCGCGCGATCGCCAAGGCCGAGGAGATCGCCCGCAATTCCCCGCTCGCGGTGTGGATGACGAAAGAGACGATGTGGCAGACCGTGGATGCACCGAGTCTGCGTCATGCCCTCGATATGGAGAACCGCACCCAGGTGATGTGCAGCGCGACCGGTGAACTCGACGCCTCGTTCGCCGCATTCCGGTCCGGTACCGAAACCACCCAGGGCCTGTTGTGAACGAGAACGCCATGCCGGCCGCCGCCCACCGAAGCCGAACCGCAGATCACATCCTGCGATGATCTGTCGCCGATTCATCTCGCACAGCAGCATTCCCGAATCTACCGATGCCACCCCGCCGAGAATGCAGGCGTCACATCCCGCGGTGTGTTAGAAAGTCCGCGAACGGCGAGGAGACGGTTGTGACAGGTCCATATCGGCTGATCATCTGGGGCCCGGGCGATATGGGTGGACGCGCATTGCGCACCGCCATCGAATCTCCCGACTTCGAGGTCGTCGGGGTCAAGGTGTTCAGTCCGCACAAACACGGCACGGATATCGGGGAGCTCGCCGGGCTGCCCCCGGTGGGGATCACCGCGACCACGTCGAAAGCCGATATCCTCGCTCTCGATGCCGATTGCGTCATCCACACACCGACCACCCCCGCCCTGCTGCAGGGTACCGACGACGACGTCGTCGAATTGCTCGAATCGGGCAAGAACGTCGTATCAGCGGCCTCGTATCACAATCCGTCAATGCCGACCTGGTTGTCGTCCACGCAGTCGCCGCTGTCGGTGCTGCGGACGGTGGCGGACACGAAGGTCACCGGCGACGCCTTCGGCCCCCGGTTGCGCTACGCGCTCAGGGCTTTACGGTTGGGTATGCGCGCGGTGGACTCGTCACTCGCGCGACCGTTGCGGCCCGGCCTGGAACTACTGGCCGGCCCGCTCGTGGACCGGGCGATCCCGAGACGGCGATCGGGCCGCCGGTTACAGCGTGCCTGCCTGGCGGGTGGCGTATCCCTGCACGGCACCGGGCTGCACCCGGGACTGATGGTCGAACAGTTGTTGCTCCGGCTGGCCGCGCTGCTCGACGAGGTGGACGAAGTGCGGTTCCTCGAGGTCGGGGATCTGTCCGCCGCACCCGACGGAATGTGGGGCGGGCTGGAAAGCCTCGGGTTCGGAATGCCGCTGTCGGCAGTGGATTCCGATCACGCGATCGGCCTGATGCAACACTTCTACTTCGATGCCGTTCTCGGCAATGTCGCCCACGCGTTGTACGGAGCCCGCTCCGAGACGGTCCGGGTCGAGCGACATCTGTACCCGGTTCCGGCACGAGTGCGGGTGGCGGCCGGCGGCACCGTGGTCGAACCCGGAACAGTGGGCGCGATCCATATGACCTACCGCGGTTACCTCGGTGAGCGCCTCTTCATGACCAACGAGGAGTGCTGGCATGTCGGACAGGGCAATGCCCATCTGGGGCAGGATCATCCGAACAGCCCGGCGGGCGGACACGTGATCACCCTCGACGGCAGTCCCGGCGCGATCGAGATGCGTAACGAAATGGATGCCCAGACCTATAGCGCAGATTGGTCGGCCGTCACCGATATCTCGGTCGCCGCAATGCTCGCCGTCGTTCCCGAGTTGTGTGCCGCGCCACCCGGTGTGGTCATGCCGGACCTGCGTCCTCACTACCTTCTGGAGTCGTCATGAGTACACCCACGCTCGCGGTCGCGGTGCTCGGCGCCGGCCCCTTGGCCGACCGGATCACGGATCGGATCCGAGCGCGCGCGGACCTCGAGGTGTCCGCGCGGACCGAAGCCGCGCAGTCCCCGCCGGCGGGGACTGCGTGCGTCGTCTACCTGCCGAGTTTCGCCGAGATAGCCGCGGGCGCACCGGAAGACGTCTTGCCCCGGCTGCTGCGGGAAGGATTCGACGTCGTATCCACCGCGCCGCTGGACGGGCACCTGCCACCGGCCGAGCTGCTGGACGCCTGCCGGGCAGGTCGTTCCACCTTCCACGCCACCGGAGCCTTCCAGGCCACCATCCCGGCCCGGCTCATCCGGTCGCTGACCGAGGTGACCCGGGGCATCCGGCGGGTGGAGCTGATCGAGGAACTCGACTTCCCCGAGACCGGGGTGTACCCGTGGGGTACCCGGCACGATATCGGTATCGGAGCTGTCGGTCCCGAAACCGCCACCGCCGGCGCCGCCGCGGTGGACGGCTACTACGCGGCGGGATTGCGGGTTCTCGACGACGCGGTGTTCCACAGTGCCGCGGGCACCGCCGCGACGCCGAGCCGGACGGTCGAGGTGGTCACCAACGACTCCGGAACAGTCCAGAAGGTGATCGTCGACCGTGACCTCGGGCCCGGATTGAGCTACCGGTCGATCTGGACCACCGCCGACACGGACCGGGCGCCGCTGCGATATCAACTCGTCACCACCACCGATACCGCGAAGGGTACGGCCAACGTCCGGTTCCGGTTCACCGACGGGCTTCATCCCGCCGATCATCTGACCTGCGTAAATGTTATCGAAGCGGTGCGGCCGGTGCACGACCACGGCCCGGGGATCGCGCATCGGGATCTGTCGATCACCCGCGTGGTGCCCGACGCGCGCCTCACCATCTGATCCCGGTTGTCCTCGGCCGATCTCCCCGACGCCGGGTCCGTACTCGGCGGCACGGCGTCGCGGAGATCGGCCGACGCCCCTGTTGCAGGCGTGCGCCGGCGAACCGCGGCCGCGGTGCCATAACGTGCCGGACCCGGTCGCACGCGGACCACAGGTCTCGAAATCATCTATTCCGGTTGCCGCGCCCGGTCCCGCGAACCGGGAATGCGATGCTGGAACGGCAGCACTAATGATCGCCCGGTTCCCGCGGCCGGTCGACCGCGGACCGCCGCAGTGGACAGTATCTCCGCAACTCAGTGCACATCGAACTCTCAGAACCCCGGCCTGCCGCGCGCAGGCGGTGAAAGGTGAGCACCATGAAGCTGACAGTCATCGGCGGCACCGGCCGGATCGGTTCGCAGGTCGTGGCGAAGCTGAAGGCCGCCGGTCACGATCCGGTACCCGCCGCGCCCTCCACCGGCGTGGACCTGATCACCGGAGCGGGTATCGACGCCGCGGTCGAGGGCGCCGATGTGGTGGTGAACCTGGCCAACTCCCCGACCTTCGACGAGGCCTCCACGGATTTCTTCCGGACCGCCATGGACAACCTCCTCGCCGCCGGTGACCGGGCCGGAGTGAAACATCAGGTGGTTCTCTCCATCGTCGGTGTGGACAAAGTGCCCCAGCTGGACTACTACCGCGCCAAAACCCTGCAGGAGGAAATGCTCCGGCAGGGCCCCACCCCGTATTCCATCGTCCGCGCTACCCAGTTCTTCGAATTCATGGACGCGGTCATGTCCTGGTCCGCCGACGACTCCACCGTCCGGCTGCCCGCGACCCGTCTACAACCGATGGCGGCCGCGGATGTCGTCGACGCGGTGGTCGGCGTCGCGCTGGGCACTCCGCTACAGGGCATTCGCAACGTCGCCGGTCCCGACGTCTTCCCGCTCGACGAGATCGGCCGGATGGCCCTGACCGCCCGGCACGACGATCGGATCGTCGTCACCGACGACACCGCCGGAATGTTCGCGGCGATCGCCGGCGACGAGCTCCTCGCCGGACCGGACGCACACCTGGCCCCGACCCATTTCCGGGACTGGCTGGAAACGCACCGCTGACGCCGCAGCGATCTCGCCGGCGGTTACCGCAAATTTCGTGGCCGCCCGGATCGGCACCGGGCGATGATCACCTGATGGCGCCGATAACCGACCCGCGGAACGCGCCGGTTTCCGATGCGAAGGACTGCAGCGGTCGTGGCAGCAGGTGGGGACGACCCGGCGCGATATGTTCGGGACACAGCTGCTCGACCGGGTGATCGACTGGTCACGCGAACACGGCGCGCACAAGGTCTCGTTGCAGGTCTGGCCCCACAACGAACCCGCACTCACGCTGTACACCCGAGCCGGGTTCGAGATCGAAGGCGTCCTGCGAACTCATTACCGCCGCCGCAACGGCGAGCTCTGGGACGCGGTGGTGATGGGACTGACACTGCCCCGCGATTCCCGCAGCCCCGCATAGGTCGTGTTCGGAAAAGCGTTCGGCCGGTACCGGAGGCTGCGTATATCTTTCGATCCTGGATGAGCCGGACAAGGGCAGGTGCCGCGCCCAGCTGCCTGTTCGAAGCGGCCATCGTCGTGAACTTCGGTGTCGCTCGGATCGAGAGCAAGCTCGCACGATCGGTCGGTAACCGTGACGTGGATTGTGCCCGCTGTCGGACCCATCGGGGACTACTACACGCGGCCCGGCTCCGGATTCCTGAAACGGCCTTCAGCCCTTTTCAGGCTGTCTTCAGCACCTCCCTGTGACAGTGGCGGTCGTAGCTGACGACGGCGAAAGGGGACGACTGATCATGAACCCGACAGTGCGTATCGATGGACACCCCTACCGAGTGGTGGGCAGGACTCGCCTGGCAGCGGTGTCACGAGCGAGCTACGGGAAATACCGGTTCGTCCTACGTCGGCTGACAGACGGGTCTCTGTGGACGGCATTCGACAGCCGGGTCACTCCCGCCTCGGAACTGGTTCCGCACCACGCCGGTGCGTGAACGTTTCACCGATCGGACAACCGCTGCAGATAAGTTATGGAGCAGTTATGCATCAGTTATCGAATGGGCGAAAAGCCCAGGGTGGACCGGCAGGAAATTCGAACCGCCCTTGTTTCACGTTGCGTGGATAGGCAGCGCCGACGGCGAGCACAGCCCAAGAGCGCGGCGACAAGGACGATTCCGACCTTCCGCCCTGTATCGATCCACCACCCGGAACGGCGCCGGATCCGCAACATAGATAACGCAATGTTGCGGATCCGAAGTATCGCGGATGCCGAATGTGACTGAAACCACAGGGTTTTAAGCAAATGATCAGCACACCGCGCCGGGACGGGCGCCGTACTGTCTAGCCCTACAGTGAAATTCCGGGTTTCCCGGCGGAACGTTGGATGGACATGCTTCACCTCGAACACTTTGCGTTCGGCTGGTTGACACCCGCCCTCGCCTACTTTCTCTCGGCCACCGGGTGCGCCATCGGATTACAGTGCACCCGGCAGGCACGCTACGGCCGGCGTCGGGTGGTGTGGCTCATCCTCGGGGCGGTGACGGTGGGCGGCACCGGAATCTGGGTCATGCATTTCGTGGCAATGCTGGGCTTTTCCATCGACGGTGCGCAGATCCGCTTCGATGTACCGCTCACCCTGCTGAGCGCGGCCATCGCGATCGGCGTGGTCGGCATCGGCCTGTCGCTGGTGACCGCCCCGGGGTCCGGTGTTCCAGCACTGCTGACCGGCGGGGCCATCACCGGACTGGGCATCGGGGCGATGCACTTCACCGGTATGTACGCGATGCGCACCGACGCCCATATCGAATACGACCCGGCCCGGGTAGCTCTCTCATTGGTGATCGCCACCGTCGCTGCCACCGCCACACTCTGGTTCAGCATGCGGTCCTGGGGCCTGCTGTCCACCCTGGGCGCGGCATTGATCATGGCCGCGGCGGTCGCGACGATGCACTACACCGGAATGTCGGCCATGCACGCACATTCCGTTCCCGACGCCGCACCCCCCGAAGGCGCCGAGCCGCTCCAGGTACTGGGCCCACTCCTGGGCGCTATCAGCGTGGTCACCGTGGTGCTGCTGATCGGCGTGAGCATGGCGCTGACCGATCCGCACAGCTCCACCGCCCCGGCCACTCCGGCCACTCGGGAGCGGGAACAGCGCCCGGTCCGCTGACCGCCGAGACCCGGACCGCCGGTATGCGACAGCCGCCCACCGGCGCACGGCGCCCCGGCGGATATCGCACTCCGGGACCCCGCGCAGCGAACCGGGGGCGCGACCTCGGGATTCTCCTCAGTCGAGTACGTCGAAGATCTCCTCGGCCCGGTCTTTCGATCGATACATCTCCCACGCCACGTCCGCGATCCGGTCGGGGTCGAGGGTGTGCCCTTCCAGCGGGCCATAGCGGGCGGTATCGGCGCTGAGCATCGCGTGGATATCGCCGCGTTCGACGACACCGCCGATGGTGAGAGTTCCGGCGTACAGTCCCTCGTCGGCGAGCGCCGCGTGCAGGGTGATCGCATAGTTCCGCAGCGCCGCGGATGCCAGGGCGAGTTGCCCCAGCGCGGGCATCGGGCGCACGCTGGAAAGGCCACCGGCGAACAGCAACCCGCCGCGTCCCCGGGCCCGCATACCGGGCAGGACGGCCGCCACGACGTCCACCGCCGGCCACACCCAGGAGAACGCCGCCTCGACATCCGCCGAGTTCACCTCCGTGATCGACGTCGGCGGCAGCGCGGCGCCGGTGCCGTAGTAGACGAGTTCGATATCCCCGGTGGTGATCTCCGCGAGGACCGCACGTAGCGCGTTGCCATCGGTGACATCGACGGCAAAGCTGGTGGCGTCGATCCCCTGGTCGGCCAGTTCGTGCCGGTAACCTGCATGTCTTTCCGCATTCCGGGACAACAGCACGACCCGGTGACCGGCCCGACCGGCCCGGTGCGCCATGGACATGCCGAGTCCCGGTCCGGCGCCGACGATCACCGCAGTTCCTCCGCCTGACATTGTCGATCTCCCATCCAAGTCGAGGACCCCCTCGACTTAGAGGCTAGCACGAAGCCGAGGGGGGCCTCGGTTTTGTAGAATGGTGACCGTGACCAAACCCTTGCGCCGCGACGCCGCCCGGAATCGGGAGAAAGTACTCACCGCGGCCGCCGCGGTGTTCGCCGAACAGGGACTGCGTGGGTCGCTGGAAGAGGTGGCGCGGCGGGCCGGCGTCGGAATCGGCACGGTGTACAACCACTTCCCGAACCGCGACGCGCTGATCGACGCACTGCTTCCGGCACGGGTGGCGGCCCTCGACGAATTGGCCGAGGCCTCCGACGCCGAACCGGACCCGTGGCATGCCTTCACGGGATTCGTCGCCCAGCTGCTGGATCGGATGATCGCCGACCGCGGCCTCCTCGAGGCGATCACCGGCGACCATCCGGCGGCCGAGCATCTGGTGGAAGCATGCCATCGCGGTATGGCACAACTGTCCCGACTGCTCGAACGGGCCCGGGACGCGGGAGTGCTGCGCGGTGCGGTCACCGACGACGATGTCTTCCATCTGATCTGGGGGTTGTCCCTGCTGGGTGACGCCGCGAGTCCGGCCGCGGCGAACCGGTGCCTCGTCCTGGCGCTGGACGGTCTGCGCGCCGGGCGCGGCTGAATCCGCTCCGATGCGCCTGACCGAGATACGAAAGACCGCGGCGGCGCGAGCGACCCCGAGAGGTCACCGCACCGCCGCGGCCGTCAGTGGTCCGCGGTACGCGGGTCAGTAATTACCCAGGTCAGTAATAGTGACGCCGACCGGCGACGGGACGGCCCACCGAACCGGCGATGGCGAGCACCGCGCCGACTACCAGCAGTACGAGACCGATGGTGGTGAGTACACCGATACCGAGCAGGTAACCGGCGATGAGGAGAACGAGTCCGAGAACGATCATGACACTGACTTTCTGATTCGGGATTCCGACGTCCGGGCGAGTGCCCGCTGTTGTTCGACCGTGCGTTTATTTGGCCGCTGCCGCGCCCTTGTCCGGTTTGCGCAGCAATTTGCTCATCGACCAGGCCGGAGCACCGGCCGCGGCGGGAGCGGGCGCGGGCTTCTTCGCGGGTTCCTTGGTTTTGGCGAGATCCCGCTGGACCGCGGCGATCTCCTTACGCGACTGCCGGAGTTCCCGACGCGTCGCCGCTCCCCGGCGAGTGGACCGCCACGCTCCGGCGGAGACGAGACCGACTCCCAGCCCACCGACGACACCGACGATGATGCCGATAAGGAACAGTTCACCGGTGGTTCCGGCGAAGTGGTAGTCGAAGACCGAGAAGTCACTGGTCAGACGATTGACATCACTGGTATTGGCCGCGACACCGGCAACGCCGGCGGCAACCGCCGCGACGGCGATCACGAGCCCGAGAACAACGATCATGGCAATTCCCGTGGGTAGAGGGACACTATGCTCCCGCTATTCCCGGCCCTTGCGATATCAAACCCGGCGAAGCCCATGTCCGCCACCCGGATTCACCGGATGGTGGGCTCCGGCGTCCGCCGAGCCGAGCTCAGGCGAACAGATCGCGTACGAACGGCACCGAATCGGGCAGCGAATCGTTGACCGTTCCGTCGTGGTCGGCCGGGTACACCTTCAGCGTCACCGGCTGGCGGTTCGCGGCGAGCACCCCGGCGAAACGCAATGTCTCCGGCGTGATCACATCGGTGTCGCGCAACCCCTGCCCGAGGAACAGGGGCCGGTCGTAGCCGGACTCGGGAAGACCGAGATAACGGGTGAGCAGTCCGTTCAGGTCCGGGATATCCGACAGCGGACGAGCGAAGAGATCACCGATCACCACGCCGTCGGCGACCAGCGCGTCGCCCAGCGGGGACAGGCATTCGGTGCGTGCGCGTTCCAGCCAGTACCGGCCCGAGTCGGTCAGCAGGGATTCGACGTCGAGTTCGGGATAGGTGGTGCGCAGACCGTTGAGCAGGTACAGCGCGTATCCGGTGGTGTGCGCGCCCAGTTTCACCGGTGGCACGCCCGGGCCCATCAGCGCGAGAATGTTCTCGATATAGGCGGGGACACCTGTGGCGACGGCGCCCCGGTAGTCGAGTCCGGGCCCGCCGAATTCAGTGGCGTAGCGGGCCGTGGTGACCGCCGCTCCCCCACCCTGGGACTGCCCGACCACGACCCATTTGTTCGACAGCGCCGGGTAGCGCCCGGACGCGGCGCGCACCGCGTCGACGACATTGTGTGCCTCCACCACCCCGTTGAGGTAGGGGTGTTCACCGGGTGTACCCAGCCCGGCGTAATCGGCGGCGACGATCGCGTAACCCTGCTCGAGCCATGTCCCCAGGTACGCCCAGTCCCGCTCGACGGCGCCGGGGCCGGCCACACTGTAGGCGCAGGAATCCCCCAGTCCGACCGTACCGTGCGCCCAGGCGATGATCGGCCAGCCGCCGGCCGGGGGCTGGCCGGGCGGAAAATAGACCGCCGCACTCGCGACGGTGGGTTGCGCGCCCACCGTGGAGCTCGTATAGAGGATCCGCTCGGCAGCGGCCGATCCGGGCAGCACGGCCGGGGCGGCCGCCGCTTCCACGGATTCGACGACGCCGGCCGCCGGCGCTGCCGTCGCGTTCCCGCCGGGCAGACCGGAGATCGCCGCAGCCGCGAACAGCGTGGTGACCGCGGCGGTACGTAGTTTCCGCATGGTGTTCCTCTCACCGGACCGGGCACCGGCCCGACCCCGGCGGTGCGCAGCCAGTCTTACATCTGGACAGTCGACCAGCCACCTCGGTATGCCGCAGCGGCCATCGGCAACCGAGCAGTACGGGTACGCGGAACCCGGCATGGACAAATCCGGCATCGCCCGGTCACCCGATGCCGTTGCGACAGCGGCTGTTCCACGGACTGCGCCGTGGGCCGCCGCTGGCACGGCGAAAACCGCGCGGGCGTACGGTACTGGCAGACCCGGTGGCTGTACGCCGGGTCCCGGCAGAACAGAGAGCGCTATGTCCGCACATCCGGGGTTCGCCGGGCGAAGCTATGTCGTCACCGGCTCGGCCTCCGGTATCGGAGCCGCCACCTCGGCACTTCTCCGGGAGCGCGGGGCGACGGTGATCGGCTGCGACCTCGCCGACGCCGAGATCCGAGCCGACCTCTCCGGGCCGGCCGGGCGGCGGACTCTGATCGATCGGGTGAGCGAATACGGGGCGATCGACGGAGTCCTCGCGGTCGCCGGGGGCGGTACCACCGGCCTGCTCGAGACCAATTACTTCGGGACCGTCGCCACACTGGCGGGTCTACGCCCGCTGCTCGCCCGGAGTCCGGCACCCCGCGCCGTTGCCGTCTCGTCGACCTCGTCGCTGGCTCCGGCCGACGAACGCATCGTCGCGGCCTGTCTCGACGGCGACGAGGCAGCCGCGGTCGCCCGTCTCGAGGCCGACCCCGGCGCAGGAGGTCATGCCGGCGGCTACGGTATCGCCAAGCGGGCCCTCAATCGCTGGGTGCGCCGGACGGCTCCCACCGCCGAATGGGCGGGCGCCGGTATCGCGCTCAACGCCGTCGCGCCGGGAGTGGTCGATACGCCGGCGGCCGCGTGGATCCTGGCCGACGACGAGGTACGGCGCACGATCGAGGCCGCGGCCCCGCAGCCGTTCGGCGGGTTCCCGGGCCGCCCCGAGTGGATCGCCGAACTCATCTGCTGGCTGGCCGGCGTCGACAACCGTTTCGTCACCGGTCAGATCATCTTCGCCGACGGGGGCACGGAGGCCGCGGCCGTCGGCGACCGGCACTGGCAGTGACCCCGGCGGACGGCACGCACCGGATCAGCGCGGGCCGGAACGGCCCCGGAAAGTTGTTTCCAGTTCCGCGAGAGTGGCCTGCAGTTCCGCCGGGTCGTTGTCCTTGAAGATCCCGTCGTAGCCGGATTCGGCCCGGACGGCGGCTTCCACGTCGGGATCGTGATAAAGATCGGCCAACGCGAGCAGGGTCGGATCGTCCCTGTCCTCCGCCCGCGCGGCGAAGACATTGATGTACTGGGCCAGTTCCGGTCGCTCGGGATCATCGGTGTAGATGACGTCGTCGGCGGTGAGGCCGGCCGGAACGGCGAACGTATCGTCCACGAACGCGGCGGCCACACTGTCGAGAGACTGCGCGGTGAGCGTGGGATCGATCGTGGTGAGCCGCACCCGCGACGCGACGGTGTCCACATCCTCGATTCGCGAATCCCAGCTCGGGCCCCCCTTCAGAACGATCAGGCCCGCGGCCGCCAGCCCCAGCAGCGGGCGCACATGATTGGCCGGATTGTGGCTCAGGGTGATCTCACCCCCGGGCGGGATATCGGCCACCGAATCGTATTTCTTCGAGTAGAGCGTCAGCGGAAAGATCTCGGTGGCGCCGATGGGGGTCAGGTCGTCGTTGTCGGCCACGTTGTAATTGGCGAGATAACGCACGTGCTGGAACTTGTTGAGATCTATCCGGCCCTGCGACAGAGCCGGGTTCGGCTGGTTGTAATCGGAGAAGTTGACGAATTCCACGGCGATCCCGCGTTCGGCCGCCTTCTGTCGATAGACCTCCCAGTGCGGCAGTGCCAGATCGTTCACCCCGATACGCACCACATCCGGATCGCGATCCGCGCCACAGGCGGGTAGCAGGGCGGCCAGCGCGAGCAGGACCGGGACAACGGCGAAACGACGCAGACCTCGCATTGTGCGCAAATTAGGCGGTCCGGTACCGCGCGGGCCAGAATTTCGTTCAGCGCAATCGCAACCGTTGTCACCCCGGTACCGGCGCCGCTTGGATGGTCGAGTCCGCACGACCACGATCATTCGGGAGCAGGCGTTGAAATTCCCTCGGGTACTGGCGATACCGGCGTTGACCATCGCCGCGGCACTCGCCCTCACCGGCTGCGGTGGCGGTGACGCCGGATCCGATGACGTGGTGCGCATCGGTACCACCGAAAGCGATCAGGCGTGGGACGTGTTCGAACAGAAGGCCCGGGACGCGGGTATCACACTGCAGATCACGAACTACTCCGATTATTCGCAGCCCAATATCGCACTCACGCAGGGGCAGATCGATATCAATCTGTTTCAGCATCTGCAGTTCCTCGGCGAATACAATGTCGCCAACAATGCCGATCTCACGCCCATCGGTGCGACTCAGATCGTCCCGCTCGGCCTGTATTCGAAGAAACACGAATCGGTGGCAGATATCCCGGCCGGCGGCGAGATCGCGATTCCCAACGATCCCTCCAATCAGGCTCGGGCACTGTTCGTCCTACAGGCCGCGGGCCTGGTGCGATTCACCTCCGACACGCTGGCGCCGTCCCCCGCCGATATCGATCGGGCCGGCTCCAAAGTGAAGGTCACCCCCGTCGACGCGGCGCAGACCGCGCTGTCCCTGGCATCGGTGGACGGGTCCGTCATCAACAACACCTTCCTGGAGCGGTCCGGTGTCGATCCGCTGTCGGCGCTGTTCAAGGATGATCCCTCCAGCCCGGGCGCCGCACCGTACATCAACGCTTTCGTCACCCGCGCCGAAGACAAGGCCGACCCGACCTACCAGCGCCTGGTGGAGATCTGGCACGACCCCGAGGTCCAGCAGGCGGTAGCCGAATCGTCGAAGGGCACCTCGGTGGAGGTCCGGCGGGCCGGGCCCGATCTCGAACCCATACTGCAGCGGGTGCAGCAGACGATCCGCGACGGGCAGTGACCCGAACACCCACCGGGCCGGCGGCCGCTGTTCCCGCGGTCGAGTTCCGTTCGGTGACCAAGGTGTTCGGCACGGGCAAGAGCGAAGAGAAAGCGCTGTCCGATATCGATCTGCGGATCGAGAAGGGCGAGATCTTCGGTGTGATCGGCTACTCGGGTGCGGGGAAGAGCACTCTGGTCCGGCTCATCAACGCCCTGGAACGGCCCACCAGCGGCAGCATCGAGATCTCGGGTACCCCGATCACCGGTGTCTCCGAGGCCCGGGTGCGACGGATACGCCGCGATATCGGCATGGTCTTCCAGCAGTTCAATCTCTTCCGCTCCCGAACCGCGGCCGGGAATATCGAGTATCCGCTGAAGGTGGCGGGCTGGCCGCGCGCGAAACGCAAGGAACGGCTCGCCGAACTCCTGGAGTTCGTCGGGCTGTCCGACAAGGCACGCAGCTATCCGGACCAGCTGTCCGGCGGACAGAAACAGCGGGTGGGGATCGCACGGGCACTGGCCACCTCGCCGTCGCTGTTGCTGGCGGACGAGGCCACCTCGGCGCTGGACCCGGAGACCACCGGTGAGGTGCTGCGGCTGCTCCGCAAGATCAATGCCGAATTGGGCGTGACCATTGTGGTGATCACCCACGAGATGGACGTCATCCGGGCGGTCGCGGACCGGGTCGCGGTGCTCGCCGAAGGCCGCATCGTCGAGTTGGCGAACACCTTCGACGTATTCGCGGCACCGCGTGCGGCACCGACCCGATCGTTCGTCGACACCGTGCTGCACAATCGCCCCGCGCCCGAGGAACTGCGCCGCCTGGACGAACTACATCACGGGAGGCTGGTGACTGTCGATATCGACGACACCCGCGGGATCGGTCCCGCGCTCGCCACCGCCGCGCACGCCGGGGTCGGTTTCGAGGTGGTGTACGGCGGCGTGAGCACTCTGCAGGACAAGACCTTCGGCAGTATCACCCTTGCACTGGACGGCCCGGACGAGGCCGTCGACAAGGTGATCGCACAACTCGACCAGCGGTAGCGAGGACCGGATGCACACCGATTGGGACAAACTACGGCCGATCCTCACCGAGGCCGTCGGCACCACGATCTATCTCGTGCTGCTCACCTTCGTGGTGGGCGGCATCATCGGGCTGGTGCTGGGCACCGCGCTCTACACCACCCGCAAGGGCGGGCTGCTGGCCAACGGCCCGATCAACTGGGTGCTCAATGTGTTGGTGAACGTCGTGCGCCCGATCCCGTTCATCATTCTGCTGGCGGCACTCGGACCGATCACCCTCGAAGTGGTGGGTACCACCATCGGTACCGACGCGGCGGCGTTCGTGATGATAGTGGCCGCCTCGTTCGGCATCGCCCGGATCGTGGAACAGAACCTGGTGACCGTCGACCCCGGCGTGATCGAAGCGGCGCGGGCAATGGGTGCCGGACCACTGCGGATCATCTCGACCCTGCTCGTCCCGGAGGCCCTGGGCCCACTCATCCTGGGATACACCTTCGTCATCATCGCCATCGTGGACATGTCCGCCATGGCGGGCACGGTCGGCGGCGGCGGGCTCGGTGATTTCGCGCTGGTCTACGGGTATCAGCGATTCGACTGGGAGGTCACGCTGGTGGCCACCCTGCTCATCATCGCCGGTGTGCAGGCCATCCAGTTCCTCGGCAACTGGACCGCACGCAAAGTGCTGCGCCGCTGACGTCGTTTCCGTGCGTCTCCCCCGCGCCCGGAGATCCGTGCGCCGTGGATGTCGAGAACGCCCGGGCTGCTCCGTCCCAGGGGTACGAGCAGCCGAACGGCCCTCGACGACACCGACGAAGGAGCGACCGTCGTGCAATCGAACCGGATCACCACGATATTGAATCTCCCGAACAGCCGGGAACTCCTGGCCCGAGACCTGCTGCGCATGGCCTACGTCGCCCAGGACGGCACACCTCGTAACATTCCCGTCGCCTTCACCTGGAACGGCGCACAGATCGTCGTCTGCACCACCGAGAACGCCCCGAAGCTGCCGCATCTGCGACATCACCCAGAGGTCGCGCTGACGATCGACACCGAAGTACATCCGCCGAAGATCCTGCTCATCCGCGGCCGGGTGGAGCTGGACGCGGTCGACGGTATTGCGGCGGAGTACCTGCAGATGAACGGCAGCTACGATATGACCTCCGAGCAGCGCGCCGAATGGGAGGCCGAAGTGCGTTCGCTCTACGACGGCATGGTCCGGATCGTGATCACGCCGACCTGGGTGAAGCTGATCGACTTCGAAACCACTCTCCCGACCGCGATCGAGGAGCTTATCCGGCAGCGGGCCGAACGCCGGTGCGCCTGAACCGATCGACTCTGCTGGACCGTTTCGGCCGGGCTACTGCCGGATCGGTCGCGCGTCGGACAAGATCGCCGCGACGGTCTCCTCGACGGTGAGATCCGAGGTGTCGAACCAATTCCCGAGTCGCGGGGTGCTCTCCCGCAGGACAGTGTCGAGGGCGGATACGGTGAACGTCCCGTAGGCGTTCTTGTCCCGGCCCGCCTCACGCGCGGCCACTGCCTCGGGTCGCGGCGCCAGGACGACGACGTACAGCGGATCGGTCCGGATCCGGTCGACGATCCACGGAAGATGTTCCCCGAGCACCACATCCTGCAGGACGGCGGCGAAACCGGCGGCGGCGTATTCGTCGGCCGCGACCGCGGCGAGCCGATGGCGCAACTGCAGCTGTGCGACGGCAGCCGGGCTGGGCTCGGCGGTCATCTCGGCTCGTCCGTTGACCACGAATCTGCGGAACGCGTCACCGCGAATATGCGCCGAACACGGTAGGCGCTCGGCCAGGGCCTGGGCCACCGTCGACTTGCCCGCGGCCTGGATACCGGTGATCAGATAGACGGAGCCCGACATACCGCCATGATGACATCGGAAGCCGAGGCGGTCGGCACCGACGACTTCGGTTGTCGTTCGATCGGACTCCGCGAACGGAATACGATGACCGGCCGACACGAAGCCGGCACCCGCGCGCCCCGCGATGCGAGCAGCGCCGGCCCACCGGCCGGGTGCCGCACGGCAATCGTCCTGGGTGTTGTCCTGACCTGCCGGCTCATGGTCTCGGTGGGCAGTATCGTCGCCGATATCGCGCTGCCCGAGACCCGGTCCGGGCTCGGCATATCCACCCCGGCACCGGCGTGGGTGTTCAGCGCCCACGCACTCGCCTACAGCGGCCTGCTGCTGCTCGGCGGACGCGCCGGTGACATCCTCGGTTTCCGCTCGACGGCGATCGCCCGATTCGCGTCGGCCGATATCGCACCGGAGCTGATCGCTCGGTTCGGTCGCACACCGGTGCTGGTCGCCGGTGTGGTGCTGATGGGTTGTGTCGGCCCGGCGCTGGGCGTGGCCGTCCTCACGACAATCGAGCACACCGCCCGGACCGGGAGCGCCGAACCGGGCCGGGCCGCGGCGGCGCAGGGGTGTTCCCCGGTACCGCGCTCACCGCGGTGGGTTTCGCGGCCCTCGCCCTGCTGATCGGGGCGCTGACTATCCGGCTCCCGGAACGGACACGCCCCGCGCGCGACCGGACGGTTACCGGATCACCGACACCGGGCGAGGGATAGTTGCCGTATGGAGGCGGACAGAGATACCGCGGCGGCTGTGGCGGACCGGGTTCTCCAGGCGGTACTGGGCACAGTCGACCTGCTGTCCATCTTCGCCGGCGACCGGCTCGGCTGGTACCGCAGCCTGGCCCACGACGGACCGGCCACGTCCGCGCAATTGGCCGACCGCACCGCGACGCACCCGCGCTACGCCCGGGAATGGCTGGAGCAGCAAGCGGTGACCGGCCTGCTGGTCGTGTGCCGGGACGGAACCGCAGAGGACCGGATGTTCGCGCTCCCACCCGCCGTCGCCGAGGTGCTGACCGACGAGCACAGCCTCAACTATCTCGCTCCCTTCGCGCGACTGTTCGGTGCCACCGGACCGGCGCTACCGCGCCTGTTCGAGGCATATCGCACCGGGGGCGGGGTCAGCTGGGACGAACTGGGCGACAATGCCCGCGAAGGCCAGGCCGAGGGTAATCGGCCCTGGTACCAGCACCGGCTGGGCGCTGCCCTGGCGGGTGTACCCGAGGTCGACGCCGTGCTGCGTGCTCCCGGCGCCCGGATCCTCGATATCGGATGCGGCGCCGGCTGGTCCTCGATCGCCCTCGCCGAGGCCTACCCGCGGGCACGCGTGCGGGGTGTGGACATCGATGCGCCCTCCGTCCGGACGGCCCGGAACAACGCCGAAACCACCGGCGTAGCGGATCGCACCGAGTTCACCGTGACGGACGCGGCTCGGTTACCCGAGGGCGGGTTCGATATCGCGTTCGCCTTCGAATGCGTGCACGATATGCCGCGCCCGGTCGATGTCCTGGGCTCGGTACGGCGTGCGCTCCGGCCCGGCGCGCCGCTGGTGGTGATGGACGAGGCGGTGGCCGAGGAGTTCGCTCCCGACGGTGACGAGGTGGAGCGGCTGATGTACGGGTTCAGCCTGTTCGTCTGCCTGCCCGACGGGATGTCGAGCCCGCCCAGCGCCGGCACCGGTACCGTCATGCGCCAGCGGACGCTGCGGGATTACGCGCTGGCCGCGGGATTCACCTCCGTCGAGGTGCTGCCGATCGACGGGTTCGGTTTCTGGCGCTTCTACCGGCTCGGCTGAACCGGCCCGGTTCGCCGCCGCGGCCACCGGTGCCGGCGGCCGTTCACCGAGGCAGCGGGATCCGCATATCGACCGTGGTGCCGCGCGAAGTGATGCGGACCTCCACCTCCGGGATCAGTGCCCGGATGATGGCCATGCCGCGTCCGCGGACCTGGTCCGGCCCCGGATCCGGGCTCTTCCAGCGGCCGTGATCGGCCACGGTGACCCGCAGGCCGGCGACGTCACGGTCGAACGCCAAGCGGATCGTGCCACCATCACCCCGGTGACCGTGCTCGATCGCGTTGGCGCAGGCCTCCCCCACCGCGAGCAGTACGTCGTAGGCCTGGTACTCGTCGAGCGGGCACTGCGTCAGCCATTGCTGTGTCCGGTGCCTGACCTCGGCCAACTGGTCGGCTTTCGCTGGAAACTGCAACTCCCATCGGGTCGGCGGACAGTCCAGCCCGGGTGGGCGGGTCGTCGTCACCTGATCGCCTCCTGTAGGTCTCGCCGGACGGACGGCGTAGGCGGTTCCGGGTCCGTGGCGTTCGGCTTGTGTCCATTCGGACCATGTGCTCACTGCTAGCCATACCCATTCGTTCCCGGCGCATTCGACCGAGCGTCGTAGACGACCACAGACCATGGGACGGGACCGGTGCGGGGGCGGATCCTGCCCGGTAACAGGATCCGGCGCAACTCAAACGTGGCGCAGATTACGAACCCCGGGCGGCCGAATCCGTCCCGATGACTACCAATTCTCGATCAGGTAGATTCTTTGCGGAGATCGATGCCGGCCCCGGACGCGTGACGCGCGACGGGGCCTCGATACTGCAGAGGTGGAAAGTGGCGATATGCGAGCCGAAGGATCCGCGATGAGTGGCGAGAGCACGCCCCGGCTGCTCGACGTAGCGGTGCGGACGGAGAACGGGACCGCGATCGTCACGGTGCACGGCGAGGTGGATATGGCCTCGGCGCCCCAATTGCAGACAGCTCTCGAAGACGCCCAGCGCGGCGGTGACGCGCTGATCGTGGATATGTCGGACGTCGGTTTTCTCGGATCGGCCGGGTTGAGCGTCCTGCTGGTGATCTCCGAGGCTGCCGAACCCGGGGCCGGGCTGCGCGTGGTCGTTTCCGATGCGGTCCGGCGGCCGATCGAACTCACCGGTCTCGACAAGTTGCTGTCGGTACACGAGTCGCTGCCGGCCGCGCTCGCCGCGAGCACCGACGCGACGTCCTGACTCACGGAGCGCCGCGACTATCCCTGCGGAGCGCCGCGACTATCCCTGCGGAACCCCGCGACTACCGGGCGCGGGGCAGCCGCACGACCTGGACGAAGAAATCGTCGATCTGTTTGATCGCCGCCACGAACTGATCGAGGTCGACCGGTTTGGTGACATAGGCGTTGGCGTGCAGTTTGTAGCTGCGCAGGATGTCCTCCTCGGCAGCGGAGGTGGTCAGGACGACCACCGGGATATGTGACAGATCGGGGTCGGCCTTGATCTTCTCCAGGACCTGACGGCCGTCGTATTTCGGGAGATTGAGGTCGAGCAGGATGAGATCGGGCCGCGGGGCGTCGGCGTAGGGGCCCGTCCGGTACAGGAAGTCCAGTGCCTCCTGCCCGTCGTGCGCGACGTGCAGGGTGTTCCCGATCTTGTTGTCCTCGAACGCCTCCCGGGTCATCAGTTCGTCGCCCGGATCGTCCTCGACGAGCAGGATATCGATCGGCTGGCCGGGTACGGTCATGCGTTTTCTCCTTCGGGAACGCGTGCACGGGCGGTCGGGGATGTGTCGGCGGCCGCGGAGTCCACTGAGTCGTCGGGGTCGGCGGCCGCGGAGTCCACTGAGTCGTCGGGGTCGGCGGCGGGCTCGACAGTGCGGAGGGTGAAGCAGATCCGGGTCCCCTCGGTGTTCTCGGTGTCGAGCCAGATGGTGCCACCGTGGAATTCGACGATCTTCTTGCAGACCGCCAGCCCGATCCCGGTACCGCTGTACTCGTCGCGGGCATGCAGGCGCTGGAATATGACGAAAACCTTCTCCGCGAATTCGGGCGCGACACCGATACCGTTGTCGGTCACCGAGAACAGGCGGACCGCCGGATCGTCGGCCACTTCGGCCATCTCGATGCGTACGACCGGTGGATGCTCGGGCCGCCGGAATTTTACCGCGTTACTGACGAGGTTCTGCCACAGCATGGTCAGCAGGGTGGCCTCACCCATGATCTCGGGGAGATCGTCCGGCTGTTGCACCACCGCCCCCGTCTCTTCGAGCACGGTCGACAGGTTGGCCAGTGCTTTGTCCAGCGGTTCGCCGAGCCGGACCGGTCGCGCGCCCTCACCGACCCGGCCCACCCGGGAGAAGGTCAGCAGATCGTTGATCAGTACCTGCATCCGCTTGGCGCCGTCGACGGCGAAATCGATGTACTGCTTACCGCGCTCGTCGAGCTGGGACCCGTAACGCTTTTCCAGCAGCTGGCAGAACGACGCGACCTTGCGCAGCGGCTCCTGCAGGTCGTGGGAGGCCACATAGGCGAACTGTTCCAGTTCGGCGTTCGACCGGCGCAGTTCGTCGGCCTGGAGGTCCAGTTCGGCCTTCTGCTGCCGCAGCAGGGTGCCCTGCGATCGGGAGGACCCCAGTTCGGCGACCACCCGCGTGCGCATATCCTCCACGGCCACGGCGACCTGGGCGATATCCGCGGGACCGCGGCCGGCGATGTGATGGTCGAATTCCCCGTTCGCCACGCGCAGCGACGATTCGGTGAGTTCGGCCAGCGGGCGGACCACGAGTCTGCGCAGCAGGACGGTCAGCACGATACCGGTCAGCAAGATGGCGACGACCATCCCGGCCAGCACCACATCGCGGATGGTGCGGACATGTTCCAGTGCCCGGCGGTCCTCGGCCACCGCCGCGGTGAGCCCGTCGTTCTGCACCGTGAAAGACCTGCGCAGTTCGTCGAACACTCCCTTGGCACGGACCGCGGTCGACGCGGCCAGGGCGCGGGCTCGCTCCGGCGAGGTGGTCGCGGCCAGCGGGCCCGCGTAGTCGTTGCGCCACTGCTGGGCGCTGCGTTCGATCACATCCAGATCGGCGGTCAGCTCGGGCCGGTCGGCGAGCAGTTCACGCAACCGCACGACCGCCCGATCCTGGTCCCGCATGCCTTCTATGTAAGGCTCGAGGAACTGCGGATCGGCGGAGATCGCGTAGCCGCGCAGCCCGGTCTCCTGGTTGATCAGCGCGCTCTGCAAGCGGTACGCCTCCGCGGCGGCGGGGAGCGTCTGTCGGACCAGCCGGTCGCTCGCTTCGTTGGTACCGGCGATCACCTGTGCGCCTGCCACCGCACCGATCAGGACCACCAGGATCATCAACCCGAAGACCAGCTGGAACCACGCCTGCGCGGTCAACCGGCCGACCACCCGGGAGTCGGCGTTCGTCACGGAAATTCGCCCTTTCGCCCGTTGTTCCAGCACACATAGAGAATGGCCAGGTCATCGTCGAGTCCACCGGCCGCACCGGCCAGTTCCTCGACCCGGCCGATCAGATCGTCGACGAAGTTCTCGGGGCGGGCCGGCGGAACCGCCCTGGCGACGTCGAGCAGACCGGCTTCGCCGAGCCGGTCGCCGTCCTCGCCCACCCGGCCCTCGAAGAGACCATCGGTGAACAGCATGAGACCGGCCCCCGCGGCCAGTTCGACCTCGGCGGCCGGCCATTCGGCCCGGCCGGGCATGAATCCGAGCGCCGCACCGCCGGTGACTTCGAGCCAGCACAGTTCGCCGTCACGGTGATGGAGCATGCCCGGATGACCCGCGCGACGTACCAGCACTCGCCGCGTTTCCGGATCGAGCATCAGACTGGTCGCGGTGGCGAAGGTCTGCCGGTCGGTTCGCTCGGCCAGCAGCACCTGTTCCAGCAACCGCAGTTGCCGGGATCCGGTCACGCCGGTGAGAACCAGGGTGCGCCAGGCCAATCGCAGCGCGACACCGGTGGCGGCCGCATCGGGTCCGTGCCCGGAGACATCACCGATGATGGCGTGCACGATTCCGTCGGGGCCCTGGACGACATCGTAGAAATCGCCGCCGAGCAGCGAATGGGCCCGGCCCGGCCGGTAGCGCGCCACCACGTCCACCGCGCGGTCGGCACCGAGCAGCGGGGTCGGCAGCAGGCCGCGTTCCAGACGCGAGTTCTCCTGGGCCCGCATCTGGCTGGCCTGCAGCGCCGCGCTGGTGCGTTCGGCCTGCTTGCGCTGAATGGCATAGCGCACCGCGCGGGCGAACAGTTCCGGCTCGACCCGGCCCTTCACCAGATAGTCCTGGGCGCCGGAAGCCAGCGCCGCCAGGCCCGTGCTCTCTTCGGCGAGGCCGGTCATCACCACTACGGCGACATGGTCGTTGTATTCGCGGATGCGTGCCACGGCTTCCAGACCCTGGGCATCGGGTAACCGCAGGTCGAGCAGTACACAATCGGGTACCTCGGCCGCGAGCCGATCACCCGCCTCCGCAAGGGTACGCACCCAGACCAGGCGCATACCACGTTCGGCGTCGGCAACCAGTTCTTCGACGAGCAATGCGTCCCCGGGATCGTCCTCCACCAGCAGAACGAAGGGCTCCCGCGCGAACCAGCCCACGTGGTCGGCCGAACCGAAATCGGCCCCGGAGAAATCATCGCGCACAGCGGTCGCCGAACTCGCCAGCAGTCACCGACACCCGGCCTCCGATCACACAGAAACAACGGCGACACAGCGCACGCTCACTCACTCAGCGGCCGGTTGCTGGACCGAGAGGCGATCATGATCGTAACGGATGGCGAACCCCGATGGTGAACGGGAGGTGGCCGGAGGTACTCGCCCGGCCGGCCGGGCGCCCGGCCGGCGGCGGCGTGGCGGACGAGATCTCGATCCGCCGGCCGGGCGACCTCCTACGTGTTAGCGTGTGCACGCCGAAGCCGCCCGAGATCGCTTGTGGCCCGGCATTTTACGATCGTTCGAAGTAACAGAGGAGACAACCGTGCGGATCGGAATCGGCCTGCCCTCGGCCGTCCCCGGGGCTACCCCCGACACGATCGGGATCTGGGCCGAGCATGGGGAACGGGCCGGCTTCGCGGCCTTGGCCGCCACCGACCGACTCGTTTACGACAGCCTCGACCCACTCGTGACACTGGCGGTCGCCGCGGCGCACACCACCACCACCGAACTGGTGAGCACGGTGCTCAACATCGGCTATCGCGGGAACCCGTTCGTGGTGGCCGGGCAGATCGCCTCGCTGGATCGGCTCTCCGGTGGCCGGTTCACCGCGGGGCTGGGAATGGGCGCCTGGCCGGACGACTACGCGGTCAGCGAGATGGCCATGACGACCCGGGGCGCCCGGTTCGAAAGCGCCCTCGCCCAGCTCCGGCGAACCTGGCGTGGCGAACTCGCCGGTGCGGCCGGACCGGTTCCGGCGCTGCCACCGGGCCGTCCGCAGCTACTGCTCGCCGGGATGGTGCCCGCCGGTATCGTGCGAGCCGCCACCCTCGCCGACGGCTGGGTCGCGCCTGCGTTCAGTGTCGACCTGCTGCGCACCGGTCTCGATATCGTCGGTACCGAGTGGGCCCGCAGCGCGCGTCCGGGCCGTCCCCGGGTGCTGGCCGTGCGGTATTTCCAGCTCGGCGCGGCCGCGGTCGCCACCGCGGAGTCCTATGCGCGCAACTATTACGGTCCGGAGATGTACCCGCAGGTACAGCCCGATCTGTTGACCGACCCGGCCCATCTGCGCGACGAGGTGGACCGGATCGCCGAGGCCGGTGCCGACGATCTGATCCTGCTGCCCTGCTCGGATGATCCGGACCAGATCGCACTGCTCGCCGAAGCGCTCGGCAGTGCGCGGCTCGGTGCCCACGCCGTCGCCCGGTAGCACTCGCGGCCGGATACGCCGACCGGCCCGCCCGGCGTATGCCGCCGTCAGCGGCGCCGGCGCACCGGGGCGGACGGGGGCGCGAGCCGGTCACCGATGATCTGCGCGCCCGCGTACTTGGTGCGCCGGGTCAGCGGGACGAGTTCGTACCCGGTGATCCCGGGAGCCTCCGCCAGCGTGGTGGTGACGAACCGGTAGACAGCGTCCAGGCTCGAGGTCGTGATATTGGCCGTGAGGTTGGCCGAACCGGTGACCGCGGCGGCGAAGGGGACGTCCGGGTGCCGCGCCAGGATCTGTCCCACTTCCTGCAGGTACCTGGGTTCGACGGTCATCCACAACGTGGTCCAGTGATGCTGCCCGGTCGCGGCCGGGGCGATATCGACGTCGAAGTAGGCGACACCCGACCGCACCAGTGCCTCGACCCGGCGGGTGACCCGGCCCGCGGTGCTGCCCATGGCGCGGGCCAGCGTCGCGTACGACGTCCGACCGTCCCGCGCCAGCGCGTCGAGCAGTACCCGATCCTCGGGTTTCGGATTCGTGGTCGCCGCGTCCCCGGCGACCGCGGGAGCGGCAGTTTCCCGTAGTGCGGTGGCCTGGTCGCAGGTCAACGTATCGCGCCATCCCTCCCAATCCGTGGACGCACCCCCGACGAAGGTGTGCAGGATCGCGTACGGCGCCACACTCGATACCGGCGCCACTTTCGGCAGGAGCCGGGTCAGCAACTCCTCGGTATCGGCCTCTTGTACCGCTCGCAGGTTGAAGTCCACTTCCCAGCCGCCGGCATGGATCGATACCCACGACACATCATCGCGCCGGGCCAGCGCTTCGCCGATCGCGTCGGCGTGCTCCGGACGGCAACGGACCCGGATCGACCAGACGGTGACCCCGAGGGCCCGGGGATCCAGGCTCAGGGTCACCCGGATCAGCCCTTCGCGCCGTAACCGGCGATAACGGCGGGCGACGGTCTGTTCGGCCACGCCGAGCACTTCGGCCATCCGACTGAACGGAACACGGGGCGACAACTGCACGGATCGAGCGATCTGTTCGTCGAGCCGGTCCATGACGGCGGATCTCTCCGCTGAATCTCCGGACACCGGCGTAATTCTATGCGAGCATCCGGCACAGACGACTCGGCCACCCATCCGGCCGCACACTTCCGAGACGACGCGCCACCACCGGAGGTGAGCCGCGAACCCGGATGGAAAGGCCGTTCCCGTGAACAGAAAATGGTGGACGCTGGTGGTCGTTTGCGCGGCCACTTTCATGTTGCTACTCGACGTCACGATCGTGGTCGTCGCCCTTCCCGATATCCAGCAGTCACTGTCGGCGACCTTCTCGGCACTGCAGTGGGTCACCGACGCGTACGCGCTGGCACTGGCCTCGCTACTGCTGACTTCGGGTTCACTGGCCGACCGCTTCGGCCGCAAACGCGTCTTCGGCACCGGGCTGGTCGTGTTCACGCTGGGCTCCCTGCTGTGCGGTCTCGCCGCCGGCCCGGCGATGCTGATCGCGGCCCGGGCCCTGCAGGGCATCGGCGGTGCGATGCTGTTCGCCACCTCGCTGGCGCTGCTGGCCGCCACTTATCACGGACGTGACCGTGGTGTGGCGTTCGGCGCTTGGGGCGCGGTGACCGGTGTGTCCACCGCTCTGGGACCGATTCTCGGCGGTGTGCTCACCACCTCCATCGGCTGGCGCGGCATCTTCCTCGTCAACCTGCCCATCGGCCTGCTCGCGCTCCTGGCGACGCTGAGCCGGATCGAGGAATCGCGCGCCCCGCACGCCCGGCGGATCGACCGAGCCGGCGTGTTCACATTCACGCTCGGTCTGCTGGCCCTGGTCTACGGCTTCATCGAAGCCGGCGGGCGGCGCTGGGACGACCCGGTGGTACTGGGTTCGCTCGGTCTCGCGGCGGCGCTGGCGATCGTCTTCGTGCTGATCGAGCTGCGGGTGGCGGAACCGATGTTCGACCTGTCGCTCCTGCGCACACCGACCTTCCTCGGTGGCTCGATCGCGGCTTTCGCCATGAACGGATCGCTGTTCGCCATGCTGCTCTATCTGGTGCTGTACCTCCAGGAGGATCAGGGACTCTCGGCACTGGAGACCGGTGTGCGGTTGCTGATGCTCTCGGGGTTCACGATGGTCGTGGCCACCGTTTCGGGTCGGCTGTCCGGGCTGCTGCCGGTGCGGTGGCTGATCGGTCCGGGTCTGCTGCTGGTCGGCGCCGGGCTGTTGCTCATGGGCGGAACGGACGCCGCCTCGTCCTGGACACACCTGATCCCCGGGCTGGTGATCAGCGGTATCGGTAGCGGACTGGTCAACCCGCCGTTGGCCTCCACCGCCGTCGGGGTGGTGCCGGTGCATCGCTCGGGAATGGCGTCCGGGTTCAACAACACCTGCCGCCAGGTCGGTATCGCGGTGGGGATCGCGGTCTACGGCAGCCTGTTCACCGCCGGGCTGCAGTCGTCGCTGGGCGAACATCTCGCCGGTCGCACCGGCCTCCCGGCGAACGGGCAGTTGGCCGCCGCGGTGCACGACGGCCGGGCGCAGGGCGTCCTCGCGACACTGTCCGATACCGACCGCGCGGTCGCCGGTGCGGCGATCCACACCGCGTTCTCCGACGCGCTCGACACATTGTTCATGGTGAGCGGCGCGGTCGCGGTGCTCGGCGCGATCGGCGCCACCCTGCTCATCCGGAACCGCGACTTCGTTGCCACCGACCCCGCACGCGGCGGAGCCCACAGCGACCGGGTGGCCGAACCGGCGGCGTGAGTGCACTTCCGAGGGAGGAGCCGGGCACAGATGACTCCGCCGGACACCCGCCCGGTATCCACGTCGGTAGGCGCGTATCCCCGTGATCGCACGACCGGTCGGGATACTGTGCCGCGAGGTCGGGCGTGGCGCGGCGTTCTTCCGGCCGGAACAGAGCCGCGTGGATCCCACTGTTCCCGGGTGCCCGCACCTCGGCGGAGCGGCCACCCGGCGCGGTGGGTGGGCCGCGCACCGGTGTTCACATACGGTGAGGGCCGCGCCGTATGTCACACGGAGCACGCGGTTCGCGACACGCCAGAGTTCGACTCCGACCGGTTCTATCGGTCGTGATCGCGAACAACCGCTCGAGAATGTGGATGCGGACATTCGCATATCGAGACGTCGACGAACGGAGGTCGGTACCTATGACAGTGACCGATGACTATCTGGCCAACAACGCACGCTACGCGGAGCAGTTCGACGGCCCGCTGCCACTACCGCCCAGCAAGCATGTCGCGGTGGTCGCCTGTATGGACGCGCGGCTCGATGTCTACCGGATCCTCGGTCTGCAGGAGGGCGAGGCGCATGTCATCCGCAATGCCGGCGGTGTCGTGACCGATGACGAGATCCGTTCGCTGGCGATCAGTCAGCGGCTGCTGGGCACCACCGAGATCATCCTGATCCATCACACCGATTGCGGGATGCTCACCTTCACCGACGACGATTTCAAACGCAGCATCCAGGACGAAACGGGGATCAAACCCACCTGGTCGGCCGAGGCGTTCCCCGATCTGGACGAAGACGTGCGGCAGTCCCTCCGGCGGATCGAGGCCAGCCCGTTCGTCACCGCGACCTCGTCGCTGCGCGGTTTCGTCTTCGACGTCGCGACCGGACGGCTCGCGGAGGTCACCGCCTGACCGGATTCCCCGTCGCGGCCGGGCCGCGGTCACCGCCGGGTTGCCGCGGCCCGGGCGTTCACAGCCCGCCGTTCGCCGCCAGCACTTCGAACGCGGCGTCGGCAGTGCGCCACAGCACATCCATCTCCGCGCGCACCGCCGGTTCCGCCGCCGGATCCTGCAGGGCCAGACCGTTACCGAAGATCACCACATTGGCACCCAGATCGGCCAGCCGCAGCAGCGGGCCGGTGGCCACTCCCGCGCCGAGCACGGCATCGAGCCCTTCCCCGAGGAAGTAGAACCGCCACAGCGGCCCGAGATCACCGCCGTAGATCTCTTTCGTCAGGTCGACGATGAGCGAACCGTGCGTCGCGATCGCGTCGACTATCCGGAAATGGTCCGGGGCGTCGGCGGGTGTCGCGTGAGTCGCGGCGACGGCATTGGACAGGTCGACGCTGAGATGGGCGTTGTATCCGGCCATCGCCACCCGGCCGGCCGACAGCTCACAGCGATGCGCGAGCCGGAAATAGTGGTTCCACTGTGGTTCGGTGGGCGCACCGGTGAACTCCGCGTGCACATTGCGCAGGAACCGCAGCAGCAGATCGAGGCTGATGCGGTGCGCCCATTCCGGATTCTCGAACGCGGCCGGATCGCGTTGCATCGGCATGACCGCCGCCTGTTCGACGGCATCGAGCCCCAGGGCGAGCAGCCCGCGACGGTCCCGATGGGCCACCAGGATCTCGGTGATCCGCCGATGTTGCCCCACGGCGCGCTCGAGCCGGTCCAGTGCCGACCCGGTGTGTTCGTCGGACAGAGCCGACGTATCGGACAGTTCGACGATCTCGGACAGTTCCGCGGCCGACAGCGGTGTGCCGCAAGCGGTATCGAGATCCGATGCGCCCGCGCGCGCCGGGGCGACCAGGGCGGAGAGGGTGATCAGAAGAGCGGCCACGAGGACCGGGTATCCCGATCGCACGGAACGTTCGCTGGGCATACCTGCTTTCGCTTTCACTCGACGAAGGACGACCTGGCCGGGAATTCCGGCCGGCTGTGGTGCAGCGGGAACTGCGGTGTTCACGCGAGCCGCCCCTGCCGGGCGCGGGCTCAGCCTAGCCGGGCCGGCGCCCGGATCCGGCTCGCCCGCCGGTGGAATCGGCCGGTCGGTCTCGTAGACGTGTCAGCCGCGGAAGGCACGCCGGTAGGCGGCCGGAGTGGTACCGAGGAGCGTGTGGAACCGGCGACGCAGGTTGGTGGCGGAGGTGAGCCCGACCCGGGCGGCGATCGCTTCGACGGGCAGATCGGTTTCCTCGAGGAGCCGCCGCGCCGCGGTCACCCGCTGGGTCAGGAGCCAGCGCCCGGGTGTGGTGCCGAGCTGTTCCTCGAAGCGACGGGCCAGAGTCCGCGGGGACACCCCCGCCCGGGCGGCCAGATCGGTCAGGGTGATGGATCGATCGAGGTGGGCGATGCTCCAGTGCAGCAGCGCGGCAATGGACTCACCGGTGGTATGCGAAGTGATCGGCGCCGGTACGAACTGGGCCTGACCGCCTTCCCGATGCGGCGGCATGACCATGTACCGGGCGAGTTCGGCGGCATAGGAAGCTCCGTGATCGGTACGCACCAGGTGCAGGCACAGGTCGATTCCGGCACCCGCGCCCGCGCTGGTGGCGATATCTCCGTGATCCACATACAGCACCTCGGGTTCGACACGGACCCGAGGAAACCGGGCCCGGAGTTCCTCGGCACGCGCCCAGTGGGTGGTCGCGCCCCGGCCGTCGAGCAGCCCGGTCTGCGCCAGGGCGAAGGCCCCGGTGCAGATCGAGACCAAGCGGGCTCCCCGTTCGGCTGCTGCGCACAGTGCCTCGAGCACAGCCGGTGACAACTGCGCGGTGACCGGCAGCCACCCGGGGACGACGACGGTATCCGCGGTCGCGAGTACCTCCAGGCCCGCGGTCACCCCCATCGTGTATCCGGCGGTGGTCGCCACCTCGCCCGGATTCTCCGTGCAGACGAGGAAGTCGTAGCGGCCGGGCAGCCCCTCGCGGGGAGTACCGAAAACCTCCACCGCGCAGCCGAGTTCGAACGGAGCCTGCGGCGGTGTCACCAGAGCGGCGACGCGGTGCCGCCCGCCGGAAGCGGCCCACGGAGCGGTCATGGCAGAAAAGTACCGCAGAATGACTTTCTTGACACTGGTGGGTCCGGCCTCCGATCGGCACGCTGAGTTCATGACCCCCACCCCGAATCCCGGCAACGGTCCGGAGATGCCCGGTTACGAATGGTCGGCCGTGGCCGACGCACCTGTTCGGCGACTGTTCCCCGGTATCGCACTGCGCTCACTCTGGTCCGGCGCGAACGGCGCGTCGGCACATGTTCTGGAGATGGCGCCCGGTAGCCGGTGGGAGGGTGTCGATGTACACCGGCCCGGCCCGGAGGAGGTCTTCGTGGTCTCCGGGACCTTCGGTGACGGCGTCCGCGATTATCCGGCCGGATCGTTCATCCACGCACCGGCCGAGTCCTGGCATGTTCCGCAGAGCGAGACCGGATGTGTGTTGTTCCTCTTCTACCCGGAGGGCTGACGCGAGCCCGCGTCAGCGGGAACCGATCAGTTCCAGGGTCTCCTCCAACACGCCGAGTTCCACCGCGCTCGGCACCAGGATGAATTCGTCGAGCCCGGCGGCCTCGGCGGCGTCCAGGGTGCGGTGCAATGCCGCGGCATCGTAGGTCTTCATCGAGGCGGCCGCTCCCGCGGCCGCCTCGCCGCCGAGGAAGCCCAGGTACTCGGCCGTGAAATCCCGCAGGACGGTCTCCGGCTCGGGAACCCCGAGCGCGTAGAAGCAACCACTCACCAGACGCGGTGCCTCCCGGCCCGCGTCGGACCAGGCACGGCGCGCGGCCCCGGCCGACCATTCGATCTCGGCGGGGACACCGCCCACACTGAAGGCGACGACTCCGTCGGCCCACTGCGCGGCACGCGCGAGCGATTTCGGCCCGAGCGCACCGGCGAGCACCGGCGGACCGCCTGCCTGGACGCACGGCGGCCCGACCGGATTCCCACCGTCCACCGCGGGCGCACCCGCCCAGAGCGCACGCAATTCACCCACGGCGCGATCGAGCCGGTCGTGCCGCCGTTCGAATCCCGATGCGAGACTTCGATAGTCGTCGCCACGTCCGCCCACCCCGACGCCGAGCGTGAAACGCCCCGCGGACAGCACATCGAGGGTCGCTGCCTGCTTCGCGACCAGCGCGACCGGATGCGCGGGCAGCACGGACAGGTTCGCGATGATCCGTACCCGCTCGGTGACCGCCGCGGCAGCGGCGAGGGTCGTCCACATCTCGGGATTGTGGAACGCCATCCGCTCACCACACGAGATGCTGGAGACCGGCCCCTGCTCGGCCAGCCGACACCAGTCGACGGTGGCGGCCCGGTCGTAGCCCCGGCACATAGTGGGTAGCGCGATCCCGATATCCATCGCCCCAGCATCGGGCAACCGCCGCCCTTTCGCAAGAACGTGTTCTAGTTTCGCCGGTCGGCCGGGCCGCGCTCACCCACCTCCACCGCAGCCGCCGCCACCTCCGCCGCAACCGCCTCCGCCGCAGCTGCTACCCCCGCCGCAGCCGCCGTTTCCGCCGCTGCTGTCGCTGCCGCCGCCCCCACTGCCGATGTACCAGCCACCCGCGGCAGCGCCGGTCGCACCGGCCGACCGGCGCGCGGCGCGGAGCGGAGCCCGGTTCTGCCGGGACCGGCGCACGATGATGATCACAACCAGTACCGCGGCGATCGCGAAGAACCAGGCGCCCACCGCGAATCCGAGGACATCGGTCAGGATGAGGCCGGCGAAAGCGGCCGCCACGGCCAACAGGAACAACACGGCACCTCCCCGAAGATTTGCTCTACCACCGAAGAGGCTACCCCGCAAAGGATCCCGGTGGGCGTCAACGGATATCGGCGGGGCCCGGCCGGGTCTGCGGCGCCGGCGGGCCGCGCCGGCCGATTGCCACCACCTGCCGCTCGCCACCGTGCGGGCGATGGTACCGGGTACGCCCACCGGAGGTAGGGTGTGGCAAAAGTCGGCTCGGACGGCGGGGCCACGCGGCAACGGACCGTCTACCGGGTGAACGACACCCGTGCACAGATCGGTGACGAAATGACGGCAAACGCCGCCACGCATGATGTTCCTGTCGACCGGATCGAGGCCTCCGCGCCGCCCGCGAATCCGGGGCGGCCCGCCCGCCACAGCGACTACGCGGTGCTGTTGCGGCGGGTGCGTGATGCGGGTCTGCTGGATCGGCGCCCGTGGTATTACGTATGGAAAGGCGGGGCCGTACTGCTGGCACTGGCCGCCGGATGGACCGCGTTCGTGCTGATCGGCGAGTCGTGGTGGCAGCTGGCCACGGCCGCTTTCCTGGCCGCGCTCTTCGCCCAGTGCGCCTTTCTCGGTCACGACGCCGGACATCGGCAGATCGTCGGCAGCCGACGCCCGGATTACCTCCTCGGGGCACTCTTCGGAAACCTCGCCATCGGAGTGAGTATCGGCTGGTGGACCAGCAACCACAACCGGCACCACGCGCATCCCAACACCGAGGACGCCGACCCGGACATCATGGGCGTACTGGCGCATTCGAGCGTCCGGGCCCGCGCGGCCCGTGGCCTGCGCCGGCTGATCTTCCGCTACCAGGGCTGGCTCTTCTTCCCGATGCTGCTTCTGGAGGGCGCCAGCCTGCATTTCTCGAGCGCGCGGGCGATCGTCCGACGCGATATCCCCCGGCGCGCACTCGAGGCGACACTGCTGCTCGCGCACGCCGCCGGTTATCTGACCATCGTGTTCCTGGTGCTACCGCCGGTACAGGCGGTTGCCTTCATCGCGGTCCAGCAGGGGTTGTTCGGGCTGTACATGGGGACCACGTTCGCACCCAACCACAAAGGTATGGCGGTACTCCCGGCCGGCGACAACACCGACTATCTTCGCCGCCAGGTACTCACCTCGCGCAACGTCCGGGGCGGGGTGGTCGTCGATACGGCGTTCGGCGGCCTCAACTACCAGATCGAACACCATCTCTTCCCATCGATGCCCCGGCCCAATCTGCGGCGCGCGCAGCCGATCGTCGCCGCGTACTGCGCGGAAATCGAGGTGCCGTACTGCGAGACGGGCCTGATCGACTCCTACACCCAGTCGGTGGGGCACTTGCATACAGTCGGCCGGGCCGCGGGTGCCGCACGATCCGAGTAACGGGTCGCGTCCTCTGCGCGCGCGGACCCGCTAGGAAACACGGTTTCGGGACGTGTGCGCACGCCACGGTTCGAGTGCGACCGCCGCGGCCCCGGCGATCGCCTTCTGCACGGTCTCCGGGTCGTCGGGACGGCCCGCGTCGTCGAGCAGGGCCTGCAGCGCTCCGCTGACCGCGCCGATGAATGCTCCGGTCAGCGCGGCGGCACTCACCCGATCGAGCCGGTCGGGAAAGGCTTGCGCGAGGTGCTGGGCGATCTCGCGCTGGGCATCGAATTGCATCTGTAGCGCTCGCCCGCGAACAGCGGGAACAGTGCGGATCAAGCGAGTGCGCAGCACCGCCAGCGGACTGACCATTTCGTCGCTCGCGGTCGCCACCTGGGTCAGCGCGCGGAGCAGCACATCTGCCGGTTCCTCCTGGGTGCCGCGATCGGCGATGGCGGCGAGGGTGGCCTGCACCCGGCTGTCGCTCTCCGGGAACAGCAACTCTTCCTTGCTGGCGAAATAACCGAAGAACGTGCGCGCGCCGATATCGGCCGCGGCCGCGATATCGGCGACGGTCGTCTCGTCGTAACCCCGGCTCTCGAACAGCTCCGTCGCGGCGTCGACCAGCGCTCGGCGGGTACGGGCACGCTTGCGGTCGCGGAGAGACATCACCGCAGGATACGGCATCTCGCGCAATTCGGCATTCAGTGCAATATAGCATCCATTGCATATTTGCATTCACTGCAACTAATATGACGGTCATGACCGACGTCTTGATCTCCGGAGCCGGCGTGGCCGGCTCGACACTCGCCTACTGGCTGGCGCGCAACGGATTCCGGGTCACCGTGACGGAGCGCTCCCCCGGCCAGCGATCGAGCGGGAACCCGGTGGATGTGCGCGGACCAGCTCTTCCGGTGGCACGGGAAATGGGGATCATGCCCCGGCTGCGCGAGGTCGCCACCCACACCACCGCCATGCGATTGCTCGACGCCGCGGGCCGTCAGGTGACGACCGTGGCCATGCCCGCCGCCCGCGGGGACGACGTCGAGGTGCCCCGCGCCGATCTCGCCGCGGTCCTGTACGAACACGTGCGCGACGAGGCCGAATTCCTGTTCGACGACACCATCGCCGAACTCCACCCCGACCCGCACGGAGTGGACGTCACCTTCGACCGCTCCGCACCGCGACGTTTCGACCTCGTGATCGGCGCGGACGGTCTGCATTCGACCGTCCGGCGGCTGGCCTTCGGCCCCGAGCACGATTTCGTCCACCCCACCGGCCTCCTGGTCGCGACCACTGCCCTCGGCCGGCCCGTCGATCACCGGCACGACGTGCTCATACAGAACACGCCGGGCCGGCTGGTCTCCGTCCATCCAGGCCGTGACCAGCCGATCGTCGCGTTCATCTTCCGCAGTCGCATCGGCGATATCGACCACCGCGACACCGATCTGCACAAGCGGATCGTCACCGCCGCCTACGCCGATCTCGGCTGGCAGGTTCCCCAACTTCTCGAACACTTCCGGGCCGCCGAGGACGTGTTCTTCGACGCGGTCAGCCTGGTCGACCTCCCGGTCTGGTCGACCGGCAGAGTCACGTTGCTGGGCGACGCCGCGTCGTGCGTCTCCCTGCTCGGTGACGGATCGAGTCTCGCGATGGCCGGTGCGTACGCCCTCGCCACCGCGCTGGCCGACGAGCCCGCCGACCCGGCCGCGGCCTACGCCCGATACGAACGGATCCATCGCCCCCGGGTCGCGGCCACACAGCGGTCGATGACCCGATCGGCCGCCCTGCTCGTACCGAAGACGAAATTCGGCGTGGCCACCCGCAACCTCACGGCGCGACTCCTGCCCGCTGCCCGCTGACACACCGCCTGATCACCGGGCGCTCCGGCGATCGAGCGCGGCCAGCCGGGCGATCGCCCACTCGGTCTCGAAGCGGATACCCTGCTCGATGACCGCATCGTCGAAAACGGCGAACGGTGAGTGGTTCGACGGCGCGGTCCCGGGGTCGCGGCCGGGCGGACAGGCGCCCAGCAGTACGAAGGCGCCGGGCACCCGATCGAGGAACCAGGAGAAGTCCTCCGAGGCGGTGCAGGGCTGGTCCATCACCTCGACCCCCGTCGCCCCGAACAACCGCCGGGCCGCGGCGATCGCGAAATCGGCCTCCGCGTCCGCGCTGACCGTCGGAATCGCGACCTCGGTCAGTTCGGCCGTGGCCTCGACCCGGTGAGTCGCGGCCACGCCGTCGGCCACCCGGGCCACCAAGGCCCGCAGCCGAGCCGAATCCTGCGCGGTGAAGGCCCGCGCGGTCCCGCTGACCTGCGCAGTATCGGGGATGACGTTACCGCTGTGGCCACCGCTGATCCGGCCGACCGTGGCCACCACCGGCGTCAGCATGCCGAAGGTCCGGGTGACGGCCGTCTGGAGCGCGGAGACGAATTCCGCCGCGGCGACGATGGGATCGCGGGCCGTCTGGGGTGCCGAACCGTGTCCGCCGCTGCCCGCGAACGTCACGGTGAACGTATTCGAACCCGACATCATCGGGCCGCGGCGCATTCCGAAGACCCCGTGCGGCAGATCGTAGGAGAAGACGTGCAGCCCCAGGGCGGCATCGGCCGGGCGGCCCGCCGCCTCGAGTACGCCCTCGGCCAGCATCGCCAGCGCCCCGCCCCAATTCTCCTCGCCGGGCTGGAACACGAAAACCACGTCCCCGGCCAGTTCGGTCCGGCGGGCGGCGAGCCGGTGCGCGGCACCCACCAGCACGGCCATATGCAGATCGTGACCGCAGGCGTGCATGGCGCCGTTGGTGGCGGCATATTCCAGCCCGGTCGATTCGGCGACCGGCAGCGCGTCCATATCCGACCGGATGAGGACCGTCGGACGGGTGGGCCCGGACACCGGACCACCGCGCAGCACCGCGGTGACCGAGGTGACCGCCGTACCGGTGGACACTTCCAGGCCGAGCCCCTCGAGTGCGCGCAGGATGCGCGCCTGGGTCCACGGCAACTCCGTGCCGACCTCCGGGTTGCGGTGCAGCTCGCGACGCAACAGGATCGGATCGGGAATCGAAACGGTCATCGGTCACTCCTGTTCGGGGACGATCGGTCCGGAATGGATAGGGTTGGCGGCATGGAATGGTTCGGGAAAGCTCGCGACTGGGCCGCCGCCGCACGTGGTCGCCTCTACGCGGCTCCGGCCACACCTTTCGATTCCACCGGCCGGGCGCGGCCCGAGTTCGCGGAGAGTTACTTCCGGGCTCTCGTCGCGGGCGGGGCCGACGGCTTGGCCATCGCCGCCCATACCGGCCGCGGTCCGCATCTGTCCGCCGGGGTCCGCGCGGAACTGCTCGGGGCGGCGCGACGCGTGGGCGCCGCGACGGTCGCCGGTGTCGTGAACGCCGACGAGGCCCGGGACGCGGCGGCCGCCGGCGCCGAAGCTGTCCTGGTGTTTCCGGCGCCGGGTGATCCCGGATCGGTGCGGCGCCGGCTCGATCGGCTCTGGGAGGCGGGCGGGCTTCCGTTGATCGGTTTCGATCTCTACACGGCGCCGTATTCCGAGGATGCCTTCGCCGCCGTCGTCGCGCATCCGGCGGTGGCGGCGGTCAAACTCGCCCGGCTGTCCGACGCGATCGCCTGTCAGGACCGGATCGCCCTGGTCCGCGCCCACGGCAAACTCGCCGTCACCGGCGAAGACCGCATGTTCGGCGCCTCGCTCACCTGGGGCGCGGAGGCGGCGCTCGTCGGTATCGCCGCGGCCGCGGTGGATGTCACACGCGCGGTACTCGATACGTTCACCGAGAACGATCTGCCCGCGTTCCTGGCGGCGACCCGGCGGCTCGACGCGCTCGCGGCCACCACCTTCCAGGAGCCGATGGACGGGTATGTGCAGCGGATGGCCTGGATCGCCGGCGCCGAGGGCCTGATACCCCCCGAACTGCTCACCGACCCCTACGCACCGGCCCTCCCGGGCGACGAACGAGCACGGGTGCTCGCCGTCCACCGGGCGCTCACGGTCGATCAGTCGCCGGTCCGAGCTCGCTGAGCCGCTACCAGCGTGGTCCGCACCACGGCCCGGCTCCGGGGCCACGGGACCGGCGTGGGCGAACCCGATGCCATCGCCAGGACCGACCGCAGACAGTCGAGGTACCCCAGGCTGTCGGGTTGTTCCAGGACGACCCGCCGGATCCCCGACTCGGTGTGCACCACCACCTCGTAGCACTCTCCGGTGCCCGCGCCGACGATATCGACACTCACCGGAATCCCACCCGCCGCGACGGCGTGCAATGCGACCACATTCTCCGATATCGTTGCGCTGCCCGCGATCCGGGAGGTCACCCCGCCCAGCGGAGTGACCTCCCGACCCAGGACGGTATCGAGCATTTCCCACGCGTGCAGTCCCATCGATACGGCGGTTCCACCGCCTTCGGCCGGGTCGTCCTGCCAGCGGCGGGCGGTCGTGGTGAAGGCGTCGATACCGTGCCGCACGGAGATATGCGCGGCGATCGGCGCGGCACCGGCGAGTTCCGCGGCCAGCGCCCGGATCCCGGGTGCGAACCGGAGCACCGAACTGGTGAGGAAGCGGCCGGACCGGTCGCCGACCGCCGCGTCCAGCGCGGCCAGCCCGGCCGGATCGGCCGCCGCAACCTTGTTGAGAAAACACGCGATACCGCGATCGAGCACCGCCGACACGACCGCGGCTATCCGGTGCGGACGTGGCGTAACGATCACCACATCGGGTGCCCAGTCCAGCAGTGCGGCCAGGCTCCGGTGCGTGGTCGCCTGCCACTCCCGGGCGAAGTCCGCGCGCCGGGAGTGGTCGTCGGGATCCCAGACGGCCAGTTCCGCCGCCCCGAGCGTCCGCGCGTTGCGCGCGTCACTGAAGGGGTGTGAATGGGCCACTCCGGCGAAACCGATCCGCATGCGATCTCCTTCACTTCATATCGACATCCCGGGTCTCCGGGCTGAGTACCGCGCCCACGACGGTCAGCAGTCCACCGAAGCACAGCAGTACCACCGCCGTGTACGGCAACGGCATGAACGACGACAGCCCGCTCTGGATATAGGCGTAGAACGCGGGGATCACCATGCCCAGCGAATACCCGAGTCCGTAACCCGAGGCCCGGACGCCGAGGGTGAACCGCTCGGTCAGATAGGTGGTCAGACATCCCCACGGGACGCTGATGAGCACGGTGACCGAGATCAGCAGGGCGAGTACGGTACCGAAGGTCCGCACATTTCCGGACGCGATGAGGGTGTAGGGCACCGGCGCCACGAACATGCACAGCAGACCGCCGGTGATGAGCATCGGCCGGCGGCCGACCTTCTGCGACAGCAGACCACTGCCCATGTAGACCGCCACCACGATCGCGTTCGCGATCACCAGCGCCAGGGTGGTGGCATTCGGGCTGAGTTCCGCTTCGCTCTTCATCAGACCGGGCAGGACGGTGGTGAGCATATAGCTGGTGAACCACAGGCCGGTCGTCAGGACGAAGACCTGGAGGAAGTCGCGACCGGACCGGCCTTTGAACAGTTCCAGCAGCGGAGTCTTCACCTTCTCCGACTGCTGCCACTCCTCGCTGTCCTCGACATTGCGCGCGTACCAGATCGCGAAACCGACCGACAGCACCGCACCCACGAAGAACGGGATACGCCAACCCCACTGCACATACGCCGAATCGATACCCTGCGCCGGCATGATCTGCAGCAGACCGAGCGTGATCAGCGCGATCGAACAGTAGGCCAGCGGGAATCCGGTGGAGATGATCGCGCCGTTGAGTCCGCGGCGGCCCTTCGCGCTCTGCTCCAGGGCGGTCGGGGTGGCAGAGGTGTATTCGCCGCCGAGGAACACACCGTCGATGAACCGCAGCGCGATCAACAGGATCACGGCGAGGATGCCGATCTGCTGGTAGCCCGGCAGCAAGCCGATCGCCATGGTCGTCACACCGAAACCGGTCACCGAGACGACGGTGATCCGGCGCCGCCCGAACTTGTCGGCCAAATGCCCGAACAACATCGCGCCCAAGGGCCGGCCGATCAGGGTCGCGGCGAACACCGATCCGTTGATGAGCGCGGTGGTTCCCGCCGACACCCCGGTCGCCTGGAAGTACACCGAAGCCGGTGCCAGCACGATCACCGGCAGGTAGATATCGAAGAGGTCGACGTAGAAGCCGAGCCAGGCCCCGAACACGGCCTTCTTCGCCCGGCTGTCCTGCCCGGCTCCCGGTAACGCGGGCGCCTCTACTGCGGTCGATCTCATGACATCCATCCTTCTGATCCGGCGGCGATGAAGCCGTCCTCGGCGCGCAACCATTCGTACGCTGCGGAGACTCGAGTGATTTCGGCGGCCTGGCCGTCGGAGAGGGTCTCGTCGGGGTCGAGGCACCAGGTACCCGCCAGCAGCCCTTGGCGCCGCAGCACCTCGTGCACCCCCGCGATCACGCCGGCGAAATCGTTGCGCACATCGAATACCGCGGCGTTGGCGTCGGTGACCGCCGCCGCCAGCGACAGCGCGCGCACCCGCGCCGATTCGTCGCCCGACCATGCCTTGCCGACCAGTTCGTGCAGTTCTACCGCGGCGCGCGTCCAGACCGCCCAATGCCCGAGCAGACCACCGACGAAGCGCCTGGTCACCGGGCCGTCCGGACCGGGCAGATCGTACGGGGTCAGCAGGTCGGCGACGATATTGTCGTCGTTACCGGTGTAGAGCGCGATCTCGTCGCCGCGCTCCGAGTCGGTGATGCCCTGGACCAGTTCCAGCGTCCGGTACCGGTCGAAGGGCGCAGCCTTCACCGCGACGGTGGATTCCTGGTCGGCCAGCCGCCGCCAGTAGTCCCGCGGCAGATACCGGCCGCCGACCGCTTCCTGCAGATAGAACCCGATGACGGGCAATACCTCGCCGATGGCGGCGGAGCGGTGGAGGAGATAGTCGAGATCCCGGTCGGCGAGGCCGCCGGGTGAGACGAGCACCGCGCCGTACCCGAGCTCGCGGGCCAGTTCCGCCTCGGCCACCGCCTGGTCGGTGGGCCCGGCGACACCGGCGATGCGGAGGAACGGCCGGTCGCCCACGCGCGCGTCGATTTCCTCGGCCGCGAGTTCGAGAACCGGCCGCAGCAGACCGATCTCGGGGCGGCGGATCTCGAACTGGGTAGTGTGCACACCGACCGCGATCCCACCGGCACCCGCGTCCACGTAGTAGCGGGTGAGCGCACGCTGGCGGCGTTCGTCGAGAGTGCGCGTGTGGTCGAGGGCGAGCGGATGAGCCGGGATGACGGTGCCCCGATGCAGCAGCGTGCGCTCGGCCTCGGGTAGAAGCCTGCGCATCAGAACTTCCCGTCCCGTCGCTCGAATTTGGTGGGTTTGTTCCACAGTTGTCCGCCCGCGCCGATCCAGTCGGCCTGCATCCGGATGAGTTCGCCCAGCGTGCGGTCCGGATAGCCGAAGAGCGCATGGCATCGGCCGGCGTTGCTGAGCAGGCTCGTCTCGCCTTCCGTCCCGGTGAAAACCGGGGGGATGCCCAATTCCTCGCCGAGTCGGGTGGCGATCGCCCGGACCGAGGCGGTTTCCGGACCGGTCAGGTTGAGTACGAAGGGGTCGGTATCGGCGTGGCCGAGGGTGCGCAGCACGACCTCGTTGGTGTAGCGCTGCCAGACCACGTTCACGGCGCCGATCGACAGGTCGACGGGCTCCCCCGCGTGCACCCGGCGGGCGATATCGGCGATCACGCCGTAGCGGGGTTCGCACGCGTAGTTCAGCCGGACCAGCGCCACCGGGGTGCCGCGGGTGCGGGCACCGTGGGTGAAGACCTGCTCCCGGCCGCGACACGTGATGGCGTATTCACCGATCGGCCCGGTCTCGTCGGTCTCCACCGGACCGCCTGTCATCGGGGCGGTCAGCGGGTACACATTCCCGGTCGACAGGGCGGTGATCCGCGACTGCGCGTAGCGGCGCGCGATATAGGCGGGTAGCACGGTGTTGGTCATCCAGGCTTCGTCGGTATCGGTGGCGGTGCCGAATTTCGCACCGACCAGGAAAACGACGCTGCCTGCGTCCGGAAGCGCGTCCACCGCCGCCGGATCCGATAAATCGGTCATGACCGTATCTATGCCAAGGGTTTCGAGGCGCGCCCTGGACCCCTCATCGGTCCAGCGCGACGCCGCCAACACCCGCACCTCGCTCCGACCCGCCTCGTCCAGCGCGCGCCGAGCCATTGTGACCACTCCGGACCCGATCTTCCCGCCCGCACCCAGGACGATCAGATCGTTCTCCCAGTCAGCGACTTCGGCGACAAGCCCCGAGCCCGGACGGGCGAGCTCGTGCTCGAGCTCCTTCTCATCCGCGAACATCTATCCGCCCTTCTTCGGCTGTACTATTTCGGTCAGGACCGTAATAATGAGCGAGTGTGGGGCAAAGCGCAATAGGAAGGAGCCACCGGACCGTGACAGTGAGCGTGTTCGACCTGTTCTCGATCGGTATCGGACCGTCGAGTTCGCACACCGTGGGGCCCATGCGGGCCGCGCGGATGTTCGTATCCGAACTCGGAAGCACGATCGAGCGGGTCCGCCGAATACGCGTTGCGCTGTACGGTTCGCTCGGCGCGACCGGCCGCGGGCACGGATCGGATGCGGCGGTGCTGGCCGGCCTGCACGGCGCCGATCCGGAAACCGTCGACCCACACCTCCCGGCCCGGTTGCACACGGCGGTCGTCACGACCGGACAGCTCGATCTGCCCGGCGGGCATTCGATCCGCTTCACCGGCGAGGACCTGGTACTCGACGGATCGACCCGGCATCCCGGACACCCCAATACCATGACCGTCACCGCCGAATACACCGACGGCGGACAGATCACACGGACCTATTTCTCGATCGGCGGTGGATTCGTCACCGACGCCGCGGCGGCACCCGCGCCCCCGGACCGGGTCGTCGTGCCGTACCCGTACCGATCGGGCGACGAACTGTTCGCCCGGGCGGCCGAAACCGGCCTGCCCGTCAGCGATCTCGTACTGGCCAACGAACGGTCGCTGCGGCCGGACGCCGATATCGCCGCGGGCCTGGATCGCATCTGGTCGGTCATGCGCGAATGCGTGGCCGCGGGCCTGCGCACCGACGGACGACTCCCCGGCCCGATGGCCGTCCGCCGACGCGCCCCGGACCTGTACCGCAAACTCGTGTCCACCGGCGCCGGTGCCGATCCGCTGCACCGGCTGGACTGGGTGAACGCCTACGCCATGGCCGTCAACGAGGAGAACGCCGCCGGTGGCCGGGTCGTCACCGCCCCCACCAACGGGGCGGCCGGCATCCTGCCCGCGGTACTGCACTACTACGACCGTTTCGTCCCGGGCGCCGATACCGCCGGAATCCGGCGCTTCCTGCTCACCGCCGCGGCCGTCGGCGCCCTGTACAAGGACAACGCCTCCATCTCCGGCGCCGAGGTCGGCTGCCAGGGTGAAGTCGGGTCCGCGTGCTCGATGGCCGCCGGGGCCCTGTGCGAGGTCCTGGGCGGTACGCCCGCTCAGGTCGAGAACGCCGCCGAGATCGCGATGGAGCACAACCTGGGGCTCACCTGCGACCCGGTCGGCGGATTCGTGCAGATTCCGTGTATCGAACGCAATGCCGTCGCGGCCGTCCAGGCCATCAATGCCGCCCGCATCGCCCTGGCCGGTGACGGCACCCATCGGGTCAGCCTGGACACTGTCATCCGGACGATGCGCGAGACTGGAGCGGATATGCAGTCCAAATACAAGGAAACATCGATGGGGGGCCTCGCCGTCAATGTCGTCGAATGCTGAACACGCCTACCGGATCGGTGTGGTCGGGCCGTCGGATCTGGTATCCCTGGTCAAACGTGTTGCCGCGCTGGAGTTCACCGACCACCGCGTCGTACCGCTGACCTACCGCCACGAAGCGCAGGCCGTGGAGGTGATCACGGCCGGTCCCGATGTGGACGCGCTGCTGTTCACCGGCGTCATACCCTATACGCTGGCCCAGGCCGCCGGGGCCCTCACCGTGCCCGCCGCCTATATCGACTACACCGGCGCCACCCTCTACGGCGCGCTGGTGGAACTCATGTCGGCCGGGCACGATCCGGCGCGTATCTCCATCGATACGCTGGCCCGCCCGTTGGTGGTCGAGAGCCTCTCCCATGTCGGGATCGCCACCGCCGATATCGCCACCGCCGAATACCGCAGGGGAATCGACGTGCGGCGCTTCGCGCAGTTCCACCGCGACCATGCCCGCACGCATCCGGGCGCGGTGGCCATCACCTGCGTCCGGTCGGTGTACGAACTGATCCGGGAAGACGTCTACACGATTCGCCTCGCCCCGGCGATCGCCTCCGTGCGCACCGCGCTCGAAACGGTGACGATGGAACTGGCGGGCCGGATCTCCTCCGACGCCCAGGTCGTCCTCGGCATGATCGAGCTGCCCGAACCCGACGACGCGCTGGCCGCCGATATCCGCGCATTGGCCGGGAGCCTGTTCCCGGTCGGCCCGGCCGGTTATGTCCTGGTCAGCACCCGCGGTTTGCTGGCCCAGCACACCTGCGACTGGACCGTCATGCCGCTGCTCGAACAGCTCTCGCGACGGCACAACTGGGTACGGATCGGGTTCGGCGTCGGCCGGTCCGCGGCCGACGCCGAAGCGCTGGCCCGGCGAGCCGTCGAACGATGCCGTACCGCCGGACCTTTCACGGCGATCGTCTCGGTGGGTTCCGGACGCGATTTCGTGATCACCGAGACCGAGGCCGATCCCGCCCGGACCGAGGAACCGGTGAGCCTGCACGTGGCGGCCCGCCGGGCCGGGCTGTCCCGGGCGACGCTGGTCAAACTCGAGGCCGCGGTCGCCGCCCACCCCGGCGGCGAGGTCACCGCCGCGGATATCGCCGCCGCGCTGGGCATCGAACCGCGCTCGGCGCGACGGACATTGAAACAGCTCGAACGGTCCGGTCTGGCGCAGCCGGTCGGGACCGTCGGTAGCGGTGCGGGGCGCCCGGCGGTGCGCTACGCGGTCCGGTTGGAGGCGTAGCGGGGTCTGCCGCGGCACCGCTACCGTCTGCGCATGGAGATTCCCGAGCTCGCCGAACTCATCTGGCTCTTCGAGGCCGAACCGACACGCGAGTTCGATGATCTCGAGTGGCCCGTCGGACTGTTTTCCTTCCGGTTGGCCCGAGGCGACCAGGCCGTCTCGTTCTCGCTCGACCCGACGGCCGGCGAGGCGTATATCAGCCTCTACGCGGGCGAGCACGAACATACTCGTCTGGGCCGTATTCGCCGGTTGGATCGGTTGACCGTGGTCCGGGGGCCGGCCGACTACGAGGGTCTGCGACTCTGGCCCCCGGACTATACGGATGAGGCGATCACCTTGCAGACCAAACCGCGGATCAGCCTGTCGTGGAACGTGAAAGAGCTCGGCAGCTGGTAGCCCGAGACGAGAACGGCGCGGTCTCTACCCGGTGGTGACGGGTAGGACGGTCGGTCCGTGCAAGGCCAAACCTTTCCGCGCGACCGCCGGCCCGGCCTGCGCCAGGTCCGGGAAGGCCCGCAGCAGTGCGGGAAAGGCGATCTGCGCCTCCAACCGGGCCAGCGGTGCGCCGAGGCAGTAGTGCACACCGCCGCCGAACGACAGCGGCGGTTCGTCCTGCCGGTCCAGGCGCAACCGATCCGGCTCGGGGAAGACCTCCGGATCCCGATTGGCCGCCCCCAGCAGTACGACGACGCGCTGCCCGGCCGGCAGGGTGAGCCCCGCGCTCCGCAGTTCCTCCGGCGCGGTCCGGGAGGTGAGCAGTTGCACCGGTGAGTCGTAACGCAACAGTTCCTCCACGGCCGGAACGGCCGGCCCGAGGTCGTCCCGCAGGAGCGCCGCCTGGTCCGGATGGTCGAGCAGCGCGACCAGACCGTTGGTGAGCAGCCCGGTGGTCGTCTCGAAACCGGCGGCGAAGAGCAGGGCTGCCATGGTGACCAGTTCGTCGTCGTCCAGGCGCGCGCCGTCGGCGGCCGGAACCGCCAGCGCGGACAGCAGGTCGTCACGCGGTTCGCGCCGCCGCCGATCGGCCAGATCGCGCAGATAGTCGCTTATCTCGACGGCCGCGGCGTCGGCCCTGGCGACGCCCGGACCGTCGGGGAGGTCGAGCACTCCGGCCCAGTCCCGGACCAGCGGCTGGAAGCGGAGCCGATCGGCTTCGGGTACGCCGAGCAGTTCGCCGATCACGGTGACCGGCAGCGGAAACGCGAAGGCCTCGACGAAATCCACCGGGCCGGCACCCGCCAGGTCACCGAGCAACCGATCGACGGTCCGGGTGATCGCCCGGCGCAGCCCGGCCACCCGCCGGGCCGTGAAACTGCCCGAAACCAATCGGCGCAGCCGGGTGTGATCGGGCGGGTTGCGCACGAGCATGCTGGTGAAGATCAGCCGCAACCCCGGACGATCCCGCCAGTCGGCGAAACCGGCTGCGGCGAGACCGTTTTCCGGGCGTTTGCGCAGTCGGTGATCCCGCAACAGGGTGGCGGCGAGCCGATAGCCGCTGACCACGAGCGTCCCGTCCGGGGTGTGGACGGCGGGGCCGAGTTCGCGTAATTCCCGGTACAGCGGATAGGGGTCGGCCTGCCCGGCCGGTGTGGTCAGCGCGGACATCAGCCCGGCCACGGTGTTCGCAGTTGTCGTCGTCATGGTCACCCCCGGTTCGTGGTGTCTCGGAGCGTCCGTGCCGAGCCTACTCCCGCCGACCGCGATCGAACTCGGGCCGATGCCGAATTGCACACGGCCTCAATCGCATACGGCTCCATAGGACGCCGAGCCCACCAGCCGGGCGTACTTCGCGAGGACGCCGCGGGTGTACCGGGCGGGCAGCGGCTCCCAGCCCGCACCGCGGCGTGTGAGTTCGGCCGGATCGACCAGCAGGTCCAGGGTGCCCGCGCCGACATCGAGACGGATCCGGTCGCCGTCGCGAACGAACGCGATCGGCCCGGCGTCCACCGCTTCCGGGGCCACATGGCCGACGCACAGACCGGTGGTACCACCGGAGAACCGTCCGTCGGTGAGCAGCAGGACATCCTTGCCGAGCCCGGCACCCTTGATCGCCGCCGTGATGGCCAGCATCTCCCGCATACCGGGACCGCCCTTCGGGCCCTCGTACCGGATGACCACGACATCGCCCGCCGCGATGGTTCCGTCCTCGAGGGCGTCCATCGCCGCGCGTTCCCGGTCGAAAACCCGTGCCGTGCCCTCGAAGACATCGGATTCGAAACCGGCGGATTTGACCACGGCACCACCGGGGGCGAGCGAACCGTGCAGGATGGTGATACCACCGGTCGGGTGGATCGGCGCGGACAGGGCGCGCACGACCTTGCCGTCCGGGTCCGGCGGCGCGATATCGGCCAGGTTCTCGGCGACCGTCCGGCCGGTGACGGTGAGGCAGTCGCCGTGCAGCAGCCCGGCGTCGAGCAGCGCTTTCATCAGTACCGGAACACCACCCACCCGGTCGATATCGGTCATCACGTGCCGGCCGAACGGTTTGACATCGGCCAGATGCGGGACCCGTCGGCCGACCCGGGCGAAATCGTCCAGGCTCAGATCCACCCCGGCCTCGTGCGCGATGGCGAGCAGGTGCAGTACGGCATTGGTGGATCCGCCGAAGGCCATCACCACCGCGATCGCGTTCTCGAACGCCTCGAAGGTGAGGATATCGGCGGTGGTGATGCCCTGCCGGATCAGTTCGATCACGGCCTGGCCGCTGCGGCGCGCGTAGCCGTCGCGGCGGCGATCGGTGGCGGGCGGAGCCGCGCTGCCGGGTAACGACATGCCCAGCGCTTCGGCCGCGCTGGCCATCGTGTTGGCGGTGTACATACCGCCGCAGGCGCCCTCGCCCGGACAGATGGCCCGCTCGATCGCGTCCACGTCCGCACGGCTCATGAGACCCCGCGAACAGGCGCCTACCGCTTCGAAGGCATCGATGATGGTCACTTCGCGTTCGCTGCCGTCGGAGAGTTTCGCGATACCCGGCAGGATCGAGCCGGCGTAGAGGAACACACTCGCCAGGTTCAGCCGGGCAGCCGCCATCAGCATCCCGGGCAGCGATTTGTCGCAGCCGGCCAGCAGTACCGACCCGTCCAGCCGTTCGGCCTGCATCACCGTCTCCACGCTGTCGGCGATCACCTCGCGCGAGACCAGCGAGAAGTGCATCCCCTCGTGACCCATCGAGATACCGTCGGAGACCGAGATGGTGCCGAACTGCATCGGGAATCCACCCGCGGCGAACACCCCGTCTTTACAGCCACCGGCGAGCCGATCGAGCGAAAGGTTGCACGGGGTGATCTCGTTCCACGAGGACGCCACCCCGATCTGGGCCTTACCCCAGTCGTCGTCGCCCATGCCGACCGCGCGCAGCATGCCGCGGGCCGCGGTTTTCTCCAGTCCGTCGGTGACATCGCGACTGCGGGGTTTCATATCGGGAACATTCGGTTCAGAAGCCACGGGGCCATCATCCTCCAACCGCTCCCGAACTCGATCGGACCACGCCCGGCGATCTGTCGTGCCCGGCGATCCGGCCCGAAATCTTCACGTCACGTGGTCACCGGTCTTCCGGTGTGCAGCGGCTCCGGTCGTACCGATGAGGCTCTCCAGTTCGTCGAGCAGTTCGACGACCCGGAGTCGCCCCTCCGGAGGCAGATGCGGTAGTTCGCTGCGCAGGGCGAGGTCGATCGGCGCCCGGCCACGCGCCTGGAAGACCTCTTCTGATACTCCGGGTTCGACGGTGATCAGCACGCGGCGGCCGTCGGCCGGATCCGGCGCGGTGGCCAGCAGGCCCTGGTCGCGGAACCGGGCGACGATTCTGGACACCAGGCTCTGGGTGATGGCGGTCCGCTCGGTGATATCGCGAATCGCAGACCCGGGATGCAGCGCGACGTCTTCGAGGACGGCGTATTCGCTCGGCGGTATCCGGCGGCGCCCCGTGTTGCCGGTGGCGACGAACGCGATCGCCCGAAGCCGTCGGGCGACCAGGTGCAGGCTGGCAGCATCCATCACGGCAATATACATCTCTAGTCATATAAATTATGATCCATCACTATGCATGGAATATCGCGCGTGCTCTACGAGGTGGGTCACGGCCTGGACACCCATATCGGTCTGCCCCGGCTGCGCTCCCGGCCCGGCCTTTCCGATGTGGTGTCCGGGCGGACCGTGCTGATCACCGGTGCGTCGTCGGGGATCGGCCGGGCCGCCGCCGAACGTATCGGCGCGGCCGGGGCCCGGGTCGCACTTGTAGCCCGGCGGGAAACCGAGTTGGCGGCAGTGGCCGCGCAGATCCGCGCGAACGGCGGCAGGGCGACCGTGCACCCTTGCGATCTGAACGATTTCGACGCGCTCGATACCGCCGTCGCCGCGATACTCACCGAACACGGCGGCGTGGATGTCCTGATCAACAATGCGGGCCGGTCCATCCGGCGGCGGCTCGACGAATCCTACGACCGATTCCACGATTTCGAGCGCACCATGCGCCTGAACTATTTCGCCGCTCTGCGGCTGATGCTCGCGGTGCTACCCGGTATGCGCGAACGCAAGGCCGGGCATATCGTCAACATCCTGTCGGTGGCAAACCTGTTCGGCGGTCCCGGCTACAGCGCCTATGTCGCCTCGAAGGCGGCGCTGGATTCGCTCACCGCCAGCCTGCACGCCGAAACCCTGCCCGACGGTGTGCATTTCAGCTCGGTGTACATGCCGCTGGTCCGTACCCCGATGATCGCGCCCAACGCGCGGTACCGCGACACCGCGGCCCTGACGCCGGAACAGGGCGCACAGGTCGTCTGCCGCACCCTCACCGACCGGCCCCCACACGTCGGCCCGCTGCTGGGCCGGATGGCGGCCCTGGTCGATACGATCCTGCCGGACCGGTCACTGGCCGGGCGGAGCAGCCGGTTCACTCACGGCATGTGAGGCCCCGGCGTTCGCTCGGATATCCACAGCCGGCCACGTGCTCACCCGCAGGCTCCCCGGTGGCGACTGGATAGCCTGGGCGAATGCAGAGCACCGCGCCCCCGGGACGGGTCATTTTCCTCAACGGGACCTCGAGCGCCGGGAAGACCACCCTGGCCCGGGCCGTCCAGGACGAGAGCGATACCCCGTTCGTCTACTGGGGAATCGATACGCTGTTCGGCCTGGTACCACCGAACTGGGGCGGCGGGCGTAACGGCCCGCTCAGCCGCGACGGCTTCTGGTACGACCGGACCGGCAACGACGCCGACGGGCATCCGCTGGTGGTCATCCGTTACGGGCCGACCGGGCGTCGCCTGCTGCGCTCGGCGTGCACCGCGGCGGCCGCTTTCGCCCGCGGGGGCGATCATCTGGTGGTCGACGAGATGTTGCTGACGCCGGACCTGCTGTCGATATGGCTGGACGAGCTGACCGGCCTGGACGTTCAACTCGTCCGCGTCAGCTGCCCGCTGTCGGTGGCCGAGCGGCGAGAGCGCGACCGCGGACACGAAATCGGTTTGGCGCGTGGACATCTGCTCACCGTGCACGAGCACGGTCAGCCCTACGACACCGTGGTCGATACGACCACCGGCACTCCCGCCGAATTGGCCCGGGCCGTGCTACGGCGCGAATCCACGGTGTGCTGACAGCAGTGTTCACTGCTGCCTCCCGGCGGCCGGCCCGATTTCGGCCGTGATGAAATCCGCCAGCTCGCGGTGGTGTTCGTCGAGATAGAAATGGCCACCGGGAAACGACCGGACCGTGAACCGACCCGTCGTATGGTCGCCCCATTTCTCCAGTTGTTCCGGGGTGGTGGTCGGATCGGACCGGCCGAGCAGCGCGAAGACATCGCAGCGCAGCCGGTCTCCCGGCGTGTACCGGTAGGTCTCGACCGCGCGGTAATCGTTGCGCACCGCCGGGAGCACCGCCTCGGCGAGTCCGGGCTCGTCCCGCAGGATACGGACCGAGGACGGATCGTTCGCGAGCCGCTCGAGATCGGTGATCAGATCGGCGTCGGACCCGCGATGCAGCGTGCCCGGGTCGGCGAACGCCGGATCCGGGCGCCCCGACACGAACAACGCCGCGACGGTCCGCCCGGATCGCTCGAGCAGCCGGGCGGTTTCGAAAGCGACAGTGGCACCCATACTGTGGCCGAACAGCACCGGGTTCCCGGGAATCAGCGAATCGACGGCCGCGGCGATATGTTCGGCCAGGCCGGTGACCGTGGCGACGAACTCTTCCCCGATCCGGTCCTGTCGGCCCGGGTACTTCACCGCGTAGACCGCCGGGCCGGAACCGAAGCTCGCCGCCAGACTCCGATAGCTCGTGGCCGAGCCGCCGCCCGGCGGGTAGCACACCAGCGCCGGAAATCCGCCGTGGCCGGGATTCAGCGCACGGAGCCAGCGAGTCGGCTCGTTTCCGTTCGGCACCGGGTATCTCCCACTCTTCGCGACCGGATCGTCCCGGCGACCGGGCACTCCGGCATCCCGGCGGGCCGGAACAGTGAGCATAGGCGCCGGAGTGACCGATACCGAAGGACGGGTGGGTCATCGGAGTGGGCCGGGCGAGTGCACCCGGCCCGGCGGGCGGCGTCCGGTACGAAAGCGGCCTACTCCGGCTCGATGAGCTGGATCTCCAGTTCGATCGCGACGGTATCGCTCAGCATCCCGGGCAACGGGCCGCCGACCCCGAACTCGGTCCGTTTGATGGTGCCGGTCGCCGAGAATCCGGCGTGGCGTTCGCCGTTCGGCCCGAAATCGCCGATCCCGCCCCATTCGGCGGCCAGGACGACCGGCCGGGTGACCCCGCCCAGGGTGGCCTCCCCCGCCACGGTGAACGAATCGGCGACCCGGACCGGCTCGGCGGCGCGAAAGGTCAGCGTCGGACGGTTGGCGACATCCAGGAAGTCGGCGGTGCGAACATGCGCGTCACGGTCGGGATTGCCGGTGTCGAACGAGTCGAGGTGCACGATCGCACCGATGGTCGCGGCGCCGGATTCGTCCACGACGAATTCCGTCTCGAAGCGGCCGAAACTGCCGCGGACCTTGGCGATGCCGAGGTGCCGGACGGTGAAGGCCACCGAGGAGTGCGCGGTGTCGAGCGCCCAGTCGCCGGGGCGCAGGGTGAGGGCGGAGCTGGTGGTTTCCGGTGGTGTGGTCATGTCATCGACCCTCACGGGAGCGGGTTCCGTTTACCAGACCCCCTTTATCCTGGACCTGACAAGGCGCGGCTGCGCGGGCCGGAAAAGGGCACGATGGGGAGATGGCCCGTAACGCGTTCGCGGAGTTCCTGGTGAGACGCCGCGCCGAACTCCGACCCGGTGACCTCGGCCTGCCCGCGGGCGGCCGCCGCCGTACCCCGGGGCTGCGGCGTGAGGAAGTCGCCGTGCGCGCGGGTGTCAGTGCCGACTACCTGGCCAGGCTCGAACAGGGCCGCGACACCAATCCCTCGATCGCGGTGGTGGAAGCCCTGGCCACAGCGTTGCTGCTGGACGAACGCGAACGCAGCACCTTCGGCTGGCTCGCGCTCACCAGCACCCACGAGGCCAGGTGCCCGGAGTCGGCCGATGAATCCGAGCAGGTTCCGGAGACGATCGAGGCGGTACTGCGGGCGCTCGCCCCGACCTCGGCATTCGTCCTGGGCAGGCGCCTGAACGTACTCGGCTGGAATGCGGCCTGGGAGGATTTCGTGACCCCGCTGGGCCTGTTGGACAATCGGGACGAGGTGAATCTCGCCCGCTACGTCTACCAGCATCCGATGGCGCGCACGGTGCTGCGCAACTGGTCCGAGGCCGCCGATACCTTCGCCGAGACACTGCGCCGGGCGAGCCTGCGCTGGCCCGGCGATGCCGTCCTGCGGGAGACCATCGACGTACTGCACCGAACCCCCGAGTTCGCGACCCGCTGGCGTCCGCAGGGCCCGGGCCGCCCGGTCACCCCGACGCTGCGCTTCGACCATCCCGGCCTGGGTGCGGTGGACGTACCGTTCGAGAGTCTGGAGAGCGGCAGCGAGCAGAGCGTGGTGGTCTGGCTCGTCGCCCGCGCCCCCGAATCGGCGCAGGCGCTACGGCTGGTACCCCCACGCGCCGCCGGGCAGTGATCTCGCCGCGACACCGGAGTGCGTTGCATCACGGTGGGCGCGCGATCGGATCGGCAGTCGACCGGCGCCGGACCGGCGATACGAACCGACCGGCAGCGGCCCGACCGGCTCGTATGCGGCGGGCCCGGATACGGGACTGCCCGCGGCATCTCTGTCCCGTCACGGAATACAGGCTGGTCAGCGCACAGAAAGAAGCGCCTTCGACCCAGCTGGCCCGTGCAGCGATCGAAAAGATTTCCGGGCATTCGGATTCGTACCGGACCGAGAGGCAACCGGAGCACAAGCAGCACAGGACAGTTTCTGCCCTTTCCGTAATCAATATATAGCGGACCCGGGGTCTTGCGGCAAGGCCCCGGTGGTGCCGCAGAATCGTCGAGCGCGAAGCCGGGAAGTGCGGCCGGGGCGCGGTACAGAGGCAGCGATCGTCGAACGAAGTGAGGCCATATGTCGGAACAGGGGTACGAAGACGAGCTGCGGTCCGAACGACACCATGTGGACGGGCTCTACGCGCGTCTGGATGCCGAACGCGCGCTGGCCGAAGGGAAATATCGTGCTGCGTTGCGTGGAAACGGTACAACGCTGCTGGAACGCGATGCCGAGGTCCGGGCACTGGCCAAGGAGGTGAAACGGCTGGACGTGGCGGACAACAAACTGTGTTTCGGCCGGTTGGACTCCGAATCCGGCGAGACCTCCTATATCGGGCGTATCGGCCTGTTCGACGAAGCGAACGAGTACGAGCCGTTGTTGCTGGATTGGCGGGCACCGGCGTCGCGGGCGTTCTACACCGCGACCGCCGCCAGCCCGGAGAACATGCGCCGGCGCCGGCAGTTCCACTCCCGCGGACGCCGGGTGGTGGAGTTCACCGACGAAGTGCTGGGCCGGCCCGGCACCGAGGAACACGGCGACGCGGCGCTGCTGGCTGCCGTCGCCGCGCCACGTGGGGACGGGATGCGCGATATCGTCGCCACCATCCAGGCCGAGCAGGACGAGATCATCCGGCTGGATCACCCCGGAGTGCTGGTGATCGAGGGCGGACCCGGCACCGGGAAGACCGTGGTGGCGCTGCACCGTGTCGCGTATCTGCTCTATACCCAGCGCGAGCGCATCGAACGGCACGGCGTGCTCGTGGTCGGTCCGAATCCGGCCTTCCTGAACCATATCGGCCGGGTGCTGCCCTCGCTCGGCGAATCCGATGTCGTCTTCATGACCGCCGGTGACCTCGTCCCCGGCCTGCAGGTGACCGACGAGGATGCGCCGGAGGCCGCGCAGATCAAGGGTTCGCTCGGGATCCTGGAGATCCTCGCGGCAGCCATCAGCGATCGGCAGCGGCTCCCGGAGCGGCCGCTGCCGATCGAACTCGCGGATATCACGGTGCGAATCGACGCCGAGACGGCCGAATGGGCGAGGGAGGAAGCGCGCGGGAGCGGGCTACCGCACAACGCGGCCCGCGCGGTGTTCCGCGAGATCGTCACCTATGTCCTCACCGAGCGGGCGATCGCCCGGATCGGCCGCGGCTGGATCAGCCGCGCGGACAAGGAAGCCTGGGAAGACCTGCGCAGCGACCTGATCGCCGAACTCGCCGAGAACACCGAATTCGCTCGGGCGCTGGACCTGCTCTGGCCGGTACTCGATCCGGAGGGTCTGCTGTCGTCGCTGTACAGCTCCCCCGAACGGCTGGCCGCGGCGGGGGCCGACCGGGCACTCTTCCGCACCGACGGCGCCGCCTGGACAGTATCGGATGTACCGCTGCTCGACGAGCTGGTGGATCTGCTGGGTGGCGGCGATTCGGGGGAACAGGCCGCCGAACGTGAACGCCGGGCCGAAGCCGAATACGCGGCGGGTGTCCTGGACATCATGGTCGACCGCGCCGACATGATGGACGACGAGGACCATCTGTTCGCCCAGGACCTGCTCTACGCCGAGGACCTGGCCGAGCGTTTCGTCGAACGCGATACCCGCGAACTCGTGGAACGTGCCGCCGCCGACCGGAACTGGACCTACCGGCATGTGGTGGTCGACGAGGCGCAGGAACTGTCCGAAATGGACTGGCGGGTGCTGATGCGGCGCTGCCCGGGCCGGTCCTTCACCGTGGTCGGCGATCTGGCGCAGCGACGATCGGCGGCCGGGGCGCGGTCCTGGGATTCGATGCTGGAGCCCTACGTCCCGGGCCGCTGGGTGTACCGGTCGCTGACGGTGAACTACCGCACCCCTGCGGAGATCATGACCGTCGCGGCGGCGGTACTGGCCGAGTTCGCACCCGGGGTCGAGCCGCCGGAATCGGTGCGCGCCTGCGGGGTGCGACCGTGGGCCAGGCAGGTCACCGGCGACGAGCTGGCCGCCGCCGTAGCGGAGTTCGTGAACGAGGAATCCGGCCGGGAAGGGACCAGCGTCGTGATCGGCCCGCCGGATGTCCCGGGCGCGACAGCGGCGTCGGAGACCAAGGGACTGGAGTTCGATGCCGTCCTGGTCGTCGAGCCGGAGCGGATTCTGGCCGACGGCCCGCGCGGTGCGGCCGAACTGTACGTCGCGCTCACCCGCGCCACCCAGCGCCTCGGCGTTCTGCACCGGCAACCGCTGCCGGCGGCGCTGCGCGGACTCACCGACCCCGGAGTTCCGATACCGGCCGGCGGCGCGCGACTCGTGCGGTGACCATCTCCCGTACCGGCCCGGTCCTACCGTTTGTTCAGCTGCCCGGCATCGACGGTAACGACCGTGCCGGTGAAATATCGGGCGTCGTCGGAGACCAGCCAGGCGACAGCATTGGAGACGTCGAGCGGCTTCACGAGATCGACGGGCATCGCATCGGACAGCGCCCGGGCCAGTTCCGGCGCGAGTTCGATGATCGCCTGCAGGTTGCCGTCCCCGGTCATCGGTGTGCGGACGGCCGTCGGAGCGGGACATCACGGACTGTAGGAACGGACGCGTGGCGGCGACCGGCAGACCGGTCAGCCCACGGTGATCGGGAGGGTTTCCCCAGCCCCGCATGGTCGAGGTGCAGGACAGGGCGGCCACCTCCCGGTCGACCTCCCACTCGGGGAAGCGCCGCAGGAACTCCTCCAGGGCGACTCTGGCCTCCAGGCGCGCCAGCGACGCGCCCAGGCAGAAGTGGGTGCCGAACCTGTCGCGGCGCGTCACGCGGCCCCGCCTCCCCCGCCGCGACGATTCGGCCTAGGCTCGGGTCGAACCCGTCCTGAACCGTCCACCAGCGCTTTCCCGCAGTGCGATACCCCGCGCGGCCGCCACCCTCGGTACTGCCACCACAGGAGGATCGCCATGACCGAGCACATCGCCGGGATCCCGGTACCCGGCAGCCGGCTGGCCGCCGAGGCCACCGAACTGGTTCGCGACACTGCTCCGCCACTGCTGTTCCACCACTCGCGCCGGGTCTATCTGTTCGGGATGCTGCACGGGCGGCGACGCGGACTCGATCCCGACCCCGAACTGCTGTACGTCGGCGCGCTCTTCCACGATCTGGGCCTGACCGACGCCTACCGCACCACCCGCCAGCGGTTCGAGGTCGACGGCGCCGACGAGGCCCGCCGATTCCTCATCGCGCACGGAATCGACGCCGCCGCGGCACAACGGGTCTGGACGGCCGTTGCCCTGCACACCACGCCCGGTATCCCCGAGCATATGGAATCGGAGATCGCGCTGGTGAACGCCGGTGTCACCACCGATGTTCTCGGCCTCGGATACCACGACCTGGCCCCCGCCGATATCGAGGCGGTGGTCGCGGCCCATCCGCGACCGGATTTCAAGCGGCAGATCCTGGCCGCCTTCGCGCACGGTTTCGACGACCGGCCCGACACCACCTTCGGCACCGTCAATGCCGACGTACTCGCCCACTTCCGGCCCGGTTTCGTCCGGACCGATTTCGTCGACCTCGTCGAAGCCGGCCCGTGGCCCGAATAGCTCCGGACCTTCACCCGCGCAAGGGGGCGTCGTAAACCAGGCTGTATCGCCAGAACAGGCGACGCCTGACACGCGCACCCGGCAGTTCCGCGGCGACCGCCGCACGGATCTCCGCCAGCGACTCCGCCGGGTCGGCGACGGGCGCGCGCATATGGTCGGGCAGCGCCGTGGCACGAGCCGGATGCCGGACCATACCCACCACCGGATTGGCCACCACTGCGGGCAGCGCGGCCAGGGCGTCCACGGGCCCGGCCGCGCGGAAGCAGCCGACGATCACCAGCCGCCCACCCGGCGTGAGGCATTCCCGCAACTCGCGCAGCGTGACCACCAGCGGAAGATGATGCAGCACCGCGACAGCCGTGATCGCATCCCAGCGGCGACCCGGTGCACGCTCGGCGAAGCCGGCCCGGACCACGGTCACCGCGGCGTCACCGGCGAAGCGCCGCGTGGCCGTCGCCGCCGTCGTGGGGTCCGGCTCGAGAGCTGTCACGGTATCCACACGCACCCGCAGCCGGTCCACGAGATTACCTGTACCGCAACCGATATCGAGAACATCGCGGGCACCGGAGGCGGTGACGCGACGGACCACCCAGCGACCGTAGTGGTCGTTGTGGCTCCACGGATGGCGCCGGTTGAACCGATCGAGTACGGACGACAACATCACCACGGTCTCCTCGAAGGTATGCGGTCACGCCGACGGCGCGGAACCCGGTACCGGCCTCATCGCGGCCCCAGCCGCTCCTGGAGGGTCTCCCGGGAGATCGAGCCGTGCGCCCACGCGGTGATGTACTGCAGGTCACGGACCGGCAGCGCACATGCGGTCCGCAGCACCTGAGCGAGGTTGAACGGCTTCTCGCCCAGCTGCGGGAAGTTCAGCACCAGCCACTCGGCGACCTCCACCACCGTCCGTCCCGACTCCTGGTACTCGGCGGCCGCCCGAGCCAGTCGGTCGAGTTCCTCGCTCACCCTGTCTCCTCTGCTCACTTCCGGAAAATCGCTATGACATCGTCGAAATCCCCGTCGACCCGAGGCGTGGCCGCCTCGATACCGACCCTCCCGAAACCGTAATGCGCCGCTCGATCCGCCGTCCACGTGCTCTTGGCCGCTTGGACGAGAGTCGCCCCTTCCCGTACTGCGGCATTGAATCCGGCCAGGTTGTCCCCGTACACCCAGATGGCCCTGATCTGCTGGACTCTGTCGCCGAAGTGGGTCATCAATTCCTCGAACATGGCTTTACCGTGCAGGGGCGAGCCCTTCTTCGGATAGTTCTCCATAATCAGGCTCAGCGATCCGTCCTCGTCGAGATCGGCGATCACACCACTGCCGCTGGCATCGTGGGAGATCGAATAGCTGGTATCGGTGATCATCCGCCCGACGCCCGGTACGGCACTCGGAGTCGTGGACAGCGGGTCGCTCCACTGCGCCGGATCTCTCGGATACGTGCTCGGGTTGGTCGACGCCCCGGCGGAATCGGTTCGGGCCGGCCCGACGGCGGTATCCGCTGCGGACCGTCGGGCACCCAGCGGACGCGAGAACACGATCCGGTCCTCGCCACCGACAGTGAGCCGGAAGGTGCGGTCGACGCCGGTCAGCGAACCGGTCGCCTCGTTCACCGTCCGGCTCGCGTCCCGGTATCTCCGGCGGGCGAAGGAAGTAGCCGCCCGGGTCAGCCCTTCGAGGCTCTCCCGGGCGACGACCATCACATGATTGGATTTCACAAATCTCTCGCTCAGTTCGGTGCGAGACGGTCAGTGGAGTCCGCGGCCCGTATCGGCGCGGCGGCACGGGCAAAAGAACCGGCGGCCCCGGTGCCGGCCGCCAGACCGCGCCGCCGAATACGATGCGCGCATTGTGATCCCCCTCTTCACAATTCCTCGATGGACAAGCTATCAAGTGGGAGACCGGTTTTCGCCGCCGACGCAACCGGCACCGCGGTCCGGTGCCCCGCACCGATGGCCGACACAGCGATCAGGACACTTTCCGATGCCAACTGTGATCCGACTCACTCGATGCCGTATCGAAGCGACGGGTCGGCGCCTCCCCAACGGTCTGCCCGGTATTCGTCGAGCGATCCGGCTCCACTCGGCCGGGCGGGCAGGTCCGGCGGCGCGTATCGGATGCCCGACCCCACCGTCACTGCGGCGGACGCCGGTCCGGCGATGACGTCCGCGCCATCGCCGCTGTTCACACGGTTACGGGAAATTCGCGGCCTGAGCGCGGGCTGAGAATCCCTTGCCCGATTCCTCCGGTTACGAATGCGTCACGATACGATCGCCCCCCGTGACGGACACCATGGTGCGGGCGGACGAGGCGCCCACGGGCGAGCAACCACCACCACCGGGGCCGGCACGCGGTAGATGGGCGAAGTGGGTGGCCCTGATTTCCGGCCTGCTCGCGACAGTGCTCGCGCTCGCCGTGCCACTACTACCGGTACATGTGGACAAGACGACCATCGAGTGGCCACAGCAGGGATCGACCGGCAGTATCACTGCCCCGCTGATGTCCTACGCACCGCTCACCTTCGACGTCACCGTCCCCGGTGCGGCACTGGAACAGCTGGCCGGCACCGGCGGCCAGGCCGCGGCGACCATGCCCGCGGGTGCGCCCGACCTGGAGGAGTACGGGTTCGTCGCCCGGGTCCAGCCCGCCCAGGACGGCAGAGCCGCCCGGCTGGAGGTGGTCCTGCGCAGCCAGTCGATGTTCAGTGTGCCGCTCGACGAACTGCGGGACGCCACCCTCACCGTGCACTCCGACAGCTCCGCCACCACGGCCGAACTGACCGGGACCGATATCGAACCGCTCTTCCTGGCGGGAGACTTCCGGCCGCAGCTGGTCGGAGTGTTCAGCGACCTGACCAGTTCCGCCGGCACCAGCGTCACGGTGGAGGTGGACAGCCGGTTCTCCGTCACACCCACCCTCACCAAACGCACCGCGACCGTCCTCGCGGTGGCGCTCGCCGCGGTCGCCCTGGTCGCACTGTTGCGACTCGACCGCTCGGACGGGCGCCGGACGCGCCGGCTGCTGCCGCAGCGCCGACGGACCCTCACCGGTATCGACGCCGGGGTGCTGGCGACCCTGCTGCTGTGGCATTTCATCGGTTCCACCACATCCGACGACGGCTACCAGTTCGGGATGGCCCGCACCTCGCTGGTATCCGGATATATGGCCAACTATTTCCGGTTCTTCGGCGTTCCGGAGAACCCGGTCGGCACGCCTCCCTACGACGTGATCGCCCATATGACCGAGATCAGCACCGCCAGCCCTTGGGTGCGCCTGCCCACCCTGCTGGCCGGTGTCCTCGCCTGGCTGGTGCTGAGCCGCGAGGTGATTCCCCGGCTGGGCGCCGGGTTGCGGCGGGACAAGATCGTGGTCGGCACCGGCGCACTGGGGTTCCTCGCGATCTGGCTCCCCTACAACAATGGGCTGCGGCCGGAACCGGTGATCGCGGTCGCCGTCCTGCTCACCTGGGTGTTCGTCGAACGCGCCATCGCCACCCGGCGACTCCTGCCGTATGCGATCGCCATCCTCATCGGGGCGTTCAGTTTGACCGCGGCCCCGTCCGGGATCATCTGCCTCGCACCGCTGGCGGCGGGCGCCCGATCGGTGCTGCGGTTCGGTACCCGGCGCGCCCGCGCCCTGACGGCCGCGCCCGAACGCCCCGGGCCGGGCGCACAGCGGTTCGCTCGCCTCACCGCCTACGGCGCCCTGGCGGCCCCGCTGGCCGCGGCCGGCACCCTGGTCCTGGTCTTCGCCTTCGGTGTCCAACCGCTGTCGGCGATGTTCGAGATGACCCGGGTGCACAACGCGGTCGGCCCCTCGGTGCCCTGGTTCGACGACTACCAGGCCTATCAGCGCCTGTTCACGCCCACCGCCGACGGTTCGATCGGGCGCCGCTTCGGTGTCGTCGCCATGTGGCTCGGGCTGCTGGTATGCGTTTTCGTACTGCTGCGCAAGGGCGGGCGGATCCCCTTCGTCACCTCCGGACCGGCGAAACGCCTGCTGGGCATCACGTTCGGCGCGATGCTGCTGATGGCCACAGTGCCCACCAAGTTCACCCACCACAACGGCGTCTTCGCCGGCTTGGCCGGGGCGGTCGCCGTCGTCACGGCGGTCGCGGTCGGACCGAAGGTCATGCGGGCACCGCGGTATCGCGCACTGTTCGCCGCCATCGTGGCGGTGGCGATGGCACAGATCTTCACCGGCGTCAACAAATGGTTCTACGCGTCCGGCCACGGCATCCCGTGGTGGGATACCGCACCCGCGATAGGCGGGATCAGGATGAGCGAGATCTTCCTGACCGTCGCCTTTCTGTGCCTGGTCCTCGCCGGGTGGTGGCATCTACGGGCACCGGAACCGGGTACACCGCACCGGGTTTCACCGCGGGCCTGGCGGCTGGCGAAGATCCCGCCGCTCACCGTCGCGGCGGCGGTGATCGTGGTCTTCCAGGTCGGCTCGTTCGCCACGGCGGCGGTCACCCAGTATCCGGCGTTCTCGCTGGCCCGCTCCAATGTCGATGCGGTACTGGGGCAGCCGTGTGGACTGGCCGACGATGTCCTGGTCGAAAGCGACCCGAACGCCTCGATGCTGACACCGCTGACCGGTGACGCCGCGGACACCTTCGCCGCCGACACCACCGGCTTCGTCCCGGGCGGAGTCGCCGATGTCACCTCCGACGACGACCGATCCGAGGACGACAACAGTATCGCCGCGGCACTGAAGGACACCTCCGACGGAACCTCGGTCACCCAGACCGGCGGTGCGCCGCTGCCCTTCGGACTGTCGGACAACACACCGGTTCTCGGTACCGCCGGTCAGCAGGAATCGGCCGAACTGACCACCGGGTGGTACCGACTGCCCGATCCGGGCGACCGCCACGGGATCATGGCCATCACGGCCGCGGGGCGGTTCCGGGCGATCACCCAGGACGGCGAGGTGATGCCGGGTCAGCCCGTGGATATCGAATACGGTGTCACGGATTCGGCATCGGACGCGCGATCGCTCGGCCAGGTGATACCGATCGATATCGGCCCGACCCCCTCGTGGCGGAACCTACGGGTTCCGCTGGACGAGATCCCCGACGACGCCGATGTGGTCCGGATCGTCGCGAAGGACAAAACCCTCGATCCCGAGCAGTGGATCGCATTGACCCCGCCGCGGATTCCACAGACCCGGACGATCAACGACCTCATCGGGTCCGACCAGCCGGTGCTGCTCGATTGGGCCGTGGGCCTGCAGTTCCCGTGTCAGCGGCCGTTCGACCACAAGGACGGTATCGCGCAGGTGCCCGGCTGGCGCATCCTGCCCGACCGCCCGGCCGCGAACACCACCAATCTCTGGCAGCGCCACGACGGTGGTGGACCGCTGGGCTGGAGCCGCCAGCTGCTGCGGTCGCAGACCCTGGCCACATATCTGAAGGACGACTGGAGCCACGATTGGGGCCAGCTGCAACGACTCACCCCCGTCGACGGCTCGGCCCGCCCCGCCGCGCCCGACGTCACCCAGGACAAGCATTCCGGCCTGTGGAGTCCCGGACATATCAACGTCACCTGGTGAGCCCGGATATGCCGGGCCCCGGCCCGGACGATCGGCGTACGCGGCCGCGCGACCGGCCGCGGTGACGCGGCGGTGAACCGAAGGAGACGCGACACAACGCGACTGGAATACGAGTGTTCACGAATCGCGCGAGAGTCCGTGATAATCGTCGCGTGCAGATTCCGAGAACCGATCGAAATCTTTTCGCGCGCGCCCTCGGCGCCGTGCTCCCCGGCATCCTGGCCGTGGTATCCGTGATCGGTGCGAGCCCCGCCGCGGCCGTACCCGCCTACCCTGTACCCGACCCGGATCAGTTCTATGCCGCACCTGCGGATATCGCCGAGAAATCACCCGGGGAGGTGTTGGAGACCCGGGCGATGCCGGCGCTGCCGATATTCCCCGGGACCACGGTGACCCTGGTGAAATTCCGCTCGGCCGATTCCACCGGGCATCCGATCGCGGCGACCTCGACCGTGCTCACCCCGCAGTGGCGGGCGCCCGACGGGCCGCTGTTGTCCTACCAGCACATCATCAACGGACTCGGCAGCCGGTGCGCGGTCTCCCGCGTGCTCTACACCCCGGACCCCACACTCCAGGTCCGCGAGGCGGCCGCCTTGAACGCGGTCCTGGCCCGCGGCTGGAGTGTGGCGCTGCCCGATCATCTCGGGCCGAATTTCGCCTATGGCGCCGCCCGGCTGGGCGGGCAGATCACCCTGGACGGTATCCGAGCGGTACGGGCGGCCGATCTCGGACTGCGGAACAGCCGGGTCGCCATGGCCGGTTACTCCGGTGGCGGAATGGCCACGGCCTGGGCCGCGGCGCTCGCCCCGCGATACGCGCCCGACCTCGATATCGCGGGGGCGGCGACCGGGGGCGTGCCGATGAATCTGGTGCGCATGATCGAAGCGGTGAACACCGGCCCGCATCCCGCCTTCGGCCTCGTGCTGGCGGCCGGTATCGGGCTCGAACGCGAATACCCCGACCGGTTTCCCATCAGCGAATCGATGAACACCCGCGGGCTGCTGGCCCGTAACACCGTGGCAAACGGATGCACCAACGAGATCCTGGCCGCCGGAGCGGGACGCAGCGTAGCCGAATTCGCCAGCAATATGTCCCTGATATCCGATGCCGACGCGCGCGCGGTACTCGAGGAGAACAGCCTCGAACTGTTCGACGGAGTACCCGATATGCCCATTTTCGAATGGCATTCGGCCAGTGATCCACTGATTCCGGTGGATTCGATCGTCCGCACGAACCAGCGGTACTGTGCGGCCGGTGTACCCGTCCAGGCGGATCTGACGATCTCGCCGAAACATCTGTCCGCCGCGGTGCTCGGCGTGCCCGCCGTCCTGATGTGGCTCGACGGCCGCTTCCGCGGCGACCCCGTGCCGTCGAACTGCTGAGGTCCCGCTCCCCACATCGCACGCGGTGCGCGACCGATCCGGGTGGATCGGCCGCGCACCGTGTCCCGGCCCGGCGCCGTGGAGACGCGTTCGCCCGTCCGGAACCTCTCGCCCCGCCCGGCCGGGCCGGACCACCTACTCGGCTGCTACCGCGTCCCGTAAACTACCGGGCCGCATATCGGTCCAGTTCCGTTCGACATAGTCGACACAGTCGGCTCGGCTGCCGTCGCCGAATACGATCCGCCACCCGTGCGGCACCTCCGCGAAGGCCGGCCACAGCGAATGCTGATCCTCGTCGTTGGCCAGTACGAAGAACCGGCCGTCCTCCTCGTCGAACGGATTCGTGTTCATGTCATCTCTCCCAGATCGTCGTTGTCGTATCGTCGGTGCCGGTGGTCGGATTCACTCGCCCCGGACCGCGTACACCTCGTGCAGATCGGTGCCGCGCAGACTCGGGTCCTGCCGTATCCGCGCCGACAACCCATGACTGCCCAGCAGATCCCGGAACTCCGCCAGCCGACCGCCGGTATCGTGTACCTCCGCCACCACGCTGCGGATCCGGATCCAATCCGGTTCGGCGATACCGCGCAGCACATCCAGCTCCGCCCGCTCGACATCGACCTTGAGGACACCGATCTCGGCATCCGGGCCGTACTCGGCCAGGATCGCCGACACTGTGGTCACCTCCACCTCGATCTGCTCACCCTGGTGCAGGTCGGCCGTGATGAGCGCGATCGCTTCACCGTCCAAACCGCTGTTGCGCAGGAACGCGCGGGTGGCCTCGTCGTCTTCCGCTCGATCGGCGTACAGCCCGGAATTCGCCGGAGCCTGCGGATACCAGGTGAGCGGAAGGACGCCCGGCTCGGCACCGACCGCGGTACGGACCGGTACGGCATGCGGGACGAATGCGGCCAGATTACGTTCCAGGCACTGGAATGTCGCCGGAACCGGTTCCGCGGCGATCACCCGCGCACCGGGACAGACATCGGCGAAGAGCATGGCGCTGAGTCCGATGTTCGCGCCGATATCGAGCGCGATGTCCCCGGGCCGCAGCCCGGCGGCGGCCTGCCGGTAGAAACCGGTCGCCGAGGTGATCTCACCCCACAGGAATCGCGCCTCGGCCGGGCTCGGGCAGTCGACCACCCTGCCGTCGTCGAGCTTGAGCGTTTGTTGCGTGTTCAGCATTCTTCCACGGCCCTTTCTATTACGGCACCGACCACGGCCAGTGCTTCCGGGTGGCTCAGCTCGAGGTGGCGGACATCGATCACCTGGTTGTGGATGTCCCCGGTCACGTAGCCTCGCCACGATCCCGCCAGGGCGTCGTGATCGGCGTGGTCTTTTCCGGCGGTGAAGAAATACAGATCACCGTCGAAGACCTCCGGCCGGTACCGATCGGCGATCGCGCTCGCGGTCTCGAAACTCTGCATCACCCGATCCACCTGTTCGGCACTGAACATCGCGGTACCGAGCACCTGTTCCCGGATGACCGCCCAGGCCTGCTCGTGGGTATCGGCGCGCACCTCGTCGCCGAGATCGAACAGTTCGCGCCAGCCGCCCAGCAGATCCGCCATCAACTGTCCCGGCCGCTGATCCGCCGCCGCGGCGGTGGGTTTCCCGGAGAGGTCCACCGCGCTGTCGAGCAGCGCCAGCAAGGCGACCTCGGCACCGGCGCGGCGGAGTCGGACCGCCACCGCGTGCGCGATCTGTCCGCCCAGCGACCAGCCGAGCAGGTGATACGGGCCCTCGGGCTGGATCCGGCGGATCTCGGCGGCATAGCGTTCGGCCAGTTGATCCACCGATTCCGCCGGTGCCTCGCCGGCCACCACATGCGGATCCTGCAGACCGTAGATCGGCCGGTCCTCGTGCACATGCTCCACGAGCCCGCCGTAGAACCAGGCGAGCCCGCCCGCGGGATGGACGCAGAACAGTGGGGGCTTCGAACCGCCGGCCCGCAGCGGGAGTACCACCTGCAGACCGGATCCGCTGTCGGCATCGTCGGCCCGGCGGGCCAGGGCCGCCGGGGTGGCGTCGTCGAACATCCAGGGCAGCGCGATCGTGACACCTCCGGTCTTCAGTTCGCGCACCACCATGGTTGCCAACAGCGAGTTTCCGCCGAGGTCGAAGAAGCCGTCCGAAACTCCGACCCGCGCGACCCCGAGGATCCGGGCGTACACCTCGGTGATCGCCTTCTCCGTCGCCGTGCGGGGCGCGACGAATTCGCTCGTGGCGATATCGAAATCCGGTGCGGGCAGGGCTTTGCGATCGAGCTTGCCGTTGACCGTCAGCGGCAGGTCCGGCAGGACGGTGACCGTCGAGGGCACCATATAGCTCGTCAGCACCTCCGCGGCCGCTGCCCGGACCGCCGCCGGATCGATCTGCTGTCCGTCCGCACCGACCACGTAACCGATCAGCTGCGCGATCCCGTGCTCGGGCTGGTGCACGGCCGCTGCCGCGTGCACCACGCCGGGATGCCGCAGTAGTGCCGTTTCGACCTCGCCCAGTTCGATCCGGTAGCCGCGCAACTGGACCTGGGCGTCGGCGCGACCGAGATAGCGCAGTTCCAGACCCCGATCCGAGTGCTGCCAGCTGCCGACATCGCCCGAGCGGTAGAGCCGGGAGCCGCGCGGCCCGAACGGGTTCGCCACGAACCGGACCGCCGTCGTACCGGGCGCGCCCAGATAGCCCCGCGCCAGCTGGCCACCGGCGACGTAGATCTCCCCGGCCACACCGATCGGTGCCGGGCGCATCCGGTCGTCGAGTACGTAGACCCGCATTCCCGGCAGCGGGGTGCCGATTCCCGCCGCTTCGGTCCCGGTCGTCTCGCCGTAGGTCACGTGCACGGTGGTCTCGGTGATCCCGTACATATTGATCAGCCGCGGCGATCCGGGCTCGTATGCGGCGAACCAGCTCGCCAGCCGGGCGGGATCCAGTGCCTCACCGCCGAATACCACATATCGCAGGGCAAGCCCGGGACCGCCGCGCCCGGCGGTCCGGCGCTCCCGTTCGGCCTCGGCGAACCCGTAGAACGCCGACGGCGTCTGGCTCAGGACGGTCACGCCGGAATCGGCGACGAGTTCGACGAACGCCTCCGGCGACCTGGACACCTCGTAGCCGACCACGATCAGCCGGCCGCCGGTCGACAGCGCACCCCACATCTCCCAGACCGCGAAGTCGAAGGCGTAGGAGTGGAACATGGTCCACACGTCGTCGGGGCCGAGATCGAAAAGCCCACGGATATTGGTGAACAAGGTGACCGCTTCCCGATGAGCGACCGTCACCCCCTTCGGACGGCCCGTGGATCCCGACGTGTAGATCACGTAGGCCGTATCGTCCGGGCGGGCGGCCGGCAGTGCCGGCGGTTCCGCCGGGCCGTCCGTTTCGGGGTCGTCCACGAGCAGGACCGGCGCCGGGGAACCGGGTACCGCCGCTACCGTCCGCGCCGTGGCCAGGACGGCCGCCGGGCGAGCGTCGTCGAGGACGAACCGCAACCGCCGCTCCGGATAGGCCACATCCAGTGGCAGATAGCCGGCACCGGAACGCACCACACCGAGCAGCGCCACCACCAGGTCGACCGAACGGGGCAGGGCGACGGCGACCAGCGATCCCGGTCCGGCACCGTGTCCGGCCAGCCGGGCGGCGATCCGGGCGGCGCGCCGATCCAGTTCGGCGTAAGTCAGTGCGGATTCACCGTCGGTCACCGCGATGGCCTCGGGGCGCGCCGCGACCTGCTCGGCGAACAGCCCGGCCAGCGTCGTCTCGGCGATCGCGGCGCCGCCGGAACCGGCCGCATCGAACAAGGCGTTCCGCTGGGCGGCATCGACCAGATCGATATCACCGACGACGATCTCGTGGTCCGCTGTCACCTCCTCGAGAATTCGCACGAAGGCCCGGGCGAACCGGTTCATCGTCTCCTCGGTGAAAAGATCCGTGGCATAGGTGAGCCGGCCCGTGAACCCGCCGGGGCGGCCCGCGTCGTCGACGCGTTCCGCGAGCTTCACATTCAGATCGGCCTGTGCCTGTTCGAAACCGCTCTCGACCGGTTCGACAGTGAGATCGGGCAGCCGGATCGCGGCCCCGCTCAGGTTCTGGACGTCGAGTGTCACCTGGTACAGCGGCAGATGGGCCGTCGACCGCGGCGGATTCAACGCCTCTACGACCTGTTCGAACGGTACGTCCGCGTGCGCCAGCGCCGCCAGATCGCCCTCCCTGATATCGGCGAGCAGATCAGCGAAGGTCTGCCGGGACGCGACCCGCGAGCGCAGCACCAGCGTATTGACGAACATACCGACCAGATCGTCGAGTTCGCGCGCCCCGCGACCGGCCACCGGCGTACCGATCGCGATATCGCCGACCCCGGACAACCGGGCGAGCAGTACCGACAGCGCGGCGTGCACCACCATGAACACCGTCGCGTTCGCCGTCCGGGCCGCCACACCGATCCGGGCGTGCAGATCGGCGGACACTTCGAATTCGACAGCTCGCCCGCGCAGCGAGGCCACCGGCGGCCGGGGCCGGTCGGTCGGCAATTCGAGCAGTTCGGGCAGCCCGCCGAGGGTCTGCTTCCAGAACCGCAGCTGCCGCGACATCAGCGATTCGGGATCGCGTTCGTCACCGAGTATCTCGTGCTGCCACAGCGCGTAGTCGGCGTACTGCACCGGCAGCGCCGGCCACAGCGGGTCGGCCCCGTGCCGGCTCGCCGCGTAGGCCGTCACCACATCACGGGCCAGCGGCAGCATCGACTGACCGTCCGCGCAGATGTGGTGCACGGTGATCATCAAAACGTGATCGCGATCCCCGAGTTCGAAAAGCTCGATACGCAACGGCGGGGCCTGTGTCACATCGAATCCCGCGGTGACGGCCGCGAAGGCCCGCTGCATCAGCTGCTCCTCCCGGACCGCGACCGGGATCAGCTCCGGGACGACCGCTCCCGCCGGGACCACCACCTGATGCGGCACGCCCTCGGTCGCCGGGAACACGGTGCGCAGCGCCTCGTGACGTTCCACGACCAGAGCACAGGCCCGGCGCAGGGCCCCGGTATCGAGTTCGCCGCGCAACCTGATGACCATCGGGATGTTGTAGGCGCCCACCGAGGTGTCGAACTGGTTGAGGAACCACATCCGCTGTTGAGCCGGAGACAGGGGCACCCGCGCGGGCCGCGGCCGGGCGAGAAGCGGCGCCCGCTGTTCACGGGTGAGGGCGGTCAGGTTCGCGGCGAGATCGGCCACCGTCTGTGCCTCGAACAATTCCCGGACGCCGACCCGGACACCGGTCGCCGCGCTCAACTGAGCCGCCGCCCGGGTGGCCGACAGCGAGTTGCCGCCGAGGTCGAAGAATCCGTCCGTGGCGCCGACCTTCTCGATATCGAGAACGCGTTCGAAAACCTCCGCCACACAGCGCTGCGCGTCGGTTTCCGGCGCCACCCACTCACGGCGGGAACCGAACTCGGGGGCCGGCAGGGCCAGGCGGTCGAGTTTTCCGCTCGTGGTGAGCGGCAGCTCGGGGAGCAGGGTGAACGCCTCGGGCACCATATGCGCGGGCAATTGCGCGCGCACCGCCGTCCGAACCGCACCGAGATCCACCGAGTCGTCACCGGCCAGATAACCGGCGAGCCGGGTGCGGCCCTGCTCGTCGGCCCGCAGGACGACCACCGCGTGATCGACGCCCGGGCAGCCGGCGAGCACGGCCTCGATCTCGCCGAGTTCGATGCGCTGACCACGGATCTTGACCTGGAAATCCCGGCGGCCGAGGTAGTCGAGTGTGCGGTCGGGAGTCCAGCGCACCAGGTCGCCGGTGCGGTACATCCGTGATCCCGCGGCGCCGAACGGATTCGCCACGAACGCGGCCGCCGTGGTCACCGGGCGGTTCAGGTATCCGCGCGCCAGTTGCACACCCGCGAGATACAGTTCACCGACCACGCCGGGCGGGACGGGGCGCAGCCACGCGTCCAGGACGAGTGCCGCGACCCCGCGCAGCGGTTCGCCGATGGTCACCGTGGCACCGGGTTCCAGCGGGGCGCTCATACAGGCCAGGATGGTGGCCTCGGTGGGGCCGTAACCGTTGCGCAGGCGCCGGCCCGGCGCCCATACCGCTACCGTCTCCGGGGTCACCGCTTCCCCGCCCGCCACCAGCACACGCAGGGTTTCCAGGCCCTCGGGTGCCAGCGTCGCCAGCACACTGGGGGTCAGAAACGCGTGGGACACCCGTTGCGTCCGGATCAGTTGCGCCAGTTCGGGACCAGCGAACACCTCCGGCGGCGGCAACACCAGCACCGCGCCGCTGCTGTGGGCCAGCAGTACCTCCAGGATCAGGACGTCGAAACCGGGAGCCGCACCCTGCAGGACCCGCGACCCGCTGTCGACATCGAAACGTCTGCGCTGCTCGGCGGTGAAGTTCGCCAGCCCCTCGTGTGCGACCGCCACCCCCTTGGGCATACCGGTGGAACCCGAGGTGTAGAGCACATACGCGGTATCCCGGATATGCGGGGTGCGCACCCGTTGCGCGTCCGATATCGGGCCCGGCGAGTAGGCGGCGACAGCTTCCCGCACCGCCGGATCGTCGAGCTCCATCGTCCGTACCGAGTCCGGCAGCAGACTCCGCACGGCGCGACCGGTCAGCGCGACCCGGATGTAGGCGTGTTCCACCATGAGCGCGATCCGGTCGGCGGGGTTGCGGGTATCGATCGGCACGACAGCGGCGCCGGTTTTCGTCACCGCCCACAGACCGACCACGAATTCGATCGACCGCGGTAGCGCGAGCGCGATGTGATCGCCCGGGCCGACACCCCAGTCGATCAACTTCCGCGCCAGCCGGTCCGAGCGGGCGTCCAGTTCTCGGTAGGACACCGTCTGTCCGTCCGTGATCAGGGCGGCGGCACCGGGATCGACCGCCGCGCCGGCTGCCAGCAGCTGCGGCATCGAGCGCGGCACCTCGGCACGATCAGCCGGGGCCGCGACGAGCTCGGCACGCTCGTCGGCGGTGAGCAGATCGATCGCGCCGACCGGTACCCGCGGGTCGGCGGCGATCGCGCGCAGCACGATGGCGAGCCGGGACGCGAGACCGGCCGCCGTGTGGTCGTCCACCCGGGCCCGCTGGTACCGCACACGAACGTGCAGTTCCTCGGTCTGATGCGCCTGCACCAGCAGTGGATAGTGCGCGGCGTCGCGGCCCTCGGCCGAGACGACCCGCATACCGTCGATATCGGTCTCCCCGAGACCACTGCTGTCGACCGGATAGGACTCGAAGACCACCAGCGTGTCGAAGAGTTGCGGACTGTGCGCCGCCGCCATGATCTCGGACAGCTCGAGATAGTGGTGGTCCAGCAGCCGGGTGTTGTTCGCCTGCAGGTGGTTCAGCGCATCGGTGACCGACCGGCTCCGGGTGACATCGACGACCACCGGGATCGTATTGATGAACAGCCCGATCATCGACTCCACCCCGGCCAGATCGGCGGGCCGGCCGGAAACGGTGCTACCGAATGCCACCCGTTCGGTGCCCAGCAGATTGCCCAGTACCACCGCCCAGGCGAATTGCACGATCGTGGCCATGGTGACCGCCTGCTCGCGGGCGAAGTCGGTCAATCGCTCGGTGGTGGCGCGATCGAGCACCAGCGGCAGATCGACGGGAATATCGGCCACTGTCGCGGTGTGCGGATCGCTGACCAGTGTGGGTTCGGTGGAAACACCCAGGGCCTCACGCCATACCCGGACCCCGGCGTCGTGGTCACGGCCGTCGAGCCATTCCAGATAATCGCGATAGGACGGTGCGGCGGGCAGTAGATCGATGCGGTCGCCCACCGCGTACAAACCGATCAGTTCCCGGGTCAGCAACGGCAACGACCAACCGTCGAGCAGGAGATGGTGTGCCGTCAATACGAGCCGGAGATCGCCCGGCCCCACCGTGATCGCGAAGAAACGCAGCAGCGGCGGATCGGCGGGGTCGAACACCACCGCCCGTTCGCCTTCGATCAACCGGTCCAGCTCGGCGCCGTCGCCCGCGACCTCGGCGCGGAACCAGCGCAGTGCCGCGGCGGCGGGAACGATCTGCGCGGCCACGCCGTCGGCTGTCCGGGTGAAGGCGGCCCGCAGGTTGGGATGCCGTTCGAGCAGCGCCCGGGCGGCCCGCTCGAGCCGGTTCTCGTCGACCGTTCCCGCCAGGGTCAGTACCGATTGCGCGGTGTAGACGTCCAGTTCGCCCGCGGCGAATTCGGCGTGGAACAGCAGACCCACCTGCAGCGGTGCCAGCGACCACACATCGGTGAGCGGGCCGTAGCGACCGGCGAAGGAGTCCAGATCGGACTGGGTGACCGGCACGAGCGGGACATCGGTGGGCGAGAGACCCCACTCGCGGTCCGCCTGTGCCGCCCCGGCGATCTCGCGCAGCGCATCGACCCAGTCGCCGGCGAGTTCCTCGACCTCCGCATGGTCGAGCAGTCGCGAGGCGTAGCCGATATGCGCCGACAACACCGGACCCGCGACCGTATCGGTGGTGTTCACATCGATGGTGAGCACCGCCGCCGCGGGCATATCCGGATCGAACGCGCCGCGCTGGTCGAACTCTTCCCCGGTCGGCACCCACGCCAGATCCGACAGTGCCGCGATATCGACACCGGCCCGGCCGAGATTGTTGAAGCTGATCTGCGGCTCCGGCGCGGCCGCCAGCCGGGCACCGGTGGCGGGGTCGAGATAACGCAGCAGACCGTATCCGATGCCCTTGTCGGGGACGGCCCGCAACTGGTCCTTGACCGATTTCACCACCGCGCGCATATCCCCGGTGTCGACTCCGGCGAGGTCCAGAGCCACGGGATAGGCACTGGTGAACCAGCCGACCGTGCGCGAGAGGTCCGCGCCCGGGGCGAGCTGTTCCTCTCGGCCGTGGCCCTCGAGCAGGATCCGCACACCCGAATGAGCGGTGTCGCGCCGCTCCCGCCGGCGAGCCAGGGCGACGGTGAGTCCCGCGAGCAGCGCGTCGTCGGTGTTCCCACGGGCTGCCTCGGGCACCACGTCCAGCAGGTCCGCGGTCAGCGCGGCAGGCAGGGTGACCGTGAGCTGCCGGACCGTCGCCTGGGTGTCGACCGCCGGATCCAACGGTGCCCGGCCCAGCAGGGGCTCCGGCGCTTCGCTCATCCGCCGCCACAGTTCGAATTCACCGGCACGATCGGCGGCCGCATCGGTCAGGGCATGCGCCCACCGGCGCATGGAGGTGCCCTGGGCGGGCAGTTCCGGCGCACGCCCCTCCGCGATCTGGTGCCAGGCGGTCGCGAAATCCGGGATCAGGATGCGCCAGGAAACACCGTCGACGGCCAGGTGGTGGATCACGATGAGGGCCCGCCCCGCCGCATCGACGCCCGTGACGGGCAGCAGACATACGATCTGCAGCATCCGGCCCGCCGCCGGATCGAGCCGGTCGGCCGCCGCCGCGAGCGCTGCCTCGGCCACGGCGGTGAATCCGGCACCGCCCGGTGCCTCGTCGGCCCGGAAGGTACGCACGAGAATCGAATCCGCCGCGCCGACCGCGCCGACCGGGAGTACCTGCAGGCGGCCTTCGCGCAGTTGGGATCGGAGCATATCGTGCTGGTCGAGCAGGGCCTGCACCGTCGCGGTGATATCGGCGAGATCGGCATCACCGGGCAGCCGCACCAGCATCGACTGGGCGAACCTCCCGGCCGCGCCGAGCCGTTCGCCGAACCAGGTGACGATCGGCGTGCTCGGGATCTCGCCGATCCCGCCACCGGGCAGTTCCGCGAGTGTCACCTGGGTCGCGCCCGCGGCGACCTGCGCCAGCGCCTGCACGGTCCGGCGTTCGAAGATATCGCGGGCCCGGACGACCACACCGGCGGCCTTCAACCGCGCGGCCAGCTGGATCGACATGATGGAATCGCCGCCCAGCGCGAAGAACGAAGTGGTCGCCCCCACCGACGGCACGCCGAGCACATCCGCGAACGCCGCGGCGATGGTGCGCTCCAGATCGGTGGCCGGTGCCACGGCATCGGTCTCCTGCGCTTCGAATACCGGGTCCGGCAGCGCCTTCCGGTCCACTTTGCCGGTCGAGGCGAGCGGCATCCGGTCCAGCACGGTGATCGCCGCGGGCAGCATATGGGCCGGCAGTACCCGGCCGAGCCGATCCAGCACTGCGGCCGGGTCCACTTCCGCACCGGGTTCGCCGACGAGATAGGCCGCGAGCCGGGCCCGGCCGTCGGGACCGGGACGGCTGACGGTCACGGCGGCCGCCACGCCGGACTGCGCGACCAGCGCGGCATCGATCTCACCGAGTTCGATCCGCTGCCCACGAATCTTGATCTGGAAATCGCTGCGGCCGACATATTCCAGTGTGTACCCGGCGGTCCAGCGCACGATATCGCCGGTCCGGTACATCCGCGAACCCGGTCGACCGTACGGATTCGCAACGAACGCGCCGGCGGTCGGCGCCGCGCGGTTCAGGTATCCACGCGCCAGGGCGCCGCCCGCGAGATAGAGCTCGCCCGCCACACCGACGGATACGGGCCGCAGTCGAGCATCCAATACCACCGCTTGCGCGCCGCGGATAGGTCCACCGATATCGATCGGCCCGCCCGCTCGGACCGGCGCGCTCATGGTGACGACGATGGTCGCCTCGGTCGGCCCGTAGATATTGTGCAGCTGCCGCCCGGGAGCCCAGGCGGCGACGAGTTCGGCCGACACCATTTCGCCGCCGACCGCCAGTACACGCACCGATTCGAGATCGGCGGGCGAAACGGTCGCCAGCACACTCGGCGTCAGGAAGGCGTGCGAGACACGGTGGGCCCGGATCAGCTGGGCCAGGTCGGCACCACCGAACACATCTGCCGGTGATATCACCAGCGATGCTCCTGCCGCACAGGCCATCAGCGCCTCGAGCAGCACCGCGTCGAAGGCCGGCGCCGCGACGTGCAGCACCCGCGCGGTCGGGTCCACGCGATAGCGGACCCGCTGCGCGGCAGCGAAATTCGCCAGCCCCTCGTGGGTCACCACCACGCCCTTCGGCGTGCCGGTGGATCCGGAGGTGTAGATCACGTACGCCGCATCCTCGATCCGCGTCCGGCGACGGACGGCAGCCGTATCGAAAAGACCCGGCTGCATGCCGATCTCGGCCTCCGTCACCGGGTCGTCGAGCACCGACCACTCGATCCGGTCGGGCAGCGCCGCGCGGGCGGACCGAACGGTGAGACCGAAGGCTGTCCCCGAGTCGGTGACCATATGGGTCATCCGCTCTCGCGGGTACCGCAGATCCACCGGTACGAACGTGGCCCCGGTCTTCGTGATGGCCCACATGGCGATCTGGTATTCCACCGACCGCGGGATCGCCATCGCGATGTATGTCCCCGGCCCTGCGCCCCGGGACAGCAGGTAGCCGGCCAGCAGCTCCGATCGGCGATCGAGTTCGGCGTAGGTCAGCGTCCCGTTCTCGCCGACCAGAGCGATTTCCGCAGGATGCGCCGCGACGGCGGCAGCCAGGATATCCGGCAGCAGGCAGGGGGGGTCGGCGTCGCCACCGACGGCGGGGACGAGCTGTTCGGTTTCCTCCGGGGTGAGCAGATCGATGGCGCCGACCACCCCCGCCGGATCGGTGGTGACCGATTCCAGAATCCGGATGAACCGCTCGGCCAGTGCTTCCGCGGTGCGGGCCACGAACAGATCGGTGGCGTAGATGATCTCACCGTCCATGCCGGCACTGCGGCCGTCCTCGGTCCGCTCGCTCAGCAGCACGGTGAGATCGGTCTTGGCCTGGGCGATTCCGGGGTCGAGCAGTTCCACACCCAGACCGGGCAGTTCCAACCGCGCCGATCCGGTGTTCTGCAAACCGAACATCACCTGGTAGAGCGGTGTGTACGCCGTGGACCGCGGACGTTCGAGCACATCGACGAGCCGTTCGTAGGCGACATCGGCATGGCCGAGTGCGGCCACATCCACGCCGCGTACCCGAGCCAGCAGGTCCCGGAACGATACGTCCCCCGGGACCCGGGTACGCAACACGACCGTGTTGACGAACATTCCGACCAGATCGTCGAATGCCTCGTGCCCGCGGCCGGCGACCGGGGTTCCCACCGAGACATCGTCGGTGTGCGCGGTCCGGGCGAGCAGGATCGCCAGCGCCGCGTGCAGGACCACGAAGACGGTCACGCCCTCCTCGTGGGCCAGCCGCACGACGGCTCGGTGCAGCCCGGGCGGGACAGCGAAACGCACGCTACCGCCGGCCGTGGTGACGACGGCCGGGCGCGGGCGGTCGGTGGGCAGGTCCAGCAGTTCCGGGGCGTCGCCGAGAATGTCCTGCCAGTAGGAGATCTGGCGGGAGATCAGCGAGGCCGGGTCGTCCTCGGCTCCCAGTCGCTCCTGCTGCCAGAGGGCGTAGTCGCCGTACTGCACGGCCAGCGGCTGCCACTGCGGCTCGCACTGCCGCACCCGTGCGGTATAGGCGGTGAACACATCCCGGGCCAGCGCCGGTACCGAGGCGCCGTCGGCCGCGATGTGGTGCACCACGAGCGCCAGGGCGTGCTCGTCGGGGCCCGTACGGTACACCCGCGCCCGGACCGGGACCGATTCCGCGACATCGAATCCGGTTCCGGCGACCCGCTGGATCAGGCGGGACAGTTCGGCGGCGCCGTCCACCCGGTCGACGGCGGGCAGCAGTTCGGCCGCGTCGGCCGGAACGTCCAGGACCACTTGGCAGGGGTCGCCGTCCACGGCCGGGTACACGGTCCGCAGCGGTTCGTGCCGGATCGCCACATCCCGGAACGCCGCACGTAGGGCGTCCACATCCAGCGGGCCGGTCAGCCGGGCCGCGAAACAGATGTTGTACGCCGCCGAATCGGTGTCGTACTGGTTGAGCAACCACATCCGCCGCTGGGCCGCCGCCAAGGGGACGGTCGCCGGGCGCTGCCGGGCCGTGGGTGGCCTGGCCGCACTCGGGTCGCGACCGGTGAGAAGTTCGGCGAGCCCGGCGATCGTCGGCTCGTCGAAGATATCCCGGATACCGACCTCGACGCCCAGCGCCGTTTCCGCCCGAGCGGCGAGCCGGGCCGCCGACAGCGAATCGACACCGATCTCGAACAGATCGGCGGTCGCGCTCACCCGGCCGGATCCGGTGAGATCGGCGACGATCGCCGCCAACACCGTCTCCCGCTCGGTACGCGGGGCCACGAACTGCGCACTCTCCTCGAACACCGGCAGCGGCAGCGCCGCACGGTCGAGTTTGCCGTTGGCGGTGAGCGGAATCGCTTCGAGCACCAGAACGGCCGCCGGTACCAGATAGCCCGGCAGCGTCCGGGCGACTCGGTCACGGAGTTCACGGCCGGTGGCGACCGCGCCCGCTGCCGGAGTCACGTAACCCACGATCCGATCGGTCGTCGCGACGACGACCGCCCGGGCCACCTCCGGCAACGCATCCAACGCGGCCTCGATATCGCCGGGTTCGACCCGCTGCCCGCGCACCTTGACCTGGAAATCGGCCCGGCCGGCGAACTCCAGGTCACCGGACCGGGTCCAGCGGACCAGATCACCGGTGCGGTACAGCCGCTCCCCCGGCGCACCGAACGGGTGGGGCACGAACGCGGCGCAGGTGATGCCGGGGCGACCGTGGTAGCCGCGGGCGGTCTGGACACCCGAGACGTACAGTTCGCCGACCACACCCGGCGGGACCGGGTTCAACCGGGAATCCAGGACGTAGACGCGCATCCCGGCGACCGGCCGGCCGATCGGCACGGTCGCCCGCGGGCTCTCCCCGGGCAGGCACCGGTGCGCGGTGACGACCTCGGCTTCGGCCGGTCCGTACCAGTTCACGACCTCGGCGCCACCGAACATTCGTGCGGCACGATCGGCGGTGCGCTGGGCCAGCGCCTCACCGGCGACGAACACCCGCCGGACGGAAGGCACTGTGTTCCGGGCGGTGTCGAGCAGGACATCGAGCATCGACGGCACGAAATGCACCGTCGTGATCCGGTGTTCGGCGACGACGCCCGCCAGATATGCCGGGTCCCGGTGGCCGTCCGGTTCGGCGATCACGATCCGGGCCCCGGTCTGCAGCGGCCAGAACAGTTCCCACACCGCGATATCGAAGGTGACGGGCGTTTTGTGCAGCACCACGTCGGACCCGTCGTGCGGCCACTGTCGCTGCGCCCAGGCCAGCTGAGCGACCGTCGCGGTATGGGTGAGCGTGACACCCTTCGGCACGCCGGTGGAACCGGAGGTGAACAGGATGTAGGCCGCGTTGTCCGGGCGCAGTGGGGCATTCCGGTCGGCGTCGGTGACCGGCGCGTCGCTGAAACCGCCGGTGTCGATCCGGTCGATCCGCTCGGCCTCGTATTCGGCCGGCAACTGCCCGGCGTCGGCGGTCGTGGTGAGCACCAGCACCGGATCTCCCGCGTCCAGGACGCGGGAGATCCGGGCACGCGGATGGTCCGGATCGATCGGCAGGAAGGCCGCACCGGCCGTGACCACCGCGTACAGTGCGACGACCAGGTCGGTGGAACGCCGGACGGCCACGGCCACCACGGTTTCCGGGCCGGCACCGCGCGCGGCCAGCCATCGGGCAAGCCGGTTGACCCGGCTGTCGAGATCGCGGTATGTGAGCACCACACCGTCAGGTCCGTGCAGCGCGGGTGCGGCCGGGGTCCGCGCGACCTGGTCGCCGAAGAGATCCACCAGGGTACGGCCGGTGACCACCGGAGCGCCGGTGGCATTCCAACGGTCGAGCAGTACCGAGCGGTCCGCGCTGTCGAGGATTTCGAGGTCCGCGACAGCCGAATCGATATCGGCGGCGGCCGCGTCGAGTACCCGCACGAATTGGGCGGCGAACCGCCGTACGGTGTCCTCGTCGAACAGGTCGGTCGCATAGGTGATCCGCAGCGCCATCCCGACCGGCTCGTTGTGGTCGCCGTAGCTCTCCGACATCATCAGCAGCAGGTCGTAGATGGCGGGGTCGGCACCGGGATCGATGTTCTGCACAGTGAGTTCCGGCAGTTCGACCCGGGCCCGGTCCATGTTCTGGTAGGCCAGCATCACCTGGAACAGCGGCGTATGCGCGGTCGAGCGCACCGGGTTCAGCGCTTCCACCAGCTGTTCGAACGGAACACCCGCATGGTCGAACGCCTCGATATCAGCACGCCGAACCTGGTCCAGCAGCTGCCGGAAGGTCTGGTCCCCGGTGATCCGGGTCCGCATCACCAGAGTGTTGACGAACATGCCGACCAGATCGTCGAGCGATCTGTGCCCGCGTCCCGCATGCGGTACACCGATGGTGATGTCGTCGCCCCCCGACAACCGGGAGAGCAGGACCGCCAGCGCCGCGTGCACCACCATGAAACCGGTCGCCCCGCTGCGGCGGGCCAGGGCCTGCACCCGCTGGTGCACATCGGCGGGCACGGTGATCTGCACGGACGCGCCGCGCTCGGATCGCCGGACCGGCCGCGGCCGGTCGGCCGGCAGTTCCAGCAGGTCCGGGATACCCGCGAGCCGGGTACGCCAATAGTCGATATCGCGGGCGCCGCGAGAGTCCGGGTCGTCCGGCGAACCGAGCAGCTCGCGCTGCCAGAGCGCGAAATCGGCGAACTGTACCGGCAGCGGCGCCCACTCCGGTCCGCTGCCCAGGGAGCGGGCCCGGTAGGCGGTCACCAGGTCGGCAGCCAGCGGGGCCACCGAGAAACCGTCGCAGCTGATGTGATGTGCGGCCAGCGCGAGTACCCAGGACTCCTCCGCGAGCTGGAAGAGACCGACCCGCAGGGGTACCGCCTTCGCCACATCGAAGCCGCGGCCGAAGAATTCGGGCAACCGGCGCGCGAGTTCGCACTCGGGGATCGGTTCGGGTACGAGATCGCCGCGCGCGATCACCGCCGCCGCCGGCAGGACGACCTGGGCCGGGACCCCGTCCACAGCCGGATACACGGTGCGCAGGCTCTCGTGGCGCTCGATCACATCGGCGACGGCCGCGGTGAGCGCCGCGAGGTCGAGGACACCGTCGAGCCGGATGGCCAGCGGGACGATGTACCCGGCAGCGTCCGGATCGAGTTGGTTGAGGAACCACATCCGGGACTGCGCCGGGGACAGCGGGACCCGATCCGGTCGGGGCCGGGGCGCAGGCGCCGGGAGGCTCGGCACCGCGCGCAACCGGGTGATCCGTTCGGCCAGGTCGGCCACCGTGGGTGCCTCGAAGATCACCCGCACCGCGACGGTGACCTCGAGGATGTCACCGATACGGCTCAGTGCGCGCGTCGCCAGCAGCGAATTGCCGCCCAGTTCGAAGAAATCGTCCTGGGCGCCGATTTCCGGTAGTTCGAGCAGCTCGCCGAAGACACCGGCCACCGTCTGCTCGACCAGGCCGCGCGGTTCCCGGTATTCGGCCAGGCGCATCCCCGGATCCGGGGCCGGCAACGCTCGATAGTCGACCTTACCGTTGGCGGTGAGCGGAATCGAATCGATCCGCAGCACCGCGGACGGAACCATATACGCGGGCAGCCGCTCCAGCAGCGCGGCACGGATCTCCCGGCTGTCCCAGGTCGGCGCCGCGACCACATGGGCCACCAGCCGCTGTTCTCCGTGATCGGTGCGGACCTGCGCCACCGCGGCTGCCACCGTGTCGTGCGCCATCAGCGCCGCCTCGACATCACCGAGTTCGATCCGCAGACCGCGCAGTTTCACCTGGGTGTCGGCACGACCCACGTAGTGCAGGGCACCCGCGGCGTCCCAGCGAACCAGATCGCCGGTGCGGTACAGCCGGGCACCGCCGACACCCAGCGGATCGGCGACGAATGTCGCCGCGGTCTGTCCCGGCCGCCGGTGATATCCCCGGGCCAGCTGGACGCCACCGAGGTACAACTCACCGGTGACACCGTCCGGGACCGGGCGCAGGCGGGCGTCCAGCACGCGGACCACGACATTCGCCTCGGGTACGCCGATCGGCACCGCGGTGCCGGCCACGTTCTCGATCCGGTGGGAGGTGACGCTGACCGCGGCCTCGGTCGGCCCGTACAGATTGTCGATCCGCGCCGCGCTGAATTCGGTGAATCGCCGAACGGTATCCGCCGGCAGCGCCTCACCGATGCACAGCACACGCCGCAGGTGCGGGAACTCGTACCCGTCGGCGGTGGTCAGGAAAGCGGCGAGCAGCGACGGAACGAAATCGACCGTCGTGACGCGATACGCGGCCATCGTGGCAGCCAGCGCCCTGGTGTCGCGGTGCGCGTCGGTATCGGCGACCACCAGTGCCGCCCCACAGACCGCCGCGGAGAACAGTTCCCACACCGAGAGGTCGAACGTCACCGGCGTACGCCAGATCATCACATCCGAGCCGTCGAGACCGTAGTGCTCCCGCATCCAGTGCAGCTGGTTCACCACCGCGTGGTGCGCGACGGCCACCCCTTTGGGCACACCGGTCGAACCGGAGGTGTAGATGATATAGGCCAGGTCCCGGGAATCCAGCGGTCGCAGCCGGTCGTCATCTGTGATCGGCGCCGAATCCGCCTGCTCGGCGAACAATTCCGCGACCGGCCACACCGGCACACCGGCGGGCAGGTCCACCTCGTCGCCGGGCCGGGTGAGCACGGCGACGGGCCGGGCGGTGCTCAGCACCGACCGGAGCCGGTCGGCCGGATGTTCCGGATCCAGTGGAAGATACGCGGCACCGGCGGCATGCACCGCGTACAGCGTGGTCAGCAGGTCGGCACTGCGGTGCATGGCGACGCCGATCACGGTGCCCGGGCCGGCACCGCGGCCGATGAGGACACGCGCCAGCCGGTTCACTCGTGCGCCGAATTCCCGGTAGTCCATCCGCGCACCGGTTTCCGCGTCGATCACGGCGGTGTGCCGCGGGGTGGCCAGTGTCTGCGCGGCGAACAGGTCGGCGAGGGTCGCGGCCGCCGCGGGTGCGGACGCTCCCTGCGACCGCTCGGCCAGTGCCCGGTGCTCGGATCCGGTCAGTAGATCGATATCGCCGATCGGCCCGGTGGGGTCGGTGACGATCGCGCGCAACAACAGCTGATAGCGGTCGACGATCGCACGGACCGACGATTCGTCGAACAGATCGGTGGCGTAGCCGAACTCCACCGCGATACCGCCGGAGCCACCGTCGGCGGACAGGGTGTCCACGAGATTCAGGTGCAGGTCGTATTTGGCCACACTCGGATCGATCATCCGGGTGGTCACCGTCAGCCCGTCGAACCGTACCGCCGGGATCTCGATGTTCTGGAACGAGAACCCCACCTGGGTCAGTGGCGCGTGCGCCGTCGAACGGGGCGGATTGAGTACCTCGACGAGCCGCTCGAACGGGATATCGGCGTTCTCGAACGCCCCGAGGTCGGTGTCGCGGACCTGGTCGAGGATATCGGCGAACGAGGAGCCGGGCGCGACCCGCGTCCGCAGCACCAGGGTGTTGACGAACATGCCGACGAGGCCGTCGAGGCCGGGTTCGCCGCGGCCCGCGACAGGAGTGCCGACGGCGATATCCCCGGTCCCGGACAGCCGGGCCAACAGCGCGGCGTAAACGGCGTGCATCACCATGAACACAGTCGTGTCGTGCCGGCGGGCCAGCGCGACGACCTCGCGAATCAGGTCGGCGGGCAGTAGGGCCGATACCGTCGCGCCACGGAAACTCTGCTGCGCCGGGCGCGCCCGATCGGTGGGCAGGTCGAGTACCTCGGGGAGATCGGCGAGCGCCGCGCGCCAGTACTCGGTCTGCGCGACCGTCGGACTGTGCGGATCGTCCTCGGAGCCGAGGATTTCCCGTTGCCACAGTGTGTAATCCGCATACTGCACCGGTAGCGGAGTCCACTGCGGCTCCTCGTTCCGGGATCGGGCCCGGTAGGCGGTCATCAGATCCGCGGCCAGCGGCGCGAGCGAGGAACCGTCGAAACTGATGTGGTGGACCACCAGGACCAGCGTGTGATCGTCGGGTGCCGTGCGCAGCAACGTGATCCGGAACGGGACTTCGCGCGTGACATCGAACCCGGTCGCGGTCTCCGCCGCGATCCGCGCCTCGATCTCGGCGGCCGCCACGGTCACCGGCTCCAGCGGCTCGCCGACACCGGTGACCGGCGTGATCACCTGGTGAGGTCCGCTGTCGCTGTCGGGGTAGCGCGTGCGCAACGATTCGTGCCGGGCGAGCACATCGGCGACGGTGGCCTGCATGGCCGCCACATCGAGGTCTCCCGACAGGTGCATGACCAGTGGGATGTTGTACAGCGGTGAGGTCGTATCGAACTGGTTGAGGAACCACATCCGGGTCTGCGCCGGTGACAACGGGATCCGCTCGGGACGGTGCTGCGAAACCAGAGGTTGGCGCCGGCCGGGCCGGCTCGCCCGCAGCCGATCGGCCAGGGCGGCGACGGTCGGCGCGTCGAAGATCGTGCGCAGCGCGATATCGATTTCGAACGCGGCGCTCAGCCGACCGGCGACCCGGGTGGCCGACAACGAATTACCGCCCAGGTCGAAGAAACTGTCGAACGCACCCACCCGCTCGATATCCAGCACCGCGGCGCAGATATCGGCGACGGTCTGCTCGACGGCATCACGCGGGGCGACGAATTCCGTGGCGGCCGAACCGAACACCGGCTCGGGCAGCGCGGCCCGGTCGATCTTGCCCACCGGCGACAGTGGCAGGCTGTCCAGTACCACCACCGCTTCCGGGACCATATGCGCCGGCAGCCGCTGCGCGGTATGGGCCAGCAACTCCGCCGTATCGATGCCACCGTCCGCGGGCACCGTGTAGGCGGCGAGCCGCGTACCGTTCGCGCCGGCTACACCCACCACATGCGCTGCCGCCACCCCGGGATGCGCCCCGAGCACGGCTTCGATCTCGCCGAGTTCGATGCGCTGACCGCGGATCTTGACCTGGAAGTCGGTGCGGCCGACGTACTCGAGTGTCCCGTCGGATGTCCAGCGCGCGAGATCACCGGTGCGGTACATCCGGGTGCCGGGCCGGCCGTAGGGGGCGGCCACGAAGGCGGTCGCCGTCGCAGCCGGCCGGTCCAGATAACCGCGGGCGAGCTGCACACCGGAGATGAAGAGCTGCCCTGTCACCCCGGCCGGGACCGGCCGCAGCTCCGCGTCCAGGACCACGGCCTCGATACCGCGGATCGGCCCGCCGATCGTGACCCGGTCGCCGGCCACCAGCGGATCACTGATCGCGACCATGATCGTGGTCTCGGTCGGGCCGTAACCGTTGAACAGTTCCCTGCCCGGGGCCCACAGCGCCACGGTTTCCGCCGGCACCGCCTCTCCGCCGGCCACCAGGACCCGCAGCGTCGGGAGATCGGACGGTGACATGGTGGACAGTACGGTCGGTGTCACGAACGCATGCGAGACACGCTGCGTCCGGATCAGCTGCGCCAGTTCGGCACCGGCGAAGACATCCGGCGGCGAGACGACCAGGGCGGCACCGTTGGCGTGTGCCATCAGCAATTCCAGGACGACCGCGTCGAAACCCGGTGCCGCCAGTTGCAATACCCGCGACGACGGATCCACCCGGTAGCGGTCCCGCTGTTCGGCCGCGAAATTGGCCAGGCCCGCATGGGTCACCGCGACGCCCTTCGGCGTACCGGTGGATCCGGATGTGTACAGCAGGTAGGCGGTATCCGGGTATCGCGTGGGCCGGATCCGGTCGTCGTCGGTCACCGGCTCCGCCGAGCGGGCTCCCAGCGCGGTCACGGTCTCCGGATCGTCGAGTACCAGCAGCGGGATCGAGTCGGGCACCAGTGCGCGCGAGGCGGCGACCGTCACCGCGACGCGGGGTGCGGCGTCACCGATCATCAGCGCGACCCGCTCGGCCGGATTCCGGGGATCCACCGGCACGAAGGCGGCACCGGTCCTGGTGACCGCCCAGATACCCGCCACGAACTCGATCGACCGCCCCAGTACCAGCGCGATATGGTCGCCCGGGCCCGCCCCGCGCGCGATGAGCTCACGGGCGATCCGCGTGGACAACGCGTCCAGTTCTCCGTAGGTGACCGTCCGGTCGCCGGAGATCACGGCCGTCGCGCCCGGATCCACGACCGACAGCACCTCGGCCAGAGTCCGCGGTGGTTCGGCCGGGCCTCCCGACGCCGGTACCAGACCCGCCCGTTCGGCCGGTGACAAGATGTCCACACTGCCCACCCGGACGTGCGGATCCGCCACGATCGTCTCGAGCACCCGGTTCAACCGGGCTGACAGTTCCTCGATGGTGCCCCGGTCGAAGAGATCGGTCGCGTAGTCGACGCGCAGGGCGATATCGCCGCCATCCGCGGTGTTCTCCGCGACCGTGACGATGAGGTCGACCTTCGCCGGCTGCGCACCCGGGTCCAGGATCTCGACCGTGAGCTCGGGCAGTTCCAGGCTCGGCCGATCCATGTTCTCGAAGGCCAGATACACCTGGCACAGCGGCGAATACGCACCGGACCGATGCGGCTCGACCTCGTCCACGACCCGCTCGTAGGGAACATCACTGTTCGCGAATCCGTCCACATCGATATCGCGCACTCGGGCCAGGAATTCGGCGAACGATTCGCCGGGCCGGACCTCGGTGCGCAACGGCACCGTGTTGACGAACATTCCGACGAGCGGCTCGAGCGCGTGTTCACCGCGGCCGGCCACCGCCGTGCCGACGGTGATGTCGTGGGATCCCGAGAGCCGCGCGAGCAGTAGTGCCAGTGCCGCGTGCACAACCATGAAGGTGGTGGCGTTCTGTGACCGGGCCAGTCCCTCGATTCCGCGGAAGACCTCGGCCGGAACGGCGGATATCGCGCGGTCGCCGTGCAGGGATCGCTGGGCCGGGCGGGCCCGGTCGGCCGGAAGTTCCGAGACCGGCGGCTTCCCGGACAGCCGGCCGGTCCAATAGCTCAGCTGGCGGGCCGCCGTCGATTCGGGATCGGTCTCCGCACCGAGCAACTCGTGGTGCCAGACGCTGTAATCGGCGTACTGCACGCGCAGCGGCTGCCAGTCCGGGGTCTTGCCCTGCACCCGGGCCTCGTAGGCGGTCGCGAGATCGGCCGCCAGCGGGCGCAACGACGCCCCGTCGCAGCAGATGTGGTGCAGGATCACTGCCAGCACATGACGGCCGCGATCCGCCGCTGCCAGCAACGCACTGCGCAGCGGCGGGCGCACACTCACATCGAAACCCTGTGCGGCCAGCGCACGGATCCGGTAGTCGATATCGTCCACGTCGGCGACCTCGGGTACGAGATCGAGCCCGGCGACCACTTCCTCGGCCGGCAGTACGATCTGGACACCGGTCCCCTCGACCGCCGGGAAGACGGTACGCAGTGCCTCGTGCCGGTCCAGCACATCGACCAGCGCGGACCGCAGCGCCGGCACATCGAGCCGGCCGGACAGCTGCACCACCAGCGGGATGTTGTACGCCGCCGAATCCGGATCGACCTGGTTGATCAACCACATCCGGTTCTGCGCGGGTGCCAGCGGTACCGGCTCCGTCGGCCGGGGCCGGGTCCGCAGGATCGGGCGGCCCGGGCGGCGTTCGGCCGCGAGCTGCGCCGCGAGCTCGGCGACAGTCGGTTTGCCGAACAGATCGCGCACCGAGACGTCGCAGCGGGTCAGTTCACCGATCCGCACAGCCGCGCTGGTCGCGGTGAGCGAATTACCGCCCAGATCGAAGAAGTGATCGAATACCCCCACCCGTTCGACACCGAGCACATCGGCGAAGACATCGGCGATCATCTCCTCGACGACCGTACTCGGCGCGACATAGGCGGCGGCCGAATCGAACACCGGCTCGGGCAGCGCCCGGTGGTCGATCTTGCCGTTGACGGTGAGCGGCAGTTCGGACAGTACGACGATACCGGCGGGCACCATGTATTCCGGGAGCTGCGCGGCCGCCCGAGCCCGCAACGATTCGCCGGTACAGACGCCGTCCCCGGCCGGCACCACATAGGCGATCAACCGGGCCGCTTCGGTTCCGGGCCGATGCACGACCACGACCGCTGCCGATACGGTGTCGTCGCCGAGCAGCGCGTTGCGGATCTCGTCGAGTTCGATCCGGAATCCGCGCAATTGGATCTGCTGGTCGGCCCGGCCGCGGTATTCCAGTTCGCCCCGGTGGTTCCAGCGCGCGATATCGCCACTGCGGTACAGCCGCGTGCCGGGCGCACCGAACGGGTCGGCGACGAACCTGGCCGCGCTCAGTACCGGCCGGCCGAGGTAGCCGCGCGACAGCTGTGCCCCCGAGACATAGATCTCGCCCCAGGCTCCCAGCGGTGTCGGCCGTAGCCGCCGGTCCAGCACGTAGGTCCGCAGGCCCGGCAATGCCGTTCCGATCGCACTGGCGGCGCCGGGCACCGCGATCCGCGGGGTCAGCGGCAGATAGGTCACGAACACCGTGGTCTCGGTGATCCCGTAGCTGTTGGCCAGTACGGGAACCAGCGGATTCCGTTCGTACCAGGAGGCCAGCCCGGCCGGATCGAGCCGTTCCCCGGACAGGATCACCGTCCGCAACGCGAGCGCGCCCTCGGGTTCACCATCGACCGCGTACCGTTCCCGGGCGGCCGCGAACTGCTGGAAGGCCGAGGGGGTCTGGTTGAAAACGGTCACCTTCTCGCGGGCCACCAGGCGTACGACTTCGTCGGGTGATCGTGTGGTCGCGATATCCACGATGACGACGCGACCTCCGGACACCAGCGGGCCGAAGATCTCCCACACCGAATAGTCGAAGGCGAAGGAGTGGAACAGCGTCCACACGTCGCCGGGCCGGATCCCGATCTCGGCACAGGCGTTGGTCAGATACGACGCCACCGCGCGGTGCGTGATCGGCACACCTTTCGGACGGCCGGTCGACCCCGAGGTGTAGATGACATAGGCGGTGTTGTCCGGCCGCAGCGGCCGGGACCGTTCGGCATCTGTGATCGGCCCGCCGCCGGTATCCGCGAGCAGATCGTCGGAGGTGACGATGCGACCGGGATCGCCCGGAAGCCCCTCCCGGAGCGCGCTGCTCGTCACGACGAGGACGGGATCGGCGTCGGTGAGTACGTATTCGAGCCGATCCGCGGGGTGGGCGATATCCAGCGGCAGGTATCCGGCGCCGGATTTCAGCACCGCGACCGTGACAGCGATCAGCTCCACATCGCGGGGCATCGCCACCGCGACCAGCGTTTCCGGCCCCGCGCCTCGCGCGATGAGCGCCCGGGCCAGCCGGTCGGACCGGTCGTCGAGCTCGCGGTAGGTCAGGACGGCCGCGCCGCATCCGACCGCGATCGCGTCCGGATTCACCGCGGCGCGGCGGGTCAGCAGCTCGACGAGGGTCGTGTCGACGACAACCCCGTCCCGGCCCGCGAGTTCGCCGGCGATGCGCCGCTCTTCGGTGATGTCGACGAGCGGGATATCGATCACCGGGGTGTTCCGCGGCGATTCCAGCAGCCGGTGCAGGAATTCGACGAATCGCGTGGTGTGCAGTTCGAGTTCGTCGACGCTGTACAGATTCGGGTTACCGTGCAATTCGAGCAGCAGGGGGCCGCCGGCACCGGGGCGGTACAGATTCAGCTGGATATCGTCGAGTGCGCCGGAGGTGAGCGCGCGATAGCGGCCGGAGGCCGAACCGAGCCGGATCTCGGTATCGAAGAAAAGAATGTTCACGACCGGACCGAACGAATTCGACGCCGATTCCGCAGTATTCGAATCGCGGCGGAGATCTTCGAATCGGTACAGCTGATGCCGGATCGCGGCGACGAGTTCGGTCACCGATGCGCCGACCAACTGCTCGACCGTGGTCTCCGGTGTCAGCGCGAAGCGGATGGGCACCATATTCGCCAGCATCGCGGCGGCGTGCCGCAGCCGCCGGGTCACCCGGCCGCTCACCGGCATCGACAAAACCACATCGTCGGCGCCGGTCATCCGGGCCAGGAACGCCGAGAACGCGGCGACGATCACCTGCGCCGGCGACGCGTGCAGCTCGGCCGAGAAGTGGTCGAGCATCTCGGCGAGCCGGTCCGGCAGGCGGCGGCCGGCGACATGATCGTTGTCGCTCCACCGGGCGGCCCGCCCCGACAGACTCACCGGGCTCGGCAGATCGGCGACCTTCGTGCGCCAGTACGCCCGATCGGATTCGAAACGTGGGCTCTGGTGGTACGCGCGGTCGGCCTCGGCGATATCCCGCAGACCCGCGGCGACGAGCGGTGGCGGCTGTCTGCCTTCCAGGATGGCGTTGTAGTGCTCGATGACCCGGCCCATGACGTTGAATGCGCCGTACCCGTCGATGACGAGATGGTGTGCGCGCGCGTACCACAGGTATCGGTTCGCACCGATGCGGATGAGTTTGCCGACGGCCAGCCGGTCCCGGGCGAGATCGACGGCTCTGGTGCGGCAGTCCCGGCGCATCCACTCCAGACCCGCTTCGTACGGATCGGCGGCATCGGACAGATCGAGCACATCGTCGGCGTAGGTGATACTGCGGTCCACGAATTGGTAGGGGCGACCGTCGAATTCGACCACCCGCACCACGAGCGATTCGGTCTCCCGCCCGGCGATGTTGATTGCCTCGGTGAGCAGATCGACGTCGATCTCGCCCTCGATCTCGACGTAATGGGCGATATTGACATTCGGCCTGCCGGGCTGATTATCGGCCAGCCACATGCTGTACTGCGCCCTCGACAACGGTATGAGATCCAGATCGTGGTCGACAGCAGTGGCTGACCTCGAATTCATCCTCTAACCTCTCGCTCAGACTCGGAGGCAGCCGGAGCGCAGCGGAAAACGCCCCCTGCGGATGCTCGAAACTGCCTGTGTACGACTTCGTCTACGTCGAAGTGGTGTTCGCGCCCCTGCCACGGAACACCTTAAGAGCAAACAGCTATCAGATCGTGCGCCGCACAGTTTATGCATATCGGCCGCATCGCCCGCAACCGGATACGGCGTTTCGCCCACCGGCGTGCCGACCCCCCTCCCGCAGGCCGGTTCGGCGTCGGCCACAAGGAAAAACGGCCACCGACCGCGCTTTCTCCCGCCGCCCGATCGGCTCTCCGTCGAGATCCCGGGCACGCGCGGCACGGGCGAGTTTCGCAGGGCACACATTCCGCATTTGTGGCCTCCGGAGCCAGTCCAGTGACCTGCCAGTGGCTCTGTACCGGAGGTCCAGTGTCCGGGATGCTCGTCGTATGATCCGACGTCTCACCGCACTGTTCGCCGGCCTCTGGCTGTACGGCTTCTCGATGGCCGTGATGATCCGTGCCGCAGTGGGTCTGGACCCCTGGGACGTTTTCCACCAGGGGGTCACCCGGCACCTGCCGATGAGCTTCGGCACGGTGACCGCGTTGACGGGCCTGGTGGTGCTACTGGCCTGGATTCCGTTGCGTCAGTGGCCCGGAGTGGGCACGGTGAGCAATGTGGTGCTCGTCGGGGTATCCGTCGATGTGGGGCTGCTCCTGCTCCCGGAGTGGGAGTCGCTTCCGGTGCGGCTGGTCGCGATGACGCTCGCGGTCGTCCTGAACGCACTCGCCAGCGTGCTGTACATCGGCGCGGGACTCGGCCCGGGCCCCCGCGACGGCCTGATGACCGGTCTGGTCCGGCGGACCGGGCGGTCCATCCGGCTGGTGCGGACCACCCTCGAAGTATCGGTCCTGATCACCGGCTGGCTCTTGGGCGGCAGTGTCGGCGTCGGCACCGTGGTCTACGCGGTCGCCGTCGGACCGCTCATCCAGCTCATGGTTCCCCTGGTCGCCGGGCGGCTTCCCGGCTTCGACGACCCCCGGACACCGGAGACAGGGCGGCCCACCGCCGAGACCGGCCCGGCCGCACGGAGCGACGGGCCGGCACAAGGCGTGCTCGGAGAACCGGGGCCCGAGACACCGGGCATCGAGTGGGCGATACCGGGAGTCGGCAGCGCCCACTCGCCGAATATCGGGCTCAGTCGCCGAAGGCGTCCTTGACCTTCTCCCCCGCATCCTTCAAGTTGGACTTGACCTGGTCGGCCTTGCCCTCGTTCTCTTTCTCCTTGTCGCCGGTGGCCTGTCCGAGCTTTTCCTTGGCCTGACCGGCGAGATCTTCGGCCTTGTTGTTGAACTTGTCCGTCGCACTCATCGCCTGTCCCTTTCGTCGGCTGCCCGGCCGCTGTCCGGCCGTCGTGGGGCGGTTAACCAGCGAGCGCGGTCCCAAACAGCTGGTCGGGAACCGGTCCGGACAGCCCACCCACCGGCCGCCGGTCCGCGCACTTCCGGCGTGTTCTCCAGCGGTGGTGGCGTACTACTCGCCCGTAGCGTCGCGCGTGCCTATCCTCCTCCGATGACAACGGAGTCGGGAACCGTACATCCGTCCACCTGAGCAGATCGGCAGGCCGTGAACGCCACAACCATCGACCCCCTCCCGACCCCGGCCGCATCCGGCAGGCGGCCCGAGGCGATCCATCGTTTCCTCGTCAAACCCGCCGACGCGGGGATCGCCGCAGCAGTGGACGGCGGGAAACTCCTCGAATGGATCGACAAGGTCGCCTATGCCGCGGCAGCCCAGTGGAGTGGGCGCTACTGCGTCACCGCCTACGTGGGCAATATCCACCTCGACCGGCCGATCGCGGTGGGCGAACTGGTCGAACTGCACGCGAATCTCGTCCATACCGGGCGAACGAGTATGCATATCCTGGTCAGCGTCTATTCGACCGACCCGACGCGGCAGAAACCGGTCCAGACGGCCCAGTGCCTGACCATCTTCGTCGCCGTCGACGACGAACGCCGGACCGTCGCGGTACCCCAGTGGGAACCGTCCACGATCCTCGAACTGAGCCGCCACCGGCAAGCCCGGGCCCGCGTCTCGGTCCGTAAGCGGATCGAGGAGGCCATGGCGGCGCAGCGGTATACGGCGGGTGGGACCGCACCGAGCGCGACGCTGCGCTTCCTCGCGGCACCGTCGGATATCAACTGGGGCGGCAAGGTGCACGGCGGCCGCACGATGGGATGGATCGACGAGGCCGCCTACGTCTGCGGCGCCGATTGGGCCGGGCAGCATGTGATCACCTCGTATTTCGGCGGGATCCGCTTCTACCGGCCGATCGTCATCGGCCATATCGTGGAGGTCACCGCGCGGCTCATCCACACCGGGCCGCGCAGTATGCACATCAGCGTGCACGTGACCTCGACCGACCCGCACTCCGACGAACCCGCGCTCGCCGCGCACGGCCTGGCGGTCGTGGTGGCGATCGACGCCAACGGCAAAGCCCGGCCGATCGAGCAGTGGACACCGGTTTCCGACGAGGACCGCTCCCTGGCGGCACACGCGCGGCATCTGATCGATCTGCGAGCGGCGGTCGAGCCGTTCGCCACCGCCGCCGATCTCCCCGCCGACGCAGAGCCCAGCCACTTCCGCACAGCGGTTCCCGGCTGAACCGGAGCAGGCATTGCCGGCCGGGCGGAGCCGCGACACCGGCTGTGCGGGCTCCGCCGGTCACGCGCGTATCGCCGACTCCGGTCGATCCGCCCGGGTGGTGCCGGATCGGCGCTTCGCGCGTCCCCCGGTGGTGCGGCACGGGTCTAGGCGGCGCCTTCCGATTCCGGCGCCGGTCGGCCGGCGGAGCCCGGCACGGGCGGGGCGACACCGTATTTCAGGAGGGGCACGATCGTGGTCCGGACGAAGCCGCGCGCTTCGTCCGGATCGGTGAAGTCGACACCGCCGACGCCCGGTGTGAGCATGAGCGAATGCGCCAGCCGGGCAACGAGTTCGGCGACCGGCCGGGGGTCGTAGTGGTCGATCAGTCCGGCGGATTGCGCCTGGCCGAGCATACCGACGATGTAGTCGATCCCGATCGCCACCAATCGCTCACCCTGCACGGTGTAGAAGCCGAGCGCCTCCTCCGGCGCGACCCGGAGCAGTTGCGTGACGAGGCGGTGGATCCGGGTCTGCAGCAGAACGTGCAGCATCGTCTCCTCGATCCGGGTGTCGACGTCCGTGGCGCCGGCGGCGATCGCGGTGACCTCGGTCAGCATTCGCTGCGTCTCCCGCTGAAGTACCGCTTCGACCAGGTTGTCCTTCCCGGCGAAGCGCCGGTGGATGGTGATCCGGTTGATCCCGGCCCGCCGCGCGATATCCTCCAGACTCGCCCGCCTGATCCCGACCTGCAGGATCCGCTCCAATGCGGCGTCCATGATCGCTTCGTCGACGCTGTCACCACTCTCCGCCATGTAACCAATATACAAATTCGGTTACATACGGGACGCACTCCGGTGCGTGGCGGCCCGGCGCCACGCGGCACTGCGCAGCAGGCGCAGACCGTTGAGCCCGACGATGATCGTGGAACCCTCGTGGCCCGCCACTCCGAGCGGTAGCGGCAGCTCGCCGACAAGATCCCACACCACCAGCACCACGATGAAGGATCCCGCGATCACCAGATTCGCGACCACGATCCGGCGGGCCCGCCGGGCCAGCGCGATCACGGCGGGAAGAGCGGTGAGGTCATCACGCACCACCACCGCGTCGGCTGCCCGGAGCGTGAGGTCCGATCCGGCCCCACCCATGGCGATACCGACGTCCGCGGCGGCGAGCGCGGGTGCGTCGTTGAGACCGTCGCCCACGACCGCCACCCCGGCACCGCCGGCGCGTAAGCCGCGGACAGCGGCGACCTTGTCGGCCGGCAACAGCCCGGCACGGATATCGACGATGCCCAGCCCGGCGGCCACCCGATCGGCGGCGGCCCGGTTGTCACCGGTCAGCAGCACCGGGGCGGTCCCGGTGAGCCGCCGCAGCGCATCGACCGCGGCCGCGGCCTCCGGACGCACCTCGTCGGCAAGGGCGAGGACCCCGAGCGGGGTGCCGTCGCAGGTCACCACGACCGCCGTATGGCCCCGGGCCTGCATCGCCGCCACCGCGGCGGTGACCGCCGCGGTGGCGGCGATGGGCTCCCTTTCCGACGGCGGCCGCGGCGACCCGACCTCGACCAGGCGGCCGTCGACCCGGGCGCGCACACCACGGCCCGGATGGGCACGGAATTCGTGCACCGGCGGCACCTCGAGCCCCCGCGCACGAGCGGCCCGGACAACGGCCCCGGCGAGCGGGTGTTCGCTGCGTCGTTCCACTGCCGCCGCGAGCCGGAGCACCTCGGCGGCACCGAACGACTCGGTGGCGCACCATATCTCGGCGACCTCGGGTGTGCCCGCGGTCAGCGTGCCGGTCTTGTCGAACGCCAGCAGCTCGGTGGTGCCGAGCCGCTCCAGCACGACCGCCGATTTCACCAGGACACCGTGCCGCCCGGCGGTGGCGACAGCGGCCAGGAGCGGGGGCATGGTGGCCAGCACCACCGCGCACGGGGAGGCGACGATCATGAACGTCATCGCGCGCAGCAGTGCCCGCACCAGGGTGTCGCCGAACAACAGCGGCACCGCGAATATCACCGGGGTGGCGACCACCATCGCCAGCGAATAGCGCTGTTCGATCTTCTCGATGAACAGCTGGGTGCGGGCCTTGGTGCGGCTCGCCTCTTCCACCAGCGAGGCGATCCGGGCGACCACCGAATCCGCGGCCCGGCGGTCGACCCGGATCAGCAGCGAGCCGGTGCCGTTGAGTGTGCCCGCGAACACCTCGTCACCGGCGGATCTGTCCACCGATAGCGGTTCGCCGGTAATGGTGGCCTGGTCGACTTCGCTACTACCGGATACGACCGTGGCATCGGCGGCGATCCGTTCCCCGGGCCGGACCAGAACCGTATCGCCGATCTCCAGATCCGCGACCGCGACCGACTCCTCCGCGTCGGCCGCGTCGACCCGGGTCGCGGTGTCCGGCGCCAGGTCCAGCAGTCCGCGCACCGAATCCTCGGTGCGCGCGGTCCCGAACGCCTCCAGCGCGCCCGAGGTCGCGAAGATGACGATCAGCAGCGCACCGTCCCCGACCTGGCCTATGGCCGCGGCGCCCAGGGCGGCGGCGACCATGAGCAGGTCCACGTCCAGGGTCCCGGAACGTAACGCGCGGAGCCCGGCCACGGCCGGTTCCCAACCGCCGGCCGCACAGCAGGCCAGGTACAGCGACCACCACAACCAGACCGGGGCATCCAGCAGCTGCATCGCGACACCCGCCGCGAACAGTGCGACCGATGTTGCCGCCCATCGTGTTTCGGACAGCGCGAAGAGCCCGGTGCGGCGCGCCCGGGCCGCCGGCGCGGTTCCGGCCGCCCGGGCGGTAGGCGTGTACATCGGAACGACCACGGATCACCTCCATAGCGGAACAGTGCCGCCGACGTTAGCAGAACACATGAAGATGTCTTCATTTATGCTGGTTGATATGCTCCTCACTTATGGGACACGGGGTCGAAGGCCGGGACCGGCCGACCGCACGGCTGGACGCCGACGCGGCAGGCCGGGTGGCGACCACACTGCAGGCGCTGGCCACGCCGAGCCGGCTGTTGATCCTGAGCGAACTGCGCCAGGGACCGCTACCGGTGACCGAGCTGGCGGCCGCGGTCGGGATGGAACAGTCGGCAGTCTCTCATCAGCTGCGATTGCTCCGGAACCTCGGCCTGGTCACCGGCGCCCGGGCCGGGCGCAGCATCGTCTACAGCCTCTACGACAACCATGTGGCCCAGCTGCTCGACGAGGCGATCTACCACAGCGAACATCTGCGCCTGGGCCTCGCCGACCGCCCGGAAGCCGCCGGCTGAGCGGATCGCCGCACCGCGCACTCCGCCCGGGAAGTCGCGAATCCTCAGTCGTGATCCGGTATTCCGCGCACATGATGCTCGGCGGCGTTCAAGGCTTCGACCAACAGCCGGCGCACGTGCCCGCCACGGGTGCGGTACAGCATGCGCCGACCGTCCCGCCGCCGGAGCACCAGCCCGGCCAGTTCGAGTTTGGCCAGATGCTGCGATACCGCCGGCCGGGCCAGCGATACCTGTTCGGCCAGCGAGCCGACATCCAGCTCCGCGCCGCTGAGCAGCCACAACAGCCGTAGCCGGGTGGGGTCGGCCAGCATCCGCATGGCCGTCGACGCCGTCTCGACCAGTTCCGGGGGCGGCAGCTCGGACCAATGACTACTACTATCATGTGCGTACACGAGCACATATTCTGCCGGTGCTCGTCGCGGATCGAGGAGTCGCGCGTGTCACTGTTCGGCCATCGCGCCTACCGGCGTCTGTTCACGGCGCAGGTCTCGGCATTGTGCGGAACCGGGCTCGCGACCGTGGCACTGGGGCTGCTCGCCTATCAGCTCGCGGGAAGTGACGCCGGTCTGGTTCTCGGCACCGCACTCGCCGTCAAGATGGTCGTGTACGTCTCGGTGGCCCCGATCGCGGCGGCCCACGCCGACCGGTTACCGCGCCGGGCGCTACTGGTCGCATTGGACCTGGTGCGCGTGGCCGTCGCGCTGAGCCTGCCGTTCGTGACCGAGGTGTGGCAGGTATACCTGTCGGTCGCCGCGCTGCAGACGGCGTCGGCCGTGTTCACCCCGGCTTTCCAGGCCGCGCTGCCGGATATCCTGCCCGACGAACGCGACTACACCCGGGCGCTGTCCGCGTCGCAACTCGCCGCCACCATGGAGACCCTGCTCAGCCCGCTGGTGGCGGCGCTGTTGCTCACGGTGCTGGACTTCCACCGCCTGTTCGCCGGGACCGCCCTGGGTTTCCTCGCCTCCGCGGCACTGGTGGCCGGAACCGCGATCCCCGATGCCGCACCACGCGCGGCCACGGGGATATGGGACCGCACCGCCGCCGGGATGCGGATCTTCGCCGCCACCCCGCGGCTTCGGGGCTTGCTCGGTGTGGACCTGGTGGTGGCCGCGGCCGGATCCGTGGTGATGGTGAACACCGTCAACTATGTGCGCGATGTCCAGGGCGGTTCACCGTCCGATGTGGCGGTACTGCTGGCGGCCAACGGGTTCGGCACGATGGGCGCCGCGCTGGTGCTGCCCGCGGTGCTGGACCGGGTCCGCGACCGCTCGGTCGTGCTGGCGGGCGCGGCGGCACTCGTCCTGGGCACGGCGGCCGCGATCTTCCTGGCATCCGGCGATATCGGCGGCCGGGCGGCCGCTCTCGCGGTCTGGGCGCTCATCGGCGCGGGCACCGGGCTGGCGATCACCCCGGTGGGCCGGATACTGCGCCGCTCCGCACGGCCGCAGGACCGGCCGGCCCTGTTCGCGGCTCAGTTCTCGCTATCGCATCTGTGCTGGCTGCTCACGTACCCGATCGCGGGCGGACTCGCCACCTCGGTGGGTTTCGCCACGACCTGGATCGTGCTCGCCGTCCTGGCCGGCACCGGGCTGATCGCCGCGGTCCGGTACTGGCCGCGGCACGACCCCGCGGCACTCGGCCATGTACACGACGAACGGGCCGATCCGGATCATCTGCACGACGCGGTCCCGGTGGGAGCGCATACCTACCGGCACACCCACGCCTTCGTGATCGACGACAACCACCGCCGCTGGCCCACAACGGTCGGTTAACCGGCGAGCCTCCGGTTGGTGACCCGCAGCTGCCGGGCGGTCGTCGCCGCCAGCGTCCGCGTCTCGGCGAGAGTCAACCGCCCACACAGGCTGTCCCAGTGCAGCGCGACCAGCTGCCCCGGAGCCGCATCGGGGACAGCGCAGAATCCGTCGTCGTCCCGGACCGGGACCGGGACCGGCTCCGCCGTGCCCAGGAACAATCGGTTCCCGTCGAAGCGCAACCGGCGACGCAGCACCGTCAGGTCGTCGCCGCGCCGGGCCGCCACCGTGCCCCAGCTGATCCGGCAGGAATCGAGCACCCGGAGCGGCTGGTCCCCACCACGACCGAGCAGCCGGGTCCACGGATAGATACCGAATACATGGAAGCAGTGATTGGCGGCCGCCTCCAGGGCCAGCGCGGCGTCGTCCAGGTACTGCCAATAGTTCCCGGCCGCCGGGCCGATGACGGCCAGCAGCTCGGTGACGAACGCGGCCGGATCCAGGTCCGCGCCGATACCGCCACCCAGCCAGTACGAACCGACGAGCCGATGATCGAGCGGATCGGCGATACCGGTCATTCGCGACATCACCCGGAGATAGGGCCAGGCTCCCGTGAAGCTGCGGGCCGCCGCCCGGACCATCTCGTCGGAGCCCGTGCGCAGGGCCGAGGTCCCGGCCGGTCCGCAGTAACCGAGCCGGTTGGGCGCGTAGGCGAACCGGGCGAACATCTCGGCTCCCCGGGTGGCGACCGCGTGTGCACTCACGGATCCACCAGCAGTCCGCGCCGCCACCGTTGTTCGACATCTCCGAAACGCCAGACCGCGACAGCGCCCGCCCAGGTCAGTACGAACAGGCCGACGATGATGAAACCCATCGCGCCGAGATCGAGCGAACCGATCCACGCGAGCGGACCGCTGGTGAGGTCCAGTTTCTCGGCCATGATCGAGATGATCTCCTGCGCCCCGATCAACAGGGCTACCGCGACCGACAGTCCGGTGACCACGAAGTTGTAGTAGATCTTGCGCACCGGGCCCGCGAACGCCCAGCCGTAGGCGTAGTTCATGAAGGTCCCGTCCAGCGCGTCGAACAGCGACATGCCCGCCGAGAACAACACGGGCAGGACGAGAATCGCGTACCAGGGCAGATCGGTGGCCGCGGCGCCACCGGCGATGACCAGCAGCCCCACTTCGGTGACGGTGTCGAAACCCAGCCCGAACAGCAGGCCCACCGGATACATCTGCCACGGTTCACGCACCGCGCGCATCAGTGGCCCGAAGATCCGGTTCAGTGCCCCGCGGTCGTCCAGCCGGCGTTCGAGTTCGGCTTCGTCGTATCGGCCGCCGCGCATCCCGCGGAAGACCCGCCAGATCCCGATCAGCGATACCAGATTCAGCAGGCCGATCAGGATGAGGAAGGTGCCCGAGACGCCGGTGCCGAAGACACCCGTCCACTGCTGCAACCGCGAATTGTCGTCCTGCAGATTGACCGCGAGCGCCTTCACACCGGCCGCGAGCAGCGCGACCAGGACGAACACGATGGTGGAGTGCCCCAGGGAGAACCAGAACCCGACCGAGAGCGGCTTCTTCGCCTCGGCGACCAGTTTGCGGGTCGTATTGTCGATGGCGGCGATATGGTCGGCGTCGAACGCGTGCCGCATGCCCAGCGTGTAGGCCGTGATCCCGAGTCCGGCACCGAATACCGCGCCGTCCACGAGATAACCGCCCGGCATCACGAGCAGGAACAGCGTCGCGAACCCGATCACGTGCAAGACGGCGATCGTGCACCCCATCCCGGTGACACTGCGCCGCTGTGCCGGGTCCAGCTCCGACCAGCCCCGCCGTAGGGCCGCCACCGATATCCGCACCACCGGATACCTCGTTTCTTCCGGGCGGCGGATCCGATCGGCCCGTCGCGTCAACAGATCCGTGGCAACTGCTCACCGGCCGGCAGGTCCACCACGCGGGTGCCGCCGAGCGCGGTGCGCGCCACCACCATTCCCGGATGCTCCTCGACACAACTGCCGATCACCGCCGCACGTGCGCCCAGCGGATGCGCGCGCATGGCGGCCAGGACCCGCTCCGCGTCCGCGGCCGGGACGAAGGCGACCAGTTTGCCCTCGTTCGCCACGTACAGCGGATCCAGGCCGAGCAGTCCGCAGGCGTCACGTACCGCCGCCGGGACCGGTAGCGCCGTCTCGTCCAGCGATACGCCGATCCCGGCGGCACGGGCGATCTCGTTCAGCGTCGCGGCCACCCCGCCGCGGGTGGGATCGCGCAGCACGTGCAGATCGGCACCGGTGTCCAGCATCGCCGACACCAGTCCGGCCAGCGGCGCGGTATCGCTGAGCACCGTGGTGCCGAATTCCAGTCCCTCCCGGCAGCTCATGACCGCGATGCCGTGCACGCCGATATCCCCGCTCACGATGACGATATCGCCGGGTGCCGCCCGCTCGGGCCGGATATCGACCCCGTCGGCGAGAACACCGATACCGGCGGTGTTGATGAAGATCCCGTCGCCGTGCCCCGCGTCGACGACCTTGGTGTCACCGGTCACCAGCGAAACACCGGCCGCCGCCGCGGCGGTGCCGAGCGCCTCGGCCACCCGGGCGATCTCGGACAGCGCGGTACCCTCCTCGAGGATGAACGCGGTGGACAACACCAGCGGTCGCGCACCGGCCATCGCCAGATCGTTCACCGTACCGTTCACCGCCAGCTCGCCGATCGAACCACCGGGGAACACCAGCGGTTTCACCACGAAGGAGTCGGTGGAGAAGGCCAGCCGGGTGTCGCCGATCGCGAGCACCGCCGAATCCCCCATTCCGGCGTCGGCGGCCGCGCCGAAGGCGGGCAGGAACAGATGCTCGATCAGTTCGCCCGACATGGCACCACCGCCACCGTGACCCATCACGATATTCGGCGCGTCACGTAACGGCATGGGGCAGACCCAGCCGTCCACGTCGACAGCCGGCGCCGCGGGGATACTCAGATCCTCACGCATGGGCCACCTCCGCGGGCAGGTCCAGCCGGCGGTACAGGTAGTAGGCGGCGCACGCGCCCTCCGAGGACACCATGGTGGCGCCCAGCGGATTGCGTGGCGTGCACTGGGTGCCGAACGCGGCGCATTCGTTCGGTTTGATCAGCCCCTGCAATACCTCGCCGGACCGGCAGACCGCCGACTCCGCCGCATGCAGCTCGCCGACGGAGAACCGGTATTCGGCGTCGTATTCGCGGTAACGCTCGGCGAGCCGCCAACCACTGCCCGGAATCATTCCGATACCGCGCCAGGCCCGGTCGGTGACCTCGAAGACATCGTCCAGCATGGCCTTGGCGGCAGGATTTCCGGCGTCGGAGACCGCGCGCGGATAGGCGTTCTCCATCTCGTGCCGACCGGCCTCGAGCTGTGCCACCGTGCGGCGGATACCTTCGAGGATGTCCAGCGGCTCGAAACCGGTGACCACCATGGGCACCCGGTAGCGCTCGGCCAGCGGCGGATACTCCTGGGTGCCCATCACCGTGCACACATGCCCGGCGAGCAGGAAAGCCTGGACCCGGCACTGCGGCGACTCCATGATGGCGGCGATCGCCGGCGGAACCAGCACATGCGATACCAGCAGCGAGAAGTTCTCGATACCGAGCCGCTGGGCCTGGTATACGGTCATCGCGTTGGCCGGGGCGGTGGTCTCGAACCCGATCCCGAAGAACACGACCTGCCGGTCCGGATTGGCCTTGGCCAGTTCCAGGGCGTCCAGCGGCGAGTACACCACCCGGACGTCGCCGCCTTCGCTCTTCACGTGGAACAGATCCTTCTCGCTGCCCGGAACGCGCAACATATCGCCGAACGAGCAGAAGATGACCCCGGGCCGCGCGGCGATCTCGAGCGCCTTGTCGATGACCTCCAGCGGGGTGACGCAGACCGGGCAGCCCGGACCGTGGATCATCTCGATCTGATCCGGTAGCAGCTGATCGATCCCGTGCCGGATGATCGAATGCGTCTGCCCGCCACATACTTCCATGATCGCCCACCGGCGGTCGGTGGTGGCGCGGATCCGGTCGAGAAGTTTCTTCGCCAATTGCGGGTCACTGAATTCGTCCAGGTATTTCACGTCTCCTCCTCGGGGTCGCGCTGCCGCGGCCGCTCCGGGTTGTCCACTCCCGCCTGCGCCGCCGCGACGGCGAAACCGTCGCCGAACTCCTCGTTCAGCACCCCGAGGTGTTCGAATTCGGCCAGGGTCGCCAGCGCCGATTCCTCGTCCAGCCGCTGGATGGCGAATCCGACGTGCACGACGACGTAGTCACCGATCGCGGCATCCGGGATGTACTGCAGGCATACGTCTTTGTGCACGCCGCCGAAATCGACGACCGACATCAGGGTGCCGTCGCGCTCCTCGAGGCTGAGCACCTTTCCGGGAACTGCCAGGCACATGATCGTCCTCCTTCTCCACTCAGCCCGCGGCCACCGCGAGCACCTGTCCGAACGCCAGTCCGCCGTCGTTGGGGGGGATCCGGTGGTGGGTGAGCACCGTGAACCCGTTCTCCCGCAGCAGCCGGCGGGTGGCCGACAGCAGCAGCGCGTTCTGGAACACGCCGCCCGAGAGGGCGACGGTCGTGCCCGGACCCGCACACTGCAGCGCCGCATCCAGCACCAACCGGGCGACGGCGGCGTGGAAGCGGGCGCCGATCACTGCCGCGGGTCGTCCGCTCGCGGTATCGGCCACCACCGCCGCGATCACCGGGGCGGGATCGATCGACGCCGGGTCACCGGTATCGACCGCGAACCGGTACTCGCCGCCACCGGTCTCGCCGGACCGGGATACACCTTCGAGTTCGATGGCCGCCTGTGCCTCGTACTCCACGATGTGCCGGATTCCGGCCAGCGACGCCACCGCGTCGAACAACCGCCCCATACTCGAGGTCGGCACGCAGCCGAGTCCCGTCTCGAACTGGTGGACGAGCACCGCGCGTTCGGCAACCGGACAGGCCCGGACCGCGGGGATGGCGGGTGACCATTCGATCCCCGCCGCCCACAGCTGCGCCAGCGCCATCCGGTACGGCCGGCGCACACTCGTGTCGCCGCCGGCGAGCGGCACATACTTCAGATGCGCCAGCCGCCGGTAACCCTTGTATCCGGCGGCCAGGATCTCCCCGCCCCAGACGGCACCGTCGGGACCGAACCCGGTGCCGTCGAACGCGATTCCCAGCACGGTCTCGGCCGGGCCGAGCCCGTGCTCCCCCATCACGGCGGCGATATGCGCATGATGGTGCTGTACGGTGCGCACCGGGCGATCGTTCGCATTGCGATGAGCCCACTCCGTGGAGCGGTAGCCCGGATGCGTATCGGCGGCGAGCTGGACGGGATGTACACCGGTGAGTTCCCGGAGATGACGTTCGGTGGCGTCGAACGCGCGCAACGTCGCCAGATCGTCCATATCGCCGATGTGCTGGCTCAGCCAGGCGTATCGGCCGTCGGCCACCGCGCAGACATTCTTCAGATCGGCTCCCACGGCGAGCGTCGGGGCGACCGGTACCGGCAGGGCGAGCGGTAGCGGCGCGTAACCGCGCGAGCGGCGCACCGGGGATTCGGCACCGTCGACCAGGCGCACCACCGAATCGTCGCAGGGCACCAGGATCCGGCGGTTGTGCCACAACCATCCGTCGGCGAGACCGGCCAGGCGTTCGCCGGCGTCCAGATCGTCGTAGCAGATCGGTTCGCTGCTGCGGTTGCCCGAGGTCATCACCAGGACATCGGGTCCGGCCGGGTCACCGGGTAGACCGAACAGCAGCGTATGCAGGGGGGTGTAGGCCACGAGCACCCCCAGATCCGGGTTGTCCGGAGCGACCGAGGCGGCGACCCGCCGCGCACCGCGCGGCAGCAGGACGATCGGGCGCTGCGGCCCGGTCAGCAGCGCGGCGGCCGCGTCGTCGACGCCGGCGATCCGGCGGGCGGTCGCGAGATCGGGCACCATGACCGCGAAAGGTTTACCGCCACGGCGTTTCCGGCGCCGCAACTCGGCCACCGCGGTCTCGTTGCTCGCATCGCAGGCCAGGTGGTAGCCGCCGATCCCCTTCACCGCCAGGATTCCGCCCGATCGCAGCAGTTCCCGGGCCGCGGCCAGCGGCTCGTCGCCGTCCGCTCCGGTGTAGAACAGGCGTGGACCGCAGTCGGGGCAGGCAATGGGCTGGGCGTGGAAGCGGCGGTCAGCGGGATCGTGGTATTCGCGGGCGCACCGATCGCACATGGGGAAATCGGCCATCGAGGTATTCGCCCGGTCGTAGGGCAGTGCCGCGATGATGGTGAACCGCGGCCCGCAGTTCGTGCAGTTGACGAAGGGGTGACGATAGCGGCGGTCGGCAGGGTCGCGCAGTTCGGCGGCGCACGCCGGGCAGAGCGCGATATCCGGTGAGGCGAGAGTGCGGCCGGTGCCGACCGTCGTATCCGCGATATGGAATCCGGTACCGCCGCGTAGCGCGATCTCGGTCCGCTCGACCGATTCGATCACCGCCAGCGGCGGCGGCGAGTTCCGCAGCCGTCCCTCGAATTCCGCGAGATCGTCCGGGCGCCCCTCGATCTCGATGAGCACGCCACTGCTGTCGTTGGACACCCGGCCACTGAGCGACAGCTCCGCGGCGGTGGTGTAGACGAACGGCCGGAAGCCCACGCCCTGCACCACACCACGCACCACGAACCGCCGGCGTGCCCGCCCCGCGCTCACGGCTGCTCACCGCTTCCGAGCATGCGCAATCCGGCCATCGCCGCGGCCGCGCCCGCCTCGTCGGTCTTCTCGACCACGAAACCCATATGGATGATCACCCAGTCACCGGGGCGGGCCGGATCGTCCTCGAGCAGGCCGATGTTCACCCGGCGCTGCTCACCGGATACGTCCACCAGCGCGATCTGCCGGTGGTATCCGTCCGGTATCGCGACGACCCGGCCGGGAATCCCGAGGCACACGGTCACACCTCCTGACGTGATCGCAGCAGGTCGGCGACCACCCGCTGGACTGCCTGCGCGGCCGCGTCCACCGCGTTCGCGACCGGTACCGACAGGCCGATCCGCTCGTCCACCGACTCGACTTGGCAGCCGACGATCACGGTGGGCGGTACCGTGCCGCCCAGTGCCCGGACACCGGCGAAAACGGCGGCCGGATTCATCGCATGCGCGTCGAGTCCTCCGGCGGCGGTGTCGCCGGTCTCGGCCCGCAACACTTCCACCCGTCCGGGTGTGCCGCGATCGGGCACCGCGTCGACCAGGACGAGCGCGGCCCAGTCGTCGAGCAGGTCGTAGGCCAGGTGCATCCCGCGGATGCCGTAGTCCACCACCCGTACTCGCGGTTCGTCCGCACAGCGCAGCCGGCGCACCACCTCGGAGCCGAACCCGTCGTCGCCGAGGAAGAAATTGCCGATTCCGGCGACCAGCACCCGATCCGTCATCTCACATATGGCGGATCTTGAGGTACCGGCGCATATCCGGTATCGACCGGACACCGATGTACACACCGATCGCCGCCGCCACCGCGGCGACACCGGTCGCGATCATTCCCACGGTTGCCATTGCGGGCCTTCCTTTCCGTTGTCCTCACTGTGGAGGGGCTCGATTTCGTCGGGCGCGAAATACAGGTAGCGGCCGAACCATTCGTGCAGGTCGGCGGCAGGATCGTCGTCGAGTACGACACCGACGTGGACCTCGCCGTCGACATCGGCGTGCACCGTGGTCACCCGGGCCGCAGCGTTGTCGAAGAACAGATCCTGGGCATCCGCGCGCCGGGCGGGATGCAGTCGCACCGGGCTCCCGCGCGCGACCCGGACCCCGTTGATCGTGACCGCGTCCGATTCGGGGCGCACGGCGCTGTCGGCGACCGGGTCCCACCAGTCGAGGCCGTCGGGCACCTCCGGGACGAGCCGGGGTTCGGCGGGGTGCGGTGACCGCAGGACGCCGTGCAACTGCCCCATCTCCTCTGGTGTCATTTCCTCGCACCGGTCGACGAGTCGGGCGGCCTGTGGGTCGGTGGCGCGGGCCTGCGCCTTCTCGTCGTCGGTCATGGTCAGCACCCGCAGGGTGAGGATTTCGTCGATCTCGGTGGAGTCGAACAGCGGCCCCGGGCTCTGCTCGGCGATCTCGGGATGGTCGTAGAGGATGATCGGCGCGATCAACAGCAGGGAACGGTCACCGGCGGGCCCGGCCAGCACCGGGAACCAGCGCTGCCGGGTGCAGCGTCCGGCCGCTGCGGCGGCATCGGGCGGCGGATCGAGCAGGGAGACGAACTCGGTACCGACCGCTTCGGCCAGGATGTGGGCGCCCAGCGGTGAGCGGGCGAGGGCGTCCGCGGCGTCGGACGCGGGCGCACCGGTATTGCGCGCCACGAGAGTCACCCGCAGACAGCCACCGTCGGGTTCCGCGGACAGCGATACCTGGGCGTCGAGAGCCGCGCGGGTGCGTATCAGCCGGCCCGCCACCTCGCCGCCGGCACCGATGATCGGCTCGGCCTCACGCCCGGCGGCGATATGAACCGGCCACGTCCGGGAGCCAGGCGGCACCGGCCCCAGCTCGATTTCCTGTTCCACGGCCTCGTCCCAGGTGATCCACCGGCGATCCCCGGTATCCAAGCGGTCGACCGCGACGCCCGCGGCGTTCTCGACCGTTCGCCGCTGCGCTTGCAGGAAGCGGAAGGTGACGGTGATCTCGGCAGTATCGGCCGGCCGCATCAGGAACTGCGCCGACATCGTCGATTCCTCACCCAGCCCGGCGGCCGCCGCGCCAACGGGTCCGAGCACTCCGAACTGCCAGCGGGAATGATTCTTCGCCGAGCCCGCCCGGTACGGATAGAGCAGATAGCCCTCGTAGAGGACCGCATCGGCCACCGCACGTGCCCGGGCACGTGCGGTCGACGCCGGGGAACTCATGGGATCTCCTCCGCCGAACCCGCCAGTAGCCGGGTCACCGCCTCGTCGTAGCCGAGCAGGCCGTGCGCCGTCTTGTAGGCGGACAGGCTCTCCAGGGTGTCGGAGGTGAGCCGGACCCAGCCCGAGTTGGGGAAATGCCCGGTCATCAGGTCCGACCAGACCGCGACCGGCATGTCGTACTTGTCCTCGCGATCCCAGGGCACCTGCTGGATCGCGAAACCCGTGCTCCCCTTGATGAACACGGTCCCGCTGAACAGGAAGACCAGCGGCACGGTGCCCTCGCGCAGCGCGTGCAGATATTTGGACGCGGCGACTTCGAAGTCGTAGGTGCACGGCATCGGCAGATCCACCTCGGCGCCGCCACTGAAACCGGGCACCATCGTCGCGCAGTGCATCCACAGAAAGGTGCGCTGGGTATCGGTCCAGCGTTCCCGCGGCCCGAACAGGTCGACCAGGCCGTCGCCTTCGGCGTCGGTGTAGGCCCGGCGGCGCGGTTCGATCCGCACCTGCGCACGGAGCGCGATCGCGTGCACCGGTTCCTCGGCGAGCGCGGCGATCCCGATACGCGCGGACAGATTCGGGACCACCGCATACGGTTCGGGCCGGATGTCGAGGACGGCGAAGGTGGTGGAATACGCGGGACTCATCGGCCACCCCCGGCGCGCGCGTGGGCGCGCATGGAGACGAAGAACTCGTCGAGGTACCGGCGCGCGTCCCGGCCACCGTCGAATCCGCGCCACAGGATGCGCATCCGCCCGACGAACTCGTAACAGACGTCGATCGGCAGCACCAGGCATTCACCGCCGGAGCTCTCGTGCTCGGGCATCCGGATGAGCAGCGCCTCGACATCGTCGGCGAGTTCGCCGAGTTCGGGATGGTGTTCGAGCAGGGCGCGCCAACCGGTGAGCGGGAGTTCGGACTCGGTGGCGCCGGCCGGGCCGGGATAGAACGCGAAGGTCCGGTCCTGTGCCGAGTTCCGCAAGAAGAACGCCAGGCCCACCGGGATCTCCAGCGCCTCCCATTCCGCGCGCTCGATCGTCAGGTCCGGGAAGGCGAGGTACCGGTCCGGTACGGCGCGATAGCGCAGCGCGGCCTGTCGGTCGGTGAACAGCAGATAGCAGGCCCGGCAGACGCACATCAGCTGCCGCGCACCGATATCGACCACATGCTGATGCGGTTCACCGATCGGTTCGGCACACATATCGCAACCCGGTGCGGCGGCCGCGGCGGGCGCCGCCTCGGCCGCGATCCGGCGCAGCGCGCCGAACGGCGTACTCACCCGCCGACCCCCACGGGAACGGCCAGCGAGAGCCCGCCGGACCGCATCAGTACCGGCAGCGGTTCGAGGTGCCCGGCGCCGTCGAGACGGTCACCGGCGTGCACCATATCGAAACGCGCGTGGCAGTGCGGGCATCGCAGTACGGCGTCACCGACCGGATAGCCGACCCGGCGTTGCAGCACGGCCCCGGCCAGCGAACCTTCGCAGGCGGGACAGTGATCCCGATAGACGTAGAGTTCGTCGCCGACCCGGCCTGCCAGTACCGCTACGCCGGCAACCTCGAAACCGCCGATCTCCCCGGCCGCGAGATCGTCCAGTTCCGGCACCACCACCCACCGGCCCGATCGCGGCTCGTCGGTGTGCACGCGCGCGAACAGCGACTCCGCAGAGAAAACACCCGGTTCGGCCGGTTCGGCAGCGGCGGCGACCACCTCGATGGACTCGATCTCCGGGGCCGCGGTGCGGATGGCTTCCTCGACCGCGAGTTCGAGAGTCACCGACGACGACGGGCAACTGCGGCAGCTACCGGTCAGCTCCAGCCGCACTACGCCGCCGGCGACGCCGAGCAGGGTCACATCGCCCCCATGGGAGCCCAGATAGGGACGGACGCTGTCGAGCGCCGAACGGACGCGGGTATCGATACCGTGCGGATGCAGCCCGTGTACCAGCAGCAGGCTGGCCACCAGATCGTCATCGGCCAGCCGTGCCAGCGTTTCGCTGTCGAGGGCCGCCACGAGCCGGGACAGTCCCGCGCCGTAGAGATCGACGATCTCGCGCACGAGTTGCTCGGACCGTCCCTGCGCCACCGGTCCTCCGGCGGCGCAGGCCTCGAGCAGCGAGTCGATCCGGTCACCGGCCGTCCGCCACCGGTTGTCATCCGGTGGGGGCCGCTCCGGACCGTCTCGAGGTTCCGCCACTGGAATCTCCCCTCTCGGGCCCGGTCATTCTCCGGTCAGTGTCTGCGTCGGAGAATGCAGCGTATCCAGGCTCTGTCCCTTGCCGAGGTACATGTGCACCCCGCAGGGCAGACAGGGATCGAAACTGCGCACAGTGCGCATGATGTCGATCCCTTTGAAGTGCTCCCGGTCGTTCTCCTCGAAGATCGGCTGGCCCTGTACCGCGTCCTCGTAGGGGCCGGGGGTCCCGAAGCTGTCGCGCGGGTTGGCATTCCACGGGGTCGGCGGATACGGGTGATAGTTGGCGATCTTGCCGTCGCGGATCACCATATGGTGGGAGAGCACACCGCGGACGGCCTCGGTGAACCCGCAGCCGATCCCTTCGTCGGGCACCTCGAAGGACTCCCAGGTCTTGGTGTTACCGGCTCTTATCTCGGCGAGTGCCTGCTCGGCGAAATGCAGCGCGCACGCCGCCGCGTAGGCCTGGAAGTAGGTGCGCGCCCGATTGCGCTCGATGGTGTTGCTTCCGTGCGCGGGAATCTTCCATTCCAGCTCCACCGGTCCTTTCAGCGCGGTCTTGGGCAGATTGATCTGCACACTGTTGCCGGTGGATTTCACGTACCCGATATCGACCAGGCCCGCGAGCGCGGTCGACCACAGCCGGGCCAGTGGGCCACCACCGGTGTCCAGGGCGAGATGGTCGGTGCCGTCGAACCAGCGCGGTGACATCACCCAGCTGTACTTGTCGTCCAGTTCGCGTTTCTGCGGTTTGGGATTGGTGTGCTGGTTCCACGGGTGGCGCCGGTCCACCGGGTTGCCGAGCGGGTCATGTTCGACGAACATCTCCTGATCGGTCCAGTCCTCGTAATACGAACTGCCGAGCAGGATCCGGATACCGAGGTTGATATCGACCAGCGACGTGGTGAGCAGTTCGCCGTCCACCACGATTCCCGGTGTCACGAACATCCGGCGGCCCCAGTCCTCCATATCCTTGTATTCGAAATTGCATACTTCCGGGTCCTGGAAGGAGCCCCAGCAGCCGAGCAGGGTGCGCCGCAATCCGACCTTCTCGTAGCCGGGTATCGCCTCGTAGAAGAAATCGAACAGGTCATCGTGCATCGGTACGACCTTCTTCATGAACTCGACATAGCGCATCAGCCGGGACATGTAGTCGGTCATCAGCTGGATCGTCGCCACCGTGCCCACGCCACCGGGGTACAGCGTGGACGGATGCACATGCCGGCCTTCCATCAGGCAGAACATTTCCCTGGTGTAGCGGCTGACCTGCAGGGCTTCCCGGTAGAACTCACCGGTGAACGGGTTCAGGGCGCGCATGATGTCGGCGATCGTGCGGTACCCGTGCGCTTGGACGTGCGGAGCCTCGGCGTGCTCCGCCCGCGCCAGCACGGCGGGATTGGTCTCGGCGACCATCTTCTCGCAGAAATCCACGCCGACCAGATTCTCCTGGAAGATATTGTGGTCGAACATGTACTCGGCCGCTTCACCGAGGTTGACGATCCATTCGCCCAGATGCGGCGGTTTCACACCGTAGGCCATGTTCTGGCAGTAGCAGGAACAGGTCGCGTGATTGTCCCCGCAGATTCCACAGATTCGGCTGGTGATGAAATGCGCGTCCCGTGGATCCTTACCACGCATGAACAGCGAATAGCCGCGGAAGATAGAGGACGTGCTGTGGCATTCGACCACTTCGTGGTTGTCGAAATCTATTTTGGTGTATATACCGAGGCTGCCGACGATCCTGGTGATCGGATCCCAGGCCATCTCGACCAGACTGTCCGGTTCGATCGTGCGGTGCGACGGCTCCGGAATGATCTGAGTCATCAGAAGCTCCTTCAGGGCAGGTTCATGGTTCCGCGGAGGCCGAAGCGAAGGCGGAGGTATCGCAACATCGAAACTCCTTCGGGCTGAGTTCATGCGATCCGCGGAGGCCGGAGCGAAGGCGAAGGTATCGCAGTATCGCACTACCAGGTGCGGGTGGCGCCGGTTTCCAGCTTTCGTCCGCGATGCCGCCAGCGCGGCTCCTTGTCGACGGTCCGGCCGGTGATATGGCGCAGGCTGCGGACCACCGAGCCGTACAGGCCGGACGCGCTCGACGAGAGTTTGCCACCCGGCGGTTCGTCCATGAACGGCATGAATTTGTCGGGGAATCCCGGCATGGTGCAGCCGATACAGATACCGCCCACGTTCGGGCAGCCGCCCACACCGTTGATCCAGCCACGTTTGGGCACATTGCATTTGACGACCGGTCCCCAGCAGCCGAGTTTCACTATGCATTTCGGCGAACCGTATTCGGTCGCGAACTCACCCTGCTCGTAGTATCCGGCGCGATCGCAGCCCTCGTGCACGGTGGCGCCGAAAAGCCATCGTGGCCGCAATGCCTCGTCCAGCGGGATCATCGGCGCCTGATCGGTGGCCATGTAGAGCAGATAGGTCAGCGTCTCGGACAGATTGTCGGGCTGGATCGGGCAGCCGGGTACACATACGATCGGGATTCCGGCTTTGCTCTTCCAATCCCAGCCGAGATAATCGGGCACCCCCATGGCGCCGGTCGGGTTACCGGACATGGCGTGGATGCCGCCATAGGTCGCACAGGTCCCGACCGCGACCACCGCGGTGGCCTTCGGGGTGAGTCGATCCAGCCATTCGCTGGTCGTCATCGGCTGACCGGTCGCCGGATCGTTGCCGAATCCGCACCAATAGCCGTCCTCGTGGAGTTGTTCGTTGGGTATCGACCCTTCCACCACCAGCACGAAGGGGTCGAGTTCTCCGCGATCGGCCTTGAAGAACCATTCGAGGAAATCGTCGGCGCCACCGGCGGGGCCGCATTCGAAATCGATCAGCGGCCAGTGCACGGCGATTTTCGGCAGTCCGGGGAGGGCGCCGAGCGCGATCTCCTCGACACTGGGCTGGGTGGCGGCGGTCAACGCCACCGAATCACCGTCGCAACTGAGGCCGGCATTGATCCACAGCACATGGATCACAGTTTCTTCAGCTCGGACCGCTTCCTGGGTAGGCATAGGCTGCCACCTTCCGGAGTCGAAGCGGGGACTGGCCGTTCCGGCTCATAGACCACGGATTGTGACTCTGATCACAACAGTCTAGACGGGGTTACCCGCACCCTCAAGGCTCGTGGCGACCGCCCGGCGCCGGTCCACGAGCCATTCGTACCAGCGGTCGAGCCCTTCGCCCGCGGTGACCGAGACCGGAACGACCTCGACACCCGGGTTCACCGCACGCGCGTACGCGGTACACGCGCCGAGATCGAAATCGACGTAGGGCAGCAGATCGATCTTGTTCACCAGCACCAGACCGGCAGCGGCGAACATATGCGGGTACTTCAGCGGTTTGTCCGTCCCCTCGGTCACCGAGATCATCACCACCTTCCGGTCCTCACCGAGATCGAACAGCGCCGGGCAGACGAGATTGCCCACGTTCTCGATGAACAGCAGGGTGCCGGGCGCGGGATCCAGCGCACGCAACGCCCGCATGGTCATATCGGCATCCAGATGACAACCGGCCCCGGTATTGACCTGCGCCGCCCGCGCGCCGGTCGCCGCGATCCGCTCGGCATCACGCTGGGTTTCCTGATCACCTTCGATCACGGCGATCGGGACATCGGACAGGGCGCGAATCGTCTGTTCGAGCAGGCTGGTCTTCCCGGCGCCCGGGGAGCTGGTCATATTCAGCGCCACGATCCCACGGCCGCGCAGCCACTCCCGGTTGTGCTGGGCGAGGTGGTCGTTCTTCGCGAGCACCTTCTGCTCGAGCGATACCGTCTCGGTCGCCGAGGTACGGGTGCGAGCATCCGCACCGCCGTGCTCGTGCGTGTGCTCGTGGGAGTGCTCGTGGGAGTGCGGCGGCTCGTCCCGGCCGTGTTCGTGTTCTCGATCGGCCGTTCCGTCGCGCCCGACCGTGATCACCCCTACCGTGTCGTTTCCACATCCGCAGGTTGCGCACATTCTCGGCTCACTTCCATCGACCGGATCCGCAGGTCTCGACCCGCTCCTATCTCCACATCCGCGCTTCCGCACGCGCAGAGCAGGAACAGATCGGTGACGGAGAAGTCCGCACCGCAGTCGCGGCAATGCGCCGCACCCGGTACGCACCGGATATCCAGCTTGGCGCCGTCGGCGACGGTGCCCTCGGCCGCGATCTCGAAAGCGAATCGCAGGGCATCGGGTACAACGGCGGTCAACACCCCCACATCGACAGCCACGCGATACACCGCACGCCCCGCCGCGTGGTCACACACGGCGTCGATGACACTCTGCGCAATCGCGAGTTCGTGCATCACGCTCTCGACTCGTCGAGGGGATACCTGGATGCTACTCCGGCCGGACCGTCCGGAGGCGCCGTCGCGGCGGGCCGCTCGTCTCGGAAGCATCACTCCGCAACCGCCATCGAGATCGTCCCGAAGCCCGGCAGGTCACGACCCCGCCACCCGGCGTCCGCCTGCCGGCACCGTCACCCCTGGTGACCCGCACCGGCGACGAGATCGACAACGAGATCGGAATCGGTGGCCGCTCGTACCTGTTCGACGGCCACATCGGGCGCGAGTTCGCGCAGCCGGAGCGTGCCGTCGTCGATATCGATCACGGCGAGGTCGGTGATGATCCGCTGCACCACCCCCTGGCCGGTCAGCGGCAGGGTGCATTTCTCGACGATCTTGGCCCCGCCCGCGCGGTCGGTGTGTTCCATGAGGACGATGACACGGCGGGCGCCGTGCACCAGATCCATGGCACCGCCCATTCCCTTGACCATCTTTCCCGGAACCATCCAGTTCGCGAGGTCGCCCGTGCGCGAGACCTGCATCCCCCCGAGGACAGCGGTGTCGATGTGCCCGCCGCGGATCATGGCGAACGACAACGCCGAATCGAAGAAGGCCGCACCGGCATCGACCGTCACGGTTTCCTTTCCCGCATTGATCAGGTCGGGATCGACCGCATCCACGGTGGGATAGGGCCCGGTCCCGAGGATCCCGTTCTCCGAGTGCAGGACGACCCGCACCTCGGGCGGTAGATGGTTCGGAATCAGCGTCGGCAGACCGATACCCAGGTTCACGTATTCGCCGGGACGCATCTCCGCCGCGGCCCGTCGCGCCATCTGCTGCCGGGTCCAGCTCATACTGTTGCCTCCTGCACGGTCCGTTTCTCGATCCGCTTGTCCTGCGGCCCGGTGCAGACGATCCGCTGGACGAACACACCGGGCAGATGGATCTGCGAGGGATCCAGTGCACCGGGTTCGACGAGTCGCTCCACCTGGGCGATGGTCACTTTCCCGGCCATGGCCGCGAGCGGGTTGAAGTTCATCGCGGTCTTGTCGAACACCAGATTTCCCTCGGTATCACCCGTGACAGCGTGCACCAGCGCGAAATCGGCGCGGATCGCCTCCTCCAGGACGAAGCGTCGACCGCGGAATTCGCGCACTTCCTTGGGTGGCGAGGCCACCGCCACCGATCCGTCGGACCGGTACCGCCACGGCAGCCCACCCTCGCTGATCGGGGTGCCCACGCCGGCCGGTGTGTAGAAGGCCGGTATTCCGGCGCCGCCGGCTCGTAACCGTTCGGCCAGGGTGCCCTGCGGAGTGAGTTCGACTTCGAGTTCCCCGGCCAGATACTGCCGGGCGAACTCTTTGTTCTCTCCCACGTAGGACGCGGTGACTCGCGCGATCCGTTTGCCCGAGAGCAGGATGCCGAGTCCGTAGTCGTCGACACCGCAGTTGTTCGAGTAGACCTCGAACCCGGTCGCCGGACCCGCGGCGATCGCGGCGATCAACGCGTCGGGGATACCGCAGAGACCGAAACCGCCGACGGCCAGTGTCGCGCCGTTTCCGATATCGGCCACGGCCGCGGCGGCCGATGCCGCCACCTTCGCGCTCATCGGGCGGCCTGCTCAGCGGGCCGGATCCGGCCGCGGACCTCACCGAAGCCGATCCGGGCGCCGCCGGGTCCGGGTGCGGTGGCCGCTATGGCGATCTCGTCACCGTCTTCGAGGAAGGTCCGGTTCTCACCGCCGACCTCGACGGGTTCGGTCCCACCCCAGGTGAGTTCGATGAACGCCCCGCGCTGGTCTTTTCGCTCACCGGAGACGGTGCCGGAAGCGAACAGGTCGCCGGTACGCGCCGCGGCGCCGTTGATCGTGGTGTGGGCGAGCATCTGCGCGGGCGACCAGTACATCTGTGCGTAGGGCGGGCGGGACACCACGTGCCCGTTCCATTCGACGGTCAGTTCGATGTCCAGACCCCATTTCTCGTTGCCCCGCAGGTAGGGCAGCGGTTCCGGATCCTGGACCGGGGTATCGACCCGGGCGGTTTCGAGGGCGGCCAGCGGCACGACCCACGGCGAGATCGAGGTCGCGAAACTCTTCCCGAGGAAGGGCCCCAGCGGTACGTACTCCCAGGCCTGGATATCGCGGGCCGACCAGTCGTTGACCACCACGACGCCGAAGACGTGCTCGGCGAATTCGTCCGGGGTGACGGCCGTACCGGGCTCGGACGGGACACCGACGACGAAACCGATTTCGGCTTCGATATCGAGACGCTGGGAGGGCCCGAACGACGGCACCGGGTCGGCGGGTGGTTTCCGTTGGCCGCAAGGGCGGACGATATCGGTTCCGGACACGATCACGGTGCCGGCCCGGCCGTGGTATCCGACGGGCAGATGCTTCCAGTTCGGCATGAGCGGCGCCGCGTCGGGCCGGAACAGCCGGCCCAGATTGGTGGCGTGTTGTTCGGATGCGTAGAAGTCCACATAGTCGGCGACCTCGACGGGCAGGTGCATCGTGGCATCGGCGAGGTCGATCACGGCGGTGGCCGGTAGCTCGCCCCGGACCGCTTCGGCGATGCGGGCCCGGGCGTCCGCCCACGCCTGTGGGCCGAGGGCCATGAAATCGTTGAGTGTGGGGTGTGCGAAAACCTCGTCGCCGAGCGCGGCGGCCAGGTCGACGATCTTGTCGGCGACCCGGACACCGACTCGCGGTGCGGTTCCGGCGGTGGAGAACACGCCGTAGGGCAGGTTGTCGATCCCGAACGGGGAGTCGGCGGGGATATCGATGACGGTCATGAAGTAGGACTTTCGGGGACAGGCCGCAAGGCGGCCGGGAGCAGATTCAGATCCACCGATTCGGTGAGCGGGTCGGCGATACTGCAGGTGCCGAAGGAACGGAACGCGGCCCGCACGGCTTTCTCCTCGGCCTCGCCCAGCGCGGCCAGCTCGGCGGCGACAGCGGCTCCGTTCCGGTTCGCCAGTACCGCTTCCAGCGCGCCGGTATCGGCGCCCGCGAGCGCCAGATGCGTCGCGAGCAGCAGATTGAGGAAACCGTGCTGCTCGAATCCGGTGGCGGGGTCGGTATTGCGTATCGCGTGGTGCAGCCCGGCGGTCGCTTTGAACGGGATTCCGGCGGCGACGGCCGACCGCAACGCCCCCGCGAGTTCCCGCTCGTCCGGATAGGCTTCGGCCACCGTCCCGCCGGTGCGGAACTTCGCCGCGTAGCGCGAACCGGCGAGCCGCGCCAGGAATTCCGGGCGCCGATCGTCCCGTGGCACCTCGACGTACACCTCCAGCCCGGCGGTGCGGGCGGCGAATGCTTCGGTGGCCGCGAAGAATTCGGGTGCCGACAGCTGTTCCGGGACAGCGATCTCCAGGCCCGTGACGGTGAGCCCGTCGATCGCCGCGACCGTGTCCAGGGCCCGCGCGACACTCTGCGGTCCCGTCGGTGCTGTGCAGACGACGGTGAGCGGGCCGGGTTCCGCGGCCGCCAGCTCGGCCAGTCGCGGGATCGGGAAGATCAGCGGACCGACCAGCGCGGCGAAATCGCTGTTCCGATAGCGAGCGTGGGCGGCCAGCGCCTCGGGCAGTGGTGCGTTCCCGGGCGGAAAGAGCGCCGCATCGTCGCAGAGCCCACGCAGGAGGGCGGGGATCACGCGCTCGCCTCCCCCAGCCACGACCACGCGTACCCCGGGTCCTCGCACGCGAGCGCGCCTTCACCCAGTTCCAGCGGCGCGAAGGTGTCCACCATGACCGCGGTCTCCTCGACGTATTCGAGACCGAGCGAACGTTCCATCCCGCCCGGCTGCGGTCCGTGCGCGTGCCCGCCCGGATGTACCGATACCGAGCCGAGGCCGATCCCGGAACCCTTGCGCGCCTCGTAGTCTCCGCCGCAGTAGAACATGACCTCGTCGGAGTCGACATTGGAGTGGTAGTACGGGACCGGGACGGCCAGCGGGTGGTAGTCGACCTTGCGGGGCACGAAATTGCACACCACGAAGCCGTGGCCCTCGAACGCCTGGTGGACCGGCGGCGGTTGATGGACGCGACCGGTGATCGGCTCGAAATCGTCGATGTTGAAGGTGTACGGATACAGGCAGCCGTCCCAGCCGACCACATCGAACGGATGGCGCGGATAGGTCATCCGGGTGCCGACGATGCCGCGCGAGGTGCGGTGTTTGACCAGTACCTCGATATCGGTCCCCGCGGCGAGCAGTACCTCGTCGGGCCCGTGCAGATCGCGTTCGCAGTAGGGCGCGTTCTCCAGGAGCTGCCCGAACCGCGAGAGGTAGCGTTTGGGCGGCGCAATATGGCCGCTCGCTTCGATCGCGTACGCGCGCAGCGGCTCATCCCCCAGCGGGATCCAGCGGTGCGTGGTGGAAGTCGGGATCACCACGTAGTCACCGCGCCGGACCGCGAGCGCCCCGAACACCGTCTCCACCCGGGCCGCACCGGATTCGACGTAGACGATCTCGTCACCGAGGGCGTTGCGGTACAGCGGCGACTCCTCGGCGGCCACCACATAGGAGATACGCACATCGGCGTTGCCCAGCAGCAGCCGGCGGCCGGTGACGACATCGGTATCGGCCCACGAGTCGGCCGGGAACAGCTCGTGCAGTTTCAGATGCCGCGGTTCGAGGGGATGGTTCGGGGTGGTGGTCTGGTCGGGGACCTCCCAGATACTCGAGCCGGAGATCGCCGACGGAATACCGCGGTGGTAGAGCAGCGAGGAATCCGAGGAGAAACCTTCCTCGCCCATCAACTCCTCGTAGTAGAGCCGGCCGCTGTCGTCGCGATGCTGGGTGTGGCGTTTCGGCGGAACGTTGCCGAGTTGGCGGTAGTACGCCATGACCTGCCTCCTCGTGGAAATCAATGCGAATGAGAAGGGGTGGCACGCGGGCGCCGCGCGGGGTCCCGCGCGGCGCCCGGGTGATCAGTCCACCCGTAGTTCGATACCTTTGGTCTCTTCGACGAAGAAGACGGTGCCCAGTGTGAGCAGGGCGCAGAACACGAAGTAGCCGGCGGGCGCCAGCGAGTTGCCGGTCGCGTCGATGAGCCAGGTGGCGATGAAGGGCGCGGTGCCACCGAGCAACATATTGGTGATGTTGTTGCCCAGCGCCAGACCGCTGTAGCGCACCGAGGCCTTCAGCATCTCCACATAGGTCACATACGACGCGCCGTTGACCACCGAGACGCAGATGAACAGCACCGACTGGCCGACCACCGCCTGCCAGGCGCCCGCCCCGGCCATGAGCACGAACATCGGCAGGCCGAGCACCGCCGCGGCGAGACTGCCCCAGAACAGCACCGGTTTCCGGCCGTAGGTATCGGCGAGGTAGCCCGCGATCGGCAGGGTGATCACACCGAGCACCAGTGCGAGCGAGGTGGACAGGAAGGCCAGGGTCGAGGAATGACCGCCCGCGGTCTGCAGATAGGTCGCGGCGTACACCGAGGCGATGTAGTACCCGCCGGTGATGAGCGCACCCAGGAAGACGATCTTGACCACCGAGCCACCGGAGGTGCGCAGCAGTTCCATGACCGGCAGTTTCTTGGTCTCGCCCTTCTCGGCGAGTTCCTCGAACTGCGGGGTGTCCTCCATATGGTTACGGATCCAGATGCCGACGACACCGATCACCACACTGAGCAGGAACGGGATACGCCATGCCCAGGACAGGATGGTCTCCTCGGAGAACACCGAGGTCAGCGTGAGCGCGACCAGGGAGGCGACGAGCGACCCGAGGTAGGTACCGGAGTTCACCATCGAAGTCTGTGTCGCGCGCCAGCGCCGCGGCGCCGACTCGGAGACGAACGCGTTCGCGCCACCGAGTTCACCGCCGGCCGCGAAACCCTGCAGACACCGTGCGAGTACCAGCGCGGCGGTCGCCCAGACACCCAGCGTGACGTAGGTCGGCATCAACCCCATCAATACCGTGGCGATCACCATCAGCAGGATGGTCCACGACAGTGCGCTCTTGCGACCGTACCGGTCACCGATGTGCCCGAAGAAGATCCCGCCCGGCACCCGCAGGAAGAACGCCACCGCGAACGCGGCGAAGGTGCCCAGCAGCGCGGCAGTTTCGTTCTCGGACACGAAGAACAGGGTGGCCACGACGGTCGCCATATACCCGTAGATACCGAAGTCGTAGTACTCGACAACAGTACCGACGATGGCAGCCCGGACGACCTTCACCGACGACTGGCCGCCGGTTCCGGTGTCGGCCGAAGCGGAGCGGTGCGCTTCTTCGGGCATCAGCTCGTTTCCCAACATGTCAGTTACCTTGTGCTTTCGTGCGAGAGAGCGACTCGGCCGCGGCCGCGCGACCGGCGATGCGCCCCATAGTCAATGCGTTGGCGACGGCGTTGCCGCCACCCACATAGCGGAGTCCGAGGACTCCGCCGCCGGCCTCGCCCGCCGCGAACAGCCCGGGAACGGGGCATCCGGCGGAATCGAGAACGGCTGCGGTCGAATCGATTTCGAGACCCGTATGGGTACAGACGAGTTCGGCCGGCAGAATTCGTGCCGCGTAGAACGGCGCCTCGCCGATCGGTTCGAGATTCGTCTCGCTGTGCTTGGCAGCGAGCGAGGTGTGGCGGCGGAAATCGTCGTCGGTGCCGGCGGGCAGCTGGGTGTTCCACCGGTCGACGCTCGCTGCCAGCGCTGCCGCGGGCACATCGATCGCCGTGGCCAGTTCGTCCCAGGTGGCGGCCCGGGCGGTACGCCCGGCGGCGACCTCCTCTTCGACCCGGTCGGGAGTCCAGTCGGTGTAACCGGCCGGAAGCCCCACCCGGGCTTTCTCGTCGAAGATCATCCAGCCGTAGCCGCCCTGCCGGTCGAGGATCCCGGTGGACACCGCGTAGGGGGCGTCCTCGTCCATGAACCGGCGGCCGTCCCGGTTGACGTACAGGCGGGACGCGGGCGGGAATCCGGACTGCCAGTGGTGGTGGCGCTGGAAGTACACGGTGGGCATGAGCAGGCCCCAGCCCTGTCCCGCCAGCGCCGCGCCGACCCCGGCGCCGAAACGCAGATGATCACCCCGGCTGCCCGGCGCGGCGACGACGAACAGCGATTCGCCCGCCGTGCGCGACGCCGGAAAGTAGCGGTCCACGAAGGTGGCGTCCTGCGCGAATCCGCCGCTGGCGACGACCACGGCAGCGCCGCGCATCTCGATACCGTCGGCCACGACTCCCACGACCCGGCCGGCGTCGACCAGGAGATCTTCCACCCGGGTGTTCAGCACCACTTCCACGCCGTGGGCGCGGCGGGCGCGGTCCAGCGCCTGGACCAGGCCGTAGCCCTGATCCTTCGGCACGTGGGCGCGCCACACATCCTCGACACCTGCCCGGGCCAGACCCGGCTGATGGGCGTTTCCGGATTCCACCGCGGGGATCTCCACCCCGAGGCCGATCAATCATTCCAGGGTCGGCGCGGCCTGCGCACAGAAGGTGTGGATCAGCCCCGGCCGCAATATCCACTGGTTGAGATCCATGTAGTGCTGGAAGAACTTCTCCGCCGAATCCTCGATACCCAGTGCGCGCTGCACACTGGTGCCCGCGGCCGTGAACAGACCGGCGGACAGCTGAGTGGATCCGCCCAGTTCCCGTTCCGATTCGAACAGCAGCACCGAGGCGCCGTCCTCCGCCGCGGAGACCGCCGCGGCCAGACCGGCACCGCCGCCGCCGATGACGATCACGTCGAATTCGTCGTCCACTACAGGCTCCCCTCGGTCTCCGCCACGATCCGGTGGTAGAGGCCGTTGGAGACCAGTCCGCCGTCGACGGTGACCTCGCTGCCGGTCATATAGCTCGACCGGTCCGAGAGCAGGTGCAGAACGGCATCGGTGATCTCCTCGACCGCGCCCATCCGTCCCATCGGGATGGACCGCAGCGACGACTCCACGAACCCGCCGGACCCGCTGACCAGAGCGGTGCCCACCAGCCCCGGGTGCACCGAGTTGACGCGGATTCCCCACTTCGCCAGGCCACCGGCCGCCGATTTCGACAATCCGGTCAGTCCCCATTTGCTCGCGGAATAGGCCGGTGAGAAATAGCCGATCTGCCCGGAGATCGAGGAGATGTTGACGATGGAACCGCCGCCGGAGTCACGCATCAGCGGTGCCACCGCCTGCATTCCGTAGAAGGGACCGAACAGATTGATCCGCAGCGTCCGCTCCCAGATCTCGTCCGGGGTGTCCATGAATTCGAGTCGGCGCGAAATACCGGCGTTGTTGACCAGTCCGCCGAGTTCGCCACGGCGGGAACCGATCTCGTCCACCACCCGGGTCCAGTCCATCTGGTCGGCGACATCGAGGGTATGTGAGCTCGCCGAGCCGCCGGCGGCGGTGATCTCGGCCGCGAGTTCGGCGGTATCCACGATATCGGCGAGGCAGACATGGGTTCCGAGCGCGCCCAGCGCCCGGGCATGGGCCGCGCCCATGCCCGCGGCGGCACCGGTGACCAGGACGACGCCGGGATAGGTCGGATCAGACATGGCGGGAACCGCCGTCGACCGCGATGCTGTGCCCGGTGATGTAGCGGGCGCTGTCGGACAGCAGGAACAACAGCGGTCCGAACACTTCCTCGGGTGAGCCGAGACGATGCAGCGGCACCACCTCCAGCGCGTGTGCGAGCGCGGCGGGATCGTCCTGCACCCAGCGGGTCATCGCCGTATCGATATAGCCGGGGGCGATGGAGTTCACCCGGATCCCCTTGTCGCCCAGTTCGACGGCGAGCGATTCGGTCATATGGGCGACGGCGGCCTTGGAGGTGCAGTAGGCACCGCGTCCCTTGCGTACGCGCAGTGCCGATACCGAGGACATGTTGACGATGGCGCTGCCCGGGGCCATGTGCCGGGCCGCGGCCTGGGCGCCGTAGAGCACGCCTTCGACGTTCACCCGCAGGGTCGCGCCGATCTGCTCGGCGGAGATGTCCTCGGCGAACGCGAACGGGAAGATCCCGGCATTGTTGATCCAGAAATCGATCCGGCCGAATTCCGCCACCGCGCGTTCGGCGAGTTTCTCGTGGTCGGCCGGGCTCGTCACATCCGCGCGCATCCCCACGATCCGTCCCGGTTCCGCCGCGAGCGAATGCGCGGCGAGTTCGGCGCCGATCCCCGCGGCGGTGGCGACGACCTGGTCCTCGTTGATGTCGGCGGCGATCACCGATACTCCGCGGGTGGCCAGCCCCGCCGCGAACACCGCGCCCATCCCCTGGGCCGCCCCGGTGACCACGGCGACCTTGCCCGCCATCTCCGGGTAGTGCGCGGTCATCGGTGCCGCGTCGGTGCGCCCGGGGTTGGGCTGTTCGGTGATCGTGCTCATCTGTTCGTCCTCCGAAATCGTGTGGAAATCCGTGCGGGGCGGTGCCGCGGCCTATCGCTGTGGCGCATCGTCACGTGCGACGCGCCGGCGGGCGACCGACCAGCGGCCGTCCGCGAGTTCGAGGCGGTCCTCGATCGTCGTCATACGCACCAGTTGCGCGGCCGCACCCCGCGGGGTGGCGATGATCTGCAGGTAGGCGCCGACCTCGAGGGTCGAGGAGTCCAGCCGCCGGATAGCGATATTCGTGACGACGTGGCGATGCACCTCGTTCGCGACCCGGGCCGCTTCGTCGAACGCGTGCGCGAATTCCGTCAGCGCCGCCGTCCCGGCGATCGGCTCGGGATAGCTCGGCGAACGGAACTCACCGGTCGGTGTGAAGGTGGCCGCCCATTCGGCGGCCCGGCCGTTGTCGATGTGCCCGCTCTGGAAGCCGTACAGCTGGTGGACTGCGGCGACCGTCGCCGCGTCCGGCTGATCGCCGACCGAAACCGTGGTCATCGAATTCTCCTCGACATCATCGCAGAGCCCCTGCTTGCCCCCACCGGCCCATGTGTGCGATAATCGCACTCACTGTGCGATATGAGTGAAGGCTAAGTGTCGCCACTCACAAAAGTCAAGAAGGACGCGATGAACCACAGCACCGCCCCAGAGAGCGAGCGCGCCGCCGGGGCACAGCTCGATTCCGGAATGTCGAAAACGCTGCACCACGGCCTGGAGATCCTGGAAGCCCTGGCCCGCCACCCCCACGGCCTGTCGGTCACCGATCTCGCCGAAACCGTCGGCGTGCACCGCACGGTCGCGCATCGCCTGGTCCGCACCCTGGAGGCGCATCGGCTGTGCCGCCGCGACCACAACAAACGCATCACCCTCGGGGCGGGACTGGTCACCCTCGCCGAGCCGGTGGAACAGGACCTGCGCACCGTCGCGCGGCCAGTGATGGAAGAGCTCGCCGAGCGCACCCGCGCCACCGTCCACCTGGTACTCCGGGAGAGCGAGACGGAGGTGCGCGCGCTACTGGTGGTCGAACCACGCAACGCGCAGGTGCACATCGCCTTCCGGCCGGGCCAGATCCACCCCATAGACCGCGGCTCGGCGGGACTCGCGATACTGGCCGGTCTCCCGGCCGCACCCGGCGAACGGCCGGAGGTCGAGACCGCCCGCGAGCGCGGCTATGCCCTCACCCGCGGCGAGGTCATCGCGACGATGTTCGGTATCTCGGCCCTGGTCCCCCGCCGCCGCGGTGAACCGGAGACCACCATCGGCATCTCCGTCTTCGAGGTCGACGACCAGGCCGCACTCGCCGCCGCGGTCCGCGCGGCCGCCCGGCAGCTGGGCACACTGCTGCACTGATTCCACACGTCGGCCCGGGCCGTGTCCCGCACTACGCGGGTGCGGGTGCCGACCCCGGCCACCAGGGCGGAGGCACCATCGAGACGCTGCCGCGATTTCGCTGGATCGGCGGCTGTAGCGCCGTGTCGGTGGATTGCGACATGCCTTTCGGGTAAGTGTTCTCCGGGTCCATCGGTCACTTCCGACCCGGCCGATGGACCCGCCCGCCGAAAATACGGGCGAGTAGCCCCCGCACGCTGTGCACACAGTGGTCTCGCGGGTGCACACTACGCAGAGCAGAGCCGAAAACGGCTCACCCGCGACCGTGCCCGACCGACGAAGGAGCCAGGGATAGTGTTCAGTCGTATCGCCATCGTGAACCGAGGAGAGGCGGCGATGCGCCTTGTCCACGCTGTCCGGGATCTGGCAGCCGAAACCGGGCAGCCGATCCAGACCATCGCGTTGCACACCGATGTCGACCGGACCGCGACCTTCGTCCGTGAAGCCGATATCGCCTACGACCTCGGCCCGGCGTCGGCCCGCCCCTATCTCGACCTGAAGGCCCTCGAGCGCGCGCTGGTCGCCACCGGCGCCGACGCCGCCTGGGTCGGCTGGGGTTTCGTGGCCGAGGATCCCGCGTTCGCGGAACTCTGCGAGCAGATCGGTGTCACCTTCATCGGGCCCAGCCCCGATGCCATGCGCAAACTCGGCGACAAGATCGGCGCAAAGCTGATCGCCGAAGAGGTGGGCGTACCGGTCGCGCCGTGGAGCCGGGGCGCGGTGGAAACCGTGGACGCCGCGGTGGCCGCCGCGACCGAGATCGGCTACCCGCTCATGCTGAAGGCGACCGCGGGTGGCGGCGGGCGCGGTATCCGGGTGATCAACAACGAGGCCGAGCTCGTCGACGCCTACGAACGCACCAGCCAGGAGGCCGCGCGCGCCTTCGGCAGCGGCATCGTCTTCCTCGAACGGCTGGTCACCGGCGCCCGCCACGTCGAGGTGCAGGTGATCGCGGACGGCCAGGGCACCGCCTGGGCACTGGGGGTGCGCGACTGCTCGGTGCAGCGGCGCAACCAGAAGGTCATCGAGGAATCGGCGTCGCCGGTCCTGCGGCCCGATCAGGCAGCCGAGCTCAAGGCGTCGGCCGAACGGCTCGCGGTCGCGGTCGGTTACCGCGGCGCGGCGACCGTCGAGTTCCTGTACCACCCAGGCGACGAACTGTTCGCCTTCCTGGAGGTCAACACCCGTCTCCAGGTCGAGCATCCGATCACCGAGATCACCACCGGTTTCGATCTGGTGCGCGCCCAGCTGCACGTGGCCTCGGGCGGCCGCCTCGACGGCGAACCCCCGGCCGAACGCGGACACGCCGTCGAAGCCCGGCTCAACGCCGAGGACCCCGACCGCGATTTCGCCCCGTCCCCGGGTCGTATCGCGCATCTGGACCTGCCGGCCGGACCGGGTATCCGCGTCGATACCGGCGTCAGCGAGGGCGACACCATCCCCGCCGATTTCGATTCCATGATCGCCAAGATCATCGCCTACGGCCGTGACCGCGACGAAGCGCTGGGCCGGCTCCGCCGCGCGGTCACCGAGACCCGGGTGATCATCGAGGGCGGCGCGACCAACAAGAGCTTCGTCCTCGATCTGCTGGATCAGCCCGAGGTGATCGACGGCAGCGCCGACACCGGCTGGATCGACCGGGTGCGCGGCGAGGGCCGCCTCGTCTCGCACCGGCACTCGGCCATCGCGCTGGCAGCCGCCGGTATCGACGCCTACGAGGAGGAGGAGCGGGTCGAACAGCACCGGTTGCTGTCCACCGCCTCCGGTGGCCGTCCCCAGGTCCAGCACGACAGCGGCCGCCCGCTCGACCTCAAACTGCGCGGCGCGAGCTACCGGGTGCGGGTCGCCCGGATCGGCGCGCACCGCTTCCGGGTCGGCATCGAGGCCGGGGCCGATATCCGCACCGCCGATGTCGATCTCGAACGCTTCGACCAGCACACCGGTCAGCTCGTGGTCAACGGTGTGCGTTTCCGCCTGATCACCGGTACCCACGGCCCCGTGCACCTCGTCGACGTCGACGGTGTCACGCACCGGATCAGCCGGGACGAGGGCGGCGTGGTCCGCTCCCCCGCCCCCGCGTTGGTCGTGGCCACCCCGCTCGAGGTCGGCGCCGAGGTCGAGGCCGGCGCGCCGGTGCTGGTGCTGGAGAGCATGAAGATGGAAACGGTGCTGCGCGCACCGTTCCGGGCCCGGCTCAAGGAATGCGCGGTCACGGTCGGCACCCAGGTGGAAACGGGCGCACCGCTGCTGCGGCTGGAGCCGCTCGCCGAAGAGGGCGAGGAGACCGAGACCGCGGGCGCGACCGCGTCGGTCGAACTGGAACTGCCCGCCGAACCCGAGCTGCCGCAGTCGCATCAGCGGTTGAATCGTGGTCAGCAGGATCTGCGCAGTCTGCTGCTGGGCTTCGATGTCGACCCGCACGACGACCGCCGGGTGCTCGACGACTACCTCACCGCCCGCCGGGCGGCAATCACGGACAACCGCCGGCCGCTGGCCGAGGAACTCGAACTGGTGCAGGTCTTCGCCGACCTGGCCGAGCTGAGCCACAACCGGTCCTCCGACGACGACCCCACCCCGGGGCATGTCCACAGCGCCCGCGAATACTTCCACACGTATCTGCAGAGCCTCGACGTCGAGCGGGCCGGGCTGCCGGAGTCGTACCGCGCGAAGCTCGCCCAGGCCCTCGGCCACTACGGCGTCACCGAACTGGACCGCACCGCCGACCTCGAGGCCGCGGTGTTCCGGATCTTCCTGGCCCAGCAGCGGCCCGCCGACACGGTCGAGGTCATCTCGGCGCTGCTGCGCGAATGGTTGAACGAACCGGTCCCCGACCGCGTGCTGCGTGAACCCGTCGGTCTGGCATTGGAGCGGCTCGTCGCCGCGACCCAGGTGCGGTTCCCGGTGATCGCGGACCTCACCCGCGGCCTGGTGTTCGCCTGGTACGGCCAGCCGGTTCTGCGCCGCAACCGGGCCCGCGCGTACACCGATGCGCGTAAACACCTCAGCTACCTCGACGCGCACCCCGATTCCGCCGACCGTAAGTCCCGGATCGCCGAGATGGTGAGCGCCACCGAGCCGCTGGTGCGCCTGCTGGGTCAGCGTCTCTCGCGCGGCTCCGCCGACAACACGGTGATGCTCGAGGTGCTGACCCGCCGCTACTACGGCAACAAGGACCTCACCGATGTCCGCACCCGGGAAGCCGGCGGTTTCACCTTCGTCGTCGCCGAACGCAAGGGCGTGAGTCTGGTGTCGGCAGCGGTCAGCTTCGACTCCCTGCCCCAGGTGGTGGCCGGGCTGGGCGAACTGTCGACCGGTTCCGCGTCGATCGAGGCCGATATCTACGTGTCCTGGGAGAACCAGCCCGAGGACTTCGACGCCATGGCGGCGGCCCTGCAGGAGGTGCTCAACGCGCATCCGGTGTCCAACCAGGTGCACCGGATCACCGCCACTGTCGCGGGTAGCGCCAACGCGGTCATGCACCACCACTTCACCTTCCGGCCCTCCTCGACCGGTCTGGACGAGGAGCGGCTCATCCGCGGTCTGCACCCCTACATCGCGCAGCGGATGCAGATGAAGCGGCTGCACAAGTTCGATCTCACCCAGCTGCCGTCCTCGGACAACGAGGAGGTGTACCTGTTCCGGGCCGTCGCCAAGGAGAACCCGGCCGATGAACGTCTCGTGGCGTTCGCCCAGGTCCGGGACCTGACCGCGCTGCGCGACCACGACGGCCGCCTGGTCACCCTGCCGACCGCCGAGAGCACCATCGCCACCTGCCTGGACTCCATCCGCCGGGCCCAGTCGGGTCGTCCGTCGTCCAAGCGACTGCAGACCAACCGCATCGTGATGTACGTCTGGCCGCCGATCGATATCACCCGGGGCGAGCTGGAAGCGATCGTCGAGCGGGTCCGGCCCACGACCACGGGCGCGGGCCTGGAGGAGATCCTGCTGATCGCCCGCCAGCGCGACGCCCGGACCGGCGATCTGGTCAAACTGGGACTGCGGATCTCCTTCGATTCCACCGGCGGCACCGAGCTCATCGTCGGCGAACGGTCCGAGGATCCGGTCGAACCGCTGGACGCCTACCGGCAGAAGGTGCTGCGGGCCAGCAGCCGTAACACGGTGTATCCCTACGAGCTGACCGGTCTGCTCGGCGAATTCGCCGAATACGACCTCGACGCCGAGCACGCGCTGGTGCCGGTCGATCGGCCCAAGGGCCGCAATACCGCGGCGATGGTCGCCGGTGTGGTCAGCACCCCGACCGAACGGCACCCCGAGGGTGTCACCCGGGTGGTGCTGCTCGGCGATCCGACGAAATCGCTGGGCGCGCTGTCGGAACCGGAATGCCGCCGGGTGATCGCCGCACTGGACCTCGCCGAGAAACTGCGGGTTCCGCTGGAGTGGTACGCGCTGTCCTCCGGCGCCCGGATCTCGATGACCTCCGGTACCGAGAACATGGACTGGGTGGCGGCGGCGCTCAAGCGCATCGTCGAATTCACCCAGGACGGCGGCGAGATCAATATCGTGGTCGCGGGTATCAACGTCGGCGCCCAGCCGTACTGGAACGCCGAGGCGACGATGCTCATGCACACCAAGGGCATCCTCGTGATGACCCCGGATTCGGCCATGGTGCTCACCGGTAAACAGGCCCTGGACTTCTCCGGTGGTGTCTCCGCCGAGGACAACTTCGGTATCGGCGGCTACGACCGGGTGATGGGCCCGAACGGTCAGGCGCAGTACTGGGCGCCGAACCTGCACGCCGCGCGGGCCGTGCTGATGTCGCACTACGACCACACCTACGTCGTTCCCGGGGAGTCGGGGCCGCGGCGGGCGCAGACGACCGATCCGGTGGATCGCGATATCTCCGATTTCCCGCATGTCATGGCGGACAGCGATTTCACCACGGTCGGCCAGATCTTCTCCGCCGCCGCCAACCCGGACCGCAAGAAGCCGTTCGATATCCGCACGGTCATGCGGGCGGTCGCCGATCAGGACCACGAGGTGCTGGAACGCTGGGCGGGGATGGCCGACGCCGAGACCTCGGTGGTCCAGGACGCGCACCTGGGCGGTATCCCGGTATGCCTGCTGGGTATCGAGTCCCGGGGTGTGCCGCGGCGCGGTTTCCCGGCCACCGACGGTCCGGACACCTACACCGCGGGCACCCTGTTCCCGCGGTCGTCGAAGAAGACCGCGCGGGCGATCAACGCGGCCAGCGGCAACCGGCCGCTGGTGGTACTGGCGAACCTGTCGGGCTTCGACGGCTCCCCGGAGTCGATGCGCAAACTGCAGCTGGAGTACGGCGCCGAGATCGGCCGCGCGATCGTCAACTTCCAGGGTCCGATCGTGTTCACGGTGATCTCCCGGTACCACGGTGGCGCGTTCGTGGTGTTCTCCAAGACGCTGAACCCGAATATGACCGTGCTCGCGCTCGAGGGCTCGTTCGCCTCGGTGCTCGGCGGCGCTCCCGCTGCCGCGGTGGTCTTCGCCGGTGAGGTCGACAAACGCACCGCGACCGATCCGCGGGTCCGGGATCTGGAGGCCCGCGCCGCGAACGCCTCCGGTACCGATCGCGCGACCCTCACCGCGGAGCTCGACGAGCTCCGGTCCTCGGTCCGCACCGAGAAACTGGGCGAGGTCGCCGCAGAGTTCGACCGCGTGCACGATATCCACCGGGCGGTCGAGGTCGGTTCGGTCGACGCGGTCATCCGCGCCGCTGAACTGCGGCCGCGCATCATCGAGGCCATCGAGGCACGACTGTCGGTCTGATCGCCGTCACCGACGGCATCGCAACGAGCACCGGGTGCCCCGCCTTCGCGCGGGGCACCCGGTGCTCTGTCGCGAGACGACCCGCGGCCGTCGCTTTTCCGGACGCGACCGTGGTCACGCGTCCGATCGGGTCGAACGCTCGACCGTGACGGATACGTTCTTCATGATCGGCTGATCGCTCTGCGTGCTGTGATCACCGATCGCGCACAACACATTCAGCTCCGGCATGTATCCGGCCGCGCAACCGCGCGGGATATCGTACGGAACGACCTGATAGTTCCGTACCGTCCGGGTACTGCCGTCGCGGGCGGTGCTGATGATATCGACCCGGTCGAACTGCCGGAGCCCACGCGCGCCCATGTCTTCGGTGTTCATGAAGATCAGGGTGCGCAGGTTCGATATCCCCCGATAGCGATCGTCGTCGGAATAGATCGTGGTGTTCCACTGATCGTGCGAACGTATCGTGGCCAGCGTCAATGTTCCCTCGGCCCGGGCGAGGTCGGGTAGCGGAGCCGCGGAGAACTCCGCGCGGCCCGACGGGGTCCGGAACACGAGTTCACGCGCGGGCTGGCGGATCCGGAACCCGAGCGGCAGCCGGACGCGCCGGTTGAAATCCTCGAAACCGTCCAGGACCTCGGCCATGGTGTCGCGGATGCGGTCGTAGTCCTCGATATAGGACTCCCACGGTGTCGCGCTACCGGGCAGGGCGGCCCGCGCCATCCCGGCGATGATCGCCGGTTCGGACAACAGATGGGGTGAAGCGGGTCGCTTCATCCCCACCGACAGGTGCACCATGCTCATGGAATCCTCCACCGAGGTCGCCTGTAGGCCACCGCGCTGCTGATCCTTTTCCGTACGCCCGAGACAGGGCAGGATCAGCGCTCGCGTTCCGTGCACGAGATGACTCCGGTTGAGCTTCGTACTGACCTGCACGGTGAGTTCGCAGGCACGCAGCGCGTCGAAGGTATAGGCGGTATCGGGCGCGGCCAGCGCGAAATTACCACCCATCCCGACAAAGACACGTACTTCTCCCGCGTGCATGGCCTCGATCGTGCCCACGGTGTCCAGGCCGTGTTCGCGCGGCGGATCGATTCCGCACACCGCGCCCAGCCGGTCCAGGAAGGCCGGGGCCGGACGATGATCGATACCGCAGGTCCGGTTGCCCTGTACATTGCTGTGACCGCGCACCGGCGACGGGCCCGCGCCTTCGCGACCGATATTCCCGCGCAACAGCAGCAGATCGATGATCTCGCGGACCGTGTCCACGCCGTGCTCGTGCTGGGTGATACCGAGACACCAGCTGAAGATGCTGCGGTCGGACTCGCTGTAGATTCGCGCGGCCTCGCGGATATCCGAGGCGGCGACACCCGATTGCTGTTCGATCTCGCTCCACGGGGTCGCTTCGCAGACTGCCCGATAGTTCTCGAAACCGTCGGTGTAGCGCTCGATGAATTCGTTGTCGAGGGCTTTCGGGTTCGAACGGGCCTCTTCCAGGACAGCCTTCGCCATACCGCGCAGCAGGGCCATATCGCCGCCGATGCGGGGTTGCAGGTTCAACGTGCTGGTCGGCGTGGCGCGAAAGGTCGCCATATGCAGAAAATCGTGCGGGATTATCGCCCGGCGGGCGCCGGCCTCGACGAGAGGATTGACATGCACGATCCGCGTGCCGCGCTGATAGGCCTCCACCAGCGCGGTGAGCATTCGCGGCGCGTTGGAGGCCGCGTTGACGCCGAGGATGAACAGGGCTTCGGTGGTCTCCCAGTCCGCGAGATCCGCCGTCCCCTTCCCGGTGCCCAGCGCCGCTTGCAACGCCCGCCCACTCGCCTCGTGACACATATTGGAGCAGTCCGGCAGATTGTTGGTCCCGAGTTCGCGAGCCAGCAGTTGGTAGAGGAAGGTCGCTTCGTTCCCGAGGCGCCCCGAGGTGTAGAAGGCGGCCCGGTTCGGGTCGTCGAGTTCCCGCAGCGCCCGGCCGACCAATTCGAACGCATCCGCCCAGCTGATGGGGACATAACGGTCGGTGGCGGGATCGTAGGTCATCGGTTCGGTGAGCCGGCCCTGATCCTCCAGCCGGTTCTCGGTCCACTCCGAGAGTTCGCTCACCGTATGCGCGGCGAAGAACTCCCGGCCCACCCGTTTATGGGTCATCTCCCAGGTGACGTGTTTGATTCCGTTCTCGCAGATGTCCAGATGCAGGCCCTTCATATCGTCGGGCCACGCGCAACCGGGACAATCGAACCCGCCGTCCTCATGGTTCATCTTCCGGATCGCACGCGGACCCGCGATACCCTCCTTCTCCCGGGCCAGGACGCCGGCCACGCTCTTCGCGGCACCCCAGCCGGCGGCCGGGTGATCGTAGGGGCGGAATTCGGGCTCCCGCACCTCGTCTCCGGGGCGACTGCCCCGGTCACGGTGGCGATCTGCACCTGCGCCGTCGGTCATGACAGATCCTCTCGGTGGTTCCGAAGTCCGGTCGTCACGCGTCGGGGGAACGTGGCCCGTGGGGTCGCCGATCCCGACGCCATTGTCGTCCGACGATCCCCGGAGTACAACGACGACGCCTGCCGGACCCCGGACCCCGGGCTCCCGGCCACCGCCCGACCGGTGCGCAAGGTAGTGAAACCCGCCGGTCAGGGCTCGCTCGAAGCGCTCACCGAGAGCCGGGGTTGTGGCAGAGTTCGACTATGAGACACCGGGGAGAGCCGGAACGGACCGAGCCTCGGCAGCTCACGCCCATCGGCCCGGTCGCCGGCGCGTTCGGCTACTGCGCGGCGGCCGGGATGATCCTGATGGGGCCTGCCTTCGCGCTGTGGGGCAAGTCCTGGTGGGACGGTCTCTGCCCCGGCCTCGTCACGCTGCCGTTGGGTGTGGCGCTCGCCTTCGCCGTCGCGGAGTGGCGGCGGTCGGCGAGGCGGTTCGCGGCGGCCGGGCTGCCCGCGACGGCCGAGATCATCGCTGTCGAGGGGATACGCGGCGGTGGCGAGGACACCGAGGTCGCCGAGCTCAGGATCCGGATCAGCGGTACCGGTTTCGAGACCTTCGACGCCGCCTGCGAACTCACGGCCGGGCGGCCACCCTGGGCGGTCGGCGATAGGCTCGATATCGTCGTCGACCCGGCCGACAACTCCTTCGTCGTCATGTGGTGACATCCCGCCCCACCACCCCGGTTGTCCTCAGCGCGAGCACAATTCTGGTCGGATACCACACCGCGGATCTAGCGTCGCGGCTATGACGACCGGGACCACAGCGCTCAACGACATCACCGACGCCACCGCCCAGGCGGTCCGGCAGAACCCCGCGAACGCCGCCGCGGTGTTCCGTGCCTCCGGTGCCCCGCAAGGCGCCGTCGGCAGCACGATCACCGCAAGAGCACACAATTTCCGGGTGGACGAGCCACCGGCCCTCGGCGGCGAGGATACCGCCGCCAACCCGGTGGAGATCTATCTGGGCGCATTGATCTCCTGCCAGATCGTCACCTATCGGTTCTGGGCGCAGCGGCTGGGCATAGTGGTCGACGAACTGTCCGTCGAAGCCGAAGGCGATCTGGACGTCCGCGGTTTCTTCGGCCTCGACGACGGTGTCCGTGCCGGTTTCCAGGCGGTACGGGTACGGGTGCGGATCTCCGGGCCGGAGACCGGCGACCGCTACGCCGAACTACAGGCCGCCGTCGACGCGCACTGCCCCGTCCTCGATCTGACGACCGGGGCGACACCGGTGCACACCACCCTGGAAACTGCCTGATCACAACGGGCCCGATGCGATCGGTGCGCCCTGCACCGCGTTTTCCGGGCGCGCCGGTCACATCCCGGCCGACCACAACCGACCGCCGAGAGACGATCCCCCGAGACCGATCAGGAATCGAGAAGCACCCGGCCCGGGGCGAGAATTAACGTTATCGGCATGACGACCACGACATCCACCACCACCACCCTGAACATCCACCTCGGAGTGGACGATCCCGACACCACCCGGGCGACCTATGCCGCTGCTTTCGGCCTGGGCGCGGAATTGGATTTCCGCGCGACCCAGGAACCCACGAGCGGCTTCCGCGGCTTCATCATCTCCCTCGTGGTATCCCAGCCGAGCACCGTCGACAGCCTCGTCGGCACCGCGCTCGCCGCCGGTTTCACCACGCTGAAACCGGCCACCAAGAGCTTCTGGGGATACGGCGGCGTCGTTACGGCACCGGACGGGGCGATCTGGAAGATCACCACCTCCAACAAGAAGGACACCGGTCCGGCCACTCGGGAAATCGACCAGGTCGTGCTGCTGCTCGGCGTGGACAACGTCAAGGCGACCAAACAGTTCTATGTCGACCGCGGTTTGACCGTGGCGAAGAGTTTCGGCAGTAAGTACGTCGAATTCGCGACCCCGGACTCACCGGTGGGCCTCGCGCTCTACGGCCGCCGCGCCGCCGCCAAGGATGCCGGCATCGCGGCGGAAGGCAGCGGTTCACACCGTCTTGTCATCGGCGGCAGCGCGGGCACGTTCGTCGATCCGGACGGGTTCCTCTGGGAATCCACAGCAGCCTGACAAGCACCGACGCACCGCGACCAGAGCGGGCCACGCGCCTGACGGTTTCTTTTCCGCTCCGGCGAGCGGGCCACCTCCCACGAATGCACGGTGGCCGAGGCCACACCTGACAGCGGTATGCTATCGGCTTCGGGCGACACGTTATTCAGTTCGTTCCCGATCGTGTGTCTCGGCCGAACGAAGTCTGTCGCTCCGGAGCCGGAACGGAGTCGCGCTGGTGGGATTGATGAGAATATCGGCGCCATCCGGGATGACATCGATGAGCTTGCTGCCGTGCACCGGAATCCACCGATCGACGTCGACATGCGCCTTCTGTGATTCCGCCGTGGTCACGACCGCGCAGGGCGTGTTGTCGGGTGCAACACCCAGCAGTGGTCGATTGCGTGTATCGCAGCCGATTTCCACAATCGAGTCACGGAGAGTGGCGACCAGTTCGGCGCCGAGCGACTGTCCTGTGACGATCAGTCGTAGTACAGCGTCGATCGGGTCGGTCGGCACGTTCAAGGCACTGGGACGGTAACGAGGATTCGGCCGAAACGGTCCGGTCGTACCGTCGGCGTGCAATTCCCATCCACCCACGATCGCGTCCGCGGGCGGCGAGGCAACCGAACTCGTTCGGTCCCAGCCGGGATCGACCAGCACGAACCAGTTGTCGCGCCGGATCGCTTCCGGTGGAGGATCTCCCACAACGCCTCACCTTGCCTCGGTTCCGTATCCCGCACCGTCCGATAACATATCCTCGTTACCGGACGGGTGGGCCATTCGGGGCTCGAATGATCGTGAAAGCATCGGATATCGGCGCGTTTTCCGGCACTTCCACGGCCAGTTCGGCCGTTCCACGAACGGGGTTGTATGTTATGCCGTTGAGCCCGACCGTGGAATACACATCGTGATTCATACCCGCGTGGTGAACAGCCGAGGCAGCCCGCTCAGCGTGTGGATACGCGGGGTCGCCGGCTCTGCATGCCAGCATCAACAGCGGCTTGTGCGGACCCGCTCGCGAAGCGATCCGGAAATAGTCGTTCGTCGCGAGCACATCTCCGAAGAATCCTCCGGGGAGGGATAGGACTCTCCAGTCGGGATCGCCGTCGATGCTCACATCCGCCTCGATTCGATACCCATTCGGGCCCGCGTGCGAGAACACGACGATCGTCCCGTCCTCGGCGTCATCAGCCCACGGAGCACGCTGAGGAGGCCCGGCATCGAAGGTCGTTTCCTCCGCGTCGCCGGTCGAGACGACGCGGGTCTCCGGAATGAACTCGGTGTCACTCAACCGGTTCGGCATCCTTGCCCAAGCCGAAAATAGTTCCTCGTCTCCCATATCGATTTCGGTGCTCTTCTTCGTCGGGAATACAACACCGACTATTTCCCCTTCGTGATCCACCAGCGGAACGCTGCGCACTCGATCGAGCCTGAAATGGCGAATCACGCCGTCGCGGTCGTGTCCAAATACGTGAGTCAATCCGTGACGGGTTTTCTTTACGACATCCGCACCGGTTTCATCGACTTTCTCTGCATTCCCTGCGGAATCGCGAATATCACCCGCGAACCTGTCGAACCGATTGCGGATGTCACGCGTTCCGTCATCAGCCAATCGCACGATCGTCTCGGTGGCATCTCGTACCAGCGAAGCCGGACCTCTGCCGGGAATGAGCTCGCTGTCCACGCTGTCCACGCTGTCCACGCTGTCCACGATATCCAGTATCGAAGACCGGCTGGGCATTTCGAGCACCCAACAGCTGGAACAGCAGCCGGAGTGGACGCGGGGAGCCGATTCGGGACGTCGGTCGCGGACAGTGTCCGCGGGAGCTGAGAAACGTCACGCTGCGCGGGATGGAGTCGAGCCACCGGGCCCGCCCGGTCGCCCCCGGTGTCCGGAGGGGGGAACCGTGGTACCGGGCGGCCGGGAACGTCGGCGCTGGTGTCAGTCGGCCGGCGCGGTGTGCGCCGGACGTTGCCGGACGAAGAACACGACCGGAATCGCGGTGATCAGCAGGACCGCACCGGCGACAGTGAGCGCGAGATGATCGGCCGAGGTGAACGCCTCGTGCACCGCGTGCACGACGCGGTCGGCGAGCGCGGGCGGGAGCGAGGAGGCCGAGATATTGCCCTCGCCGGTGGCGGCGACGATCTTGCCCACGGTTTCGTCGGGAAGCTGCTGCGCATGCAGATCATCGGTGAGATCGGCGGCGAACCGGGTGGTCAGAATAGTGCCGAGAATACTGGCACCCAGGACATTACCGACCTGACGGAACATATTGACCGCAGCGCTGGCCATACCAGCCTGGTGCAACGGGACACTGATGACGGCCGCTGCGGTGGACGGCGCGACGAGCATCCCGCTGCCGATGCCGACCAGCAGCAGTCCCGGCCAGACGCGTGCGAATCCGGGTTCGGGCGGTGCGGCCAGCAATGCGAAGACACCGGCCGCCATGACGACCAGCCCCAGGGTGAGCATGGTTTTGAAGCCGGTGCGGTGCACGAGCCGACCGGCGAGGGCGCTGACGAGGATGAAGGGCACGAACATCACCAGCAGGCGCAGTCCGGCACCGAACGGCGAGGTTTCCTGGACGTGCTGCAGGTAGAGCACGGTGACCAGCGCGGTCCCGGTGAAGCCGAACAGCGTGATCGCGGCGACCGCCATGACCGCGCTGAAGGAGGGCGAGCGGAACAGCGCCACATCCAGCATCGGGTCGGGGTGGCGGATCTCGTGCAGGACGAAAGCGATGAGAGCGATCACGAGCACGGCGTAGGCGACGAGGATATGTCCGGCGGTGTATCCGGATGCGCCGCCTTCGATCACCGCGTAGGTCAGGGCAGCCACCGTGAGGGTGCCCAGCACGATACCGATCGGGTCGAGTTTGCGTCCGGGCTGTTTGCTCTCCCGCACGAAAGCGACGGCACCGATCAGCGCGAGGGCACCGAGTACGACATTGATCATGTAGATCGAATGCCAGGAGAACGCGTTGAGCAGCGCGCCCGCGACCAGCGGGCCGACCGCCAGACCGAGACCCGAACTCCCGGCCCAGACACTGATCGCCTCGGTGCGTTCGCGTGCGTCGGCGAAGGTGTGACTGACAATCGCCAGACCCGCGGGCAGCACCATGGCTCCGCCCACTCCCATGACTACCTGGGCGGCGATCAGCGCCGGGGTGCTGTGCGATGCGAAGGCCGCGGCGCTTCCCAGACCGAAAAGGGTGGCACCCGCGGCGAAGACGAGCCGGCGGCCGACGAGATCGGCGAGGGTGCCGGCACCGAGTACGAGACTCGCCACCACGAGGCTGTAGGCGCTGCTGATCCAGACCGCCGCGGCGGAGCCGGAATGGAGATCGGATTGGATCATCGCCAGGCCACCGATCGTCGACGACACGTTGACGAAGGTCATCATGGTGCCGATGCAGACCACGGCCAGTACGAGCCAGCGGCCTGGCGGGGTGGCCTCGGCACCGGTCGCATCGGGGGTGGTAGCGGAATGTTCGCGGGTAGCCGATTCGGGCTGACTCATATCGTGCCGTGTCTTTCTCCGAGGTGACGCATCGGTCCGGTCGGCTCGCGTTCACGGGCCACCGGACTCGGCGGCGCCGGGGTGCAGCGCGCTGCACCCCGGCGTCGTCGTCACATGGTTTCCGTGCTGTTCAGAACCGGCCCGGAGCCATGCGCAGGGACAAAGTACCCCGTCGCGGCGAACGGTGCTGTCAACGGCGGGAAGCGATCCGCGGCGGCAGCGGCGCGCTCCACTGGCCGGGCATCCGAGTTCGCGACCGGATATCCGGCGGCCCCGCGGCCGAGTTGCCGAGGATGTGAAATTCCGGTGTCCGTAGACAGCTTGGGCGCCTTCGCCTTTCGCGGCCCGGCAGAATCAGCTGCGGGTGCGTCCGGCCGGTCGGGCTGCTTCCATCCAGGCCCGCAGGACCGGGGACGGGGCTCTGGAACGCCGCCGGGATCTCGTACGATGAACGCCTTCTCCGGATCCACCGGATGTCCGGTGACCGGGACCGCTCGATCATCGATCGGCCGAGGCGATCTCAGCGGGCGAAGGTCGCAGCATGCGCGGCGGCGACGAGCCGGACGAGGTCGGTGCCCTCCTCTTCCCCGAGGACGGCGAAGGCGGGCGCGATGAGGTCGTCGGTGATCGCTTCCGCACGCTGCCAGGCCCCGCGGATCTCGTCGGTGATCTGCTCGAACGGTTCGGGCCAGCCGTACCAGCGCGCCTGGCCGGGGCCGTCGTTGAGCGGGGAGCCGGAGATCAGAACCGCCTGCAGCGGGGTGATTCCCACCGCGCGCACCGCGATGAGATGCAGTCCGCCGCGGAGTTCGCGCAGCACATGGGCGAGCTGCATGACGCGGGCCGGCGCGTCGCCGGGCAGTGGAACGGCTCGCCAGCCCGCGAACAGTGGGAGCCCGGCGGGATCCGCCGCGGCTACCACGGCCTCCAGCAGTTCGGCGAGACGCGCGGCCGCCTCGAAGGTTCCCAGTTTCCGCCGACCGAAATCCTGACAGGCGCGTGCGTACCGGTGCGCTGCCTTCCCGGCGGGCATCGACACGGATTCCCACGCTGCGCGGATCGACTGGTGCGGGAAGAAACCGAACGCCGCGGTGACGACCTCGGCGTCCACATCGCCCAGTACGCCGCCGCGGCCGCGGGTGTACGGGCCGAAGAACTCGTCCACGCCCGTTTCGGCCGCGTATTCCCGCGCCTCCCGGGAGAACATGAACCCGCCACCGAGTTGCTGGATATGCGCGTTCACCGTGCCACCCACCGACATCTTCGTTCCTTTCGCCATCCTGAACTCCGACCCACACTAGCGAGTTCTTACGCCGTACGGGAACGATCGGCGAGACGTGCCGAACCTGGCCGGATCCGGACTCGCACCGGGTCGGGCCATTTCCGGTCGGCCGGAACGACGCACGCGTGTGCACAGCGCGGGCGGGGTACCCGAGCGGCGGCAGCTCACCGATCCGCCTTCCGGAAACCCATCCCGACGGCCACCCAGGGAGATACGGAAGAAGACGATCGATCTTGGACTCGGCACTGTCGGCCACCCTGCACACCGGCTTCGACGACGCCGTCGAACGCACCCGCACCACCCTCGCGGAACAGGGGTTCGGCATTCTCACCGAGATCGATATGCGTGCGACCCTGCACGCGAAGCTCGGCGCCGAGAGGGAGGACCACCTCATTCTCGGCGCGTGCAATCCGCCGCTCGCCCAGCGAGCCGAGACAGTGGATCGGCATATCGGGTTTCTGCTGCCGCGCAATGTGATCGTCCGCTCGATTCCCGCTCCGGCCCCGGCACATCGGTCGCGAGCGCACCGACCGCGCGCTGCGGAAGTGCTCCGCCCATGATCGCGACGACGGCGATACCGGGACCTATCCGCCGGTCGGCGTCCTCGAACTCGAGAAAACCGGGGTCCAGGGGCTGTAGCTCGGTCATCGCGACATTTCCTTCCGTGGAGCGGTGGCGCCGGGGGTGCGCGGCCCGCCCCGGGGTCAGCCGGCCGCGGAACGTACGGCGGCGGCCGCGTCATCGTCGAGGCCGATCCGGACCAGCGCGGCGGCGAGCTCGGCGGCGCGATCCGGGGGCGCCAGTCGGGCAAGTTCCCGGCGCTCCGTGGGCAGACCGAGTTCGGCCGCCCCGCGCAACGCGCGTTCGTCGAAATAGGGACGCACCCAGGTCCACACGTCCTGCACTTCGCGCAGGAAGATATCGCCGCCGGTGGGACCGATACCCTTGAACTGCTGGATCAGGCCGGCCGCCCGTCCGGTGTCGCGACCGGCTTCTTCGGCAAGTTTTCGCAGGTCACCGTTATATTTTTCGATCGCGGCGGTGGCGGCCTCACTCAGCTGCGAGGCAGCGCTCTCGTCGTAGCGACGGTAGTGCCCGCGGCCGAGCGCGTCGACCAGGTCCTGCCGGTCGGCGTCGGCGACCTTCCGCGCGGTGCGGTAGCCGCTGTCCACCAGTTCGGTTGTCGCGGCGATCGCGATATCGGCGGAGATCCGGGCGCTCAGCAGATCGGTGAGCATCAGCAACTGGAACAGCGGGGCCGGTTTGTCATCGAGGGCGATTCCGGCTTCGGCGGCGTAGGTGGTACCCGCCCGGTCGAGCAGTGCGTGCACAACGTCTCGGTTGCTCATCGGTCCTCCTCTCGTGCTCGCGCTACCCTGCGCCGCCCGATTCACACCTCCGGCCCGGCGGGTCTCGGCACGCCCCACTCATCGGACAGCTCGGTCAGCGACCGAACTCCGCGGTCGCCACGGTCCAGGCGCGGGCCTGGTCACTGAGTGTGAAGCCGAGCCCCGGGCGTTCGGAGAGATGCATCCGGCCGTCGCCGATCCGGAGGTGCTGGTCGAACAGTGGATCGAGCCAGTCGAAATGCTCCACCCACGCTTCCAGGGGATACGCGGCGGAGAGGTGGAGATGGATCTCCATCGCGAAATGCGGCGCGAGCTGCAGATGATTGTGCTCGGCGAGGGCCGCGAGCTTCATGAACTGGGTGAAACCGCCGATGCGCGGTGCGTCGGGCTGGATGATATCCACCGCGCCCGCTTCGATGAGCCGCACATGCTCACCGACACTGGCCAGCATCTCTCCGGTAGCGATGGAAGTGTCGAGGCTCCGGGCCAGCATCGCGTGCCCCTCCGCGTCGTAGGCGTCGAGCGGTTCCTCGATCCAGACCAGATCGAACTGCTCGAAGATCCGGCCCATCCGCTGCGCGGTCGGGCGGTCCCACTGCTGGTTGGCGTCCACCATCAACGGCACGTCGTCGCCCAGATGTTCCCGGACCGCGGTGACGCGGGCGATATCCAGTTTCCAGTCGGGCTGGCCGACCTTGAGTTTGATACCGCCGATACCGAGTTCCAGTGATCGGGTGGCGTTGTCGATGACCTCCTCGATGGGTGTGTGCAGGAAGCCACCGGAGGTGTTGTAGGTGCGGACCGAATCCCGGTGCGCGCCGAAGAGTTTGGCCATCGGAAGACCGGCACGTTTGGCCTTGAGATCCCACAGCGCGATATCGACGGCGGCGATGGCCTGGGTGGCGACACCGCTGCGGCCGACGGAGGCACCGGCCCACACCAGCTCGGTCCAGAGCTTCCCGATATCGCTGGGGTCCTTGCCGATGAGTACGGGCACGATCTCACGGGCGTGCGCGAACTGGGCCGGGCCGCCGGCCCGCTTGGAGTAACTGAAGCCGATGCCCTCGTGACCGCCCTCGGTGCGGATCTCGGCGAACAGGAAAACGACTTCGGTCATGGGCCGCTGCCGGCCGGTCAGCACTTTGGCGTCGCTGATCGGATTCCGCAACGGGAGCACGATCGAGGACAGTTTCACCGATTCGATCGGATCGCCTCCGCCGGCGACGGACGAGTTCGATGCGGATGCCGCCCGGTAGGGATCGGAAGTGGGGGTTGTGATGCTCATACTGCCTCCTTGCGGATGGGCGGCCTCGCCCGGCCGTGCGTTGTGGCACACGCTAACGACCACGAGCGATTCAAGTCCAACACCTGTTCTGGATCATCCGATACCGATCGGGAATCGAGTGACCCGGGCCGGCAGCGTCGGCCACCGACCGATCGGACCCGACCGAAGGACCGGGAACCCGACCGGCGAAGAGAGGCAGAAGAATACCGAGAAGGTATTGATCCATCCGAAAATGGGCTTGGACTTGAATGCATTGCACTGCGTACCGTCACCTGAACCAGCAAGTGTGACGCGGGACACCCGGCTTCCGGTGCCGCGCGAGTCCCCGAGGAGTTCTCCGTTGACCACCAGCCCCACGGTCGCGAAACCGGCCATCACCCCGAGCACGAAAACGGGTGCGGTACGGTTCACCGTACTCGCGATGATCTTCGCGGTCACCGTCATCAACTACGCCGATCGCGCCACCGTATCCATCGCCGGCGACGCGATCCAGAACGAATTCGGCATCTCCTCGATCACGCTCGGCTATATCTTCTCGGCCTTCGGCTGGTCGTATCTCATCGGCCAGATTCCGGGAGGCTGGCTGCTCGACCGGTTCGGCTCCAAGAGGGTCTACGGCTGCGCGGTACTCACCTGGTCGCTGTTCACCATGTTCCAGGGTTTCATCGGCAACTTCAGCATGGGCACCGCGGTGGGGCTGTTGTTCATGCTCCGGTTCCTGGTCGGCCTGGCCGAAGCGCCGGCCTTCCCCGGAAACGCCCGTGTCGTGGCGGCTTGGTTCCCCACCTCCGAGCGCGGTACGGCGTCCGCGGTCTTCAACTCGGCCCAGTACTTCTCCACCATTGTCTTCGCACCGCTGATGGGATGGCTGGTGACCGCGCTGGGGTGGGAGCACGTATTCACCGTCATCGGCGGAATCGGCGTTCTGTTCGCCCTGCTCTGGACCAAGGTGATCTACAGCCCACGACGCCACCCCCGGTTGTCCGCCGGTGAGCTCTCCTTCATCGAGGCCGGTGGCGCACAGGTGGACATGGATCAACCGAATACCGACCCCCGGACATCGGGCCGGGTCCAACTGCACTACATCGCGATGCTGCTGCGCAATCGGATGACCTTCGGAGTGTTCCTCGGACAGTTCGCCATCACCACCATCACCTGGTTCTTCCTCACCTGGTTCCCGGTGTATCTGGTCCAGGATCGCGGGATGTCGATCCTGGAAGCCGGCTTCATCGCGGTCCTGCCCGCCCTCTGCGCGTTCGTCGGCGGTATCGCGGGCGGCCTGTTCTCCGATCTGCTCATCCGCAACGGCTGGTCGCTCACCGCCGCCCGCAAAACGCCGATCGTGGCCGGACTGCTGCTGGCCGGCGCCATCGTGATCTGCAACTACGTGGAATCGTCCTGGCTGATCGTGGCATTGATGTCACTGGCGTTCTTCGGCAAGGGTTTCGGCGCGCTGGGCTGGGCCGTCATGTCGGATATGTCGCCGAAGGAGATCTCCGGACTCGGCGGCGGGGTCTTCAACACCTTCGGTGCGATCGCCGCGATCACCACGCCCATCGTCATCGGCTATCTGGTCGGCGACAGCGGGTCCTTCGACTGGGCCCTGATCTTCGTCGGCGCCTGCGCGTTGCTCGCGGTGGTCTCGTATGTGTTCATCGTCGGGCCCATCTCGCGCCTGAGCCTGGCGGAGATGGAGGCCGCCGACCGGGCCCGGAAGGGTCGTCGCGTCGCCCGGAGCTGACCGCGGAGCAGGTGCCCCGGTTTCCGTCCACGACGTCGAGGCGGCACCGGGGCTCTGCTGTTTCCACCCTTGCCGCCGATCGCCCCTCCCCCGGACCGACGGACCCGACGGCGGGGAGATCAGCCACGAGCCTCCGCGAGATCGCTGCCGCCCGGGGACGCGGTGACCGTATCGGCCTCGCTCACCAGCCACTGCCCACAGACACAGCGCCAGTAGCGGACCGCGCCGTGCTCGGAGATCAAACCGGGGTCGGGCCAAGAACATGCGGAACAGGTGACGGTCATGCCCTGAAGTCTGCTGTAATGGTTCTGTGCATTTCAACCCTTACGGCGGTCTGGCGGCCGAACTCGCGGCACGGCTGGTCAACGCGCCGCCGGACCAGGATCTGACCGCACTGCTGGAGGCCGCCGGGTACAAACCGATCGGCCCGATGAGCTCCCGCCAGGCGGCCGAGCTGCGCCACTGGACCGGCCGCCTGGATGCCGTGTTCCGCGCGCCCGGCGTCGAAGCGATCAACGCGCTCCTGGCCGAGACCACGAGCCGCCCCTATATCTCGACCCACGACGGTCGCGCACCACACCTGCACTACGCCGAGGAGAGCGCAGCGATCGACGAACGAGTCAAGGCCTATACGGCCGCCGGGCTCGCCGAACTCTACTGTGCGGCGCCCGGCCGGATCGGCCGGTGCGGGCGGGCGGACTGCCCGCGCGTATTCATCGACATCTCCCGTAACGGCCGCCGTCGCTTCTGCTCCGAACGGTGCGCCAACCGGGTCAATGTGGCCAGGCACCGAGCCCGCGCGGCCCGCGGCACCGGGTGATCACGGCACCGCGGGCAGACCGCGGTCACGGGGCGGGCATCGCCTCGAGTACGTTCTCCGGTGACATGGTCGGCGTACAGGAGAGCAGGGTGAATCCCGAATCGGCGAGCAGGGCCCGGTATTCGGATTCGGTACGTTCCCGGCCGCCGGTGTTCACCAGCATCTCGAGATCGATGAAATTGCCCGGATGTGGGCGATCCCGTTCGGGCAGCACGAGTTCGATCACCAGCAGCCGGGCCGTCGGCGGCATCGCCGCGCGGATCGCACGAAGGATCTGCCCCGCCTGTTCGGCGGACCAATCGTGCAGGATGTGTTTGAGCAGGTAGGCGTCCGCACCGGCGGGGACAGCCTCGAAGAACGATCCCCCGATCGCGGTGCACCGGCCGGTCACGCCTGCCTCCGATTGCCATGCCGGGGCATCGGCCACGACCTCGGGTAGATCGAACAGGATCCCGGTACAGTCCGGTACCCGGCGCAGTATCTCCGACAGCAGCGCGCCCCGGCCGCCGCCGATATCGACGATCGACCGGTAGCGGCCGAAATCGTGCGCCGCGAGCACCGCGTTCTGCCCGAGCCCGTCGATATCGGCCATGGCACGGTCGAACAACTCACCGAGTTCGCGGTCGGTGCGGATCAGTTCGAAGAACATCTGGGCGGGCACAGCCGGTGCACCGGTACGGACCGCGTCCACCAGATGGGTCCAATGGTCACGATGGATCGGGCAGCCGTAGAAAAGCACCGCGTCCCGCAGCGGGACAGGTGCGTCCCGCCGCAGTGCCCGGGCCGTCGGCGTCAGCGTATAACGACCGTCACGGCGGCGGGCGAAGATACCGTGCGCGATCAGCAGCCGCAGCAGCCGGTGCAGCGCGTCGGGATCCGCCCCGACCGCCCGGGCGAGGTCGGTGCCGTCCCGCGGCCCGTCGGCGAGGGCGCCCGCGATATCCAGGGCGGCGGCCGCGTGGATCGCCTGGGACAGCCAGCCCGCGGCAACCATCTCGAGCAGCGCGAAATGACCGGGTATCAACCGCCGATGTACCCCGGCCAGCCCGTCTCGGACCCGCTCCACCGCGCGAACAACGGCCCGCGGCGGTGTCTTCCTTCGATCGGAGAGCATCGCGACTCCTGTGGTGGACCGGTTATCCGCCTGAGACTACGACCTCACGCGGACTGGTCCGGGCAACGGCGGCGCCGTGTCGGCCCCGGGCCGGGCAGGCTAGGAGATATCGCCGTGCTCTCCGGACCGCGGCAGATGAACGAGTATCAACCCCACCGCGGCGATCAGGAAATTCTGAAGCGCGGCCGACGATGCGTTCACCTCGTCGTTGGCCCACATCCGGAACCATTCGCCGCCGACGGTGAGAAAACCGCCGGCGAACAGCAGGACCGCCATCGTCCAGCCCAGGCTCGACAATTTCGCGGCGGTACCCGCCACGGCCGCCCGGCCGAACAGGGCACGCGCCCAGACGATCGCCGCCGCGAGCAGGACGAAGGCGATCAGGAATTCCCAGCCGACGATGCAGATATAGGCGACGAGCGCCACGGTCCCGTTGCCGATCGCCCGCCAATCGGTACCCGAGTTGTGGATGGTCTGTTCCATCGACAACACTGCGGCGACACCCCGGCGATTGGTCTCGGTATCGGTGCAGTTGGTTATCGCGACGAGCAGATAGTAGAAGCCGGTGATGGCGGCGAGCACGGCGACCGCCGACTCCCGGCCACCCAGCAGATCGAGAAAACCGTTGCGAGGCCGGGCCTTCGGGTTCGGCGCCGGATCCGATGTGGTCGACATCCGGGGATCATGTCCTATCCCCCGATCCCCCACAACGGGACCTGTTCCCCGGGCCGGGGGCTGCGCCTCCCTCATCGAGGCGCAGCCCGGTAGCCGCTACCGCACCTCCGGGGCCGGCCGGGATTCCCGGACCCGTTCGACGCGTCCGACCAGCAGGACGTAGGAGGCGATTCCCAGCACCGTCACGACGGTCATATAGACGAAGGCGGGAGCGAAACTCGCATCGGTGACCAGGAACCCGATCACGATCGGGGTGGCGATACCGGAGAGGTTGCCGATGAAGTTGAACATTCCGCCGGTCATTCCGATGAGCCGCTCCGGGGCCAGCGCCGAGACGAGTGACCAGGTGATGGAGGCCAACCCGTTGCCGAAGAACGCCACGGAGAGGAACACGATCACCAGCGCGGTCGAATCGGTGAAGTTCGCGCCGATCAGGGTGGTACTCAGCAGCAGGCCCGCGACGATCGGACCTTTCCGGGCGATACCGAGCGAAACACCACGCCGCAGCAGGAAATCGGAGAAGACACCGGAGAAGAGCACACCGATCACCGCGGCGATGAACGGCAACGAGGCGAGGAACCCGGACTTGATGTAGTCCATACCGCGATACTTCACCAGATAGGTCGGAAACCAGGTGAGAAAGAACCACAGTGTGGAGGTGAGGCAGAACTGCCCGAGGTACACGCCCCACAGTTTCCGGCGCCCGAGCACCGTGGCGATATCGCTCTTGGTCACCCGGGTACGTTCGGGCCGCGAATCGGTCAGGTCGACCAGACCGCCACCTTCACGGATATGCGCGATCTCCGCCTCGTTGGCCCGCGATTCGCGCGGTTCGCGGTAGACGAGATACCAGACGAGCGCCCACAGCACACCGATACCACCGGTGAAGATGAACACCCAGTGCCAGCTCAGTACCGATTGCAGCCAGGACAGCACCGGAGTGAGCAGGGCGAGGCCGATGAACTGACCCGAGGTGTAGAACCCGATGACCGAGGCACGTTCGCGTTCGGGGAACCAGGCCGTTGCCACCCGGTTGTTGATCGGGTAGGCCGGGGCCTCGAAGACGCCGACCAGCAGCCGGAGTGCGATGAGCGCGACGAAACCGCCGATGATGCCCATGAATACGGTCGCCAGCGACCACAGCAGCAGGCAGGCGGGATACAGGACCCGGGGCGGCACGCGGTCGACGAACCAGCCGCCCGGAATCTGTAGTGCCGCATAGGTCCAGCCGAACGCGGACAGCAGCAGACCCTGCTGCGCCGAGGACAGATCCATCTCGTCGGCGATGGCGGGCACCGCGATGGAGAGGTTCGCGCGGTCCATGTAGTTGATGACCACGGTCAGGAACAGCATGACCGCGATGAGAATGCGGGCCTTACTCGCTTTGGCGGCCAATGCGCCGGATACGGCTGGGCGTTTGTCGAGCATTGTTTTCATGGTCACCACTCCGCGAAAGAACCGTCACTGTGACGCCATATCGGATTGCGCCATCGATGTCCGACAGCGGCCCGCTCCGCCACGTATTCCTCGTTGATCTCGATCCCGAGACCGGGCCCCGCCGGAATCCGCACCTGCCCCTCGGCGTAGGTGAACACCGCCGGATCCACCAGATAGTCGAGCAACTCGTTCGTGGTGTTGTAGTGGATACCGAGGCTCTGCTCCTGGATCGTCGCGTTGTAGCAACCCGCGTCGATCTGCAGGCAGGACGCCAGCGCGATCGGCCCCAGCGGACAGTGCAGCGCGAGGGCCACATCGTAGGCCTCGGCCATATGCGCGATCTTGCGCGCTTCGGTGATGCCACCGCAGTGCGACGGGTCGGGCTGGATGATATCGACAGCGCCCGAGGCGATAACCGATTTGAAATCCCAGCGGGAGAACAACCGCTCCCCCAGCGCGATCGGAATCGGCGACTGCCGCAGCACATCCACCACACTGTCCACATGTTCGGACAGCACCGGCTCCTCGACGAACATCAACCGGTACGGTTCCAATTCGCGCAGCAGCACTTTCATCATCGGTTTGTGTACCCGGCCGTGGAAGTCGACCCCGATTCCGATGTTCGGCCCGACCGCGTCCCGTACCGCGGCGATATTCGCCACGCAGCGGTCGATCTTGTCCCAGGTGTCGAGATACTGCAGTTCCTCGGTCCCGTTCATCTTCACCGCGGTGAAACCGCGGCCGACCGCGTCCCGGGCGGCCTTCGCCGTCTCGTCGGGCCGGTCACCGCCGATCCAGGAGTAGACCTTGATCCGATCCCGCACCCGGCCGCCGAGTAGTTCGTGCACCGGGACACCGAGCGACTTGCCCTTGATATCCCACAACGCCTGATCGATACCCGCCAGGGCACTCATATGGATACCGCCGCCGCGATAGAAACCGCCCCGGTAGAGCACCGTCCACAGATCCTCGATCCGGCCCGGGTCCTGCCCGATCAGATGATCCGAGAGTTCCTCGACTGTCGCGGCGACCGATGCGGCCCGCCCCTCCAGTACGGGTTCGCCCCAGCCGACGACACCGTCATCGGTTTCGATACGCACGAACAGCCAGCGCGGTGGCAACGTGAACGTCTCGATCGACGCGATCTTCATGAATTTCCTCCTGTGCAGCGGACATCGTCGTCCGGTGACGAGCGGGTTCTACGGGGTGGTCGACCAGACGGCGGACAGCCGGCGGCCCGCGGCCCGCACCTGGGCGGCGGTATCGCCCGGCCGATACACGCTGGTGCCGATACCGGCTCCACCGGCGCCGGCCGCCTGCCAATCCGCCAGATTGGATCCGTCCACACCACCGACCGGGATCAATTCCACATCGTCGGGCAGGACGGCACTCAATGCCCGCATACCGGAGATACCGAGAATGCCGGACGGGAAGAGTTTGAGGCTGCGAGCCCCGGCCCGGACGGCGCCGAACGCCTCGGTCGGAGTCGCGATGCCCGGGTACGAGCGCATACCGAGCGCCAGGGTCGCGGTGATGACGTCGACGTCGGTATTCGGCGAAACGATGATCTCGGCGCCCACCGACCGGGCCCGCTCGACTTCGGCCGGAGACAGGACGGTACCGGCGCCGACCGGACAGAGCGTGCCGAAGTTCGCGGCCAGCAGTTCGATGGACCGATAGGGATCCGGCGAGTTCAACGGCACTTCGATGGCATGGAAGCCTTCCTCGATCAGTACCGAACCCACAGCGACGACTTCGTCGGGGGTGATACCGCGCAGAATGGCGATCAGCCCGGACCGGGGCGCCTCCGCTACGCCGACCATGAATTTCTCCTCGTTCGTTTCCTGCTGTTCGGCCATCAGCCGGGCCCGTCCGCGACCAGTCCGGTCGCGACCGCGATCGACCACAACCCCGCCGCGGCCGCGTCCTCGTCGACGACCCGCGAATCCACCCCACATATCCGCAGCGCCGCGGCGTATCGACGGCACAGATCGCCGTTACCGCACAGAATGATCCGCTGCGCACCGTGCTGCGGAAGCAGATGACGCACCTCGTCGGCGATCACCACACCGGACAGATAGTCGGCCAGCGCGGCAGGTTCGAGCAGGCCGTCGAGAACCAGCGCCCGGGCACCGAACAGGGTGACCGCCAGACCGCGTTCCCGCGCCGAGAATCCCGCCGACAGACCGCGGGCGAACGCCGAGTCGTCGCGGCGCGGGGTGGCACCGGTATGACTCAGCAGACCGTGCTGGGTGACCAGTGCGTACAGCTCACCGGTCATGGCCGTGGTGAAGGACAGTACCTTGCGATCGGTGATCCGGATCCACTTGGTGTGGGTGCCCGGCAGTACCAGGACGTGTTCCCCGTCGGGCCGGTCCATGGATCTCAGCGCACCGATGACCTGAGTTTCCTCTCCGCGCAGCACGTCTCCGGCCAGACCGTTGCGCGGATCGGAGGGCACTCGCAGGCCCGGAACGAGGTGCATCGAACCGGTGCCGAGCGCGACCCTGGTCAGCGCGGGCCCGGTGATGTCCAGGCGGACCGGAACGTCGAGGTAACCGGCTTCGTACCAGCCCTGCGCGCTCCCCACCATGCCGCAGGCCAGCGCCGGGAGACCGGGGTGGGCACGCAGCCAAGCACCGCAGACGTCCAGGAAAGTCGCTTCGTAGGCGCGTGCCCGTGCCGCGGGATCGGCGGCGTCGATACCGGTGGCCATATCGAGCAACCCACCGGCGAGCCGCCGAGTGTCCAGGATCCGGCCGTCGTCACCGAGCAGCCAGCAGCGCATGGACGTCGTACCCCAGTCGAGTCCGATGAGGCGCGGCGTCGAGAGCCCTGGTCGGTCCGGTGTCATGACGGTCACTATGAACAGCGGGTCCCATTATTTCCAACATGGTCCCTATTTGTGGGACTCTGAACCGGTGACCGCTCCTCCCGACACCATCCCGCCCGGTACTCAGACGCTCGCCCGCGGTCTCGCGGTCATCCATGCGGTCGGCGACGGCGCGCACGGGTTGCGCGAGATCGTCGAGTACACCGGCCTGGGCCGCAGCAGCACCCATCGTCTCGCGCAACTGCTGGTGGCCCAGGGGTTCCTCCGCCACGACAACCGGGGCTACACGCTGGGGCCGGCGCTGATCGAACTCGGCTTCAAGGCGTTGCACGGCAATCCGTTGCCGCTGGTCGCACGCCCCGTGCTCGAAGAACTGTCGGCCACCGTGCTCGATACGATCCATTTGGCCGTGGAAGACGGCGGTTCGGTCCTCTACCTGGACAAACTCCCCGGCTCCCGGGGCGCGGAGATGCGCTCGCGAATCGGATACCGGATGCCGCTGACCCGCGCCGGCGTCGGCAAGGCGCTCTTGCTCGACGCCGCCGATCGATGGGCCGAGCAGTACGCCACCGACGAGGCCCGGGTCCAGGCCGGGGCGCGCGCCGGTGATCTGGAGGATTTCCTCACCCGCATGCGGTCCTACGCTCGGGCCGGGGCGGCGATGGACCTCGAGGACAACGAGCCCGGTATCCGCTGCGTCGCGGCGCCGATCCGCGATGCCTCCCGGTCCATCGTGGGCGCGGTCAGTGTTTCGGCGACCACCCCGTACATGCCGCACGAGCGAATGCGCGGCCTCGTCCCGGTGGTGCGCCGGGCCGCGGGGCGGATCTCGGCGTCGCTCGGCTACCAGGCGGTGTGACGCCTCGATATCCGAGTACGCAACTGGTCAGGACTGCGGCTTCGCCCGGCCGAGCGCAGCCGCCTCCTCCCAGAGCGGTCCGAAGACCAGCCACAGCCCGGTGATCGTCCAGGCCCGGCCCATCCACCAGTACAACCCGGACGCCTGCGCACTGTCGGCGAGGGTGAGCACGACGAGACCGAGCGCGGCCGAGGCGATCGATGCGGCGAGTACCACCCGGCCCCACTCCCGCCAAGCCGCCGCGATCCGCTCCCGGCTACCCCGCGCCGGTCGAACCGGCGCGGGACCGCCCGCGAAGCGATGGGCGAACCGGAGATCGGCCCAGCGCACCATCGCGGGACCGAAGGCGACGCTGACCCCGAGGTAGATCGCGGCCAGACCGTGGACGACTCCCGGCTCGGCACCCCGCCGCAGGTCGAGTGCGGCGGCGACGATCAGCGCCACATCCAGCAGCGGTATCCCCCACAGCAGTGCCGCCCCGACCGTCGGAGCCCGGAAGAGATAGCGGGCGCCGAGTCCCGCGCCGAGGAGTACCCAGAGGCCGATCTCGGAGGCCACGATCATCGATGCGACCGGGTTGTCCCGGATGATGGCGAACATTGCGCGTCCTCTGCTGGTCTCGGGAGCTTCCTGCCGCAAAGCTACGGTCGCGCGGCCCGCGATCGCGTCGTCCGATGGAACGACCGCGGACCCCACCGACGGAGGACGCCAACGGGGCCGCCGCCGGGTCCCGGAAAGAAAAGCGCCCCAGCAAAAGTCCGGAAAATCCGTGCGGAATGCACTTTTCACAACACGTCTGCGATGTACGAATAATTCGGACAATCCTCCGTAGACAATGATCTAGAAACCGAGCAGGACGACAAGAGTGTAATTCGAGACGTGCATTCCTGAATTATGTCGGATAGGTCACAGTTCAATTCAAATTCACCTGGGATACCGATAACGTTCGAATAACACCACTACCAAGGTGTGCGGCGGAGCGAACCGCATCGTCGAAGCAACGGATACGACAGGAGCATTACCATGGGTTCAGTGGACTTCAGCGCGCTCGGCGATTTCTTCGGCGCCTTCAGCGACATCTTCGGCGGCATCGGCACCCTGTCGAGCTTCTCCGCCGAATAACATGCGCATTGCATGATCAGGGGAAACCCGCGACCACAGCCCTCCGGACTGCGCCCGGTGGGCTGTCGGCGTTCTTACCGGGAATTCGTTTACCAACGGATTCGCACACCCCGCGGAAAGCAAGATCAGAAATCGGCACCGGCGCGAAGGGATCGAATCACACCGGCAACGAAACCGTGTCGAACTCGATCGGCGATCGTCGATATATTTTAGCTCCCGATATTGCCGGAAACGATCACCGAATTCGATCATGGACGAGCCGGCGTATCAGCGGTCCCCAACGATGGAACACCGGCGAGTAGCGTACTGGCCGACGGGAAATCCACCCGTTCGGCACCGAGTTCGGAGCCGATACCGAGCATCGGCTCCGAGCTCCTGATGGATGGCTTCAGGGGCGCGGCACCCCGGCTCGCAACATTCGGGCACAGGACAGGTCGGGGTTTCGGTGACCACGCATCCGGCAATCGGCCCGGCGTGATGATCCGGGCCGCTCGAACCATCGGATCTGCGCGCCGAAAACCGGCCGTCCGCGCATGCACCCCCGCACGGGTCGGTCATGGCCTCGGTCACTCCCACGGACCGGTCCGGGCACGCATCCACACCGCCCCTACCAGGCATTATTCGAAAACAGGTATACCCCGGGCCGTTCGACCGGGGCGCCCCGGCGCCCGGTACCCGACCCTGGAATCGAACCAGTCGTCACCAGCACATCGAGGGCAGTAATGCACGAGTGGAATCCCGAAGACATCCAGAACTGCGGCGATATGAATGCGGAATGCACTGAGGCAGCGCTGATGATCCGCCGGTGTGGGAGCTGTAGCACGCTCTTCGCGCCGCCGGTCACCCGATGCTCGGCGTGCCGGTGCGACGATTACGAGCATGTCCCCGCGACCGGCAGCGGGTCCATCGTGTGCTGGCGGATGGTGACCTGCGCACCGGACGCCGAACCGGCGCAATCGATGATCGCGATCGTGGAACTCGACGAAGGTCCGTGGGTGTACACGACCATCGACGGGGAACCGCCGCGGGCCGGGCGCCGGCCGGTGCGAGTGCGATTCCAGGCTCCACCGCGTGGCGACCGCTTCCCGGTTTTCGCGATCAATGCCCCACAGGCCGTCCCCGCGGAGTGAGCCACCTGGCGGGCGATCTTCCCGCTACCGATCACCGGTGTCGCCGCCGAGTTATCCCGGCGATACAGTTGAGGTGGCGAGAGGGACGCGTATGCCAGCCGGTTCCCACAATCGTATTCGACAGGTCGCATTCGCCCGATGAGCGGCGACGACCCGGTACGCACCCGACGCGAGTCGAGCATGACCGTCGCGACGGAGCTCGATGCCGTCGGTTTCGAGGAGGCGGCCGAGGTCGGCCGGGGCGGTTTCGGAGTCGTCTACCGCTGTGTCCAGGAACCCCTCGATCGCACGGTCGCGGTGAAGCTGCTGACCGCGGAGTCCGACGAGGACAACAGGGCCCGGTTCGCGCGGGAACAACGCGCCATGGGCCGATTGACCGGGCATCCGAATATCGTCACCGTCCTGGAGGAGGGCGTCACCGCCCGGGGCCGACCGTATCTGGTGACTCCGTTCTATCCGCTCGGTTCGCTCGACGCCTGGATCCGGGACCACGGCCCGCTCACCGCCGAGAACGTTCTGCAGATCGGTGTGAAGATCGCGGGAGCCCTGGAGAGCGCACACCGGCTCGGAGTCGTGCACCGTGATGTGAAACCGGGCAATATCCTGCTCACCGACTACGGCGAACCCGCACTGACCGATTTCGGGATCGCGCATATCGCGGGCGGCTTCCGGACCGCGGCGGGCACCGTGACCGGGTCGCCGGCGTTCACCGCGCCCGAGGTGCTCGAGGGAGAACCGCCCACACCCAGCGCCGATGTCTACGGTCTGGGGGCCACCATGTTCTGCGCGCTCACCGGCCACGCGGCCTTCGAACGTCGCAGCGGCGAGAAGATGGTGACCCAGTTCCTGCGGATCACCACTGCGCCCCTGCCGGACCTGCGCGACAGCGGGGTGGCCGCCGATATCAGCGATCTGGTGGAATCGGCGATGAACCGTGACAGCCGGGCGCGGCCGTCCGCGGCTGCGCTGGGGGAAGCCATCCGGGAGCTGCAGCTGCGGCATGGATACCCGATGGACGATATGGCGCTACAGGACCCGCCCGCCCGCGAGCAGCAGCCGGACCGGCCGGAGATACCGGCACAGCGCAAACCGATCGGACCGGGCCGGACCGGGAACCTCCCGCTCGAACTGACGAGTATGGTGAACCGCCGCACCGAGGTCGCCGAGGTGAAGAACCTGCTGGCGACCGCCCGGATGGTCACCCTTACCGGAACCGGAGGCGTCGGTAAGACGCGCTTGGCGCTGCGGGTCGCGTCGCAGATCAGCCGGGATTTCGCCGACGGGGTGTGGCTGGTCGATCTCACCGACGTTTCCGACCCCGCGATCCTGGTCGATGTGGTGGCCGCCGCGGTCGGGGTGCGCGACGAGGCGGGACGGCCGCTGCTCGATGTACTGGTGGAGCAGTTGTGCCCGCGTGAGACGTTGCTGGTGCTGGACAACTGCGAACAACTGGTCGATGCCGTCGCGGAGCTGGACGAGGTCCTGCTGCAGGGCTGCGCGGGCCTGCGCATCCTGGCCACCAGCCGCGAACCGCTGAATATCGCCGGCGAGGCGGTACTCCGGGTGGCACCGCTGACGGTTCCCGATCCGGGCCGGGAACCCACGCTGCTCGGCCTGCCCCGGTTCGACGCGGTGACCCTGTTCGGCGAACGCGCGGCCGCGGCCGTACCGGGATTCGAGATCGACGAGGACAACAAGAGCGCGGTGGCGCGGATCTGCGCCCGGCTCGACGGCCTGCCCTTGGCCATCGAACTGGCCGCCGCCCGGCTACGGACCATGACACCGCAGCAGATCCTGGAGCGCATCGATATCCACAACCCGGTGCTGACCAGGTCCAGCCGCACTTCCCCACCACGCCAGCAGACACTGCGCCTGTGCATGGACTGGAGTTACGACCTCTGCAGTCCGTCCGAGCAACAGCTGTGGACTCAGCTCTCGGTATTCGCCGGAACCTGCGAGCTCGACGCGGTCGAGGACATCTGCGATATCGATCCCGGGCCGCACAGTGTGCTCGATGTGTTGTCCTCGCTGGTGGACAAGTCCATCCTGATCCGCGAGGAATCCGGAACCGCGGTGCGTTTCCGGATGCTGGAGACATTACGCGATTACGGGCGGCAGAAGTTGCAGGAGTCCGGCCGCGACCGGGAGCTGAGCCGGCGGCATTACGAGTGGTATGAACGGCTTTGCACGAACGCGGCGGCCGGCTGGATCAGCGCGGAACAACCGAACTGGATCGGCCGGCTGACCCGCGAACAACCCAATCTGCGCGAGGCGCTCGAATACTCCCTGGCCGACGATGCCGAAGGCGCGGCCGATTCCGGATTGCGTACCGCGGCCGCGCTCTACGAATTCTGGAACTTCCGCGGCCTCTACAACGAGGGTCGATCGTGGCTGCGGCAGGTACTGGCCCGGTCCGGCTGGAATTCGGTACCCGGCCGGATCGATGCGCTCTGCGCCGCGGGTGGCCTGGCCGCGCAGCACGGCGAATTCGGCACGGCGGCCGATGATCTGGCGGCGGCACACAACCTCGCCGGACCGACGGCGGCGCCGATGACCCGGGCGCGGATCGCGTTCGCCGACGGCCTCTTCGCCCTGTCGCGCGGCGCCGCCACCGCCGGCCCGGAACACTTCGAGCGCGCGGTGGCGCTCACCGATTCGGATCCGGCCAGCAGATTGCGCATGAGCGCCCTCACCCTGCTCGGGTGGGCACACGAACTGAGCGGGGATACCGACCGGGCACGTGACTACTACCGTCAGGTCCTCGCGGTCACCGAACCGTGTCACGAGGTTCTGCATCGCGCGGCGGCCCTGCGGGGTGTGGGGGTCGCGGTCTGGCGCGACGGCGACCGGGTCCGGGCCCGGCAACTGCTGGAAGAGGCGTTACGGGTCAACAGTGGACTGAACAGCAGCGTGATCAACACGTTCTGCCTGGAAGGGCTGGCGTGGATCGTCGATATGCGGGCGGAGGCCGAACGCGCCGCGATTCTCATGGGCGCCGCGCAAGGAATGTGGCCGGCGGGTGCGCGGGTGACGACCGTCTTCCACAATATGGCGGGATTCCACGGAGAGTGTGAACGTGACGCCCGCGCGGCCCTGGGTGACCGCCGATACGACGCGGCCCACCAGCGGGGGCGGACCATGACCATGGATGCCGCCGTCGCCTACGCGCTCGGCGAGTCGGTCGGTGCGGCGAGCGGCGCGGCCACCGACCGGGCACCGAAGCTCACCAGGCGGGAGCGTCAGGTCGCCGACCTGGTCGCCCGGGGGCTCAGCAACAAGCAGATCGCGACCAAACTGGTGATCTCGCAGCGCACTGCCCAGGGCCATGTGGAGAACATCCTCACCAAGCTCGGGTTCACCTCACGCGCCCAGATCGCGGCCTGGGTCGTGGAGAACGCGCAGCGCTGACAGCGCGCATGCCCCGGTGGCTCCGGCTTCGTGCCCGATCACCCGATCCGGCCGCCTACCGGCCGGCCGAGCCCAGAGCCTGCGCGACGACGCCGAGGAAATCGGTGACCGCGATATATGCCACCGCAAGTGCGACCAGGATGAATTCCATACCGAGAAGATCGCGGGCCAGGGCACCGCGTTACGGGTCGGGCGGCCGCACCCTGCATCCGTCCGATCGACTGCCGTGCTGTCCCTGCCCGCTGCGGCGGCGATATCGGTGGCCGGACGATAAGAAAGCCACCGGCACGGGCCGCACGCCGCCGACTCCGGTCCGCGTCACCGGTTCCGTCGAGTGGACACGGGGACCCGCGCGAACAGTGGCGTCCGGTTACCGCCGGTCCGATCCGGCTCCCCGGACCGGTGCTTCCGTCACATAGATCGTCGCCGACCGGCGCGCCTGCACCGCCGCCATCCGGTCCACCCCCTCGAACTCGTTGCAGAGCAGGAAAAGGTGCCGACCGCCGGGACCGCCCAGCGCGCAGGCGAAGCACGCGAGTTCGGTCTCGACGCGGTGGGTGATCTCGCCTCCCTCCAGCACGCGGACACACGCACCGGCGGGAGCCCGCGGATCATCCGTATACGCGGCGGTGTCGGCGGTCTGTGCCCAGATACCCGACCCCGAATCGATACAGATACCGTCCGGCCCCAGGCCGTCGGCCCACAACCGGCGCCCGGTGAGCGATCCGTCGTCGCCGATATCGAACGCAGTGAGCCGTCCGGCGAAGGATTCGGCCACGACCAACGTGGCCCCATCCGGCGTCACCACCATTCCGTTGGGGAATTCGAGTTCACCGGCGACCCGGCGCGAGGATCCGTCGGGCGCGACCAGATCGATCCAACCCGGCTCCGGAGTGCCACCACCGAGGAAATCGAAATCGAACCCGTCGACGTACATGTGCCCGTGCGGATCGATCACGATCTCGTTACCACCCCGCGCGCGGTGGACAACCGACTGACCGTGGGATTCGTGCCTGGTGACCGCGGGACCGGTGGTGATCAGACGACCGTCGGGCAACCAGTCGACAGCCCAGCCCATCGTGCGCGGCCCGTCCGCCATCTTCTCGACCCGGCCCTCCAGGTCGACGGCGAGTACCTCCCCCGCGCCCCAGTGGGCGAACCACAACCGGCCGTCGTGCCACCTGGCCGACTCGACCATGGTCAGGCCGGTCAGCAATATCTGTGGCGGGGGCAGATACTCGACCACGGGATCAGATCCTACTGATCCGGCGGGCACTCCGGTGTGACCTCGGCGCGGAAAGGCGTCGACCCACCTTCCCCGCACGGCGCGGTCGACCCACGTTTCCGCCTAGGACAGCCCGCCGCCCGATACTCCGGGCCGCCCGAGACGGCCCGGAGTATCGGCTATGCCGGCCGGGGCAGGTCGTACCGATCGTTTTCGGCGACCTTGACCCAGGCGGCGACGAAATCGTCGACGAACTTGGCGCCGGCATCGCGCTGTGCGTAGACCTCGGCCACGGCCCGCAACACCGAATGCGAACCGAATATCAGGTCGTTCGCGGTGGCCGTCCACTCGAGCGCACCGGTGCGCCGGTCACTGCCCTCGTACACGTTCTCCGCCGACTCCGCGGCCTTCCACTCGGTGTTCTGGTCGAGCAGGTTGACGAAGAAGTCGGTCGTCAGAACTCCCGGGCGGTCGGTGAAGACGCCGTGCCCGGTGCCGCCGTGGTTCGCACCGAGGACCCGCAGGCCGCCGACCAGCACGGTCAGTTCCGGAGCCGTCAGGTCGAGCAGATAGGCCCTCTCCAGCAGCAACCGTTCCAGTGGAGCCTTCTCGCCGGGTCGCACATAGTTGCGGAATCCGTCGGCCCGCGGTTCGAGCACCGCGAACGATTCCACATCGGTGTTCTCCTGGGTCGCGTCGGTACGGCCGGGCCGGAACGGCACGGTGACATCGTGGCCCGCGTCGCCGGCGGCCTTCTCGACGGCCGCCGAACCGGCGAGGACGATCAGATCGGCCAGCGAAACTTTCTTACCGCCGGAAGCCGAATCGTTGAACTCCCGCTGGATCTGTTCGAGGACGGGCAGCACCGTCGCCAGCTCGGACGGTTCGTTGACCTCCCAGCGCTTTTGGGGTTCGAGCCGGATCCGGGCGCCGTTGGCACCGCCGCGCTTGTCCGTGCTCCGGAAACTCGCCGCCGCCGCCCACGCGGTCTTGACCAGCTGCGGGACCGACAGACCCGAATCGAGAACCGTACGCTTGAGATCCGCGATGTCCTCGGCGTCGATCAGTTCGTGATCGACCGGCGGAACGGGGTCCTGCCACAGCTGGGGTTCGGGCACCCAGGGGCCGAGGTAACGGCTGATCGGGCCCATATCGCGGTGCAGCAGTTTGTACCACGCCTTGGCGAAGGCCTCGGCGAGCTCTTCGGGATGTTCCAACCAGCGGCTGGTGATCTCCCGATAGATCGGGTCTTCCCGCAGCGACAGATCCGTGGTCAGCATGGTGGGCGTACGCGCGGGCCCGTCGAACGGGTCCGGGATGGTGCCCGCGCCCGCTCCGTCCTTCGGCTTCCACTGGTAGGCGCCGGCGGGGCTCTTGGTGAGTTCCCATTCGTAGCCGTACAGATTCTGCAGGAAACCGTTGCTCCACCGGGTCGGCGTGGCGGTCCAGACGACCTCCAGCCCGCTGGTGATCGCATCCTTTCCTTTGCCGGTGCCGTAGCTGCTCTTCCAGCCCAGCCCCTGCTGTTCGATCGGGGCGGCTTCGGGTTCGGCGCCCACCAGGTCCGCATCCCCGGCGCCGTGTGTTTTGCCGAAGCTGTGCCCGCCCACGATCAGCGCGGCGGTCTCCTCGTCGTTCATGGCCATCCGGGCGAACGTTTCCCGGATATCGCGGGCGGCGGCCGCCGGGTCGGGCCGGCCGTTGGGCCCTTCGGGGTTCACGTAGATCAGGCCCATCTGGACATTGGCCAGCGGATTCGCCAGATCCCGTTCACCGCTGTAGCGCTCGTCGCCGAGCCAGGTGTCCTCCGGACCCCAGTAGACCTCTTCCGGCTCCCAGATATCGGGCCGGCCGAATCCGAACCCGAAGGTCTGGAACCCCATCGAGTCCAGCGCGACGTTACCGGCGAAAACCAGCAGGTCGGCCCAGGAGATACTGTTGCCGTACTTCTGTTTGACCGGCCAGAGCAGCCGGCGCGCCTTGTCGAGGCTGGCATTGTCGGGCCAGCTGTTGAGCGGTGCGAAACGCTGCGCGCCCTGACCGCCGCCGCCGCGGCCGTCGGCGATACGGTAGGTGCCCGCAGCGTGCCAGCTCATCCGGATGAACAGGCCGCCGTAGTTTCCGTAATCGGCGGGCCACCAGTCCTGTGAATCGGTCAGCACCGCCGCGACATCGGCCTTCAGCGCTTCGACGTCGAGTTTTGCGAACTCCGCGGCGTAGTCGAAATCCTCCCCCAGCGGATTGGCTTTCGACGAATGGGCGTGCAATACCGATACATCGATCTGTTCGGGCCACCAATCGGCATTGGTGCGTGGACGATGCTCGGTTTGTGGAGTGGGCGACGGGATCGCCGGGTTCTCGCTCTCGCTGGCGCTGCGAGTTCCGGTATCAGGAGCGGGTGGACGACTATCGGAGGTCACGACTTTCCTTCCTGAGTAAAGGTCGGAGCTGCGATCAGGTGTGCTGGGCTGCCGCGCACTCGGGGCACAGGCCCCAGTAGATGACCTCGGCTTCGTCGATCGAATAGCCGTGGTCGGCGGCGGCGGTCAGACACGGAGCCTCGCCGACGGTGCAGTCGACGTCGGCGATGGAAGCACAGTTCCGGCAGACGACGTGGTGGTGATTGTCACCGACGCGGGACTCGTAACGGGCGACCAGGCCGGAGGGCTGGATACAACGGAGCAGTCCGGCCGCGGTGAGCGTGTGCAACGAGTCGTACACCGCCTGGTGCGAGACGGCCGACAGGCGCGATCGCACGGCGCGGATGATCGAATCGGTATCGGCATGCGGGTGGTCGTATACCGCGCTCAGCACCGCCACGCGCGGTGCTGTCACGCGTAGCGAAACTCCCCGCAGCATCTGCTGGAAATCCACGGCCGCATGCACAGGCGAAAGTCTCGTCTCTTTTCTGGAATGAGTCAAGCATTCACCGGGTCCGCGGTCGAGCGTCGCCGATCACACTCGTCGAGAGCAAGGTCGCACTGCGACGGCCTCCGTACCGCCCGCGCGCCGCACCGTCGCGAACTCGACACTCTGGTCGGCGAAGAGCACCCGATAACCGTCGGCGTCGATGCTGCGATATTCCACGAAGATCGGCGCGATATCGTCCTCGGGTTCGATATAACCGAAACCCTTCTGGGCGTCGTACCAGATCACCCGGCCGCGCCGCCGCGACGGTACGACGGTGGCAATCGACCGGTCCGTACCGGGCCCGCCGTCGAGTGGCGGGGATACCGGCGCACTCACCGGGCACCGGCGTGGTGAGCACGGCGTGCCACGTGCCGCCCCGAGCCGGGACGCGGGCCCGCGGCCGGCGGTATCACGCGGGCGACGGATCCGGCCCGCCGCGATACCGCTGGTCCTGCTACTACCGGTACTTCGAAAATGCCCATGAGCGGCTACTTCTCCAAACTGTCGGACAGACGGACTGTGAATTCACGAGATGATCGGATACCCGGCGGCGAGTCCCGCGCCGCGGTCCGGCCGATGATCGGGGCGTACCTGTCACTGCCCCACGTACGATCGCCGCACGCCGCCACACCATCGCACGATCACCATGTGGCGCCGGACATCCGGGTCCAGCGGGAACGGTACGAGAGGGCGGAACGAAATCATAACGGCCGTCTACCCGGGATCGCCCGGGTCAATCCTCCATCGACCTGAATTCTCGATGGATATCGGACGACCGTCATCGCGGTACCCGCGCAGGAGCGACCGCGGGTCCACCGACCCCGCACTGCGGCAGGCAGTCCACCCGGTCCGGTTCGGGCGCCTGCCGCCGCGGTCGCAACAGCACCGCCGCCAGAAACGCGCCGGTCAACAGCAGGCCCGCGCAGATCCGCATGGCGACGGTGAAACCGGAGTCGAACACCGCCGGGTCGTCGAGGGCACCGGAGATTCCGGCGAGCCCGGGCAGGGCCGCCACCGCGAGTAGTTGCGCCGTCCGGGCGACCGCGTTGTTGACCCCGGAGGCGATACCCGCCTCACTCGTCGACACCGCGCCGAGCACCGCCCCGGTGAGCGGCGCGACCAGGACCGACAGACCGAGACCGAAGACCACCACTGCGGGCAGTACATCGACCGGATAGGACGCACCGGGCCCGATTCGCGGTAGCAGCATCAGGCCCGCTGCGGCGAGTACCGGCCCGAAGATCATGGGCAGCCGGGGCCCGTGCCGCTGTGCCCACCGGCCGGACGGGGCCGAAAGTGCCAGCATCAGCAGCGTGACGGGAAGGGTGGCCAGTCCGGCCGACAACGGCGAATACCCGGCGACCAGTTGCAGTTCCAGGACCAGCAGGAAGAACACCCCGCCGAGCGCCGCGTACACGGCGAGAGTGACCAGGTTGGCGACAGTGAACACCCGGGAGGCGAACAGCGACGGCGGGACCAGCGGATGATCGCTGCGCACCTCGATCGAGACGAACAGGGCCAGGAGCAGCACGCCCGCACCTGTCAGCAGCGGCATCGCGTCGATCAGACCGAGCGTCAGCGCGCCGAGCGCGGCCGCGATCACCAGCGCACCCGGCAGATCGATCCGGTCGGCGGCGTCGGGATCCCGGCTCTCCGGCACATGCCGCAGCGAAACCGCCACCACCACGATCACCAGCGGCACATTGATGAAGAAGATGGACCGCCAGCCCGCGACCTCGATCAACCAGCCGCCGAGGAACGGTCCGAGCGCCCCGGCCACCCCGCCGAAGCCCGACCAGAGCCCGATCGCCGCGCCCTGATCGCGGTGGTCGATGGACGCGGAGATCAGCGCGAGACTGCCGGGAGTCAGCATGGCACCCGCCACACCCTGGAGCACCCGCGCGGCCACCAGCATCTCGATGTTCACCGCCGCACCGCACAGCAGCGACGCGACGGCGAACCCCACCGCACCGGCGACGAACACCTTGCGTCTGCCGAACCGGTCTCCGAAGGACCCGCCGAGCAGGATGAACGAGGCGAGCGTCAGCGTGTAACCGTTGAGCGTCCACTGCAATCCGGCGACATCGGTGTCCATCGCAGTGCCGATGCGGGGTAGCGCGATATTGACGACGGTGGCGTCCAGGGACGCCACCGAGGAGCCGAGCACGGTGGCCAGGACGATCCAGCGACCGGTGGCCGATCCGAGGCGGGGCAGCTCGGTGGGATTCACCTCACCGAAGATACGGATCCGGACGGATCGGAACTCCGCGACACACGTGTGGTGGTCAGCACCGGATCCCACCCGTCGCGCCCGCCCGAGAGGCGGGTGCGCGACAGGTGGGAGCGACGCGGCCGGCCGGGCGCCGCCGGCTCACATCTTCGCGTAGCGTGCGCAGGCCAGATCGTAGAGCCCGTAGGCGGCTATCCCGAGCCCGGCCGCCACCAGCAGCACAGGTCCGAACGGCTGGCCACCCAAGGTTTTCAGCGCGGCGTCGAGGCCGCTGGCCTTACCCGGGTCGGATTGGTTCACCGCCACGATCACGAGTACACCGACACCTGCGATGGCCGAGCCCTTGCTGAGGTATCCGACCGTTCCCAGCTTGCGTACGAGGCCGGTGTGGGTGTGCAGTTTCTCGAGGAACTTCCGGGTCGCGCCCTTGTAGATGTGGTATCCGCCGACGGCGATGATCACCAGGCCCGCGACGACGAGAACGACCTTGCCCCCGGTGCTCTCCATCAGCCGCGCCGACAGTCCGGCGTTCTGGCCACCGCTGGATTTACCGTTGCCACGGACGAAACTGAACGCGGTGAGGGCGTATCCGAAGTAGACCAGGGCTACGGCGAGGGCCTTGCCGCGATGGAACAGATCCGATGACCGGTCCTCGGCGTCGCTGTCCCGCGATCCCAGCGCCGCCTCGGTGAGCCGCCACAACGCCATGAAGACGAAAGCCGCGATACCGAAGACAAGGGCGGGAACACCGCCGGGTTTGGCGGCCAGCTCGGCCATGGCGCCGGACTGGTCGGTGCTGCCGCCACCACCGAAAGCGATCCGCACCGCGAGATAGCCGATCAGCAGGTGCACAACCCCCGCCATCACGAAACCGGCCCGGGCGAAGCGCTCGAAAACACGGCTGCGGGTAACTCGGTTCACCGCGGATTTCGGTCCGGATGTAGAAACCTCGATCATCTGGCCTCTCTTCGTACCGGAGGCGCGCGACGGGGCAGCACGGAACCGCGCGATAAACTCCTCCGGTTCAACGACGAACCGAAACCAGTTCTCGCGCTACCGTATTCGCTACCGCGCCTCCTCGAGTGAACGTAACGTTCAGCAGATACCCGGGGACAGGGCGGCGAAACGGTTACGGCGCTCGCGATCGGTGGCGCAACAGCGCCACCGCTCCGGCGGCCCTGTGGCGGAGCTCACCGCGGCCGCCATCCCCTGACTGCCGATGCACATCGTCAGCAGCGCCCGCCCCGACATCTCGACCATTCCGCTGATCGGACACCGAACCGCCGGTCCGGCTGCGAACGCTCCCGGCCCGGTCGAGCCGGTCGAACAGCGGCAAACCGCCGGCGCGCGCCCCATCGGGCGCCGGTCGTGTGGTGCTCGACGGTGCTCATCGACTCCACCCCCATCCACCACGACCTCGGCGGCTCCGCACTGCACCATCGTCACCGCGGTGACCAGCGCCTGCGGCCCGAACCCGCAACGCCGGTCGGTCTGCACACCGACAACGGCAGTCCCGCGTCCAGAGCCGCCCAGCGGCCGATGCACGGCGCCTCCGAGCCGGCGTAGGACTGCACACGACGACCCGGTCGATCCGCTCGGGCTCGATTCCGGAGCGTGCCACCGTCTCCTTCAGAACCGCGGTCGCGAGGGTCGCCGCGTGGACCTCCCGCAGCGCACCGCCGAGCAGCCGACCGCAGTCTGGAACACCCGCACGATCCGCTGCTCCCGCCCGGCCGCTCACAGCCCACCCCGCGCGACCAGTTGCGCGGCGATCACATTGCGCTGGATCTCGTTGGTTCCCTCGCCGACGATCATCAGCGGGGCGTCCCGGAAGTAGCGCTCCACATCGTATTCGGTGGAATAGCCGTAGCCGCCGTGGATGCGGACCGCGTTCAGGGCGACCTCCATGGCCACCTCCGAGGCGTACAGTTCGGCCATCCCGGCCTCCATATCGCATCGTTGGCCGCGGTCGTACATCTCGGCCGCGTGCCGGGTGAGCTGACGGGCCGCGGTCAGTTTCGTGGCCATATCCGCCAGATAGTTACCGACCGACTGGTGCTGCCAGATCGGCCGGCCGAAGCTTTCCCGCTGCTGTGCGTAGGCGAGCGAATCCTCGAGCGCGGCCGCGGCGACGCCGAGTACCCGGGCGGCCGCCTGGATCCGGCCGGTCTCCAGGCCTTTCATCATCTGCCCGAAGCCCTTTCCGGGTGTGCCGCCGAGGACCGCGTCCGCCGGGATCCGGTAATTGTCGAAGGACGGTTCGCAGCTCTCGACACCCTGGTAGCCGAGTTCGGGGAGTTCACGCGAGACGGTGAGGCCGGGACCGTGTTCGACCAGGACGATCGATATTCCCCGGTGACGCGGGGTCGCGCCGGGGTCGGTTTTGCACAGCAGCGCGATGACGCCCGCGCGCCGCGCGTTGGTGATCCAGGTCTCGGCGCCGTTGATCACGAGATCGTCGCCTTCGCGTTCGGCGGCGGTGGTCATGGCCTGCAGATCCGAGCCACCCCCTGGTTCGGTGAGTGCCATGGCGGCGCGGATCTCCCCGGTCGCCATCGGCGGCAGATAACGCTGCTTCTGTTCGGCGGTACCGAACAGACCGATCAGTTTCGCGACGACGGTATGACCACCCATGGCCCCGGACAGCGACATCCAGCCACGGGCGAGTTCCTCGGTGACCTGGACACAGCAGGGCATCGAGACGGGGGTGCCCCCGTATTCCTCCGGAACGGCCAGACCGTAAAGCCGATCCGCTTCATCTGTTCGATCCAGTTCTCGGGGTAGGTGTCGGCGTGCTCGACCTCCCGCACCGACGGTTTCACCTCCCGATCGATGAACTCACGCACCGTCCGCACCAGGAGCGCTTCCTCGTCGTTCAGGTAATAGCTCACGCGCGATGTCCTCACCGTGTCGCGGGCCCGGCCGAGCCCGTGGATCGGAAGCCGCCGCTCCGGAAACGCACCGGCAGATCCGAGCCGGAACCGTTGCGAGAAAAATGAGACGGCTCACTCGATGATGCCGATCATGCGTCCGGATTACGACCTCGGCGAGATCTATGCGCATGATTATTAGTGGGAGGTAACATCAGCGCCGTGTCCGACACCGCCGGAGCGCGCACCCCGAGTGCGACCGCACACCGGGTGCTCGACTGGGCCGAGAGCGGGATACCCGCGCTCACCGGCTTTCCCGACGGCCCGGCCCTGATACCGCCCGGCGCGGCGGCCACCGTCGCCCGCCGGCACACCGACCGGATCACGGCGATCACCGGCGGCCGGGTCCACCTCGACGGCGCCCGCCTCCTCTCCGAACGCGCGGCTTTCACCGGCCTGCGCCGCGGCGGCACCCGCTCGGCCGGACGCCACTGTCGACTGCTGCCCACTGCCGACGGCTGGGCCGCGGTCAGCTGTGCCCGCCCCGATGATCCGGTACTGCTCGCCGCGCTCATCTCCCGCGACGCCACCGACGACCCCTGGCCCGGCGTCACGGACTGGCTACGCACCCATACCGGTGCCGAGCTCACCGAACGCGCGGATCTCCTGGGTCTGGCGGCGGGCCCGCTCGCGCCCGTCTCGGCGGAACCCCCGCAACCGCTGCGACCACGGCCGGTGCACGGATTGCGCGTCGTGGATTTCAGCGCATTGTGGGCGGGCCCGCTCTGCGCGCACTTGCTCGGCCTGGCGGGAGCGCGCGTGATCAAAGTGGAGACACCCACCCGGCCCGACGGCGCCCGCCGGGGCGAAGCCGATTTCTACGAACTACTCCACGGTGGCCACCAATCCGTGGTCCTCGACCCGGAAGCACCCCGCCAGCGCCGCGCCCTGAGCGAACTGGTCGCATCCGCCGATATCGTGATCGAGGCGTCGCGACCACGCGCCCTGGCCGGATTCGGTCTGGACGCCGCGGCATTCGCCGCCGCCGGTGGTACCTGGATTTCGATCACCGCCCATGGGCGATCCTCGAACCGGATCGGCTTCGGGGACGATATCGCGGCGACCGCCGGCCTGGTCGCCCGATCCCGTGGCGTCCCGGTATTCGTCGGAGACGCGATCGCCGATCCGCTGACCGGCCTGACCGCGGCGGTCCTGGCGATGTCGGCGCCCGCCGACGGCTCCGGCCGGTTATGGGATATCGCCATGTCGTCGGTCGTGGCGGCGACGCTCGATCCCGGATCGGCGGTCACCGCCCCGATCGACGAATCACGAGTGAGCGCACCGAGCCGCCGGGCCGCCGGCGGCGTGGCACCCGGCAGTGGCCGGGACACCGGTGCGGTACTCGCCGAACTCGGTGTGCGCCTCCGATGACGAGCCTGCTGATCCGCGACGCCGAGGTATCCGGCAGTCCGGGTACCGATGTCCTGATCCGCGCGGGCCGGATCGCGGCGGTCGGGACCGATCTGCCCGCGAGCGGGCTCCCGGTCCGCGACGCCGAGGGCGGAGCCCTGCTGCCCGGCCTGCACGATCATCATCTGCACTTGCACGCGTCGGCCGCCGACGCGGCCTCGGTGCGCTGCGGTCCGCCCCGGGTGCGCACCGCCGCCGATCTCGCGCATGCGCTGGCCACCGCACCGGGTGAGGACTGGATCCGCGGAGTCGGCTATGTCGAGACCGTGGCCGGACTCCTCGATTCCGCCGCGCTCGATTCGTTGCACGCGCGGCGTCCGGTACGCGTCCAGCACCGCAGTGGTGCCCTGTGGATACTCAATTCGGCGGCAGCCCGCCGGGTCGGCCTCGATACCGCGGCGGACCCGGGTATCGAACGCGATACCGCGGGCCGTGCCACGGGGCGACTCTGGCGCGCGGACTCCTGGCTCAGATCCCGGCTGCCCGACACCGGTCCGCCCGATCTCACCGATATCGCGGCCCGACTGGCCCGCTACGGAATCACCGGCATCACCGATGCCACACCGGATCTCGCCGATTCCTCGCGCACCGCCCTGATCGCTGCCGCGGAGTCCGGCACCGTGCCCCAGCGGCTGAACCTGCTGGGTGTTCCGCTCGGGGCGCAGTGCGGCGCGGGCGTCACCGCCGGGGCGTACAAGATCGTCCTGGCCGATTCCGGATTTCCCGAGATCGACACACTCGTGTCCACCATCCGCGCCGCGCACGAACTCGGCCGCCCGGTAGCGGTGCACTGTGTCAGCCGGGAGGCCCTGCTCATCCTGCTGGCCGCCTTCGACGAGGCGGGCAGTGTTCCCGGTGACCGGATCGAACACGGTGCGATCGTCCCGGGCGAATCGGTCGCGGTACTACGGCGCCTCGGGATCACCGTGGTGACCCAGCCCGGGTTCATCGGCGCACGCGGTGACGACTATCTCGACCGTGTCGACCCGGCGGACCTGCCCGATCTCTACCGTTGCCGCAGCCTGATCGAAGCCGGGGTGGGCTCGGCGCTGTCCAGCGACGCTCCGTACGGTCCACTCGACCCCTGGCGGATCATCGCCGACGCGGTAACCCGGCGCGCACCCGGCGGCCGCATCATCGGCCCGGAGGAAACTCTCCGGGCACCGGACGCACTCGGGCGCTTTCTCGCGCCACTGCACGATCCGGGCGGCCGAGCCCGCGTGGTCACGCCGGGCACGGCCGCCGATCTCGTGCTGCTGGACCGTCCGATCGACCGGATGCTCGAGCACCCGGCAGCCGAGGCAGTGTGTACGACCGTCATCGGCGGCCGCGTGGTGTTCGACCGTTAGGTGGTGGGCGGCCCGCGACCGCTCGGGTCACCTACCGGTCAGATCCCGACGAGTTCGGCCGGCAGCTCCGCATGGGTGCGCGTGATCGCCGAAAAGCGGTTCGACCGCCTTCGCTCGCCGGAAGTACAGGTGCGGGTCCGCCGCCCAGGTGAACCCGCTACCGCCGTGGATCCGGATGTTCAGCACCGCACCCAGACTCGGGCATTCGGCCGCCTACGCCTTCGCCGTCACCGCGAGCCGGGAGAACTCCTCGCCGTCCTCGGCCGCGCAGAGCGACGGCGACCTGGGCGGCGCCGACGGCGACAGCCATATCCGCGTATTTGTGCTCGACGGCCTGGAACGATCCGATGGGACGGTTGAACTGGACGCGTTGTCCGGCACAGGCGAGGGCCGACTACAGCGCGGCCTCGGCGGCGCCGGTGGTGGTGGTGGTGGTGGTGATCATCGGTAACGACGGGAGCGCACGGCCCGGTTCCTGTACGACGCCCCCGCCGCTCGCCGGATCGGGACACCGGTGATCGCGCCGATCAGCCGCGGGTGCCCCAGGCGATCGGCGCATCCAGCACCTCGGGAAAGTGCTTCTCCCCGTAACGCCGGATCGCGTCGATATGCTCTTCCATCGCCGTCAGCGCCGCGGCGGCATCACCGGCGGCGACCGCACGATAGATTTTGTCGTGGATATCGCAGGTGGCGGCGCGATGACGTTGCGGGTACTCCATTCCCACCGCCGAACCGTCGAGCATGTCCAGTAGCGCGTGGATGAGACAGCCGAACAGCGCATTGCCCGAACCCTGGGCGATGGTGTCGTGGAAGACACGGCTCATCTCGACGAAAACCTCTTCGTCGTCGAGATTTTCGCGCATGGTGTCGACCGAGTACTGCAGCCGGGCGAGCTGTTCCTCACTGATCCGGTCGGCAGCGAGTTCGGCCATCATCGGTTCGAGGGCGGTGCGGGCTTCGACGATCGTCCGGAAAGGTGCGTTTTCGAACTGCAACAGCAGGGTGATGGCCGTCGCCAACCCCACACCGTCGGGCTGCTGCACGATCGGACCACCACCCGGCCCGGGTTTGAGCGCGATGACACCCTGCAACTCCAGGAAGCGCAGCGACTCGCGCAGTGTTCCGCGGCCGATACCGTAATCCTCGAGCATCACCCGCTCGGGCGGCAACTTGTCGCCGACCTTGTTGCCCCGTTTGTTGATGCCCTCGACGATCCGCTGCGCGACCAGCATCGCTGTCTTCTGCGGACGAAGCCCTGGCTGTCCCACTACACGTACCTCCATACGGTAAGGCCGCCGCTCCCCCGCACCCACTGGAGTTCGAGTCCCGACAATCTATGATTATGTTTACCTCGTTCGAGGGGTGAATACCATTTCGAACGAACCCGGGTCCGGACACGGACTGCGCGAGCGCTTCCGGAGCGGACCCCGCTCCGGAATGCCCGGGCTCGATGCGCGAATCACGCGCAGTTCCACCGAAGCGGTGAACAGCCGACGGTCCGCGAACGGTCTCGGCCACGGCGGCACAGGAGCCGGACGGTGCCCCGAATCCGCCGCAGGGGCCGGCTGCCGCATCGTGGGCCGGTGGCTCCGCCACCCGCTCAGCCGCGCGGATCGGCGATCTCGTCCACCAATCCCCATTCCAGCGCCCGGTCCGCGGACAGTGCCGCACCGGTCACGAACAGGTGCAGGGCCCGCCAGCGACCGATACGCCGCGGCACACTCACCGTCCCGCCGGCACCGGGGATCAACCCCATCGCCACCTCGGGTAACCGGATCACCGTATCCGGCGCGGCCACGACCCGGCCGGCGAAAGCGGAGATCTCGATCCCTGCTCCTACACAGTGTCCGTGCAACCGGACCTCGACGCGGTCCGCGAGCCGGGCCATCAACCGTGCCGCTCCCCCACGGGTGCGGATCAGGTGGGCGGTCGCGGTGTCCGGAGTGTGCCCGAACTCGTCCAGGTCGCCCCCGGCGCAGAACGACGGACCGGTGCCGTCGAGGACGATCCGGGTGAAGGAATCGGCGAGCAGCGCCATGCGCAGCGCTTCGACCAGAGCGTCGCGCAGTGCTGTGCCGTAGGCGTTACGGCGCTCCGGGCGATCGAGAGTGATTCGCAGGGTATCCCCCTCGGCCGACAACACGACAGGTGCCGTCGCCGGCGAAGGTGGTAGCGGCCGGCCCAGTCGCCGCCGTCCGGCGAGCCAGCCGCCGAACTCGGCACCCCCCTGCAAGGTGGAATACGCCAGCGATTCCACATCGATCGCGGCGGACACCGCCAAGGGCTCCGCTGTGCGCAGGACCTGCCCGGCGATGGACGAAGCCTGCGGGTTACGACGCACGCCGGCAAGGAATTCGTCCACCGCGCGACCGGCGTCCTCGACCGCCACGACACAGCGGTCCGCCGGGCCGCTCGCCGTGGCGTACGTCAGGTCCAGCGCGGCGCACAGGGGTGCGAGATCGGGAGCAACCGGACCGGAGCAGATACCCACCGCGAGCCCGCCGTAGGCCGCCGGCAGTGCGGCGGCCGCCCGCGCGGTCGCCGCGTCGGCACCGTCCAGGTCGACGATCAGTACGGGTTCCAGCAGCGAGCCCGGGTCCAGGGCCGATTCGACGAAAACGCCGTCGGCCACCTCTGCCGCGGTGTGGGTTCGCACGTCCATTTCCACCGTCCTGCCTTCCTGTCTCGGAAGGTAGCAGGGCATGACAGTCGCCGAACCGGTCACCCGGCGCACAGCGCCGCGTTCCCAGGTCCTGGAACAACGCGGCGGCGGGGCCGGTCTCGATCGTGCACACTGAGGGGAGGAGCGCCGTACGAGAAGAGGGGTCGATGCCGGACCACCCAGTCGTCCCGATGCGGCTCGGACTCGACCACGGGGGCACCGAGTGAGCGAGCCACTGTGGCTCGACCCGGCGGAGATGCGCGCCTCCGCAGCGCAACTGGATGCTGTCGCCACCGAGCTCACGGAAATCCTGGCCGAGCTCATCGCGATCCGTATCCGCGAGGGCGACAGCTGGGGTGGCGACAAACCCGGTGAGACCTTCGCCTCGACCTACGTTCCGGCAGCGAAGCAGAGCCTCGAAGGGTTCGAGAACCTGGTGGCCGGCCTCCGCACCATGGGTTCCGGGATCCGCGACACCGCCGACCTGTTCGAACAGCAGGACAATCAGGGGGGTGTGCAGATCCGCGCCGCGAACCCGGCCCAGCCGAACACCACGGCCGACGGTTCGGCCGGCCCGGTCGACTCGGTATCAGCACCGGCAACGAACCACCCGACCGATCCGGCCGGATCCGCTGGGCAACCGTGGTCGAGCTCGGCAGCAGGTGGTGGGTCCGATGCTCCGACAGCGGGTGCGGCGGTCCGGTCGCCGGCCGGGGAGGCCACGACCTCGGCAGTGAGCGATCACGTGCCGGACACCACATCGCAACCGGAACAACAGCAGCCGGGATCGGGTGACAACGCCGCCCCGGACTCCGGACCTGGTGCGGACACCAATGGAGAACCACCACCCTCCGCTGTCCCCCCATCTGTCCCCACATCGACTGTCCCCCCGTCCGGTACGCCTGTTCCGACCGCGGCCGGACCCGGCGCTCCGGCCGCACCGACGCGCGCGGGAGCGGCGCCGTCGCAGCCCTCGGCGAACTCGACTCCGGCCGTCCCCGTTCGAGCCGTTCAAGGAAACGGAGCAGCAGCAGCCCCGGCCCGCACCGATTCGGGCCCACCGCGATCCGGCGCCGCGACGACCCCCGCTCCTGCGGAGAACCCGGTACCGCCGCGGGTTTCCCCACCGCGCACCCACGCCCGCCCACCCGGCCGGCCCGGGCAGGGTGACGAGGAGAAGAACCGCACCCCGGCCGCCCGCGGGAAACAGGTTTCCCCGCCCGCGGGACCACAGCCCGATGCCGAGGCCATGCGCATCCTGCGCGAGATGGCGGCAGCACACGGCCTCGTCGTCGCTGGATTCGAAACCACCGGAATCGCCGAACAGACGGCCCAGGAGATCGCCGATGCCGTCGATACCGTCCTGCCCGAGTACTCGATCCCGCTGCACGGCATAGAGATCAGTGACGACGGCCCGCCTTCGCACGTCGAGAACCGCGGTGTCACACCGGCCGCGCATTCGGGGCATGCGCCGGAGCTCTGGATTCTGTTGTCCCGGGACTCGGTTGCCGATCCGGGCGGTTTCGCCGGACGCGCCGGGATAACGACCGAGCCCGCGGACACCGCTCCCGAGCAGCGACCGATGTACACGACGATGCTGCTGGAACTGGGCCGGGTACTGGACCTCGCCGGCAACCTGCGCGCCCGCGCGGAAGCGCAACGCGCGCTCATCACCGAATACCTGCGCATCACCGGCGCGCAGGGCGACAATCTGGGCCGGATCGTCGGTGGATACAGACGATGGCGCGCCCAGCTGGGCGACCAGTGCTTCGACCAGCAGATCTTCTCGCCCGGCCGGGCGCTGGCGGTCGCCTTCGCCACTGTCGAACTACACGGTGACAGTGCGAGCGCACCGGCGAAAGTTCTGCACCGCCTACTGGTCGCGCTGGCGCAGACGGCATCGCCCGACTCCACCCCACCGGCTTCTCATCATCGCTGATCGGGGGAGGATCGAATCATGGATCGGGGCAACCGAGAGACGCTGCTGTCCGCCGACAACGGCTTGCGCGGTCAGGTCGAGCGACTGCTCGATACCTACGAGCGGGAGCACGACCGGATGGCCGAGACCTACCGGCAGGTGGAAGCGCTACGAATGCAGGCCTGCTCGCCGGACCGAGCGGTGGAGGTGACAGTCGACTCCGGCGGTGTCCTCACGGAACTGAAGCTGACCGCCGCCGCACTCCGCAGATCACCCGAGGCGCTCGCCCGATCCATCGTCGACACGGTACAGGCCGCGGTTCGGGACCTCCGTGAAGAACATCGATCGCTGATCGAGGCCGCGACGGCCGAATCCCCGGATTTGGCCGATCAACCGGACATCATGCCCGGGACCCCCGGCCTGGACGGTATCCGCGCCTATCTGCGCGGCGACCAGAGCCGGGCAGACTGACCCGGCCGACCGAGGGCCGACATCGTTCCCATTGGTGGAAAATCTTTCCGGTCGAGCAAGAATGACCCTTCCGAGTGGTTTCCGAAGGAGCCTCGGGATCCTGTAGGCCGTGGTTGATGGGTTGGGTGTGTCTCTGCGACTTCCTCCATGGCTTCCGGTCGTCGTCATCGAAATCGTGGCCGGCCACTTTCCCGAGGCCATGGAAGATTCGATGCGGGACGAGGCCGATTCGTTGTCGGCAGCGGCCGAACGATGCCGCGAGCGCGCGTTGTATCTCGACCACAAGGCCGACAATCTGAGTTCGGCCATCCGGGGCGCGGGCGGAAACGATATCGAGAAGCAATACCGTGCTTTCGCGGAGAGATTACGCGCGAAGGCCGACGAACTCGACGGTCAGGCCGTGCAGATGTACGAAGGAGCCAATGCCTTCGAACTTCAGAAGTGGACTGTTATCGCGTTCGCGGTAATCCTGCTGTGGGCATTGGTCCAGGCTGCCATCGCATACGCGGCCGGTGGTCAGATACAGGCCTACCTCGCCGAGATGCGCACTCGCACAGCGCTGGAGCTCGCGGAGCGGCGGCTGCTGGAACACCTGATCGGTCTCGGCGCCAGGCGGGTGGCCGACCGTGGCACCGGAGCACTGGTCGGCAACGCGGTGAAGATCGGCATCATCCAGGGTGGCGGTGTCAACTACGCCGTGCAACAGAAGCAGGTGGACGCGGGCGACCGCGCTGCCGTCGACAAGAAGGCCGTCTTCATCGCGGCGGCCGCGGGCGGGGCGGGCGGGGCGGGCGGCGCGGCCGCCGCCAAGACAGCCGGCGACCGCTGGATCATTCCCGCCACCATGGCCCGCGCCGCACGCGCGACGAGCACAACGGGCCAGGTGGCCGAACAGTTCGCCGGCACCGTGCTGACCGGCATACTCGGCGGACTGGTGGGTGGGCTCTTCGGCGCTGGTGTGGCGATCGGACTGTCCGGCGAGAAACTGACGGTTGCGGGCTTCACCGAAGGACTCGTACCGGCCGCGGCCGGCGGGTTCCTCGGCGCCGCGGGCCACGGAGTCGCGAGCCTACGTCCCCCTCGCCCGCCGGGAGCCGGGGTATCCGGCGGCCCGGCGGATACCTCGGCGCCCGGCAGCGTCTCACTCGTCGATGCGCTCCGGGCATACCAGCGCAAGGCCACCGGAGCACCGCCGGAGATGCCGAAAACGAGCCGGCAGCGCATGAACGACATCCTGTCGCGGGCGCTCCGGGAACCGACCACGCCATCCGTTCAGGAACCGACCGCGCCCCAGGTCAACTCCACCGACTGGGTACCGAAGAACCCGGGCGTGCCACTACCGGACAATGTCAGCCATCCGAAGACCGTGGCTTTCGCGCCGAAAAGTGATTCCGCACCGCCGGTTCCGGTCGGGCTCGTCGCCGGTGCCGCGAGCGAGCCCGCCGGTCCTCGACCACACGGTCCGATCGCCGAGTCCGCGAGCGGGCCCGGTTCCCCGTCCGCCGGCGCCCCGCGGCAGCCGGCCGGGGAACTGCACGCCCGGCTGCTGCAGCGGATCGCGGCGGACGAGAACGCGCAGCCGGGCGGCCCACCCGGCCCACCGGTGAACCGCGCAGCGGCACTGCACAGCCTCGGCCGTGACGAGGACACCGCGGCGCATCCGGCGGCGAAACCCGACAAGCCCGCCGGACCGGCCACCGGCGGAGTGAACCGGCTACCCGCCGAAGAATTCAACGCCGCCCGGCTCGGACGGGGACAGGAAAAGGGCTACGACGCGCCGGCACATCCGGTCGCCGAAAAAGCCGAGACACCGAAAGGCGCGCTCACGGCGGAAGCCGAAGGTACTGCGGCACGGTCCACGGACGCGGCGGCCGGATCGAAACCATCGCCGGAAGCACCGGGCGCGGCCAGGGCAGCGGCGCAAGCCCCTCGTGTCACGGCCGCCGAGGACGCCGGACCACCGGTGCAGCCCGAACAGAACGGCACACCGGCCGGATCGCCGGAACAGCGCGTCCCCGGCGACGAACGCGCGGCGCCGGAAGCTGCGGGAGCGAAGTCGGGAGGATGGAAAAGCGAAACCGAAGCCCCGGACACAGCTGCGAAGCCCACCACGGACCCCGCGCGGACCGTCGACGAAGCCGACGTGCCCGCCGACGACGGTGGCGAGGCGTCGGCGCAGGGCCGGACCGAGGCCGGATCGCCGGACGAGCCGCCGGCGGACGCGACCGCCGGACCCGCACCGGACCCCGACTCGATCGATATCGAGGCTCGATACCTGGCCGAGACCGACGATGTGATCAACGGTCACGCGGCAACGGATTGGAGCCTCGTATCGCCGGAGGGCATGGAGTGGATGGTCCGGCACGGCAGCGACCGGGAAGCGGCGATGTCGATCATCGAGATGATCCGGCGCGGCGATCCCGACGGGAAGGTGCTGCGGTGGACCCAGGTCATGGCGATGCTGGTCGCCCGGGACAGTGGTGTGGGCAATATGCATACGGGCGAGGGCAAAACTCTCGTGTTCATGGCGGCGGGCGCCCTGATATCCGCGCGCGGCGGCCCGGTGAAGATCATCACCACCCGGGATTACCTGGCCAGTGAGGCCTTCGGCCAATACCGGACGGTTCTGGGCTCCTTCGGATTCGATATCGTGCGCATGAACCCGGACACACCGTACGCGACGCCTACCGAGGGTCGGCCCACTATTTTCGTCGGCACGATGGACGACATCGGATTCGGTGAGCTACGTGGCAATATCGTTCCCGCGCGTCGCAACGGGGTCGACGAGATCGACGAGGCCCTGGTCTTCGGCGACACCACGTTCATCCTGTCGGAGGGATCGGGGAACCCGGCGGGAAGCGAGGTCGCCACACAGGTCACCGACGCCCACGCGTTCCTCACCGATGCCCGGAAGGTGGGACTGCTCAACGAATTCGATTTCGGCCGTGAACCCGACCGGACCGGCGGCGGAACCGCACTCACCGAAGCCGGCCGCCACAAGGTAGAGGATATCCTCGGGCGGCCGCTCACCGATGCCGAGACCCATCGGCTGACCATGGCGGCCACGGCGGAGTGGGAGTACATCGAGAACGACAACTACGTGGTGTGGCATCATCCCGAACTCGGCCTCGAACACCTCACCACCCCCACCGGCGAGCGGATTCCCAACCCGGATTCGCACAAGATCTACATTATCGATCCGACAACACACAAAGTGATGTTCGATGCCGAGACCTCCACCGAAAGTCGCTGGAACGGTGGGCTGGCCCAGGCCGTGGAAGCCAAGCACGGCATCCGGATCCGGGACGATCCGGCCAGTTCCGCCTCGGTCACCGCCCGTGAGCTCCTGTCACCGGAGAAGAGCGATCAGCTCTTCGGCTACTCCGGTACTGCCAGCAATGTCGCCGAGGAGCTGAAGAGCAATCACGGCGTCAGACATGTGGTCGAGATCCCGCGCGCCGCACCGTCGAAGCTGACGATCCTCGACGATCACCTCGCGGTCGGGGAGCCCGGGAAGATCAGCCACCAGGACGCCAAGATGCTGGCCATGGCGCACAGCATCGCCGGACGTCGACCCGATGGCAATCCGCTACTGGCGATCTGCAACCGCAACAGCGAGGTGGGCAGGCTCTCCAGCAGACTCGACGACCTCGGTATCGAGCACATCGCGGTGGACGCGGAGTTCTTCCTCCGCCACGGCGCCGACGCCGACGCCGAACTACAGAAGATCTTCCACGAGGCCGGGCAGCGCGGAAAAGTGCTGGTCATCAACCGGCAGGGCGGGCGCGGTGTCGATATCCCCGTCGGCGCGGATATCGACGCGATCGGCGGCCTGCATGTACTGATCTCCGGCCATTCGGCGGAATCGCGCGCTATCGATATCCAGGCCGAGAACCGCACCGCCCGCAGTGGCCGAAGCGGTAGCGTCCAGTACTTCACCGCCCCCGACGACGCCCTCTACGCGTCCGCCCCCGAAGCCCAGATCTCCATCATCCGCTACACCCAGCACCAGGAAGCCCTCGCCGAACACCATGCCGCATTGGCCGAACACGCCGCGGCTCCCACCGAGGCGACCCGGGCACGACTTCACGAGAAGACCAACAACCTCGCGGTCGCGCAGCGCAATCTCGCCGAAGCCCAAGCCGATTTCCGCGATCTGACCGCGAAACTGCAACCATTCGGTCTCCGCAGGACCGAAACCTACGATCTCGCCGCCGCCCACGACTCCCGTGCACCGCCCACAGCAGAGGGCGTCGCCGATACCGGGGCCCCGCAACCGGCCCGGCATCCACCGCCGGAACACGCCGGGGCGAAAGGTTCCGCGGCAGCGACGATTTCGGCGACCGGTGAGCCGCAACAGCAGGCGCCGGTGGGAGAACCGGTCCGGGCGCCCGCGATCGCACCCGCTGTCCCGAGCGCCGCGGTATCCACGGGAGCCGCACCCGGTGTCACAGCCGAAGTGCCCACCACCGAACCGGTGCCGGCCGGGCCGGCTCCGGCCCGCGCCGGAGACCAGGCCGCGCAACCGGCCACCACGCACCCGGCCACCCGGGCCGTGGTCCAGGCGCACTGGCCCGGCACGCTGCAGCAGGTGACCACCATGCTGGGCTGGGATCCGGCCGCCGGCACACCCGCCGCGCCGGTTCAGCAGCTGGCGCACGCGATCGCGTTCGCCGGGTTCCGCGCCGGGGAACTGGACGGCCCGCAGGCGACGGCAGAACTGGGCGAGCGGCTACGCGCACACACCGAGGACGTACTGCTGGACACCCTGAACCAGCTCGGCCCGGCCGAACGCGGACATGTCACCGAAGCGCTGCGCACACTGCCGCGCGGCGAGCGGCTCACCCCGGAACAGATAGACGCGCTGGAACAGCTCACCCAGGCCGTCCACGCCCAGCATCGTGCCGCGATCCCGGCCGCCCCGACACCGGCCCCCGAGCAGGCGATCGCCGATACCCCGGCGGAAGCCGCCGCCCCGGCTGTGCCCGCCGTACCGGTCGATTCGCAGAATTCCGCCGAGCCCGGTCCGCCGAACGCGCTCACCGGGGGTTCGGCCGCGATCGATCCGCAGTCGGCCGCGGGGCCCCCGCTCGTATCCCGGACAGCCGCTGATCATCCGGCGACCGCACCGAAACTCGAGCCCGGAGCCGAATGGGATCTGCGAGCGCTTCAGCGCAGTGTGGCAGCCGCGTACGCGGCGCTCGCGGGCGTCACCGACGCCGACCCGGTGCTGGCAGCGCTCGCCACGGCGCCGATTGCCCTTTTCGGCCGGGCCGTGGACACCCTTCCGCCGAGTCAGCGAACTGCCCTGCAGCTCCGGTTCCAGCGGGGACTCACGGCGGAGCAGGTCGCGTATGTGCACAATGCGCGCACCGCCGACGCCGCACACTGGCACGCCACCACAGTGCGGGCCATCACCGCGGGCGGGCTGCGCCGTCTCGCCCGGTCCATAGCCGCGGAGTACGGGATCCCGGGCGCGCCCGCCGAACTCACCGCCGCGGAGCTCGCTGTCGTCGAGGCGACGGCACAGGGACTGACGCGGGCGGCAGTCGCCCAGCGGTTGGGCCTGCCAGGGCGGGCAGTGGCGGCGATCACCCGGCAGGCCGTGGAAAAACTGAATGCCCGGAACCGGGCCGCGGCCGTCGTCGCGGCGACGCGCCGCGGCGATCTGGACATCACCACGGTTCCGGCGACACGAGCGCACGCGGCAGCACCTGCGTCGGACGAGCAGATCAGCGTGCTGACCCTCACCGCACAGGGTCTGGATCCGCAGGCTGTCGCGGTGATCATGTCCATGCGGCCCGCGCAGGTCCAGGCGCACCTCGACGCGCTCGGTGTCCGGTTCGGCTGCCGTACCCCCGCCGGAACGGTGGCGGCCGCGATCTGCGTGGGGCTTCTCGATATCGAGGGGCCGGAATGGGTACCGGCCGACGGGGTGCGCAACCGCCCCGACCGGGCCGAAGGCGAGTCGCGTTCGCGGCCGGCGGTCACCGCCGCCGATCCCGGCGGGGCACGGGCGCCCTTCGTCGCGACAGACGAGGCGCCGGTCGACGAGTCGGCGCTCTCCCGGGCCCGGCAAGGCGACAGGGCGGCCGGACAGGCGCTGGCCCGCCGCTACGGGCGCGGCAATATCCAGCGTGTACTCGCCCTGCTGGGCTGGGACGCGGCCCGCGGGACCCCGCATACCCAACTTTCGCGCCTGGCCCACGCCGTCCAGCTCGGTGTGATCGCGTTCGCCGAACGCAACCACTGGCCGGTGCCAGACGGTGCCGAGGTGCCCGACTGGATGTTCGAGGTCGCCCAGGGCATCCTGCTCGACGATCTCGACCTGATCGGTGTCGCCGATCGCCGGCTCGTCGGAGCCGCGATCACCGCCTTGCACCACGGCGACGACCTGGCAGCGGCGCAGATCTCCGCACTGGAGCGGCTCGCCACCGCCGCCCACGAGCGGACCCGCAACCCCGCCGGTACCGCGCAGCAGCAACCGATCGCACCCGTGGGCCGGCCGGGGCTGGACGAAGCCCTCCAGGAGCCCGGCGTCGCGATACCGGTCGGCGCCATGGCGCCCGGGACGGTCACCGCGATCGATCCGGCAAACCCTATCGGCTCCCACACCGTGATCGGGCGGGGCAGCGGGACACCGCGCAAGCTCACCGGGCGCGAGATCGAGGTGTTGACACTGGTCGCGGTCGGCCGGACGGACGATCAGATAGCGACCGAGCTCGGTATCTCACCGGGAACCGTCCGGAAGCACCTCGACAATGTGCGCCGCAAGTACGGCAACGCGCCGCGCGAGGAACTACCCGCACTCGCGACCCGGGCGGCGGGGCTCACCGCGAACAATCCGGTTTCCGGTGCCGGATCCCTGACGGCTGCGGGTACCACGCGGCAGCCCGGCAGGACCGTTACCGCAGTCACGGATTCCGCAACGGACCAGCAGTACCGGCTCGATGAACAGACCTTCGCCCTCGCGCTCTCCGCTGTCGAACAACGGTGCGGCGAACTCGACCTCGACCCAGCACACCAGCGGCAACTCGCCCGCACGATCACTACCGAGGCGCTGCGCCGGATGGCGCAGCGGCAACCCGCCGGATCGGCGAATCCCGGGCAGATCCCGGCCTCGGCCCTCCTACGGGCGGTCCATGAGCACATCGAGTCGGCGCTGTTCCGGCACCGGCTGTGGCTGGCCCTGCCCCGCGGCGTGCGCACCGGACCCTACGGCCGGAACCTCGCCGCCACCACCACCTCCGAGTTCCGACAGCGCCTCGACGACCTGCGCGCGACGAACCCCACGCAGTACCGCTGTCTGGTGCTGCTGCACCGGCAGAGACTCTCGCCCGACCAGGCCGCGGCAACCCTGCGGGACAGTGTCCGCACCATACGAGCGATGGAATACTATGCCACGCACCGGGTGGCGGGCGTTCCCGCGGCGGAGATCAGCGAATTCGCGGACGACGAGAATCCGCCGATCGCCACGAAGCGCTCCGGTGCCCGGCCGACCCCGGACCCCGACGCACTCCCGAAGGTCGAATCCGCGTTCCGCCAGGCACTCCACGCACTCGCCCGCGGCGACGCCGCTCCACTCGACGTACTGCTGAGCGCGGTCGCCCGGCTCGAGCCCGAACATCGGCAAATTCTCGAACTCCGATACCTGAAGGGCCTGACCATGGCACAGGTATCCGCGGCCGCGCGCCCGAACCGCACCGACAACGCCGTCAAGCAAGCCCATCGGCGAGCCGCCCGTTCTCTCGCCGGGATGATCGACGCCGATCCGCGACTGGCCGCGGCCGTGCGGATGCCGCCCGCCGGAGCGGACGCCGCGGAATCCGGCCGGGAAGGCGACCGCGGGCAACGCGACGAACACAGAGCCGGTGCCGACCGGAGCGCGACGACGCTGACCACGGAAATTCGTGCGGTGCTCGGTCCGCTCGGCGAACACTTCCGATTCGACGACAACGGTGATCTCGAATTCGTCGCCGACGCAACCGGACTGCCGGAATTCGACACGGTACGTGAACTGTTCACCGCTCTACGACCACAATTCGAGGACATCCGCGCCACCCGGTGGTACGTCCGCACCCTCGATCAGATCCGCCGCCGGGCGGCGGACGCACCGCATGCGGCGCCGGCCGGCGCCGTGAAAAACAAGCTCGCCGGGAAAACCGAGCCCGGTCCGGTACCCACGACGGTCGCAGAATCCGCCGGTTCCCCCGAGCTGGTGCAGATCATCACAGCGCGGCAATCGTTACAGCAGCTCACAACCGCCGCCGCGGAATCCGGTTGGCAAACTGTCGTATCGAGTTCGATCCGTGATGCCATCCATTCGGGAGCTCTACCGCCGGGCACCCTGTTGCCGTCGGCGGCTCGACTCGCGGGGCAGCTCGGATCACTGTCCAGGGCCACTGTCGAACGCGTCTACCGTGGATTGGCCGACGAGGGGCTCGTCCTGACTCGGCGCGGTATCGGGACCACTGTCACTGTTCCCGATACCGGACGACGCCGCCGGCCCGGGGCCGCCCGGGAAGTGCTGAATTGCATCAATCAGACCGCCGAGGCGATCTGGGCTCTCGGGCTCGGGACGAGAACGCAGCTCGGGGTCGGCGAGAACCATTGGTGGGATCTCCGGAAGGCCATCGCCACACAGCTCGTCCCGACCCATTTCGACAATGCCGACGAGGACCCGCTGGGCCATATCGTCGAGGAGATCCGACGCTTCGGGAGGAAGGCCGATACCGCTGTCGTGCTCGTCGACGACGGCAAGAAGATGCACTCCTACACCATTGTCAATGTCGACGGCCGGTCCGGCGGTCGTATCGTCGTCTTCGACACCAATATCGGCCGCTCGGGCAGCTCGGTCGATATTCCCCGCGTGCGCACGCACGAGAACTGGACCCAGTCCTACACCCGCGACATCGAAGCGGCATTCGTCGCGTACCTCACTCCGGGTGAAAACGGCGAGCTCACCAACCGCTATCCCGAAGTACCCGGTCTGCCGACCCCGCGCGACGACGGCGAAATCCAAGGATTGCCCGATAACGGGCCGACCCCGGCCGGCCGGTGGTCCGGGGTACGGCCGACCGCCCACCCGACACCGACCGTCGAACTCACTCCCGACGAGCTCGAAGTACTCCAGCTCGCCGCCCAGGACAAGACGCTCGACTCGATCGCCGGCACCATGCGAATCGGCCGCAACATCGTCCGCCGGCACCTGGCCCGCGCCGGCGAGAAGCTCGGCACCCAGGGACTTCTCGCGACGGTATCGGCCGCCCTCGAACAGGGCTTGCTCGCGGTCGGCGCGCCGGATCTGAATCGTCCGCTGTCACACTCCGCGCGCCACGGCACGCTGTCTCCCCGCGAATACGACGTACTCGTGCTCACGGCGAAGGGCTTGCCGAAGACGGAGATCGGGCGTCGACTCGGCATATCCGAGCGCAGCGTCACCGACAGGTTGGACGCGGCAGGCCGCAAGCTCGGTGCGCGCCGCCGTATTCCGATGGTGATCGAGGCGACCCGCCAGCGGGTGATAGGCCCGGTAGGCCATGTCGAACTGTCCGAAGAGGAGGCTTGCGTGGTCGGTCTGGTGGCCGACGGCCGATCGGCGGCGTTCCTGGCCTCGGTCCTGCAGATGTCCCCGTACCAGGTGAACCGGATACTCGCCCGGCTGAACTCCACGCTCGCCGCCGCGAGCGGGGTGCACATCGACTCCGCGCTCCCGGTGACGGGCCGAACCGGATTCACCACCGCACAGTCCCGAATCCTGCGGCTACTGGTGGAAGCTCTTCCCGGCACCGAAGACAGCCCGGAGTTTCTTCCGGAAACTCTGCAGCAGTTCCGCACCAGGATCGCAGAACGATCACCGACGCCCCTCGGCGACCGGGAACGCCGGGTGCTCGATCGGATCGCCCAGGGTCGTACTCCCGAGGAAACAGCTCGGGAACTGGGGCTTTCGCTCGAATCGGTTCGTGCCGATATCGCCGCCGCGGAGATCGGATTCGGCACCAGCGGACTGATTCCCACCGTGCTGGCGGCCGTACGCACGGGTGCGGTCACCGGCTCCGTGTCGGCGGCACCGGTTCGCCTGTCGCCCACCGAACTGCGTGTCGTCCGAATGGTGGCACACGATCTGTCCGATGCGGCCGTGGGTGCCGTGATCGGGCCGAAATGGGTGGCACCACTTCTTCGGGGTCTCTTCGAGAAGTTCGGCGTCGGCAATCGGATGGAGTTGGCGGTCGCGGCACAGAGCAGCGGTGCACTCGACGGCCTCGAGTACGAACCGCCGGTCGATGAGCCGCCGCACGAATCCGAAGAGGCCGACGCGTCGGCAGCGGAGCTGCTGCTCGCTCCGCTGAGCAGCCGTGAGCGCTCGGCACTCACCCTGCTCGCCCGCGGTGTGTCCGCGACGGAAGCTTCCGGGGAATTGGAGATTTCGCCCGCCACGGTCCACCGCTACGTCGAACGCGCGGGTAAGAAGCTCGGGACCAGCAGAGTGATACCCACCGTTCTGGCGGCGGTTCGCGTCGGCGAGATCGAAGACGCCCGTACTGCGGAGAGCGACGACCGGATCGAACTGTCGCCGGTCGAAACCCGCGTCGTCACCATGATCGCGGATGGGCTCACCAACAGCGATATCGCCGCCGTGGTGGGCCGGGATCGCGTGCAATCACTGCTCACCACCCTCCACCGCAAGTTCGGGGTCCGCTCGGCCGGAACCGAGAGCAGAGTCCTGCTGGCGCTGGCAGCGCAGCGTCACGGGCTACTCGAACTGCCGCCCGGAACGACAGCACCGGCGCCGGACGCACTGCGCCGACTTCGGTCCGGTTTGCGGATCGCCCGGATCCGAGCCGAATTGGCCGCTATGTTCGCGGTGGATCCGACCTCGGTGACACCGGGAGCAGTGGTACAGGCGCTGTCGCTCGTCCAGCAGTACATACGCGACACGACGGCGACTCCCGCGACAGTGGCCGCGGTGTCCGAGCCATTGGCGCGGTGGATCGGCGCCCGGCTCGAGCTGGAACAGGCCATCGCCGAGATCCCCGCCGCCGCCCCGCGGACAAGGTCGGGTTCGGCGCGCCGGGAACACCTCAGAGTCCAGATGACGGCCCAGAGCGAGGAACTGGTCGATCAGCTGATCCAGCTACTCGGACCACCACGTTCGGCCGGAGTCACGCACCGGCCCGAAGGCAGACCGCTCGCCTTCCTGGGCTCGGTGGCCGAGGAGACCGGTTCGGAACAACTCGGCCACCTCGTCGACTCCGTCGCGGAATATCTCGAGCTCGCACGCGCCGCGGCACCGATAGCACCGGTCGACGCGGTCGGGGCGCATGCGCTCCGGTGTCAGTTGGCCGCCGCGCTGGGTGTCCCGGTGCACGAGTTGGGGCGACGGACGGCACTTCTGCTCGGGTTCCCGGCTACCGAGTGGGGTCGGCGCCCCTCTCATGCCGATATCGCCGCACTCGCCGGGGTGAGCCGGACGCTGGTCCGGGAAGTCCTCACCGGAGACCGGCCGAGCTACACCGAGCCGGCACAGCGCGTACTGGTCGCCGCGCAGTGGCTGGGATGCCTCGACAGGTTCGACGATATCGTCGATCCAGCCTTCGCCGAGCACCGGTTCGTACCGCCACGGTTCGTCCAAGGTCGTTTAATACCGGGCCGATTCACGAAGCAACCCCAGAAGGCCTGGGTCACCGGCAGAGTCGGTGTCACCTGGCGAACAGCCGAGACAGCGCTGCGCGGTTCCGGCGATCCCGATCTCGTTCGCAGGGTTCACGAGGCCGCCGACGCGGTCGGTTACTGGTACCACCCCGCCGAGGCTCGGCCGTTGCCGCCGACCGCCTCGGAAAAGACCGAACAGGCCCCGGCAGTGCCGGAAACGCAGCCGGTCCGAAACCCCGGATCGGGAGCCCCCCGAAACGCTGCGCGTTCCACACCCGAGAGTACGGTCGGCCGGCCCGCTGCCCGGACATCGCCGTGGCGCACCCCGGCGGCCGGCGAAAAACCCACGCAGACCATGGCTGCGGGCTCACGTTCTTCCCCCTGGAAGCCACGGACACCGGCCCCGGCCGACGGGCCGGTAGCGGAGGACCCGGACGCCGGGCGACGCGCCATCGACCAACCGGCCGGGGATGCCGAGGACCCGCGGCCGCTGGAACGCACCGTGTTCGATGCGGTCCACGCCGTTGTCCACGACGCCGAGGCCGCCGCCGCGATCACCGCGGAGGTCATCGCGCAAGTGGGCGAAGATACGGTCACAGCTCTCGCGGTCGCCACCGATCTCGCTGTGGCGCATCTCGAGTTCGCCCATTTCCGGCAGTCGCTGCTCACCTGCCTGATCGTGGACGCACGCATGGCACCGATCGACAGCCGCGTCGAGGCGTTGCACAGAGCCACCTCGTCCGAGCTGCAGCACTGCCTCGACGAGCTCGCCGATGCGGATCGCGAGCTGCTGACGGCTCGATTCCGGGAGGGTCTGCAGCGCGCCGAAGTGGCCGCCCGGCACCCGAATGCGACGAAGCCGAGCCGTGCGGCGGAATCCGGGGCGGTCCGGGATCTGGTGAACAGACTGGTGAGAATCGTGGAGCCGGAGTATGTGGTCATCCGCGGCATGCGGCCGGTGGTCTCCGGTCTGCTACCGCGGCAACAGTACCGGCCCCTGGGCGGGCAGTCGGGCCGGGAAATGCCGGACGAGATCGCCCGCGGACTTGTCGAGCAGGCGCTGCGCGGAGATTCGAGCACGCTGAGCGGAAAGAACAACACCAACATCGTGGTGGGCAACGGCGAGTTCATGGTGCGTTTCCCCAAGCCCGGCGGCACGGATACCAAGATCCTCGACGAAGCGCGTCTGCTCACCTGGTATGCGCGCAAGGCCGCGAACGTGCCACCGGTCTACGCGGTGGTCGACGGTGTCACCATGCCCGACGGCAGCGTTGTCGACGGGGTCCAGATACACGGATTCGTCCAAGGGGCGGCACCGCTCGCCGAACGTCGGGTGATTCGCGTGGACAAGGTCGTCGCGGCACTCACCTCACTGCACGATATTTCACCCAAGGTGCCGGCGGACCGCGCCGAATTCCTGGGCCGCATGATCCAAGAAGAAACGACCCTGTATCTGGCAGCGCTGCCCGAACTCGGTGAGCTCTTCCGCGAACTCGGTATTCCGACCGACCCGTTCGCGGCCGTCGCGCGACGGGCCCACACGCTCGGCTACACATTGTTGACACTGATCCACGGCGATGCGCATCTGCGGAATCTCGTCGAGCAGATCGAGCAACCCGGCGGGCCCGTCATACCGGTCGATCACGAGATGACCAGGCCCGGTGATCCACTCTACGACTGGGTCCGGCTGTACCACCTCACACCGAACTGGCCCTTCCGGAAGGCGCTGCTCGAGCAGGTCGAAATCGATCCCGAAATATTCCGGACCTACAAGCTGTTCATGGATATCCAGCGCGTGATCCACGACACCATCGATCTCGCTCGTGCCGCGCGCTTCGGTCTGCTCACTCCCGCACAGATCTCCTTCGCCCGCGAAGAACTGATACTCGCGTTCGGCGGTACGAGTGTCGAATGGGGTAATCGGGATCAGGTGACACTCGGCGATTTCTTCGCCGCGGTAGGCGTGCAGGGCGCGGTACCGAAGCGGACGGCCGAGCCGGAGGTGCCGGTGACCTCGTACGAAGCGGAAGCCGCCACAGCCGCTCGGCGCGCCGAATCCTGGTCCGCCGGCACCGTCACACCCGAGTACGGCGCGGCGGCGCCGGACCCGGAGGCGGCCACAACTGCGGAGCTGACCGACTGGGCCGAAGGCTTGACCACTGGGCAAGCGCGGCAGGTCATGGTGGACCTGCGGGAGCAGGTAAGCGACCGGCTGGCCGCGGTCCGCCGTGGAGAAACGCCGCCCGCAGTGGAACTGACCGGCCCGGCATTGCTGCTCAACGCGGTGATCGCCGCACTGTGTCAGCGATTCGCCGAGCCGTTCGCCTACCTCAGCGGCCCAGAGTTCGTGGAATTGCTCAATGCGCGAACGCTGGCCGAAGTAGCGGACCAGCTCGCAGCCTGGGCGCCCGTCACCCGCGAGATGTACGCCGGGGGCCGGGCCGTACTCGACAGTGTGGCAGCCGTCCCCGTCCGCGGCTCCGCGGCCCATCCCCTCCATCCGATGCTCGAGCTGCTCGGGCGGATCAACTACCGAATGGAGCAACTCGCCCGATCGCGCAACGGTCCGGCCGAAGCCGCCGCGCCCACGCCCGTATCCTCGATCGACACCATGCCGGAACGACTGGCCGCAGCTGTCCCCTGGGCCAGGTCGGATGCCGAACGTGAAGAAGCCAGGTATTGGACCGAAGTCGCCGACACCTTCTTGCGCGGGCGCGCAGAGTACCGTGTCGACCCCGAGCTGGCAGACGCCTACCGCCGTCTGCCGGCCCGCGGCGAGGCATTCGCCCAGGCCCGTGCAGCAGCGGGTCCGGAGTTCGCCGCAGCGACTGCGGATTACATCGCCGACCTGCTGACGACGGCAAACCATGAGCTCGTCGACACCAGTGACGATACCGCGGGACTCGACCATCTTCGTCTGGCTGCCGAGGCGCTGGCCGAAGCGGCCGCCCACCCGGGCGCGGGCCGATCGATCGGCGAAGCCGCTACCGAGCTCGCGCGAATACACGACAGGCTGACCGCGGCCCGCGACCGGGCCGCCGACGGTATGGCTGTGACACGCCTGCACCTGGTTGCGGTGGCAGAAATCGTGGACAACGACCGGATGCGTGAACTCACCGCGGAAGCGCTGGATCTTCTTCGTGACGCCGGCAACTGGGCCCGGCCCGCGCCACAGGAGACCACACCGCCGACCGCGGAAACACCGTGGACCAACGGCCGGGCGCGGCTCATCGACGAGTGCGTCGCGGGCAGCGCGCAATTCCTCTGGGCGCTCGGCGCGGACGGCGCCGCCGCACCTGCTGCCGGCGAGAAGAAATGGCGCGACCTCCAGCGGGCGATCAACGCGACACTGCTGCCCGCGCCGCTGGCCGGCAGTGGTTCCGGGCCCGACCGGCTCCAGCACATCGTCGACACGGTGACGAATCCGGAGAACGCGGTGGACTCCGCCGTGGTCCTCGTCGACGACGGCACGACAATGCACACCTACGTTGTCACCGACGTCGCCGGAGTCGCCGTCATCTACGACATCAATATCGATCACACCGGCGCCGACCCCGGCCTGACCGTGGCGGAGGCGCGCACCATCCCCCGGGTGCAGACCGCGGACAAATGGGTGCAGCAATTCACCGATATCCAGAGGGCCCACGTCGCCTATCTCACCGTCAACGACCTCGATCAGCTCGAAGACGTACACAAAGGCACCGGCGCGGACACCGAATGGGCCCCGCCACGCGACGGAGAGATCACCGGTCCGCCTACCGATCCAGACGATACGACCGGCGATACCGGACCGGCCGGAACGGGAAACCCGGACACCGCCGCGCGGCTCACCCGTGCAGATGCCGACGCTCTGCTGCGGGACACCCACAGCCGACCACCCGATCAGCAGGACGGCCCGGACGACCTGTGGCTGCGCCCGGATCCACGGCCGGGACGCACCGGGGCACAGGTTCTCGTCCGCTACCTCCGTGACACCGTGAGCCCGGGAGTGCCCGCTCTGGTCGGCTCCGCGCTCCGGGACATGACGCGCGCGCTGGGCAAGATCGGTGCCGATACCGGCGCGTCGGAATCCTCCGGTGCCCGCACTCCCCGGGTCCTCTACGCAGACGACGATCTCGTGATTTCCGAATTCGTTCCGGGAGAGACGGTTACGGTCACCGAATTCGTGAACCCGGACATGTCGTTGCGTGTCGAGAAGTTGCAGGCGCTGTTCGACCAGCTCACCCGCGACGAGGCGCCGCCGCCCGTCGGGTCCCCTACCCGGGCCGAGTGGGAGAAAGGCGTGCTCCGCGCCCTGCGCATCGCGGAAGCACGGATCGACGGGTTCGGCGAGGGACTCCGATGCCTGGAATTGCCGGCAACGTACCAGACCTTGCGGCCGTATGCCCTCGGCCCCGAGACCGATGATCCGGTGCGCATGCACCCAGGGGTGATTCTCGGCAACCTGACGCGGGCACCGGACAGCGGCCTCACGGCGCAGGAATGGCAACTGACCGGGGCCGGGCCGCTGGAGTGGGTGTATGCGGCGTTCATAGTCCGCAACCCGTGGCCGCCCCCGGTGCGACCGCAAGTGGTGCAGTGGTGCAACCAGCGCATCACGCGACTACGCGGCGCCGCGGGAACCGCGGCTTTTCACCGATATCTCGCGGTGGAGGCCCACATCGCAACGATCGACCAGGCTTTCCGGTTGGCCGAAACCGCGGCGGGCAGCACGGCCGGTTTCACCCAGCTGACGTCGGAGCTGGAGGCGAATCTCGGTATCGCCCGACATCCGATGACACATGATCCGATCGCTGGTGTGCCGCTCGCCCCGCGGGTGCTCGCGGACCTTGCCGAACTGGCCGGTCGGGGTTGGCAAGCCGCGGACAGCCGGGTGGTGATCACGCCCCGTTCGGATGAACCCCTGGCGAAGGCGATCTCACCGACCGCGCGGCAACTGCTCGAGGATCGGGAACGCTACGAATGGGTCCGGGCCTCGGTCAGCAAGGAAACGGGTCCCGACCCCGACCGTCCGCACCGGCTGGTGGTGACAGAACCCACCGAATACGAATCCGTCGACCCCGCGAGTGGCGTGGTGCAACGCCTGAGAATGCACTGCGTCGTGATGATCGGCCAGATGGAGTTCGGCGATGTGGACGTCCGGTTCGACCTCCGAACCGACGGCACTGTCGTCGCCTGTGTGGACCCCGGCGCACCCGCCGATTTCGTACCCGCGTATCTGCTGTTGCGTGAGGGTCCCGGCCGTGGCGGGTTCCTGGACATGATCCGCCACTTCGTGCGCGGGGCCGACGCGGACGAACTCCGGATCAGGATCGGCGACCACACCGAAAATCATTCGCTGAACGACCCGGTACACCTGTTGCGGGCGGGGTTCGTGCCGCTGGTGGACTCGTCCCGATGGCTGAGCGAGTCCTGCCGCACTGCGGTCCCTGCGGTGGAGACGGAGCCGGGGGTCCTGGGACGGCAATTCAGCCGGGATCAGGCACTCCGGGTGATGGACCGAGTCCGGCTGAGCCCGCCGGACGAGTACGAGAACCAATGCGGCGTATGGCACCTCCCACTCGAGCCCGGTCCGGGCCGGGCCACCGGCCCGATGCTGACCGTGCGGGTATATCTCCCCGAGGCCGAACAGCTCAACTTCGATCTCGACGAGCTCGCCCTGGAGGCGTCGGTGACCTCGGAGCGATTCCACCGGGCACGGGTGAAGGGGCCTCGGCTGCTCTTCGACTCCGGCCGGTCGGGATCGATCGAAGGTATCGCGACGCGTGTCACGATCCACGAGTACGTACCGGGCAGCCTGATCCGTCCCGAAGAAGGATGGGAACGCACCACACTCGATGTATTCCCGGAGATGTTCCGGCTGCATACCACCCCGGTCTACACGAACACTACGTTTCGGCCACAGCACGGTTGGGACCACAGACAACAGAGCCGGCTGCGTGCACTGGAGCACGAAGACGTCGAACACCGGCTGGACATCCTGACCGGCGGGGCGCCACTTTTCACCACGTGGCGACCGCTCACCGACGACGAGCACGGAAGCTCGATGGGCTTCACCCACGGGAATCCCATCCGGCGCAAGATGCGCCGCGGCACGGACGGCCGCATCGGATTCACCGATACCAAATCCGCCCAGTACGCCCCGGTCGCCTGGGACTGGGCCCGTTACTATCTCGGCAACGACTGGCTCGACGATGCCGAGCGGACGTCGGTGGAGCAGTGGATCAAACATATGCTGGCCGAGCACTACGGCCCGCGCGCAGTCACCGATTTCGACCGGTACGTATTGTTGGAGGCACGTAAATCGCTCACCGGCGACGCCTATCGCCTTCCCCGGAAAATCGCCGCCAAACTCGTATCGGTCGACGAGGTCGTCGGCGCCTTCCACCGCAATATCGTCCATGTATGGCGGGCCTCGGGTTCGGACCGGCAGCGAATGCTGTCCGAGGACGACGCCCGGCGACTGCTGATCGAATGGTCACAGCGCGAGCTGGACGCGTACACACCCGGCGTCCCCGTCCCCGCACCCACCGGCCCGGTGCATACCGTGCGGGCCGAGCCGGCGACACAGACGCAGTGGGCGCGGCGATTGTTCACCGTCTTCCGCAACTCCGGAAGTCATGTGACATATGCCGAAACACAACAACCACTGGCACTGGCCCAATCCTGGGACGGCCCGCAGCGACTCGAACCGTCGGCCGCGCGGATCGAGTACCCGAGCCCACCGGATGGCGGGGTCGTCGCCGTGATGACCGTCGAAGCGACCGTCATGGAGGGCGTCCGAACATTCGACGATGTCGAGATCACTCTCGAGTTGAATGAATCGGGCCTGCTCACCGCGGTCTGCTACGTTTCCGATGCCTATACGCCCTACGATCACCTGATCCTCGACTTCGCCCGCCGTGCCGGTGCCGACCGGGTGCGGTTACAGGTCATCGACGGACCGGGTGCGGCGCGGGCGGGATTCGGCTGGGACCCCGAGCACCTCGATACGATCGAGTCGGTCCTGACGAGGCTGCTCGACCGGCTCGCCGACGGCGACTCGCCGCAACCCGGTATCCGTGAGCTGCGCAGCCGATTGCGCGACGGCGAGATCCCCACACCCTTGGAGTTGCTCGACGCCGGATTCGATTTCGACGAACTCACCGCGCAGCTTCCTACCTTTCCGCGTTCGTGGTGGGGTGCGATCGATGTGGCGGACGCCAACGACGCGGGAGGCTCCGTCTGGACCAGCCGCGAAATCTCCCGGAATCGTCGTTTCACTGCCCCACCGCCCGCCCGGGCGGCCCTGCCGGCCGATATCGGGGACCAGGGCAGCGGGGCTCTCGACCCGAAAGCCGTCGCCCGGCTCGCGCTGCGTGCCGCGCTGCGATCCCCGGACCGGCAGGGAAACAACAAGCTCGCCTGGTTCGACCGGGACGACGAGGGCAACGCGGTCGTGGTGACCAGGGACCTCCCGACAACGACCCCGGCGAAGGACCTTACCCGCAATCCCCGGCCGGAGGACGGGGTCGGGCGCTGGTTCCGGCCGCTGCCGTTCGATGCGACCGACGCACAGCGTCTGGCGGCGACCGCGGTCGGTGTCGCGACGGATCTCTATGTCTGGGGCCCGTACCAGGTGAGGAGATTCATCGATGGGCGCACTCCGGATGCGGCCGATCCGGATCTGGGGACGGTGATGGAAACGCTCGAGGCTCTACTCGCGGCGAAACGGAAACTGCTCGACCTGCCACTGCCCGAAGAATGGAAGCGGCGGTCGGTGACCGAGCATTTGCACCTCTTTCTCGACTTCAGCCGGCGGAATCATTCCCGACGAGCGCCGTGGCTGGACCAGCTCTTCCAGCTCGCACCCCATCAGGCCTGGTCGCCCGATACCGACGACGATCTGTGGCGGCCCGGTCTGAACCACAACGATATGACGTTCGACAATGTCAGGCTCGCCGAAGACGGCACGCTCACCCTCTTGGACTGGGATAATGCGACGGTCAGCCACCCGTTGTGGGACTACGTCACCATGCTCTGGACGAACTGGTCGCCGGATCGTGCCGAGATGGCCGAGGCCAGGATACGAAGCGAGGTTCGCGCGCTTTTCGGTGACCGGGGTGAACAGGAGCTGGACCGACTGCTGACGATGGCGTGCCTCGATTCGCTCTACGCCGACTCGATCAGCTACCCGGTGAAAATCGCCCAAGACCCCGACCGCGCCGACAAGTTGGTAGGGCGTTTCTACTCCGACTATCAGCGCCTGTGCCGCCTGCGCGGCTGGGAACCCCACCCCGTCGCGGCGGTCCACACTCTGATGTGGAAAGCGGCGGACAGACTCCGCGCCAGTTGGCGGGCCGAACCGCTACCGGTGAAAACGATCGCGCCGCTCGGCCCCGCGCATTCGGCCACCACACGGCCGGACTCGGCGCTGCCGGTGGCCACTGCGGCCGGTGACGCCGAATTGCTCGCGGCCGTCACCGACCTGTGCGGCGCGCAGTACGGCCGGCCACCCTGCGCCCTGCACGCGACTGCCGCGAAATTCACCGGACAGGGGGGTGATCGATATCTGACGGTGACGGCAACGCTGGTCGAGAAAACCACCCGGTACTCGTTCGAACAGGGCGATCTGCGGTTCCATGTCCGCAGGGACGACGCCGGTCTGATCACGGTGACGTTCGACCATATCTTCGCACGCGGAAAGACCCTGGAAGATTTCATGGCCGACTTCGTGCCCCGGCTACGCCGGGCGATCGGCGCGGGCGGCCGGATCGTACTGCCGATCCACGGCCCCGACGCTTTCCGGATCGCCGCGAAGCACGGTTTCCGGCTGGACGCCGACTCCACCCACCTCGCCGAATCGCGGGCGAGCACCGTGCATTTGCTCCGCGCGAACGGTCTGGACACCGTCGCCGACCCGGTCCTCGACCGGTTCGACCGCCCGGCTTCGACGCGACCCGCTTTCGCCGAACTGGCCGCTTATCTCGGCCGGGCGACGAAGAATTGGCCGCACGACGGCCGATGGTGGGGTGTGCTGCACGGTCTGCCCGCTGATGCCGAAGAGAGCACGGCCACCACGGGAGCCGGATCGAATGCAGCCGGGGATGCCCGTCACGGACCCCGGCCGGTGCGACCGGAGACCGGCACCGACGATCCGGGACTGACCGAACCACAGATCGAGTTGTTCGCGACGATGGTCCGTAACCGGGCGTGGTTCGTCGGGAACCATCACGGTGTATGGGTCATCGAGATGCCCAACGGCCACAAGGTCGTGGTCCGGGTCGCCACCGATACCCCCAATCCAAACTTCGATCCGCGTAAAGGCCTCGTCTTCGGTGAGCCGCTGGCGGTGGAGCTGGCCGGCAAGGCCGGAGTCCGGGTACCCGAGCTGCACCATATCGGCGAACGGGCGGCCTACCCGGAGAGCTTCCTGATCCACGAACACCTGGACGGCCGTCACCCCGGCCCGGGCGAACCGTGGCAGTCTGTCGCGGAAGCACTGTTCGTGGAGCTCGATCGGATGCATGCGCTGCACCCGGACGACTGGAACGATTCCGCGCACGGACGCACCCTCCCCACCACCCGTGTCGAATGGGAGCGGCGTCTGGCGCTCGAGGTGTCCCGGATCCGGCTCGAATACGATACGCAGGAACCGACGACCCGGCTCCACGGCGACCTGGGTATGCCCGGATTGCACGAGGTCTTCGAGGTACGGCCCGCGTCCGGCGAGGATATCCGGCTCGGCGCCGTCCACGGCGATCCGACGTTCGGCAATGTCCTGCGACAGGGCCGAAACGGGGAACAGATCGCGCTGCTCGATCTGGAGCTCACGCAGCCGGGCCCACCGGTGTGGGATTATGTCGCCTTCGCCAGCCGGAACCCGTGGCCCACCGACGCTGTACGCGCGGAGGTCGAGGGCTGGTGCCGGCTGCGGCTGCGGCGGTACTACGGCGAACAGGCGGTCTCGGATTTCGACCGGTACCTGGTGCTGGAGGCATGGAAATCCGCGGCGGGCGACAGTTTCCGGCTACCGTTGCGAGTAGCTGCCGATCCCGCTTTCCTCGACGGCGAGTCCGAGGTCCTCGAGGACGCGGCCCGGGCATTGCATCGAAATCTCACTCGCGTATTCGATGCCGCTGGAAAACCGGAACCGACGCTCGCGGAGGTGCGCGCCCATATCGCACGGTGGGCGCTATTGCTCGTACAGCAGCGGGAGCAGCAACGACCGGGCCACCGGGCCACCGGCGGATCGGCGACCGATGCGACGACCGATGACAGCACTTCCCGGCTGCCGCAGATGTCGATCCGCAGCCTGCTCGCCTTCGGCAGCGGTGAACTGCAGGCTGCGGTGGCCGTGATGAAGAGCGGTGACGGTCCGGCACGACTGGAGCCGGTCGCGGCACGATTCGATCCCCTCGGCCCGACCGAAACCGACATCGTGAGCCGGATCACGATGCGCACCGTCCTGATGGCCGGATCGTACGAATACGGCCATGTTTCCGTCGCTTTCGAGCTCGACCGTTCGGGCCGCGTCACCGCCCGGCCGGATTCCACCGCCGATCTCGCGCTGCTCGCCGAGGAATACGGCGGCCCCTACGTGCTCGGAGCCGCCGAAGAGCTCGCTCGACGGCTGGGCGCCGACACTCTCTCGCTCGAGGTGACCGGCAAAGAGGGAGTGCAGGCCGCGCAGAACGAATTCGGCTGGGACCTCGACCCCGCGAAATGGGCCGCCACCGCCGCCTCCCTGACCGCGACGATCCGGTCCCAGGCACCCGACGGCGCGTCCGCCGATCCCGCGGATTCGCTCCCGGCGCAGCCGCAGGAGGTGAACCGGCGCTTCGGCCCGGGCGTACTGCGCGCCACCCGATGGTGGGCGAGCAAGAATCTCACCGACGCCACCGTCGCGGTGACTCCGATCGAATTCCACACGCCCACCGGCCGGCCACGCAAAGTGAACTTCCTGCCCACCGCGAACGAGACCGTCGCGGACGCCGAGCTGACGCCGGAAAAGGTCGTACAACTCGCGGTGACCACAGCCATGGAACCCGCCCACGCGCGCGGGCACTACACGCACGTCTGGTGTGTCAGCGATCGTGACGGAAAGGTATGGAAAGTGCGACTCGTCGCGGCCGAACCGGGAGACAAGGACCTCGCCGCCAACCCCACTCATCCCAAACTGCTCGGCGGCGACCGGGCCTTCCAATGGATCGACCTGACCGAGAGCCGGGCCGAGGACCTGGCCCGCGGCGGCGGCGTGAACGTTCCGGAAACGGTAGCGGCGTGGGGGTCGGGCCCGGCGAGCCGGGGCGCCAGCTCCATCCGCCGCATGGGAGCGGGCAAGATCCCCACTACCGCCGAGGAGGATCGCTGGGAGACCCTGAAAGGCCTGCTGCGGCAGCTGCGAAAACTGCAGAAGGTCGAACTCCCGGACGACCTGGCGGCGCGTACGGTCGCCGAACAGGAGCAGCTGTACCGGAGTATGCAGCGGATCAAGTACGAGCAGCGGCACAGCTTCCTCGACGCACTGGGCATCCCGATGCCGCACGAGATCTCGGTACCCGGCGACACCACCTGGGATGCGGCCCTGAGCCACGGCAACGCCACCTTCCGCAATCTGTGGGTGCGCACGGACGGCGAAGTGGCGCTGGACAACTGGAACCTCACCGGGATCCGCCACCAGCTCTGGGACTACGTGACGATCTTCTGGAGTCCGTGGGCGGCCAGGGATCTGGACCGGGTGAGGACTATGGTCGAGAACGAGATCGTCGAGCGATTCGGCGAGCCCGGTCGCAACGAATTCCGCAGGTTGCGTGCGATAGCCTGCCTGGACTCGCTCTACAGCGATTCGAACAATTTCGTCCAGAAGATCCGTGTCGACCCGCGCCAGGCCGCGACACTCACCCGCCGCTTCTATTCCGACTATCTCGCCCTCTGGACCTACGCCGACGCGGTCGGCTCGTGGCCCACACGCGGCGCACGGCCGCTGAGTTTCGGAACAGTCCGTGACCTCCTGCTCCATGCCGCGAATCCGGGGCACCCCCGGCCCACGGCACTCGGCGCCGATGCCGATATCGATAGCACCGCGGCCACGGCGCCCCGAAGCCCGCGCGGGACCGATGCGAACCCGGATCCGGGTCTGACCGCCGTTCCGGTGATATCGGATCTGCTGGCCGAACACCTCGCGGAGAGCGAACTCCTGCCGAGATTGTCCGGGTTGGCGCAACAGTTCGGGCCCGACGTCGAACTCGTGCTCGACCGCGTCGACTATCTGCGTCAGGGTCCGGCGGGATTCGTATCCGGTGTCCGGATCCGAGGGACGTTCGTCGGCCGCGGCGGAAAAGCCGCCGAAATCGGTGATCTCGACCTGAGCATCGAATGGGACGACAGCGGCCGGCTCGCTGCTCGTTTCGACAAGCTGTGGATCGAACCGTGGCACGAACGCACCGGTGTCAGCCGCACTGTCGTTCCGGCGCTGCGCGATTACCTCCGCCGATGCGGGGTGGAGAAACTCGGCGTCACCGTCCACGGCCGCCGAGGGGCAGCCGCCGCGATCTCCCACGGAATCGACTGGGACTACGAAGCCGATCCCGCCCGCCTGGCCGAATGCATGCGGGCCCTGGGCCTGCGTATCCGTGCCCACCTCGCCATCACCCCGAACCCCGGAGTCACCGCCGGGCTCCGCCAGCTGCTCGGTGAACTCGAATACCCTCCGAACGACCGCTATCCGACGCCCGCCGAAATCGCCCACCATCTGCCGCCGGGATTGAACGCGGCCGATTTCTTCGAGGGGTTCCACTGGCAGGGCGTCGCCGTGCCCTGACCGTGCCGCCCCGGTTCCGGAACGAGCCGGCCGCTCCGGCGCATTGTGTTCCGGCTGATCGCAATGCTGTCCGGTGCCCGATCTGCGCGATTGGATCGATACTGCCGGCCAGGGGTGACGGCAGGGGCCGGCCGGGTATCGGAAGAGGAGCCTCCATGACAACACGGGCAGCCGCGGCGACCGAGCACGACGCCTTCATCGCCGACTGGCACGACTGGCACCAGCGGCAGGAAGCGCGCCTGGCCGAGCCGCACGGATTCCTTGCGATCACCGGCCTGCACTGGCTCACCGGGGAACCGCGGCGGTTCCCGGACGCACCGGGTACCTGGTCCACCGGCGCCGACGGTGTCGAGGTGGTTCTCGACGACGGTGCGGAACTGCTGATCGACGGCAGCGCAGTGCGTGGGTCGCATCGGTTCGGGATCATCGCGGAACGTGGCGGGGTCGTGGCCGCGTGGCGGGATGCCATGATCGAGGTCGCCCGGCGCGGCGGTCACGATATCGTCCGGCCCCGGCACCCGGACAACCCGTTGCGGGTCGCCTTTCGCGGTACGCCCGCCTACCCACCGGACCCGAAGTGGGTCACCGTGGGACGGTATACCGCTTTCGCGGAGCCACGACCGACCACCGTGGGGGCGGCGGTGGAAGGCCTGGAACACGTCTACGAGGCACCCGGCCGGATCGAATTCGAGCTGGACGGAAAGAAGCTGGGACTCACCGCTTTTCCCGGGAAAGCGCCCGGCTCGCTATCGGTTCTGTTCACCGACGCCACTTCCGGGATCACCACCTACGCCGCCAACCGGGCGTTGCAGGTGCCGCCACCGGCCGCCGACGGGACCGTGTCGCTGGATTTCAACCGGTCCGCGAACCTCCCGTGCGCCTATACCGATCTGGCGACCTGTCCCCTGCCGCCGGTCGAGAACCGGCTGCCGGTCGCGATCGAAGCGGGCGAGAAGATCCCGTTCGAGCGCCGGTGATCCGATGAGCACCGACGCGCCCGTGATCGAGAAACTGTCCTTCCTGACCCCGGGCAACTATCCCGACAGCGATCCCGCGGCCGGGCTGGAGGACACCCTCCGCCTGTTCGAGTTCGGTGAAAACCTGGGTTTCGACGGCGCCTGGATCCGCCAGCGGCATCTCGAACACGGTGTCGGTTCGGCGGCAGTGTTCCTGGCCGCCGCGGGTCAGCGCACCCGCCGCATCGAGCTGGGCACCGCGGTGATCCCGATCGGCTACGAGAGCCCGTTCCGGCTGGCCGAGGATCTGTCGATGGCCGACGTGCTGTCCGGTGGACGGCTGCAACCCGGCTTCAGCGCGGGTGTTCCGCCGCACGCGGAGTTGATCGGCGACCTCGTCTTCGACGGCGACTGGCGCACCTACGATCTCTCCTACGGCCGGATCGAGCGGTTGATCGACAACCTTCGCGGCGAATACCTGGGTGATCCGGAGACGGTCATCCATTCGCCGGGCACTGTCCAGCGGCCCCGGCTGCAACCGCACAGTCCGGGTCTGGCCGATCGGATCTGGTACGGCGGCGGGAGTCTCCGTTCGGTGCGCTGGGCGGGTGAGACCGGGTTGAACCTACTGACCGGCAATATCGTCTTCGGCGAGCGGAGCGACGATTTCGGTACCGCCCAGGGTGGGTTGATCGACGAGTACCGGCACCGCCTCGGCCCGGCCCGGCCGGCCAGACTCGCGGTGGGCCGGGTGATCGTCCCGTTCGACAGTGCCGACCGGCGCACACGGGAGCGCTACCGGCGATACGCGTCCGGACGCCACGAGAGAACCCTCGCTCCGCAGGGCGATCGGCGGGTGCTTTTCGCACCGGATCTGGTCGGCACCGCCGACGAGATCCTCGATCGGCTACGCGCCGATCCCGTACTCGGCCGCACTACCGAGCTGCGCCTGGAACTGCCCTATGAATTCCATCGCGGCGACTACGAGCAGATCCTGTACGACACGGTCACATCGATCGCCCCCGCGCTGGGCCGGCGGCGCGTCGCCGACAAAGCGGCAACCCCCCGGCCGGGATCGGCCGCACCGGCCTGATCCGGGGGGCCGGTCCGGAACGCTGCGGACGGCACCCCACCGGCCCCGCCCGGGTCTTTCGAAAGGGCCGAAGGCATCGCACCGAGCTCGGGGTCGGCTCGACAAACTGGTCTGACCACTTGACCTCTTACCAATTATCGGACTACCGTCCAGACCATGGCACTGAAACGGATCGCCCGGCGGTCGGTCCCCGACGAGATCTACGACCAGTTGGTCGACGACGTCCTCACCGGTGAACTGGCACCCGGCTCGGCTCTGCCGGCGGAACGTCAGCTGGCCGAGGCGCTCGGTGTATCCCGGCCGACCGTCCGCGAGGCGGTACAGCGGCTCGCGCGCGCCGGGCTGGTGGAAATACGCCAGGGCGGCAGCACCACGGTCCGCGACCCACGCCGGTCCGGTGGGCTGGAGTTGCTCCCGCGGCTGATCCTGCGGGGCGGTCGCCTGGATCATTCGGTCGTGCGAAGCATCCTGGAAACCCGGGCATCGCTGGGGCGTGAGGTGGCCGGCCTCGCTGCCCGGCGTGACGGCGCCGAGGCCGGACCAGCTCTCGTCGCGGCAGTCGGCGCCCTCGCCACCGAACAGGATCCGCTGGCCCGTCAGCGAATCGCGCTCACCTTCTGGGATCACCTCGTCGACGCCGCCGACTCGATCGTCTACCGCCTGCTGTTCAACCAGCTGCGCACCGTCTACGAACCGGCCATGGCGGCCCTCACCGAGGTGATGGATACCGAGGTGGGGCAGCCCGATTGCTACCGCGCACTCGCCGACGCGGTCATCGCCGGCGACACCGATTCGGCCCGAATCCGCGCGGCGGCACTGCTCGGCCTGGCCACCGCCGAATTCGACAACCTCCTGCACCGATTGGAACAGCCCTCGTCATGAACCTCGCACACACGCTACGCATTCGGCACACCCGAACCTCGACGATCGACCGTGCGGCACACCGCCGGCCGGCCGCCGACGAGGCGAACACCGCACGCCGCACCCAGGAATCGCTGACGGACGTGTTCCGATCGTTCCGGCACGCCCCCTCGGCCCGGGTGATCGCCACCTTACTGATCACCGCGGCCGCCGCCCGGATCCTGGTGGGCGACTGGCAGCTCACCGACGCGCTCGTGCCGGTCGCGCTGGTGGCCGCGTTCCCCTTCGTCGAATGGGTCATCCACGTCTGCATCCTGCACTGGCGGCCCCGCACGATCGGCCGCTGGCGGATCGACTCCCTGCTGGCTCGTAAACACCGCGAACACCACGCCGATCCGCGGGTCCGGGAGCTGGTGTTCATTCCGTGGCAGACCTTCCTGTGGCTACTGCCCGCCCTGGTCGCCGTCGCCCTGCTGGCCTTCGGCCGCACCGCCCTGGGACTGACCTTCCTGACCAGCGTCGCCGCACTCGGGCTGGTGTACGAATGGACCCATCTACTCGTCCACACCGACTATCAGCCGCACGGCGCGATCCTGCGAGCCGTGCGCCGCAACCACCGGCTGCACCATTTCAAGAACGAGCACTACTGGTTCGCCGTGACCACCGCCGGAACCGCGGACCGCGTCCTCGGGACCTACCCGGACCCCGCGACCGTCCCCAACTCCCCTACCGCGAAGGCCCTCCACAAACCGCAGGCTGCCTGATATCCGCCGGACCGGCACGTCGGCAGACCCGGTACCGAACAGGTCCCCGGGCCCCGCCCACCGCAGGCGGAACCCTAGTCGGGCGTCATGCCGAAAGCTCCGTACTTGTTCATGAAGACGCCCACGAAATGCGCCCGCCAGGCATCGCCGTACGAGTTGTTCTTCCAAGCGCCCTGCTCACCCCGGTCGACGATGGTACTGCCGGGCATGGAACTGTCGTGCATCCTGCCGATCAACGTTGCGGCTTCGGCTCTGCTCATCTCACCGCTGACCATCTGCTCGTAAATCGACTCGTACTGACTGTATTCGGCTCCGCCGACCTTGATATAGGGGCCGCCGTTGCGTTCGATCTCCCACAGGACCTCGACACCGAACAGCTTCGCCTCGCCCTCGTCGTTCAGCCGTTCGGTCACATTCGCGTTCACCCAGTCGTTCCCTGACTGACCGTGATACGGCAGTTCCGGGGCGGTTCCGGATTCGTCGCGTGGCCGATTTCCTCGGCGAGGATGGAGACCTTCTTCTTGGTGTCCCTTTTCGCGACGAGTCCACGACGATCTGCTTCGTCTCGCGCACCGCGTAGCTACCTTCTCCGGCGGGGCCGTAAGCGATCTTCCAGCCGGCGGCGCGGGCTTCGGTCAATCGAGCGGTGAGCGTAGGCGACAGCTTGACCAGTTCGCTGACTTCTTCCCCGAGTTCGGGAACCACCCGGCCGCGGCCCAGAAATGCATCCGGATCGGTATTGCGACCGTCCGATCCGGGGCGGCGTTCCTTCCACGGCGATTCGGTGCGATCCTTCACCACGACTGCCTCCGCCACTCGTCCGAGGCCGCCGGAATCGCCGGCGGCGGTGGAGTCGATCGAGGTGTGCAGGCGTCGGGCAGTCGGACGATAGTGGTAGTGCGCGATACCGCTGGTGGTCACGTAGAGCGAATGTTCGGCCCTCCTGAGCACCATCGAGAAGGCGCGGGTCACCGCATCGTTGATCATGTCTTTCCGGCCCGCCGCTGTCATCCGTCCAACCGGCGCGGGTTCCTCGGCGCCGTAGTGAAACAGTAGCCGACCGCTGCGAGAAGCCTTCTCGAATCGGGGAGTTCGAGTCGGTACGGCGACCACCGCCGGATCGCGATGACCCGCACGGCCGGCCGGATAGATCGGACCGGGACACGACATCGGCGATCACCTCCCCCGGACGTCCACTGTGGGGACCGGGTGTGGCGGATCCGGGAGGCACAGGGTAGTAGTGATGCCACGAGCTTCACGGCGTTCGAGCGGTGCGTAGTTCGATGTGCACCGCAGAGCGGCCGCCCCTTCCACAGGTTCCACCGAACAGTTCCGAGGATGGCGTATGCACAGATTTTCCGATCCGGACACCGACGCGGCACCGCAGCACATCGCGTGCCGCGTGGAGAGCCTGCTCGATGAGCAGGCCCGTGTGGTCGACGAGCTGATATCGGCCGAGACGGCCTATATCGAAGCCGTGGCGGCGGCCCGCCGAGCGGGCCTGCTGCATCCGGACGATCTGACCGAGGCATACACCCGGCTGGACAGCTGGGGTATCTCGAACTTCTCGAATCGGTGGCGCAGACTCGTCGGAGTCCGTCCCGAAGAACTCAGGAAGGCGCCCGCAGCCTCGGCGCGACACCCCGACCGCACACCCACGACCGGCTGGCTGTGATTGTCCAGGGAGGTTGGTCGGTCGGGTGACCGGTGACCGACCACCGGTTCCCGATTGCGTGCCCGGCCGCCGCAGTGCGGCCGGGCACGCGACATCCGCTCGTCCCCGAAGCTGTCGGTCGAATTCGGCCGACGCGTCGATTTTGCATCGTTCAGCGCGTAGGGTGAAGACCTGTCGACAGACAGTTCAGCTCGGCCGATCGCCCGAAACGGCCGCGGTCGGCCACGGGATCGGAAACGAAGGAGACCCTCGTGTGCCGTTTCACATCTGAGCGTTCACCGGGACCGCTCGCCGGGCCGGCGGAGCCCGCGTAGTCGCCGGCGGCTCGGATCATGGCCGAGACCGGCACAGGGACCGAATTGACGGTCGGCACGGTAGCCAGGGTGCTGGACATCCCGGTTGCGACGCTGCGCAGCTGGAATCAGCGTTACGGCCTGGGCCCGGCGCCGCGGCGGGCCGGTGAGCGCCGCCATTACACCCACGGCGACGTCGCCGTGCTGCGGCGAATGGTCGACCTGGTCCGCGCAGGGGTCAGCCCGTGCCGGGCAGCCGAAGCAGTGCGCGGCGCAGCCACCGTCCGGTCCGCTCCCGGGAGCGTCGCCTACGTGCTGGCCGCCGCCGAACGGCTCGATACCGGCGCACTGCTGGACACCGTCAGCGCCCATATCGCCCATTTCGGCGTGGTGCCGACCTGGAACCGCCTGTGCCGCCCCGCTTTCGACCGGCTGGTCGCGCGGCAACTCCGCGGCCACGGCCTGATCGACGTGGAGCACGCACTGTCCTGGTCGGTCACCGCGGCCCTGCATCGGACGGTGCCACCCGTCCGCAATACCGAAGCGGTCGTTCCGGTACTGCTCGCCTGCGCGGCCGGAGAAGGGCACGTACTACCACTGGAGGTGCTGCGGGCCGCACTCGCGGAGACCGGTATTCCGGCAGTACTCCTCGGCGCCTCGGTACCGTGCGGCGCCCTGGCCGACGCGGTGCGCAGACAGTCCCGTGCGCCGGTGGTGGTGCTGTGGTCGCAGACGCGGAGAACCGCGCCGCCCGATCCCGCGCTTACCGCCACCGGGGCACCCGCCCTGCTACTGCCGGCCGGTCCCGGTTGGGCGGCGCGGGCCGGAACACTCCGGGTCGGATCCCTCGACGATGCCCTGCACCTGATCGGATCCGTGGCGCGGCCGACGCGAGAACGAGCCCGCATGGATGCTCCGCCGAAGTGACCTGCCCACCGCCCGCGATCGCCGGATCATCAGGTACAGCCGGTCGATCAGATCGGCCGGCGTGCGCGCCGGCGATATCCACCGGCTCCGGCAGGCGCCGGGTGATCGCCTCCAGCGGCGCCGTCTCGATCGGGTACACGACGCGGGCCGAGCGGGAACCACACCGGCCTCGGTGAGGGTGCTTCGAGTCAAGGAATATCTCCCCCGAGTACCGCCGCGGCGACGTCGGCGAATTCGCGTACGCGGCGCTCGCGGCGATTCTCGGCCACCGCGATGCACGTCTCCACCGGATCGAGGTCCATCACCCGCCGATAGACGAGGTCGGGCCGGGAATACGCTTCCGCCACACCCCGCGGCACCACGGCGATCCCGTGCCCCGAAGCGATGAGCTCGAACTTCTCCTCGATCGACGCTGCGCGGCGCTCCTGGGCACCGATCGTCGGTTCCCCCGCGAGATCCGCCGCGAGCAGCGGCCGGTCGGCCGCCACCGGCCCGGCCAGCCGATGACCCACCGGAAGGCAGGCGACCTCCGGTTCGATCCCCACGGTGACCGCGCGCAATCCCGAATCGTCGAAAGGGCGCCGCAGATACCCGACATCGACCCGGCCGTCGCGCAGCGGGACCTCCCGCTCCCACCACGTCAACCCGAACAGTTCGATCTCGACTCCGGGTCGAATATCGGCGAAGGCACGTAAGGCCGCGGATATGTGTAGCCCGGACGCGAATCCGATGACCAAACGCTCGACGCCGCGGCCGACCTCCCGCACCCGCCGTACCGCGGAATCGACGCTGGTGAACAGTCCACGCGTCTCCTCGTACAACTGAGCACCGGCGGGAGTCAACTGCACGCTGCGGGTCGTCCGCACAAGCAGATCGCAACCGAGCTCCCGTTCGAGCGCCCGGATCTGCCGGCTGAGTACCGGCTGGGCGATGAAGAGGGACTCGGCGGCCCGGCCGAAGTGCAGATTCTCGGCGAGCGCGGCGAAGTAGCGGAGCTTACGCAGATCGAGATCCATACCCTGAAGATATCAATCCACGCGAGGAGGTATTGGACGTCGACCGCCCACCCCCCGCAGGCTGAGTGCATGATCGTGATCACGACGCCCACGGGCAATATCGGCCGCCGCCTCCTCGAGGTCCTCGTCGACGGCGCCCCCGCCCACCACGAACGACTCCGCGTCATCGTGCGCGACCCCGCCAAGTTGCCCGAATCCATCCGCGAGCAGGTGGAGGTCGTATCCGGCTCACACGGTGACACCGCGACCGTGACGAGGGCTTTCGACGGCGCCGACGCGGTGTTCTGGCTCGTCCCACCGGATCCGGCAACGCCGAGCCTGCAACAGGCCTATTCCGGATTCACCCGGGCCGCGGCCCGGGCTCTCGTCGAGCACGGCGTAGGACACGTCGTCGGGGTATCGGCTCTCGGCCGGGGAACACCGGTCGCCGATCGCGCGGGCCTGGTCACCGCATCGCTGGAAATGGACGACCTCATCGCCGGCACCGGCGTGCACTATCGGGCGCTGGCGAATCCGTCGTTCATGGACAACACCCTGCGCCAAGTGGATTCGATCCGGGCCGCAGGGGTCTTCACCGGCACCGTTGCCGCCGATCTCCGAGCCCCACAGGTCTGCACCGGCGATATCGCCGCGGTCGCCGCCGCTGCACTCCTCGACAGGTCGTGGACCGGAAGCGGTGAACTCCCGGTGCTCGGCCCGGAGGACCTCACTCCGAACGAGATGGCGCACATCATGTCCGAGGTGCTCGACAGACCGGTCCGCTACCACCGCGAATCCTTGGACGAATTGGCCACTGCGACTGCCCGCTACGCCGGCGACGCGTTCGTCCGCGGCATGGTCGATATGGCGCGGGCCAAGGACGAGGGCCTGGACAACGGAACGCCCCGAACGCCGGACACCACGACTCCCACCACCTTCCGGCAGTGGTGCGCAACGGTTCTCGCACCCGCGATCGCGGCCTGAACCTCAGGGCCACGACCTCGGCACGGCCGGACCGGTTCGGATTCCGTTCGCCGGTGCCCACCGGAGATCCGCCGAACCCCGCGCGCGGCCGGTGTCAGCGAATCGGTGACACCGGCCCGGTGGTGCCCGGCCCCGTCAGGTAAGCGACGATTCCGCCGATCAACGCTTCGAGTGCGTCGTCCAGGTCGCCATAGGTGCCCAGCGTGCGCTCGGAGGTGATACCGCGCATCGCCGCCGGAATGAGGGCGGCGACCTGGCGTACTTTGACCGGGTCCAGGTCCAGATCGGCGAATGCGCGTTGACACGCCTTGTCCCAGTTCGGTTTCCACGATGCCAGTTCCGCGGCGGTGAGCGGGTAGTCGCGTTCGAGTCCGGCGTGCTCGCGGGGCAGTGCGGCGCGCAGGGTTTCGATGGCCAGCGATTCCGGTCGGCGCAGCCCACCGGCCATGGCGCCGATCATGGCAGATACCCGCTCGTGCAGTGTGCCGTCGGGATTGATTCCGGCGGGCAGGTCACCGCGCTTGTCGGCGGTATATCGCAGGACCGCCGCCCACAGGCCGTCGATATCGCCGAACTGATACTTGATCACTCCCCAGGTCGCGCCGATATCGCGGGCGATCCGGTTACCGGATACCGCCGCGGGATCACCGGTGGCCAGCGAGGCGATGGCCGCCTCGAGCATGCTCTCCCGGGATTGGATCCCGCGCCGGTTCGCGCGTCGCCCGCCCACTGCCGCATCAGTCACAAGATCCGACTTTACCTGCCCTGAACAGGGCAATCCAGTTTCACATAACCCTCTTGTATTCTTTCAAAGAGGCTTCTATGCTCGGAACGTCGGGTGACCGACGTCATATCCCGAGACGCTTTCGGGCGCCGCCGTCGCCACACCGCAACAAGCCCCTCGAAGCCTGGAGGATCGCGATGGCAAGACCACCACTGCCGATGGAACCGACAGGCTGGTTCCAGGTGGCCTGGTGCGGCGAGATCACCGTCGGCACGGTGCACCGGATGAAGTACTTCGGCCGCGAGATGGTGGCCTGGCGATCGACGTCCGGCCGGATCGCCGTATTCGACGCCTACTGTGAACATCTCGGCGCCCACCTCGGCTTCGGCGGCCACGTCGAGGGCGAGAACCTCGTCTGCCCGTTCCACGGCTGGGAATGGAACCAGGAGGGCCGCAATGTCTGCATCCCGTACGAGACCCATCCGAACAAGGGCCGCCGCATCCGCAGCTACCCGGTGGTCGAACGCAACGAAGGCGTGTGGATCTGGTACGACATCGAGGGCCGCCCGCCATATTTCGAGGTTCCGGATATCTTCGAGGCGTTCGGCGACAGCAGCAGCGCCGCAGATTACTATCCGCCGCTCCCCGCCGCCACGCTGTACCGGCCGGGCCTGGAACTGCATCCGCAGTATGTGATGGAGAACGGTGTCGACTTCGCGCATTTCAAATACGTGCACAAGACCCCGTTCGTCCCGGAGTTCACCCGCCACGACTTCTCCGGCCCCGTCTCCTACGTCGACTTCACCATTGCCTTCGACGAAGGTGCGGTCGAAGACCAGGTGAACAGCGGAGTCGAATCGATCAATGCCGGTCTCGGCTGCTCGATCACCAAGAGCTGGGGGATGATCGACAACCGCACCATGCCCGCGGTGACACCGGTCGACGAGCACACCTCCGATGTCCGCTTCACCGTATGGATCGGCCGGAAGCCCGGCGACGAGAGCCCGGAGATCGGCTCGTACGGCAAGGCCATGGCCGGTTTCGTGATCGAACAGTTCGAGGCCGATATCCACATCTGGTCCCATCAGCGCTATTCGGACCCACCGGCGCTGTCGCGCAAGGAGTTCGAGGGATTCCGGGCGCTACGCGGATGGGCACAGCAGTTCTATCCCGGCGACGCGGCGCCCACCCGCGCACCGGATACGAACGCGTCCGTGACCGGTCGATGACCACCGGACCCGCCCCCGATCCACCGGCTCCACGAAGACAGAGAGGCCCATACCATGAGCACTTCCGGCAAGATCCGGGTATTCCAGGTCGCCACCGGCAATCTCGGCACCGAGATGATCGGGCGGATCCGGGACCATCCGGATCTCGAACTGGTCGGGCTGCACTGTTACACGCCGGACAAGATCGGCCGGGACGCCGGTGAGATCGTCGGGGTCGACCCGATCGGCGTCACGGCCACCGGGACGGTCGACGAGATCATCGACGCCCGGCCGGACGTCCTCACTTTCCACGGCGTCTTCCCCGACGAGGACCTCTACGAAAAGGTACTCGAGGCCGGGATCGACGTGGTGACCACGGCCGACTGGATCACCGGGTTCCATCGCGACACCAACCATCCGCACCCGTCCGGCCGCAAGGTCAGCGAGGTCCTCCAGGCCGCCTGCGAACGCGGCAATTCGACCTTCTACGGCACCGGAATGAATCCGGGGTTGGCGCAGATCCTGGGCATCGTGCACTCCGCCGATGTGGCGCGGATCGAGAACATCACCGTCACCGAATCTGTCGACGTGTCCTGTCACCACTCCGTGGACACCTGGAAAGCCGTGGGCTACGGCCGTCCGATCGACGACCCGACGATCCCCGATTCGCTTCACAGATACACCGCGGTCTTCGCCGATTCGGTGTATCTGATGGCCGATGCCTTCGACCTCGAACTCGACGAGGTCACCTTCCACTACGAACTCGGCGCCTGCACCAAGGATGTCGACCTCGGCTGGTATTTCCTGCCCAAGGGCTCCCTCGGGGCCAACTACATCAAATACCAGGGCATGGTCGACGGCGTCCCGCGGATCGAATCCCACCTCGAATGGCAGATGACCCCGCATACCGACCCCGCCTGGAACATCAAGGGCTGCTATATCACCCAGATCACCGGTGATCCCAGCATCTACAGCAAGCATATGATTTTCCCGCGTAAGGGTTTCGACCTGTCGAATCCCGAGAACTTCGCCTCCATCGGAATGACCGTCACCGGCCTGCCCGCGCTCAATTCGATCGGATCCGTCGTCGCGGCCCGGCCCGGCATCATCACCAGCGCGGATCTTCCGCTGCGGGCATTCGCCGGGCGGTTCGACATCTGAGGGCGGGGCACCTCGGCCGGATCACGATTCGGTCGTCCGCACGGTGAGCCATTCGGCGATATCGGCCACGACCTCGGGGTCGACATGCTGCGGATGTGCGTAGTCCGCCGGTAGCGAGAGACCGGCGCCGGCGAAGAACATATGGTCGTCGGCCGGGTAGGTACGAAAGGTCACCCCGGGCCGGTCGGCGAGCGCGGCACGCCAGCCCGCCAGATCGGCGTCCACCGTCACCTGATAGTCGCGCTCGCCCTGCAGGAACAGCATCGGCAGATCCAGCTCCGCGGCCACTGCCGCCGGATCGTAGGCGCGCAGGTCCAGCCAGTACGCCCCGGACATTCCGAAGGGGAGCCGGTCGGCGGGGGTGGCGCGGGAGAAGTTGCCGCTGTCCACCAGCTCCGCCTGCGCGGTGACGGCCTCGACCGTGGGCAGCGCCGCCGCTGCCGACGGATCGACCCGGGCCAGGTACTCGACGACCCGCACCAACGACCACTGCAGCGGCACGGTATCCCCGGCCAGCACGATCAGCCCGGCCACCGCGGGTTCGGCGGCCGCCACCCGGGGCGCGAACCTGCCGCCCATACTGTGGCCGAGCACATAGACGCGATCGGTATCGATTTCGGCGAGCCCGCGCAGATACGCGACCGCGGCCACGGCGTGCGGCACATACTCGTCGGTGGGGGTGAAACCTTTTGCCGCGGCTACCTGCACGGCGTGGGCGTGGGTGACCTTGTCGAAGCGCAGTACCGCTACGCCACGAGAGGCCAATCCCCAGGCGATATCCTTCAGGTTCTTGTTCGGACCGGCGGTTCCGTCCCGGTCGAAGGGGCCACCGCCGGCGAGCAGCACCACCGCCGGAAACGGACCGCCGCCACGCGGAGTCGTGACAGTACCCGGTACGGTGAGCGCCCCGGATCCCACGGCCACCTCGCGCTCGGTGAACGCCGCTGTGACCACATATTCCGGTGCCTGCCACACCGCGACGCCGTCCATGATGCCCGCCATTTGACACCCTCCATCATTCTCGAATTTGAGAAAGGTAGCACAGATGAGAAACTCCGGTGGTGAACTCCCTCGAGCTGCTCGCCCACCCGGTCCGGCTGCGGATCGTGCACGCCATGTCCGCAGGTGACAGCCACACCACCTCACAGTTGTGCGCACGGCTGCCCGATGTCTCGAAGGCGACCGTGTACCGGCACGTCGACATACTGGCCTCCGCCGGCGTTCTCGAGGTTGCCGCCGAGCAGCGAGTACGCGGCGCGGTCGAGCGGAGTTACCGATTGCGCCGCGAGGCCGCGGTCATCGATCCCGAAGCAGTGGCCGCGGCGACACCGGCGGATCATCGCGCGATCTTCGCGGCCGCCATGACCACCCTGCTGGCCGAGTTCGACACCTACCTCGACGGCTCGCACGCGGATCCCGTCGCTGATCTGGTGGGCTACCGGCAGCATACGATCTGGCTGGACCCGGCGGAGGCCGCCGGACTCGTCGAAGATCTCCGCGCGGCGATCCTGCCGCGGCTGCGGAACACGCCCGGCCCCGGCCGTACCCGGTATTTGCTGAGCCCTGTCCTCTTCCCGACCGGCGGCCCCACCGCCACCGACCGCTGACACCGGTCGAAACACAGCCGACTGCGGAATCCGAACCGGTCCCGGACACGGTTGCCGGACAACGATGCTGCCGGAATCCTGCGGCCGGATGCGGGATCAGCCGGAGAGCGCGTGGGCGGCAGCGTAGCCGGCCGTCGCCGCGACCAGCCCCAGGGCGATACTGGCGGCGGCGTAACCGATGGCGTACCGGAAAGCCCGCTGTTCGGTCAGGCGCACGGTTTCGTAGGAGAACGTGCTGTAGGTGGTGAAGGCACCGCAGAACCCGGTGCCCGCGAGAAGCGTCCACGCGGCCGACAGTCCCGCACCGGTGACCACTCCGAGAACGAGGCAACCGGATACGTTGACCACGAGAGTGCCCCAGGGAAACCGGCCGGTGTGGCGCGCTTGTACGGCTCGATCCAGTAGATAGCGCAGTGGCGCGCCGACCGCCGCGCCGGCGATTACCAGCAGGATGTTCATCGCGCTACTCCCCCGCCGGCGCGCCGGGCCAGGCCGATACCGAGCGCACCCGCCGCCACGGCCGCGAACAGGGTGGATGCCAGGTAGACAGCGCCGAGGAGAGCCGTATCGGTGTCGATCAGAGCGCGGATACCCTCGGCATAGGTGGAGAACGTGGTGAACCCGCCCAGCACTCCGACACCGAGGAACGGGCGCACGAGCGGATGGGCCGGTCGCTGCTCGGTGATCACCACCATCAGCGCACCGAGCAGGAAACTACCGCTGACATTGATGAGGAAAACCACCCACGGAAAGGTATCGGGGGAGGTCGGCAGACTTTCGATCAACCCGTATCGGGCCAGCGCGCCCAGCGCACCCCCGGCGGCGATCACAGCCAGGGCCGCACCGTGCGAGGCACCCAATTCGGCACGCTGGGCCGGATACCCCAGATCGATATCGGGGTCCATGGGCAGCGGCGGTCCATGGATCGCTCGCGGGTCTTCGGGCACAGCGGTCTCCTACTCCACGGCCGCCCGGAAGCGGGGTGATGGGGTAGGGACTGTCGGCGGACGGGTGCGTCCGCGGTTGTTCCGGATCCGAGGCCGGAGCGGCGAGCCCCACCGCCGCGAGGAGCAGTCTAACGACTCGGCCGCCGCTCCCGGAAACCGGTCCGCCGGGTCACCGGCAACCGCCGGTCGCGGCGGTACCGGCGGCGTCACTGGCCGTACTGACCGATTCGGCAGGTCTCGTCGACGGGGCGGGTGATGGACCAGATCCGCCGGAACCGGGAGACCGCGATCTTCCACCGGCCGTCCTCGAGGACGTAACTGTCGTCGTATTCGCCGGTGGACAGCGAATCGGTGTGATCCAGCAGATTCACCTGACGGAACTGCAGCGTCCACTGCCCGGATGCGGTGCCGTCGGCATGCACGGTGATATCGGGATGCAGCCCGTGGTGCATATCGAGAACCACATGTCTGCCGTCCACCTGCCGCAGCGCGATCTTCTCGAATACCGACGCCATCCCGTCCGCATCGGAAACACCGAGCTCACCGTAGTCGAGGACGGAACCCTGCGAGACGAAGCATTCCCGGAATCGCGCGGGATCCTTGGCGTCACAGGCCCGGAAGTACCGGTGCTTGAGCGCTTTGATCGCCTCGATCGTCTCCAGCAGGGTGATGCGCCGGCCCGGATCGGAATCGGGCGAGAGTGATCCGGGCATTCGGCCTCCTGGTTCGGTGGCCGGTATCCGATCGGCGGCCGGCCCGGCCGAACCGGCTCGTATCGCATCACATCACATCGCGGACCGGCGACCGGCGACCGGCCACCCGAACCCGCAACAGCCGGCGGACCGTTGCCGAGCCGACGAACCCGGATACAGCCGGGACCTCCGCAGGTGGACCGTTGCCGGAGCTGCCGCGATCTGCTCGACATCCGTTCCGACAGGGGCAACAAGTCCGTCGCATTGGCATATGAGCGAGCCGCCCGGCACACCGCCGTCTATTTCCCGGACCACCAGCACCTGCGGCCGTGGCCGGTACTCGCCGCATGGTCGGCGGTCGCCGTCGGGGTATTTCTCTGCAACGACGAACGGCGAACCGCGCCGCGACCGGCGCCGGAGCAGGCGCAGCGATGGCACCACCGGGTTCCGGCGCGAGCTCGGGCGCAAAGCCCTTTGCCCAGGTCCGGCCGGTCTGCAACTATCGCCGGGTGCGATCCTTCGACGAACTCGTGGCCGAGGCCGAAGCCGCCGATATCAGCGGCTGGGACTTCGGCCGGCTCGACGGCCGGGCGACCGAGGAGCGCCCGCCCTGGGGCTATGCCCGGCAGCTCGCACAACGGCTGGCGGTGGCGCGCTCGGCCCTCGATATCGATACCGGCGGCGGCGAAGTCCTGGCCGAGGCGCCCGTCCTGCCACCGGTGCTGTACGCGACCGAATCCTGGCCGCCGAACGCCGAACTGGCCCGGCACCGGCTGAGCGGCCGCGGCGCCGAGATCGTGCAGACCGGACCCGGCGATCCGCTCCCCTTCCCGGAGCGCAGCTTCGACCTCGTCACCGCCCGGCATCCGGTGCGGCCCGACTGGCCGGAGATACGGCGGGTCCTCGCCGACGGCGGACACTACTTCGCCCAGCACGTCGGCCCGGGCTCGGCATTCGAGCTCATCGAACACTTCCTCGGCCCACTACCCGAGCAGCGGACGCAGCGCGACCCGGCCCGGGAAGCAGCCGCGGCCGAAGCCGCCGGCCTCACGGTGATCGACCTGCGCACCGCGCGCTGCCGGATGGAATTCTTCGATATCGGCGCGGTCGTGTGGATCCTGCGCAAATGTGTCTGGTGGGTGCCGGATTTCTCCGTCGACCGCTACCGGGACGACCTCGTCGACCTGGACCGCCGGATACGCGCCGGCCGCCCCTTCGTCGCGTACTCCACCCGCCATCTCATCGACGCGGTCCGCTGACATCACCCGAAATCGGTTGCCGGGGTGACTCGTTCACCGGCGATCGGCCGGGCGGCGCCAGATACCGCTCTCCTGCAACTTGCGGACCTGCCGGTCGATGATCCGCTTCTGATACCACTCGTGATCACCCGGTTTCTCGTCCAGGTACAGATTCTTCGGGTAGATCGGATTCTCGTAGATCAATTGCGCGGCCTCGGTGCGGATATCCTTGACCCAGTTCGTGACCTTCGCCGACGCCCGGTGGTAACGCAGCGCTTCGATATCTATCGTTGCGCCGATGTAGGTCGAACCGTTGCTGTCCCGCTGCCGGCCGATAACCCGGCCCATATAGTCGACGAACAACGAATTTCCGCCCCCGGCGTCGATCGGCGTGGTCGAATCCGGGCCCATGTAGATCGGCCCGATATTCGGGCTGAGGACGAAGAAATTGTTCTCCAATGCCCGTGCGCGGCTGGAGATCTCCAGAACATCGCGCTGGACGAAAGGATTGGGCAGCGAAGCCCGGTATACGACCTCCGCCCCGTTGAGGGCGAGCCCGCGACCGTTCTCCGGGAAGTTGCCCTCCATGGCCATCATCACACCGAGACAACCTATTTCGGTATCGACCGTCGGCCAGAAGGCCTGGAGCGTGCGGCCGTATTTCTCGATCCACCAGTCGAACAGGTCGTGGGGCGAGGTCGATCGCTCACAGGCGGCCAGCGCGGCCATCTTGTAATGCTTCAGGATGATCTCGCCGGCCGGATCGATCACGAATCCGACGTTGAAGAACAAGTCGTCCCAGTCTTCGTGCCGCGCCTTGGCCTGCGCCATGATGTAGACGTTCATCGACCGGGCCAGTGCGGCGAGCCGGTCCGTCTCCGGACCGGGGATCTCGATCGCGTGCTCGTGCGCGAAATCGGCCGGGTCCATATCGAGCGCTTCGTCGGTGAATCCCTGTAATGCGCCTTCCGGAACAACGAGGAGACGTACCGGAATATCCAGTGCCGACAACCACAGAGCGCCGTGGGCGAGTTCCTCGAGGTGGTCGAGATTCCGACCGATATCCGCCCGGCAATGTGCTCCGTGAATCGTGGGCACCAAACCCACCGCACCATAGGGCTTCGTCATCGTTCATCTCCTCGAACTCATTAGCGCGGCTAACTTAACACGGTCGCGGCGGGTCGGGAGCAATTCACACCGGGCCCGGTTCGCCACTCGTGGCCGATAACCGAGCGCTTCGGACGGAAATCCGCGACGAACGTGTCGGCAACGAACGTGTCGGCAACGACCGACGGGCGAGGCGGCGCGCGCCGGGACCCGCCTGCCCGCCGGTGCACCGCGGCCGGTGCGCGACACTGGATCGGTGAGTACCGACAACGGCCGGACACCACCGGCGACCAGCGCCTCGATCATCGTGCTGACGCTGGCGCGCCGGGTGGAGTCCGAACTCAACGCGGCCCTGGCCGCCGTGGATCTGACCGTCGGGCGCTTGGGCCTGCTCGGCCATATCTCCGGCGTGCCCGGAGCGTCGTTCTCCGATCTGGCCCGGATGTCGGGGATCAGCGTCCAGAGCGTGCACACCGCGGTGAAGGCACTGGTCGGCGCCGGGCTGGTCCACGACCGCACCGCCCGGGCCGGCACGGCGTCGGCGATCGAACTCACCCCGGACGGGGTCGAACTGCTCCGGGCCGCGCAAGAGGTGGTGGCCGAAGTCGACGAGCGCCTGTTCGGTGCCGAGGCCGATCCCATCCAGCGCCGGCTCGGCGCGGCCGTAGTGGACGCGTTCACCGGCGGGACCACCGCCACCTGATCCGGCCTGCGACAACAGCCACGGTGCCCCGCCACGGGGCCGATCACCGGACATCGATCCCGTAACGTCGCCAGTCGGCGGGGTGCGGGTCGCGCCCCGGACAGCGAAGGAGGCCCCGAATGCCGGGAACGGCCTGGTCGCAACGGATGGGGCTGTCGGTACCGATCGTGAACGCGCCGATGGGCGGTGTGGCCGGCGGGCGCCTCGCGGCCGCCGTATCGGCGGCCGGTGGATTGGGAATGATCGGGATGGGCAGTTCGGGATCGGTCGCGGCCCTGGAACGCGAACTCGGGCTACTGGATCCGCGGCCCACGGCATTCGGGATCGGCATGGTGGCCTGGGTCGTCGAGCGCGAACCCGCGTTACTGGAAACCGCCCTGGCCGCGCGGCCCGCGCTCGTCTCGGTCGGATTCACCGAGGACTGGTCGTGGGTCGAACGGGTACACACCGCGGGCACGGCGGCGGCCACCCAGGTCTACGACGCGGACCATGCGCGGCGGGCCGCTGCCGCGGGAGTGGACGTCCTGGTGGCCCGGGGCAGCGAGGGCGGCGGACACGGCGACCCCAGGCTGAGCACCCGGGCGGTACTGGACGCGGTTCTCGCGGCGGTGACAGTCCCCGTGCTCGCCGCGGGCGGAATCGCCACCCCGCGCGGGCTGGCCGCCGTGCTGGCGGCGGGAGCTTCCGGTGCCTGGCTGGGCACCTGTCTGTCGGTCTGCCCGGAGGCACTCACTCCGGAACCGGCACGCGCGGCACTGTTACGGGCCCGGGCCACCGATACCGTCGTCACCCGCGTTTTCGATCTGGGACAGCGGTTGCCCTGGCCGCACCGCTATCCCGCCAGGGTGCTGAGCAACGGGACCACCCGGCGCTGGACCGGCCGAGAGGACGAACTGGCCCGCGACGACACTGCCCGGGACGAGGTGGCCGCGGCGGCCGCTACCACCGATCCCCGGCTGGCCCCGGTCGACGCGGGCACAGGTGTCGGGGCCGTCATCCGGGCGCGTCCGGTGGCCGAGGTCGTCGCCGAGTTGTGGCCCGACGGCGAGTCCCTCGGCAGCGGTCACCCACCGGGCGCGAATCGAACTAGATCCAGCCCTTCTCCCGGGCTTTGAGGGCCGCCTCGTACCGGTTGGAAACACCGAGTTTCGCCATCGCCGAAGACAGATAGTTGCGGGTGGTGCCCGGTGACAGATGCGCACGCCGGGCGATGTCCTCGACCGACGAGCCGTCGACCGCGTATTCCAGGACGTCGGCCTCACGGGCGGTGAGTATCGTGTCACCGGCGCTGATGGCTTCCGCGGCCAGTTCCGGGTCGACGTACCGGCCGCCGCGGTGCACAGTACGGATCACCTCGGCCAGTGTCGCGGCCGACGCGGTCTTGGGCAGGAAGCCGCGGATACCCGAGGCGAGCGCTCGTTTCAGATAGCCGGGCCGGCCGTGACTGGTGACGATGAGGGTGCCCGCGCCCGGGGTGAGCCGAAGCAATCGCGCGGCCGCCTCGATGCCGTCGATCCCGGGCAACTGCAGGTCGATGACGGCCACCGCGGCCGGGTCGCCGGTGGCCTCCCGCTGCTGCCAGGCGGCGACGAGTTCTTCCCCGGAGCCGACATGGCCGACGACCTCGATATCGTCCTCGAGATCGAGCATCGTCGCCAGCGCCACCCGGATGAGCGTCTCGTCGTCGGCGAGTAGAACCGGTATCAACTCTTCTCCCAGCGGATTTCGAGCCCGAATCGGTCGGGCGAGGACAGGACGTCGAGACTCGCGCCGACCGCAGCCAGCCGCTCGGCGAGGCCGCGCAGACCCGATCGCCGCCCCGGCGTCCCCCGGGGGCGGTCGTTGTGCAGCGACATACCCGCGGCGCCGAGCGCGAGAGTCGCCGCGGCCGCCGCGGAATGTTCGACGATATTCGTCGTCCCCTCGCGCACGACCCAGGCGGCGACTTCGTGGAACCGTGCGGGGACCGCGGTGGGATCGCCTTCCACCGTCAGCCGGCAGTCGACCGCCGCCAGCAGCGAACGCGCCCCGGCCACCTCACCGGTCAGATCGATCCCGCGATAGCCGCGGACCAGTTCGCGCATCTGCCCCATGGATTCGACGGCCAACGACCGGACCTCGTCCATTTCCGTAGCGGCGCGGCCGGAATCACCCCCACGTGACAGTGCTACCGCGAGTTCGCTTTTCACCGCGATCGCCGAGAAACCACGACCCACCACATCGTGCAGGTCCCGGGCGAAGCGCAGCCGCTCCTCGGCCACCTGCAGTTCGGCTTCGACCACCTTCGCATGCTCCAGTTCGTCGACCACCCGTAGACCCCAGACGGTGAGCAGCGTCGTCGCGATGACCAGGGCGCCGGCGGCAAAGGTCAGCACGGCACCGCCCAGCACCGCCGCGGCCGACGTCCCGAAGGCCAGTCCGGTCGCGACGCTGATCGCGAGCATGATCCGCCATTTGCGCTCGATCAGCGAGACGACCGAGAACACGATCAGCATCACCACATAGATGCCGGTCAGCCTGGCCGGAGTATCGAGTGTCGCCGCCCCGGACAGCCGGGCGGCCACGGCGCACGCGATCCACACTCCGGCGAGCGTGGCAACAGCCCCGGCCTGCACCCGGCGCCGCGCGGCCAGTCGTGACGTCACCGCGAATTCGGCCCGGGACTCCACCGCCAGCACCGCCGCGATCCCGGCGACCACCACCCCGGCTGCGGCCCATGGCGACCGCACGGTGATCGCCATGACGACGATCACCGCGACCAGTGCGGACTGGAAGGTGAGCCCGGTGTACATCCGGAACTTGGCGGACGCGGACAGCTCGTGCCACCAGCCGGTCCAGCGGTTCACCCGCGGTCGTCCCAGCGGAAACTCCGGCGGGTCAGCGCGAACGCCAGGACGGTCCATATCGCCAGTGTCGCAAACGGACGCCCTAGTTCGGCGAAGGTGCCCGGGAAATCGAGGGCCACCGCGTCGGGACCCGCGGTGGCCGTCTTCCCGGCCACCCCGAGCGATACGAGATCGGACACCGCGGCGAACGGGGTCCAGTCGGCCAGTTCGGCGAGCCGGTCCGGCAGGAAGGTGCGGATCGACGCCAGGCCGAGCATCGCGATCGTCATCACCGGTAGCGACGTGATCTGCGCGGCCTCGGCGTTCTTGGTCACCGCGCTGGTCGCGAGCGCCAGTACCGAGAACAGGACTATTCCACCCACCAGTGCCAGTAGCAGCGCCACGGGATCGACCGGGGCGGGTGCGCCCAGACCGTAGACGATCGCGGCGACGACGGCCGTGCAGACCAGCGTCACGAGTGCTCCGGGAACGGCAGGTGCGGTCTGGATCTGCCAATCGGCGGCCTCGCCGGTCCGCAGGCGTTTCAGCACGCCTTCGGCGCGGCGCGTGGTCACCATCGACAGCACCGAGTAGTACTGCACGAACAGCAGGGTGACCAGGGCGAGCATTTCGAAGGTCAGCACCGCGATATCCGCGGCCGGGGCATCACCTCGGCGCGCGATGAAGAGCATGGCCACCGGAATGCCGATCGGGAACACCGTGGCCAAGTACACCAGCGTCTTGTTCCGGCGGAATTGCAGGTATTCGGCCTTGGTCAGCGCGGCGAGCGGGCGGCGGCGGAAACCCGCGGCGGGTTGCGCGGTCGTGGTCATCGACTGGCTCCCATCAGTTCGGTGTCGGCGGTGGGGTCGTTCGCGATATCGAGGAAAACCGTCTCCAGCGAGGCGGCGCGGGCCTCCAGCCCGCCCAGCCGCACCCCGCGCTCGGCCGCCCACCCGAGCAGTACCGACAGATCGCCCTGCAGGTCGTGCGTGGTGACCGTGACGCGGTCCCGGGCCTCGATCGACGCGGCGGGGAATTCCGGCAGCGGTAGACCCGGATGGTCGAAGACGATGCGTGCCGGATGCCCGTCGACGATCTCGCGCAGCGTCCCGGACCGCGCGACCTCGCCCCGGTGCATGATCGCGATCCGGTCGGCCAGTGCTTCGGCTTCGTCGAGGTAATGGGTGGTGAGCACCATGGTCACCCCGGCATCCTTCAGTCCCGAGAGCAGACGCCACGTTCCGCGCCGGCTCTCCGGGTCGAGTCCGGTCGTCGGCTCGTCGAGGAACAGCAGCCGGGGCTGCCCCAGCAGCGCACAGGCCAGATCGACGCGGCGCTGCTCACCCCCGGACAGGGAGCCGACCCGGACATCCACCCGGTGCCCCAGATCCACTTGCGCCAGCACGGTCGCGGTGGTGGTCGGGTTACTGCAGGTGCCCCGCCACATGTCGAGTGTTTCACCGACGGTCAGTTCGGCGGGCAGTCCGCCGGACTGCAGCATGATGCCGACCTGGGCGCGGACCTGGGCCCGGTGCCGGTGCGGGTCGAGGCCGAAGATCTCCACCGAACCCGACGACGGTTCGGCGAGGCCCTCCAACATGTCCAGGGTCGAGGTCTTACCGGCGCCGTTGGTGCCCAGCAGTGCGAAGACCTCGCCCTCGGCTACTTCGATATCGACACCTTTCACGGCCTCGAACGTGTTCTTGCCCTGCCCGTAGGTCCGGCGCAGGCCGCGACCGGCGACGATATCGTGCGGTCGGCCACGTGTGTGCTGTCGATCGATCCCGGTGCTGCTCATACCTCTACGGTCGCGGCTCGCCCGGCTGCCGGGTAGTACGCACAGTCACCGGTTCCCGGTGGATCGCTCATGGGTCGGTGATGACATTTGTCAGCTCCGATCCCGCAACAGTCGCCCGAGCGGGCGGGCGAGAGGGGTCTCGACGCGTACGGCGACCGAGCCGGCGGTCCGCCCGGTCAGACCGATATGGCTCTCCCACAAGGCAATTCGTACACACTGCGACTGGACTACTCGAACTCGCCGGTCGTACAATGATCACGGCGCCGAGCCGGTCCTCCCGTTCCCCTCCACCCCGTACGGAGCGGCGAGCAGTCCGGTACCGAGATCTATTGCCACGGAAGGTATATCCAGCACAGCTACCGGAGATCCGGCAGCCCCCTCTGCTCGGAACGATTCCGAGCAGAGCGTCGAAGACCCCTTCGCGATTCCCTGCACGGGACCGGCTGGAATGCCGTCCCACCCGGCTCCCCACCGGCCGGGCCGAAGCGGGAGGTCCGCCCACACAATTCGGGCCCACCACCCCCGCCTTTCCCCTCGATCCCGAGCACGGCACCGGAACGAGAGACTGGAGATCTGTGATGACATCGGACATCGGTGAACACCGCGGCGCGTCGACGGAGGCGGTCGAACACCACTACGATATCGGCACCGAGTTCTACCGGCTGTGGCTGGATTCCGACCTGACCTACTCGTGCGCGCTGTGGGCCGAGGGTGACGATCTCGAACGCGCGCAACGACGAAAACTCGACTACCTCATCGAACGCGCCGGGATAACCGGCGCCGAACGGATACTCGATGTCGGGTGCGGCTGGGGAAGTCTGATCCGCACGATCGCGGATCGATACCCGCGCACCCGGAGCACCGGCCTCACCCTCAGCCGCGACCAGTACCGCCACCTGCTGGTGGATACTCCGGAGCGGGCGGATATCCGCCTGCAACACTGGAACGATCATCGGCCGGAGACCCCGTACGACGTCATCTTCTGTATCGGCGCGCTCGAGCATTTCGTGCGGTTCGGGCTGTCCCGCCGGGAACGGACCGCCACCTACCGTAGTTTCTTCGCCTACTGCCACAGCCTGCTGCGGCCGGGAGGGCGGCTCGTGGTCCAGACGATCGGCAAGGGCAACCGCCCACTCGATCAGGACTCCATCACCGACGTGCGGTTCCTCGCGAACGAGATCTTCCCCGAATCCGATCCGCCACGGCTCGCGGAACTGGCCCACGCCTCGGAGAAGCTGTTCGAGATCCGCTCGGTGATCAACGACCGTCACGACTACTCGACCACCTGCGCGCAATGGTTGCGCAGACTGCGGAACCGCCGGTCGGAGGCGGAGCGGCTGGCCGGGGCCGGCGTCACCGAGGCCTACGAACGCTATCTCGAGGCATCGGTCCGGCAGTTCGACGAACAACATCTGGTGCTGTACCGGATAGCGCTGCGGAAAGTGGACGGCCCGGCGATTCCCGGGTAGCCGAATCAGCCTCGACGGTCGGCCGGGCCCGGTTCCGGCCCGGCCGGATCGGTCCGGTCGAGCAGCCGTTTGGGATGCATACCGTCGACTGCCCCCATGAACGGCGGGTGGATGCTGTAGCCCAGCATCCGGCGAATGTTCTCCGACACCGTCCGCGCGGTCTCGCGGCTGGTGGCCAGGGTGTAGGCCTCCTGCGGGCGGAGCCAGGGTTCGCAGTACTGGACGGTCACGCCCAGTCGCGATCCGGCGGACCGATTCGCGCCACCGCCGTGCCACAGGGTGCCCAGATAGAAGGCGCACGATCCCGGCGGCATCGCCAGCGCGACCCGGTTATCGGAGTCGGCGGGGGCCCTGCCCGAATCCCAGCGGTGACTGCCGGGCAGTACGACGGTGCCGCCGTTGGTATCGGTGAACGGATCGATCGCCCACATCGTCGCGGCGCTCAGCGGCGGGCGCGGTCGTGGCAGCGGATAGAACCCGTCGTCGTGGTGCAGCATCTGGGCCTGCTCGCCGGGGTGGATCTCGATCGCCTGCAACTGGGACAGGAGGTAATTCGGCAGGAACAATCGGTCCAGCAGGGCCAGCACCCGGGGGTGTTCGACCGGCCCGTCGCACGCGCGGGTCTTCTCGAGCAGGTTGTAGGCGCGCCGGGTCCGCGCCCCTTCGAATGTGTTCCGTCCGGTGCGGGCGAGCAGTGGGGCGAGCGCGGCCCGCAGACGCGCGCACTCGTCGGCGGTGAGCAGATTCTCCCAGACGACATAGCCGTCGCGATCCAGTGCGGCCAGATCGGCCTCCACTACGGCCGGATCTGTTTCCGCCGCGGCGGCGGTGGCCCGATGACGGCGGGCCATATCGACTCGCAGATCGTCCAGAGTACGTATGACATCCACCGACTGTGGCGACGGCGCAGCGTCCATGAATGCTCCTCGAGCGCATCGGCCCCCGGCGGACCGCATTCAATTGTGTTCGTGCTCAGCGCTTTACACAAGATACCGGGTCCGCGCCGTCACGCGGGCCCGATATCGCGCCCGCTGCAGGGCCGGGGCGATAGCCTGATCACCGGACAGTCGACCGACGAGGAGTTCGCATGCCCGCGCCACGATGGGTCGCCCGCGCCAACCGCAGCGGGCTCAACAAGATCACCGGGCTCATCGCCCCGTGGGCGCCGGGATGGGCGGTGATCGTGCATCGTGGCCGGAAGTCGGGCCGGGTCTTCCGGACCCCGGTGTGGGCCTTCCGCCACGACGGCGGCTACGTGATCGCGCTGACCTACGGCGCCGAATCGGACTGGGTACGCAATGTCCTCGCCGCCGACGGCTGCGAACTGGAAACCCGCCGGCGGCGCTACCGGGCCGGATCTCCCCACGTCTACCGCGACGAGTCCGGCGGCGCGCTGCCACCGATCATCCGATTCCTCGTGCGCAGGGTGATCAAGGCGCCGGACTTCCTGCGGGTCACCGTCGTGCGGGAACCGGGCGCCGGGAGCTAGAACTGCGGTCCGCACCCCGGAGAACCGGCTCGGCCGGATCCCGGTGGACCCCCGCCCCGGTCACTGCTTCCGTCCGACGGCGCCGAAGAGCACCAGCCGAGTCTCCGGGAGATCGTCGTCGAGCCACTGTTGCAGCGGAACCACTCCGGGCCCGGTGTTCTCGAACCCGTCGAGGAACGAGGCCACCTCCTCGCGTGACCGGTACCGGACCTGCGCGGAACTGTTCCGCGCGTCCGCGGAAGTCCGATCGATGATCTCCGGATGGCTGATATCGGCGCCGTGACTGATGGCCAGATAGCTCCCCGGGGCCATCGCGTCGCGATAAGCGGCGACGAGTTCGGCCGGGCGCTCGTCGTCCATCACATAGTGCAGGACGCCGACGAGGGTGATCGCCACCGGTTCGGTGAAGTCGATTCCCGATTCGGATTCGAGCCGCTGGAGCAGTGCGTCCGGATGCCGCACATCGGCGTGTAGCGCGGTCACTCCGGGATGGCCGCCCATCAGCGCATTGCAGTGCACGAACACCACGGGGTCGTTGTCGACGTAGACCACCCGGGCGGCGGGGTGTGTCTCGTGTGCCACCTCGTGCACATTCGGCGAGGTCGGGATGCCCGAGCCCAGGTCGATGAACTGGCGGACTCCCGATGCGGCCGCGGTCCGGACCGCATGCAACAGGAATTTGCGGCTGAACCACGCCAACGACCGGGTTTCGGGGGCCACCGCGAGAATACGATGGGCCAGCGCCCGGTCGACCGGGTAGTTGTCCTTCCCGCCCAGCAGATAGTCGAACACCCGGGCCGAACGAGGCTCGTGTGGATCGACGCCCTGCGGAATACGTTTCATCTCGGACACCGACCCTCCGATTCTCCGCCACCGAGGGTGGCGACACCCCTGTCCGAGATCATGGCCCCGGCTCTTCCCCGGCCGCGATACGGTCCGCGCGGGCCATCATCGCCTCGGCCACCGAGCGCGGGCGACGCCCCAGCCCGCAGGCACTGGCGACACCGTCGACCGGTCGGCCGAGCGCCGCCTCCACAAGCGACAACACCTGCAGTTGCTCCTGTTCGGTGGGTACGTCGTGCACCAATCCCGCGTAGAACGCCGTGTGCTCACCCAGATCCAGATCGCCCAGCGGCGAATAGAATTCCGGACGCTGCGGTGGTGGAACGTCGCCGGCGGCGAGCGGCGCGTGGACGAACTCCAGCGGTCGCCCCGCCGGCCAGTGCCGGGCCACCGAGTTGGCCAGATCCACCAGTGGCCGGGTGTCGCGCAGCGTGGTCCGAGCCTTGTTGCGCAGACTGCCCAGGCACAGGTGGACCCCGAAGCGGGTGCCCGCCGGTGCGGCGGCCGCCAGCTCCGCCATGCCACGGGCCAGACCCAGTGCCCGGTCGAGCGCGGTGTGCAACGGTTGCGCCGTCGCCGCCAGCACCAGCTCGGCGGTCGCCTCGAGCTGGATGACCATCTCGGTTCCGGCCAGCTCCCGGACGGCGGCGATCTCCCGGACCGTGGCCTCGGCGAAGGCCCGGCGATACCGCAGCACACCGGTCGCGCCCAATGCCACGAAGGCGAGCGTGAAATCGGTGGGCATTCCGATCTGCAATGCCGTTCCGGCGAGACCGCGGGTTCGATGCAGGCCGGTGAAAACCGGTAGTGCCTCCTCGGTTTCCCGCCGATAGCCGAGATCCATGGAATCGGCGGTCAGCACGCCACCGTTCGCCACGCGATGGCGGGTACGGTCCCGGCTGCTCTGCCACTCCCGGGAGTGCTTCACCTCCAGGACACCCTGTGTCACCAGCTCTTCGATGATCGGGCGGATGTAGAACTCGTAACGATTCGTCTCCCCGGTCGGCAGCGTGCGCAGCCGCGGACCCGCGGCATCGAGCATCGCCCGCATCGCGGTCTCGGTATCGACGGCCGGAAAACTTCCGACGAAATGGACGGCCCGCCTGGTCACTCCGGCATCCTAGCCCGCCGCACAGCACCCGGCAGTGCGACAAACTCCACTGTCCCGCATCGCTTTCCAGCCCACTCGACACCACATCCGTTGCGCGCCCGCACCACCCCCGTTAGGGTCCCGAGCACATGACTGCACGGAGGTTTCCGCTCGCCCGCCCGCAGCGAACGCGGCGGGCGCATCGTTCGACGATCGCGACGAGGCTGGCCGCCGCCGCGGTGACCGCGCTCGCGATGGTCGCGCCCACCGCGGCACAGGCCGACGAGCCGGACCCCGGGAACTGTGCGGCTGTGCCGTTTCCGTCGAGCGGCGGCGGTACCGTCGCGACAACGCTGTGCACACCGGCCGGTGGCGATACCGGCACGGTCATGGTGCTGATGCCGGGATCCAACTACAACTCCACCTATTGGGATTTCCCGCATGCCCCACAGACGTACAATTTCCGCCGCGCGATGAACGCGGCCGGTTACGCGACCCTGGTGATCGATCGGCTCGGCACCGGCGCGAGCACCCGTCCGGCGAGTACCGGCGTGACAGCGACCGGGGACGCGCAGACGCTGCACGAGATCGTCGGTGCCCTGCGCGCCGGATCGGTCGGCGCACAGCCGTTCGACACGATCGTCACCGGCGGGCATTCGCTCAGTTCCGGCGTGGCCGTCCTGGAGGCGACCACCCACCACGACGTCGACGGCGTACTGCTCACCGGTTATTCACACGGGCTGAACATTGCGGGCGCGCTCGGCATCGTCGGTACCTATCGACCGGCCGAGCAGGATGCCGCGTTCACCGGGCGCGGTTACGACACCGGATATCTCACCACCCGGCCCGGCACCCGCGCCCAGTCGTTCCACTCACCCGCCACCGCCGACCCCGAGGTCGTCGCGGTGGACGAAGCCACCAAGGACGTTTTCGCCGCGACCGAGTACCCGGACGGACTGACCTCCACCCTGCCGCCCATGTCCACCGAGATCACCGCCCCCGTACTCGTGGTCAACGGCAGCGACGATGTGCTGTGCGCCCGGATCTGCGCCGATACCGCGACCCTTCAGGCAGCCGAGGCACCGCATTTCTCCCCGGCCGCGCGACTGCGTACCTTCGTACTGCCCGGCAGCGGGCATTCGGTGAATCTCGCGCGCAATACCGGCGACTACCGGGCCGCCGTCCTGGACTGGATGGCATCGGTCGCCGGCTGACCGTCCGCCGCGCGGCGCGCCGGTCGTACAGGGCAGCATCCCGGGCCATCCCCTCGACCACGGGCGTCCCGGCCGACAACAGATCACGCGAATGCGACGATCGACACTCGGGTGGAACAACTCTGCGGGCGAAGGGACAGCCGGTGACAACGCAGCTCGACAAGGGCCGGAACGGCCATCTCACCGCCACCGAGTTGTCGATCTCGGTGGCGGTCGCCGCGACGGCGGATCTCGTCGCCTTCGCGGTGACCGATGAGGGCACCGTGCGCTCGGACGCCGATTTCGTATGCTCCGGCCGACCGTCCGGCCCCGGGATCCGGCTCCGGCCGGGGACGGCAGGCTCGGCCGGTGTGCTGGAGATCCGCCTCGGCGAGGTCTCCCAGCAGATCGCGCAGATCCGCGTGGTGGTGGCCCTCGACGCACCGGGCACCGTGTTCGGCCGGCTGCCCGCACCCGTCGCGACGGTGACCGACGGGTCCGGTAACAGAATCTACGAATACCGGATGGAAAACCTCGGCCGCGAGAACGCCGTCGTCGCCGTCGAGGTCTACCGCCGAGCGGGCAGCTGGAAGATCCGAGCTGTCGGCCAGGGGTATGCGAACGGTCTGGCGGGTTCGGCGGCCGATCACGGAGTTGTCGCGCACGAGGAACCCACGACGGTATCGCGGCCCAGCGGTCCCGCGGACGCGTCACCATCGACCGCAGTGCGGACCGTCCGCGGCGAGGAGAAACTGTCACTGGACAAACGCGCGAAACTCGATCTCCGCAAACATGAGATCGCGAAAGTACTGCTCGGCAAGGGCGCGCGCGACGTGCGGGCCCGGGTAGTCCTGGTCATCGACAAAACCGGCAGTATGCGACGCCTCTACACCGGCGGAACCGTGCAACGCGTCGTCGAACGCGTGGTCCCGGTCGCGATCCAGCTCGACGACGACGGCCGCCTCGAGCCCTACCTCTACGCCGCCGATTACGTCCGGCTGCCAGAAATCACTGTGGACCGAGTCGACGAATGGTCCGCCGAATACTTGCATCTGCGCGGCCGCCACGGCGGCATCGACTACGCCGAGATCGGCGGTTCCAACAACGAAGTTCCCGTGATGCGCGAAATCATCGCCTCGGTGAACCGCCACAGCGAATCGACCCTGGTCCTGTTCTTCACCGACGGCGGTTTCCGGGAGAAGGCGAAGATCACCGCCCTTCTGCGGGAAGCCTCCGTGCTGCCCGCGTTCTGGCAGTTCATCGGCCTCGGCCACGCCGACTACGGACTCCTGCACGATCTGGACACCATGACCGGTCGTCGCGTCGACAATGCCGGTTTCTTCTCCGTCGACGATATCGACACGCTGACCGACGCCGACCTCTACCACCGGCTGCTCCAGGAGTTCCCGGACTGGCTGCGCGCGGCGCGCTCCGCCGGAATACTTCGCCCGCGCGCTACGACCGCGGAGCTCCGGTGAGCAGCGCGGCATGCCGAACCGACAACCACCCGCACGCACCCCGCTTCGAACGTATGGTTACGGCGTGCGTGCGGTACGAGCGACCCAGTCCGCATTGTGTCCGATCGCGTAGGGCCGCACCGATGCCGGATCCACCCAACTCGGTTCCAGGAAGACCTCGCTGTCCCAGCACGAAAGACGGTAGAACAGCAGTGATCCGCGCCGGTCTGCACATCGGATTTCCGGACGATCACCCAGCCGCTCCCGTCGGGTCGCAGGCATTCGCCGCGGCCGTCTTCGCGGCATTCACCGGAGGTGAAGCCGGCCGCCTTGTGTGACCACCGGAGCGACTGCGGCGGGATCACGGGTGCCGGGAGCGGACCGGCACGCCCGTGATCATCCACCCACCGTTCTTGTTCGTTCCGCGCCGGACCTCCCCCGGGGACCCGGGAACCGTTCGGCCCACCGATCGGAGCTGGTGAGATCGGGCCACCAGGGATTTCACCGACCCGCACCATATGTTCGGATCCGCCGCCGCATCGACCGAAAACCGTTGTCCAGCATCTGAGCAACCGGAACTGTCGAATCCGCCCCGCAATCGTGACCTGGCCGCGGCGCTCCGCCGACCGGGCAGCACCACCGCGGCATGTCGTGATCCTCGTGATCGAGGATATGTCAGGGCGGACAAAGATCGGCCGGATCGGCGGGAAAGGTGTCCGAGGCCGGTGGAACCGTGCCGGGGCGCTATGGATCGGATCGCGGAACATTGCACGCCCCGATCCCCGGCGCACGCCGGTGGCGCGCCCGGCGGAGTCCGAGCGACTGCGGGTCGGCGACTACGGTGGTTGGACCAGGGTGAACAGGAGTCGTTCATGGTGCGGTTGGACCATCTTGTCAACGTGCTGGGCGGGTACGGCGTGCGGTTGCGCCACTGCCCGGTACCGCGGGCGACCATGATCGGCAGTGTCGCGATATTCGACGCCACCGGGTCGGAGGAAACGACCGGCGATATCTTCCTCGCCGTCGGCGCCGGTTCCGTTCGCGATGCGGTGGCCGGGGCGCGGGCGGCGAAAGCGGTCGCCGTATTGGTGCGCGGCGACGCCGACTCCGAACAGGGGGAGGCCGGAGCGGACGACGGAGTCGCTGTGCTGGTGGTCGATCCCGCCGTGTCCTGGAGCCAGCTCGCCGGAGTCGTCTACGGGTTGGTCCTGGAGGGGCGCGAAACCGCGTCGGGGCGCGGCCCCACGGACCTTTTCGCGGTGGCGGACAGTTTGGCGGTCGCGGTCGACGGGGCGGTGACCATAGAAGATACGTTGTCGCGCGTGCTGGCCCATTCCACGCTCCGGCGAGAAGCCGATCGGGCCTTCGCCGAAACGGTGCTCCAGCGGCAACAGCCCGATTCCCTCAAGGCGTTGTTCGAATCCCGGGGTATTGCCGCGCATCTGACGAGCTCCGACGAACCCGTGTTCGTGGAACCGGACTCCGGGCACGGGTTCGACGGGCGGATGGTGGTCGCGGTGCGGGTGGGCCGGGAGCTGCTCGGTTCGGTATGGGTCGCCTGCGCGACGCCGTTGCCGGCCGCGCGGCGGACGGCACTGGCCGACGGCGCCCGGACGGTGGCCCTGCATCTGCTGCGGTCGCGGGCGAGCGCGGACCTGGAGCGTCAGGTGGAATCGGATCTGGTGATCCGGCTGCTGGAGGGCAGCCCGGATGCCGCGACGGTGGTCGGACGGCTCGGATTGGCGCCGGCGCCGTTACGGGTCGTCGCGGTCCGAGCCCAGGTGGAGGCGGAACGGCCCGCCGGACTGCTGCTCGCCTTCGAACAGGCCACCTTCGGCTTCGGCTGGTCGCGACCGGGCCGCAGCACCCTCTCGGGCAACACCGTGTACACCATCCTGCCCGGCGAGTGGGTCCGGGTGGCCCGCGACTGGGTCGCGGCGCTGCGGGCCGCGCTGCCGGCCAGAGTGACTGTATCGGCCGGTATCGGCGGACCCGCCACACCGACCGACCTGCCCGCCTCCCGCCAGGAAGCGGACGAATGCCTGGCCCTGCACGAACAAGGGACCACCGATATCCCCGTCCCGGCCTACGACGAATCCTGGGGCGAGATCCTGCTGCAACGGTTGCGAACGGCTGCCCGGGCCGGGCGGATTCCGGCGCGCGGTCCGATCGCGGAACTGCGCCGATACGACCGCGGGCATGCCACGGACCATGTCGCGACGCTGCGGGCATGGCTCGACGCCCAAGGCGATCCGGTCGCTGCCGCCACCCGGCTCGGTGTCCATCCGAACACCGTTCGCAACAGGTTGCGCAAGATGCGTGAGGTCACCGTCCTCGACCTCGAGGACGCCCGCACCCGGCTGGCCATGATCATCGATCTCGCCGCGTTCGAGGATGAATAACCCGGCCCCTGTGCCGACCGCACAACCAGTAGGACCGAAACTGTTCTGTTCGGACATGCGCCGGCGGCGCCGCCCGGGTCATGATGGCTGGGACAGCGCATCGTTCGACGTCGGAGGTGAGCATGGCGCGCGTACCGGGTCGGCTCGACCGCGAACGAGCAGCACGGGATCGGGTGGGGAGTCCGGCACCCGGCTGACCCCTCGGCCATTTCCCCATCCGTGGAGCCGGTGTTCGTAGGGACCCGGCTCCACGGAGTTTCCGCCGTCGGGGCGGCCCTCCTCTCCTCCGCCGCCCCGACGGCCGAAATCACCTCTCCGATCGAACCCGTAGGACGGATATGACCACCGGCTCACCCATCTGGCTGACCACACAAGCCCGCGATCGTCTCCGGGCGGAGCTGGACGGACTGCTCGCCGCCGACGACTCGGCGGGAGCCGAGATCGCCGACCCCGGTGATCGGCTCACCGCCCGGCACCAGCGACTGGCCCGTATCGCGCATATCCGGGACCTGTTGAGCAACGCCGTATTCGGGCAGGACCCTCCGGACGACGGTATCGCCGAGCCCGGCATGGTGCTCACCGTCCGCTACGACGGCACCGACGACACCGAAACGTTTCTTCTCGGCAGCCGTGACGCCGGATACGGCCGGCTCGAGGTGTACTCCCCGGATTCGCCGCTGGGCGCCGCACTGACCGGGGCGCACCGTGGCGAACAGCGCTCGTACCGGATACCCGACGGCACCGAGATCCGGGTCACGCTGCTCGAGGCCCTCCCCTACGGCACCGTCGCCGACCTTCCCACCGACGCCCGATGACCACCGGCGAGCGGACGAGTCCCGGAACGTGCACCACCATGAGTGAGATCACCCTACTTCAGATCGATTCGCCGGCGGTCGTCCGGAACGACGGGACGATCGCCCTGCCCATCAACTCGTGGCTGTCCGCCGGGTTCTGGGATCTGTTCGGTCTCCCCCGTACCGACCGGGTACTGGCCGCTCTCACGTTCGGGACCGAGAGCGCACCGCGGACCTATTTGGCCGGGGACCGCGCCGATACGACCACCTGGCAGGAAGCCCCGCTGAGCGTGGGCGTCCCCCGGGGGTTGGGTCCGGGGCCCGGGCTACTGGAGATCTCCGGTCCGATGCGCCGGCGACAACGCCGGCTGATCGGACGCACCATGCTGGTGATCACTATTGCCGCACCCGTCGAATACGGGTCTTTCCCCGAACACATGTGGGAGGAAGACCGATGGCACACCACTGTTCTGATACCCGGAACGCGGCCCGCCCCGCACTCACCGATCATGCGCAGATTCCGGTAGCGGGCTCCCGCCCCCCGCGCATCGACGCCCCGGGAACCCCGCCCTGCTCACTCCGGTCCCGAACGGAACCGGTACCTGGCTGTGGCGTGCCGGCGGTGTGAGGTCCGGACGCCCACCGGTCCGCCGAATTGTGATCACTACGAGAAGAAGTATCTGCCCCGCCGCCTCCGACGGTTATGTTCGCGCCGGTGAGTATCGCGATCGACAATCCCGAGACCCCGCCCGACGCCGGACCGTCCCCGCGAACCGTGGCGTTCGGGAGCATGATCGGCACCACCATCGAGTGGTACGACTTCTACCTCTACGCGACTGCCGCAGCGCTGGTGTTCAAACCGCTCTTCTTCCCGAATGTCTCCTCCACCGCGGGCACCCTGGCCACGTTCGCCACCTACGCGGCCGGTTTCGGCGCCCGCCCGGTGGGCGCGATCATCTCCGGACATCTCGGTGACCGGATCGGCCGGAAAACTGTGCTGGTGGGCGCCCTGCTGCTGATGGGCGCCGCGACCACCGCGATCGGCCTGCTGCCCACCTACGCACAGGTCGGACTGCTGGCCCCCGTCCTGCTGGCGGCACTGCGGGTGTTGCAGGGGTTGGCGGTCGGCGCGGAATGGGGCGGTGCCGCTCTGCTGTCGGTCGAACACGCACCCCACGGCAAACGCGGATGGTACGGCAGCTTCACTCAACTCGGATCGCCTGCCGGAATGCTGGTGGCGACCGGAACCTTCTATGCCGTGCGCGCCGCATCCGGTGAACAGGCTTTCCTGAACTGGGCGTGGCGGATCCCGTTCCTGCTGAGTGTGGTGCTGGTGGTCATCGGATTGCTGATCCGGCTGCGGCTCACCGATGCGCGGATCTTCGACCGGCTGCGGGAACAGAACGAGGTGGCGCGGCTCCCCGTCGTCGAGGTCTTGCGCACCCAACCACGAAATGTACTGCTGACCACAGGGTTACGCCTCTCGCAAATCGGACTCTTCGTACTGCTCACCACTTATTCCCTGACCTACCTCCAGGACGAATTCGGCAAGAACAGCCAGGTGGGACTGGTGAGCGTGCTGATCGCCTCGGCACTCGGTCTCGTCAGTACCCCGCTGTGGTCGTGGCTCTCGGACCGGGTCGGGCGCCGGCCGCTGTATCTGTTCGGTGCCGTGGGTGGGCCGTTCGCCCTCACCTTGTTCTTCCTGGCGGTGGACAGCGGGTCGGAGATCGCCATAGTCCTGGCGATCGTATTCGGGGTCAATGTCTTGCACGACGCGATGTACGGGCCGCAGGCGGCCTGGTTCGCGGAGTTGTTCGATACCCGGGTCCGTTACAGCGGCACCTCGCTCGGCTATCACATCGGGGCGGTGCTCTCCGGGGGATTCGCCCCGCTCATCGCGGCCGCGCTGCTGGTCGCCGGGGGCGGTCGGCCCTGGCTCATAGTCGGCTACTTCGTCGTCCTGTCCGCCCTCACGGCGCTGGCGGCCGTGGCGGCCCGGGAAACCTACAGCGACGAACTAGGTGAGGTCCGATGAAACGTATCTACCTCAACGCCTTCGACATGGCCTGCGTCGGCCACCAATCACCAGGACTGTGGAAACATCCCGCCGACCAGGGGCACCGCTACAACGACCTCCGCTACTGGACCGATCTGGCCCGCCTGCTCGAGGACGGCGGCTTCGACGCACTGTTCCTGGCCGATGTGCTCGGCGCCTACGACGTCTACGGCGGGTCCCGCGACGCGGCGGTCACCGACGCGGCGCAGTTCCCGGTGAACGATCCGACCCTGGCGGTCTCGGCGATGGCCGCAGCCACCGAACGACTGGGTTTCGGGGTCACTGTCTCCCTGACCTACGAGCAGCCGTACGCACTTGCTCGGAGACTGACCACGCTCGACCATCTCACCGGCGGCCGGATCGCATGGAATATCGTCACGTCGTATCTGGCCAGTGCGGCACGGAACCTGGGCCTGGACAACCAGATTCCGCACGACGAACGCTACGAGATCGCCGAAGAATACCTAGAGGTCTGCTACAAGCTGTGGGAAGCGTCATGGGAACACGACGCGGTGCAACGCGACCCGCACCGCGGCGTGTTCACCGATCCGGCGAAGGTCCACGATATCGAGCACAAGGGCCGTTACTTCACGGTGCCGGGACCATTCCTGTGCGAACCGTCGCCACAGCGCACCCCGACGCTTTTCCAGGCCGGCGCCTCGCCACGCGGCGTCCGGTTCGCCGCCGCGCACGCGGAGGCGGTCTTCGTCTCCGGCCCCAACCCCGAAGTCGTGCGGCGCCCGGTGCGGGCACTCCGCGAAGCAGCGGCCGAACTCGGCCGCGATCCCCGCTCGATCAAGGTGTTCACCATGCTGACCCCCGTCGTGGCCGAAACCCGGGAGCAGGCGCTGGCCGATCTGCGGTCCTACGAACAGTTCGTGAGCGTGGAGGGAGCACTCGCCCTGTTCGGGGGATGGACCGGCGTGGATCTGGCCCGGGCCGACCCGGACGAACCGTTATCTCACGTGGAGACCGACGCCAACCGGTCGGCCCTCACCTCCTTCACGTCGGATCCCACCCGCACCTGGACACCACGTGAACTCGCCACATCACTCGGAATCGGCGGCCGCGGGCCGGTTGTCGCGGGATCACCCACCGAAGTCGCCGACGAGTTGGAACGCTGGGTCGACGAGGCCGATATCGACGGATTCAACATCGCCTACGTGACCACACCGGGGACCTTCGCCGATTTCTCCCGTCTCGTGGTACCGGAGCTGCGGCGGCGGGGAAGAGTTCCGGAACAGACCGAGCACACCACCTTGCGCGAAAAGCTGGGCGGCCGCGGCCCCCTGTTGTCTGCCGATCATCCTGGCGCCGCGTACCGGCGGTGACACCGCGAGTAGACTCCGGTTTCACCCAGGGGTGGGGACAGCCGACAGCCCGGGATTCGACCATGAACACTCGCGCCGACGTCTCAACCGGGGAGCACGCCGGTCTCGAACTGCGCGTTTACGCCGAGTTGAACGACTTCCTACCCCCGCGGTCCCGGTTCGCCGCGCTGCGACGGCCCGTGCGGCCGCATCAGACTGTGAAGGATATCGTCGAGGCGGCCGGTATCCCCCACACCGAGATCGACCTCCTGCTGGTCGACGGCAAGTCCGTCGGTTTCGGGTATCGCCCGCGCGCAGGTGACCGGCTCGCTGTGTACCCCATGTTCGAAAGCCTCGATATCGCGGGTCTGAGCCGGGTGCGGCCGTATCCGCTCCGTGAACCGCGTCTACTCGTCGACGTCAACCTCGGTGGCGCCGCCCGGTTGCTGCGACTGATGGGCCTCGACGTCCGCTGCGAATTCGACGCCGACGATGCCCGACTCGCCGAAATCTCCGAGGACGACCACCGCATCCTGCTCACCCGTGACCGCGGCCTGCTCACTCGCCGGATCGTCACCCACGGACTGTTCGTGCGCGCCGACCTCCCGATCGATCAGGTCGTGGAGGTGATCGACCGGCTCGACCTGTCCAGCGTCTCGGCGCCGTTCACCCGCTGCCTCCGCTGCGGCTCGCCGCTCGCGGACGCGGCCGCGTCGGAGGTCGCCGACCGGATCCCGCCCCTGACCCGTCGCCACTACGACATATTCCGCCGATGCACCGGATGCGACCGGGTGTACTGGGCGGGTGCCCACCGGGACCGCCTCGAGGCGCTTGTCGCACGGATCACCGCCATGGTCCGGACGACATCGCCGCCGGGTGGCGAAACTTGCGGAAATGCAGAAAAACCCAGCTGAGACAGGTGCGGCATCCGGGTGAAACCCGGTTCGAATCGGTAGCCTGCACAGACGGCCACGATACGAACCGAAAAGGGAGCACCGAGTGCGCGCAGTAGGTCGGTGGGTTGTGCGGCGACGCATGCGGCGAGTCGCCGCGATCGTCGCGTCCATGATATTGACGACTCTGCTGGGCGGGGCGGTGAGCGGCGCGGCACCGGTCAGCGCGCCGCTACTGCGGGCCCCGGCCGGCGGGTACGAAGAGCTGATGGTGCCCTCCCGAATGGGTCCGGTGAAAGTCCAGGTCCAATGGGCAGCGCGCGGCGGCGACGCAGCGCTCTATGTGCTCGACGGTCTGCGCGCCCCGCGCGACCACAGCCAATGGGTCAGCGATACCGATGTCCTGCAACGATTCGCCGGCGACAATGTGACCCTGGTGTTCCCGGTCGGCGGAAACGCGAGTTTCTACACCGACTGGTACCGGCCCAGCAGCACCAACGGGCAAGCCACCGCGTACAAATGGGAAACCTTTCTCACCGAGGAACTTCCACGTTTCCTGGAGGGGTACGGGGTCTCCAGGATCAACAAGGCCATCGTGGGTGCCTCCATGGGCGGCGGGGCAGCCCTGACACTGGCCGCCCATCATCGCGACCAGTTCCGATTCGCCGGATCGTTCTCCGGATTCCTGAACCCGACCTTCCCGCTGTGGAACGAGGCGATACGCGCGGCGATGTGGGACGAGGGCCGGTTCAACGTGGACGATATGTGGGGCCCGATCGGCGATCCCGCGTGGAGCCGCAACGATCCCACCGTGCAGGCCGAACTCCTGCGTGGACTGCCGATGTACATCTCGTCCGGCAACGGCACGCCCGGCGCGCCCGACCTGCTGAACGGAGTCGGAAACACGGTGAACGGTATGGGTCTGGAGGCGACGGCCGCCATCGGCGCCCAACTCTTCCGCGACCGGGTCGCGGCCCTGGGGATCCCGGCCCGCGTCGATATCGTCGACGGCACCCACACGTGGGCGTACTGGGCGCGGGCGCTGGCCACCGCCCGCCCGATGATCCTCGATGCGCTCGGCGCCCACTGAGCGCGGCGGACCGTTCCGCCACAACGATTTCCACTCAGGACCGAATGCGTCAGAAGACTGGACAGACCATTCCCATCGATGGAAACTAGAGCGATCTGCTATCGATGGGGTGAGTCGAATGGTCAGGACACATACCGTTGTCGCCGGGGAAACATTGCCGGCCTTGGCCTTGCGCTTCTACGGTGACGCGGAACTATCCAGTTTGCTGTGCGCCGCCGGCGGAATCACCGGCCCGGACCTCGATGACCCCGGCGGGATCGCCGACCCCGCCGTCGAGGTCGGCCAACGGCTGATCGTCCCCGATTACACGAGATACACCGTCCGCGCCGGAGACACCCTGCCGGAGCTGTCCTTACGCTTCCACGGCGACCGGACTCCCGCCGCACTGATCGCCACGGCCAGCAGGATCACCGATCCCGACACTCTGGAGGCCGGGCAACAGGTAATCGTTCCCGACCTCACGAAATACACGGTCCGCGCGGGAGATACGCTGCCGGAGCTGGCGCTGCGCTTCTACGGTGACGCCTCGTTCGCCCCGCTGATCGCCACCGTATCCGGAATCGCCGATCCCGAAACCGTCGCCGCCGGCCAGACGCTGATCGTATTCAACGGGCGCAGCGACGGTTTCGGGCTCACGATCGTGGACCGCAACGAGGACGACCCGCGCATGTGGTACTACCGGTTCCAGACCAGCGCGATCGGCTGGAACCCCGGCGTCAACGTCCTACTCCCCGACGACTACCTCACCAGCGGACGCACCTATCCCGTCCTCTACCTCCTCCACGGCGGCGACGAGGACTTCCGCCGATTCGACTTTCTGGGCATCCGTGAGCTGACCGCCGGAAAACCCATCATCGTCGTAATGCCCGACGGCGGCCGCGCCGGCTGGTACTCCAACCCGGTCAGCTCCTTCGTGGGCCCGCGCAACTGGGAGACATTCCACATCGCCCAGTTGCTCCCCTGGATCGAGGCGAATTTCCGGACGTTCGCCGAATACGACGGCCGTGCGGTGTGCGGGTTCTCGATGGGCGGTTTCGGAGCGCTCAAGTACACAGCCAAGTACTACGGCCATTTCGCCTCGGTCAGCAGCCATTCCGGCCCGGCGAGTCTGCGCCGCGATTTCGGTCTGGTCGTCCATTGGGCGAACGTGTCGTCGGCGGCCGTGGAGTTGGGCGGCGGGACGATCTACGGCGCGCCGTTCTGGAACCAGGCCAGGGTCAGCGCGGACAACCCGGTGGAGCGGATCAGCAGTTACCGGAACAAACGAATCTTCCTGCTCGCCGGCACCAGTCCCGATCCGATCGACTGGTTCGACAGCGTGAACGAGAACCAGGTGCTCGCCGGCCAGCGGGAGTTCCGCGCACGGCTGCGCGACGACGGTATCCCGCACGAATGGCACGAGGTCTCGGGTGGTCATGTCTTCCGGCCCGAATGGTTCACCCAGGACCTCGACGGCATCATCGCCCGGCTCCGGCCCGCGGCCGTCGTACCTTCCTCGAGTGCAGTGCCGGGGGCGGCCTGAACTTTCTGGCACGATCGAATCGACAGCCGCGTTGCCCGGCACCGCCGGGCAACGACGTCAGGACGAGAGGATCGGCCCGGATCGTGGTTATGGACAGCGTGATCAGCCAGGACGGTACGCGCGAACGGAAGGCCGAGATAGTCGAGGTCTTCACCGAAGCATTCGGCGAGATGATCGCCGCCGACCCGGACGCGTTCCGCAAGAAGTTCCGCAAGATGGCCGATAATCCGTTCGCCTTCTATCGCGGATCCGCGTGCCTCTTCTACCACGATATGGCCGCCACCGAGGATCGGTGGGCGGACGCGCACACCGGCAGAATATGGATCCAGGGTGATCTGCATGCGGAGAACTTCGGCACCTACATGGACTCCGCCGGTCAATTCGTCTTCGATGTCAACGATTTCGACGAAGCCTATCTCGGCGCCTTCACCTGGGATATCAAACGATTCTGCGCCAGCGTGGCGCTGCTGGCCCGCCGCAAAGCCGTCTCCGATGCCGATATCGAAGCATTGACAGCGACCTTCGTGCGTTCCTACCTGCGCTTGGTTCGTGCGTTCCACGACGGCACCCAGGACGAGCAGGACTTCAAACTGCACCTGCGGAACACCGAGGGCCCGGTGCACGATGTGCTGCTGGACGCCCGGATGAACACTCGCACCGCACTGCTGGCGAACACCACCGTGGTCGAGAACTACGAACGTCGATTCCGGCCGGGCAAAGGTGTCCGCCCGCTGGGCGAGGAAGAGCATGCCCGGGTGCTGGCGGCGTTCACCCGGTATCTCGACACGATCCCGGCGCACAAGCGGTTCCGGAGCATCACCTACCAGGTGAAAGATATCGTCGGCCGCAAGGGTTTCGGTATCGGTTCAGCGGGCCTGCCCGCCTACAACATCCTGGTCGAGGGACAGACCGAAGCGCTGGAGAACGATGTGATCCTGTCCATGAAACAGGGCAACGTCGCCGCGCCGAGCCGCATCGTTCAGGACGAGCGGATCCGTACCTACTTCCGACACCACGGGCATCGCACCGCGGTATCGCAGCGTGCACTCCAAGCGCATGCCGACCCCTGGCTCGGCTACACCGAGATCGACGGCGCCGGCTTCATCGTCTCCGAACTCTCCCCCTATGTGAACGATCTCGACTGGTCCGATCTCACCGAGCCGGCGGAGATGCGGCCGGTGATCGATTACCTCGGGCAGGCCACCGCGGGTATGCATTGTGTCTCCGACGCCGATTCCGAACAAACTCTGGTCGATTTCCAGAGCGAGGAAGCGATCATCGCTGCCGTCGGCTCCGCGGAGGACGAATTCGTCAGCGATATGGTGGATTTCGGCCGGTCCTACGCTCATCGCACCCGCATCGACCACGAACTCTTCGTCGACGCGTTCCGCAACGGCGCAATCCCGGGCCTCGAACGATCGACACCGATCTCCTGACCACGCGTGCCGAGACAACGCGCAGTGGCCGGTGGGTCCTGCAGCGTCCTCGCCGGCGAGGTCTTCGGTGGTACTCCACTCCGACCGTAACGGTCACCCGAGTGCGAGATCCCGGAGCTCACCCACTGCGGCCGGCTTCGATCGCGCCCGCGCAACGATGGAGGGTGGCGACCAGTGCCGGCAATTGATTGCGGTCGTAGCGTACCGACGGCAGGGAGACCGACAGACCCGCCACAGCGGTGCCGTCGGCATCTCGCACCGCGACGCCGACCGCGACCACCCCGCGCTCGGACAATCCGTTGTTGAGGGCGAACCCCGATCGGCGGACCCGACCGAGCCGGCCGCGCAGGCTCGACAGGTCCGGTCGTTCGCCGGGGCGTTCCGCGTATCGTGCCTCGTCGTAGAGCTCGTCCAATTCGGCGGGGCCGAGCTCGGCGAGCAGCACCAGCCCGGCGGTCGTGCGATGGGCCGGGAAGACCATCCCTTCCCGCGACCCCACCCGTAGAGCCTGCCGGCATTCCACACTGGCGATGAACCGGGCGGTGTCCCCGGTACGGATCGTCAGGTTCGCCGACTCCCCCACCAGATCGACGAGCCGTTCCAGATGCGGCAGCGCAATGGCCCGTAACCGGGAGGTTCCCGATTGCGAGTGGGTGGCCAATTGGAGCACCGGGCCCGGGTGATACACCCGCTGCTCGTCCTGCATCGCGAAGTCGCGGTACACCAGCGTCTGCAGCAACCGGTGGGCTGTCGACCGGGCCACCCCGAGCCGTTCGGCGATCTCACTCACTGTCAGCCCGCCCTCCAGCTGCAACATGACAGCAGCCCGGAGCGCGTGATCCGCGCTGGTCACGATGTAGGCGGGCGGTTTCTTCTGATCGGCTACGGCCATGAGAGTGTTCCGCTCTCCAGAATCTTGTGTTCTGCTGGGTTGACGAGGGTCACTGTAGACCACATGACCACGAGTGACACCCCTGTCCGCTTGCGGGCAGTCGCCGCGCCGAACCAGCCGGACGTGACGCCCGCCCTCGAGGAGCTGTATCGCGGCTTCGAGCAGGAGCTGCTCGTTCCGCTGTGGACCGAGATCGGCGACCTCATGCCGGCGCATCCGCGTTCGCGGGCGGTACCGCACGTGTGGCGGTGGGAGAATCTGCTGCGGCTGGCGGCGACGGCGGGCGATCTCGTGCCGGTCGGTCGCGGCGGGGAGCGGCGGGCGATCGCGCTGGCCAATCCGTCGCTGGGTGGACGACCGTTCGCCACCCCGACCTTGTGGGCGGCGATCCAATACCTGATGCCCGGTGAGGACGCACCGGAACATCGGCACACCCAGCACGCCTTCCGGTTCGTGGTCGAGGGCTCGGGTGTGTGGACGGTTGTCGGCGGCACCGGCCGGGCGGCCGACGGAGATGCCGTCCCCATGCGGCGCGGTGACTTCCTGCCGCAGGCAGGCTGGAACTGGCACGCGCACCACAATGCGACTGCGGAGCCGATGGCCTGGATCGACGGGCTGGACATTCCGTTCCAGTACGTCACCGAATCGCAGTTCTTCGAGTTCGGACGCGCCGAGATCAGTACGGCCGAGCGGATCACACCGGACCGGTCACGATCCGAGCGACTGTGGAGTCATCCGGGGCTGCGGCCGCTGTCGGTGGGCGAGGTCGCGCCGGGGTCGCCGCTGCTGGCCTACAAATGGGAACACACCGATGCCGCCCTGAACGATCAGCTGCTGCTGGAGAAGGAGGGCTACGGCGGCACGGTCGAACCCGGGCATGCGGCGGTGCGGTTCTCGAACCCGCACAACGGCAGCGATGTACTGCCGACCATCCGCGCGGAGTTCCACCGGATCGCCCGAGGGACGGAAACAGCACCGGTCCGCGAGACCGGGTCGTCGGTGTACCAGGTGTTCGACGGTTCCGGCACGGTGACCGTCGGTGACAAGTCCTGGTCGGTGACGCGCGGTGATCTGTTCGTGGTCCCGTCGTGGGAGGGGTTCTCCGCCAGGTCCGAGGCCGGTTCCTCCGATTCCGATTCCGGCGCGCTCGACCTCTTCCGTTTCTCGGACGCCCCCGTGTTCGAGGCCTTGCAGCTCAACCGTCAGGAGACCATCCGATGAAACTCGCCACCCTGCGCGTCGACGGCGGCACCCGCGCGGTCCGCCTCGACGGAGACACCCTGGTCGATCTCGGCTACGACGACCTCGGCGCGCTCTTCGCCCAGGACGACTGGGCCACCGTCGCCGCGCACGCCGCCGGTGTCACCTGGCCGGCCGCCGGAGCCGACTTCGCGGCCGTCGTCCCGAACCCGTCGAAGGTGATCTGCGTCGGTCACAACTACACAAACCACATCAAGGAGATGGGGCGCGAACTCCCCAGCTATCCGACGCTCTTCCCGAAGTTCGCGGACAGTCTCCTCGGCGCGAACGATCCGATCGTGAAACCCGCCGAGACCGACGCGCTGGACTGGGAAGTCGAGCTGGTGGTCGTGATCGGGAAACCGGTCCGCCGGGCCACCGAGGCGGAAGCCGAAGAGGCCATCGCCGGGTTCACGGTGATGAACGATGTGTCCATGCGGGACTGGCAGTTCCGCACCATCGAATGGACGCAGGGCAAGATCTGGGACTCCTCCACCCCGGTCGGCCCCTACGTCGTGACACCCGACGAAGTCGGCGGCGTGCGGCCGGCGCTCGAGGTGGAGACACTCGTCGACGGCGCCGTCGTGCAGCACGACGATACCGGCACATTGCTGTTCGACCCGGTGCGGCTGGTGCAATACGTATCCACCGTGATCAGGCTGAACCCGGGCGATCTGATCGCCACCGGCACCCCGGCCGGGGTCGGCCACGCGCGCGACCCGAAGGTCTATCTGGTCGGCGGCGAAACCGTCGTCACCCGGATCGCCGGGCTGGGGGCTTGCACCAACAGGGTCGTGAAAGCATCGTGACCGTTCGAACGCACGCCGATTCCCTGACATGGGTCGAGCACGGCACCGGATTGTTCGTCACCCAGGTCGCGCTGCTCGACGAGCAGACGATGTCGGCGCCCAGCTCGCTCCCCGGCTGGACGCGTAAACATCTGGTGGCGCATGTCGCCGCGAACGCGGACGCGCTCGGCAATCTGGTGCACTGGGCCCGGACGGGTGAACGTACGCCGATGTATTCCTCGGCGGACCGGCGCACCGCCGATATCGACGCCGGCGCACTGCTGCCCGCCCCCGACCTGGTGGCGTGGCTGAACGCGTCGGTGCACAAGCTGGGCGTCGCCATGGACGCCCTGACCGGCGAGCAGTGGCGCACCGAGGTCGTCACCGCGCAGGGCCGGGCCGTCCCGGCCACGGAGATCCCGTGGCTGCGGGCACGCGAGGTGTGTGTCCATACGATCGATCTCGGCACGGGCACCACTTTCGCGGATCTCCCCCACGGTTTCCTGACCGCGCTCGCAGCCGATATCCGCAGCAAGCGCGCGCTCGATATCGTGCCCGACGGCCCGCTACCCGAGGTGACCGCCTATCTCGCCGGTCGTCCCCATTCTCTCGCCGGTGTCCCCGACCTCGGCGCCTGGCTGTAGAGGAGCTGCCACGTGAGCACCCCTGACGTCGTCATTGTCGGCGGCGGAATCGGCGGGCTGAGTACCGCCTTCGCACTCTCACGGATCGGCCTGCAGGTGCGGGTCCTCGAGCAGGCGAAGGAATTCGGCGAGGTGGGCGCGGGAATCCAGCTCGCCCCGAACTGCACCCGCATCCTCGACGACTACGGGCTGCTGGACGAAGTGAAAGCCCGTGGGGTCGTACCCGACCGGATGGTGATGCGGGACGCGGTCGACGGGAGCGAGCTCACCGCGCTCGATCTGCGGGATCTCGAACGCGAATACGGCTTCCCCTACCTGGTCATTCATCGCAGCGACCTGCACTCGCTGTTCTTGGGGGCATGCCGGGAAGCCGGGGTCGAGCTGCTCACCGAACAGCGTGTGGTGTCGTATACGCAAGACAGCGGGCGGGCCGGTGCGACAACGCAGTCCGGCACGGTACACGCGGCGAATATCGTGATCGCGGCGGACGGACTGCATTCCGTCGCCCGCAAACTCTTCGTCGACGACCAGCCGGTTTCCTCAGCGTATGTCGCATACCGCGGCACCGTGCCGATCGCGGAAGTAGACCGTCCGGTGGACCTGTCCGAAGTGGTCGTCTACGTGGGGCCGCGATGCCATTTCGTGCACTACGGGCTGCGCGGCGGGGACCTGCTCAATCAGGTCGCGGTATTCGAATCCCCCAAGGCGCGTGCGGGTCTCGACGACTGGGGCACACCGGACGAACTCGATACCGCCTTCGCCGCGACCTGCGATTTCGTCCAGCAGCGGCTACCGCATATGTGGCGGGACAAATGGTGGCGCATGTACGACCGCGACCCCATCGGCACCTGGGTCGACGGCCGGATCGCCCTGCTCGGCGACGCGGCCCATCCACCGCTGCAATACATGGCACAGGGCGCGATCATGGCGATCGAGGACGGATGGGTGCTCGCCGAACATGTGCGGCGGTTACGGGGCCGGGACGGTGCGGTGGACTGGACGGGTGCGCTCGCAGCCTACGAAGCGGTCCGGCCGGAACACTGCCGCCGGGTGGTTCTGACCGCTCGCGTGTGGGGTGAGCTGTGGCATCTCGACGGAATCCGGCGGGCCCAGCGCAATGTGCTGCTGCGGGAGCGGGAGGTCGCCGACTACTCGTTCACCGACTGGGTCTACGGCCCGACGGCACTGTTCCCGGCGGACGAACCTCCGATGTTCGAACCGATCCCGCTCGCCTCGGCCGATCGGGTGGGCGCCGACCGGCAGACGCCTTAGTCTCGCGGCGAGCCGCCCGCCGATCGGCACCGGCGGGCGGCCGACGCGCACTGGAGGAAACGGACCGAGTTCGAACCCGCTGCCGACCGGCGTGGCACGATCGTCGATACAGGTGAGCTGCGTGGGGTATGCACCGCTCATATTCGAATGATGCTATTTTGCAATGGCCCTGAGAGTGCGGGTTCTTAGCTTTGGGGGGTGGATGTACGACGCAACCACCGCTGCGGTTCGCGAACTCGCCCAGCGCCTGGCCGTCGATCTGCGGCAATGGGCCGAACGCCGAGCCCGGGTCGGGCACGAGTTCGCCGATTCACCACGAGGGGCGGCGACAGTGCTGCCGGAGGCCGGCCGCAGCGGCGCAGAACGGCTCAAACGCATCATGCCGGATACGCCGCATCGGTACGCGGGCGGAACGGAAGGTAGGAGAGTCGATCCGCGACTCGCCTACCGGCCCCCCGACCGGAAGATGCTCGCGGAATACAACGAGTTGTACAAGCTAGGGCGCAGCGCCGGCGACAACCCGTCGCTCCAACCCGAGGTAGTGCGCCGCAATCGCGAATATTTCGAACGGTACCCCGAAGCCAAAGCCTCGGCCACGGGGCGCCAACTAGCTCACTTCAACGCGCTCCACCGCACAATGGAGACGATGTCGAAGGAGCTCGGCATCGGCGTCCCGGAACTGCGGACCCGCATGAAAACCGAGTTGAGCGGACTCTTCGCCGGAAAATCGGTGGGGATTCGGACATCCCCGGAGTCATTGGCGAAGATACTGGAGAGCGGCCGGTACCGACCGGACCCGACACACACCACCGGGCGAAAACGCAACGAGGAGTCCTGGTTCGGATATCCGCAGGACCACCCGCCGGAGCAACGTCCGGTCTACGGGTACGTCATGATCGACGGTGAGCGCGCCGCCGGTTCACCCGAGACCGATATGTTGTCGAACTACGGGCGCTGCGAAATCGTCCTCGGCTCGGAAGTCCGTGGTCGGACGACGGCCTGTATCGGCGACTCCGATTACTATTCGTCGGGGTCGTGGGGTGGCGGGCCGAGAACCGCGCCTTCGCCCCTCGTGGACCCCGAACCGGAATCGTTCGGCTTGGTCGAACAGAGCAACCGAGAGCGGCAGAACGAGCCGCTACGCGGCATCGACCGCGATTACAGCAGCGAATCGTTCCGCCAGCGGCAATTCGCCGAGGCTCAGATCCACGGGGGCGTGACACTGGCCGATATCGACCATGTCAACCTTCCGGAATCACCCCCGACCGCATTGCGGGAGGCCTTGGACAACGCGGGAATCCAGTGGCGCGTTCTGGCGTCGTAGCCGGGCCGGCAACGGCCCGCCACCGGTCCACCGTATTTCAGTTGACCTGGCGCCCGCGCCCACTCCAATACGGTGCGCGCAGTTTGAACTTCTGCAGTTTGCCGGTCGCCGTCCGAGCCAGCTCTTCGCGGAACTCGACCGACGTCGGCGCCTTGTAACCCGCCAGCCGCTGTTTGCACCAGGCGATCAGCTCCGATTCGGTGGCGTTGCTCGCGTCGATGCCCGGGCTCAGCACCACCAGCGCCTTGATCGTTTCGCCCCATTTCTCACTCGGCACCGCGATCACCGCCACCTCGGCCACCGCGGGATGGGAGAACAGGCAGTCCTCGACCTCGATCGAGGAGACGTTCTCGCCACCGGTGATGATCACGTCCTTCTTTCGATCGGCGATCGTCAGGTAGCCGTCGTCGCCCACCACACCACCGTCGCCGGTGTGGAACCAACCGTCGGCCAGCGCCTGTTCGCTTTCCTCGGGCCGCCCCCAGTAACCTTCCATCACCACGTTGGAGCGCGCCAGCACCTCCCCCGCGCCCGCTTCGGACTCTTCGACCCGCAACCGGACACCCAGTGCCGGGGCGCCCGCACGGGTGAGTTCGGCTGCCCGGTCCTCCGGTTCGAAGTCGTCCCATTCCGCCCGCGAACGGTTGACGGTCAACAGTGGGGAGGTTTCGGTCAGACCGTAGATCTGGATGAACTCCCAGCCCAGTTCCCGCTCCACGCGGGCGACGGTTTTCGTGGGCGGCGGGGCGCCCGCCATGATGATCCGGACCCGGTCGCGCCCGGGGATCTCGCCTTCCCAGGTCTGTGCGGCTTCCAGGACCGCGGCGGCGACCGCCGGAGCGGCGCACATCACCGTGACACCGTGATCGCGGACCCGGCGCAGGATCTCGGCGCCGTCGATCTTGCGCAGGACGATGTGCCGGGCGCCGACACCGGTCATCGCGAACGGCATACCCCAGCCGTTGGCGTGGAACATCGGCAGAGTGTGCAGGTAGACGTCGCGATCGCTGATCGTGGCGTGTAGGCCGAAGGTGACCGCGTTGACCCAGATATTGCGGTGGGTGATCTGTACGCCTTTCGGGCGGGCGGTGGTGCCCGAGGTGTAGTTGATGGTGGCGGTGGCGGATTCGTCGGGTTGCCAGGCCTGCGGCACCGAACCCGGCGCGGCGTAGAGGTCGGTGTCGGAGCCGAGGACGAAGGTGTGCTCGCAGTCGATCTCGGCGAGGGAGTCCGCGAGTTCCGGATCGACGTACAGCGCCCGGGCGCCGGAGTCCGCCACGATGTAGCGCACCTCGTCGGGGCGCAGGCGGAAATTGATCGGTACCAGCACCCGGCCCCATCCGCTCACCCCGAAGAAGGAGGTCAGCAACCGGCTCGAATTGTGACTGGCGATCGCGACCCGGTCGCCGGGTCCGATACCGAGTTCGTCGAGGCGGGCGGCCTGTCTGCGCGCGAGGTCGGCGACTTCGGAATAGGTCGCTGCGCCCTGACCGGGTGCGGGCTGGACGGGTTCGTCGACGATACCGACCCGGTCGCCGTACACGGTTTCGGCGCGGTCGAGGAAATCGGGGACGGTGAGCGGGACGAACATGGTCCTCCTAGGAGATCGTGCGTGCGCCCGGGAGACGATTCCGCGGACCTTCCGGCGGTCCGATGATTGTCTCCCCGAACCGGCCCCTGCCGGGCCGGAATTATTACGGCGGCCGGCCACAGTCCGGTATGCGGCGATTCCGGTGCGCCGCGGAGCGCCGCCCGCGGCGCGTGGGACTCAGGCGTCGCGCTGAGCCAGCGCGTGGCGCGCCTCTTCGTGGAGCACCTCGAGCAGTTCCTGCTCCGCGACGACGAACTCGGGCGCCGTGATCATCCCCAGTTCCCGGGGCCGGGGCAGATCGACCCGCACCTCACGACGCACCGTGGCCGGTCGCGCCGACAACACGATGACCCGATCCGACAGATACACGGCCTCACGGATGTCGTGGGTGATCATCAGCACCATCCACCGGTACCGCTGCCAGACCTCCTGTAGCCACGACTGCATCTCGGTGCGGGTCAGCGAGTCGAGGGCCCCGAACGGCTCGTCGAGCAAGAGCAGTTCCCGCTCCTGGACCACGGTTCGCAGCAGTGCCGCCCGTTGCCGCATACCACCGGAGAGCTGGGACGGGCGGGCGTCCTCGAAACCGGACAGACCGAAAACGGGGAACAGCTCACGAGCCCGGCGGCGCGCCTCGGCCTTGGCCACCCCGTGCACCTGCAAGCCCAGGATCGTGTTGTCGAGGACCGTTCGCCAAGGGAACAGCAGATCCTTCTGTGGCATGTAGGCGCAGTGCGCCGCGGCGGGCTCCCCGTCGCCGGTGCCGAACCGGATACTGCCGGAGTCGGGGGTCTCGAGGCCGGCCAGCATATTGAAAACAGTGCTCTTACCGCAGCCGCTCGGACCGATCACGGATACGAATTCGCCCGGCTGCGCGGTGAACGACACCCCGCCGAGTATCTGCCGGGCGGGACGCCGGCCGGGCCGGGCGAACGATTTGGTGAGGGCCTCGACGACGATCCGGTCCCCGCGCGCGTCAGTCACGCCCGCTCCTGTTCTCCGCACGCGACCACGGTGCGACGAGACGTTCGATCGCGAAGGTCAGCAGGTACAGGGCGATACTGATGAACGCGGTCACGAGTACGGCCGCCAGCACCAGATCGGTGCGGAAGGAGTTCTTCTGCAGGCTCATATAGATGCCGAGACCTTCGGTGGCACCGACGTACTCGGCGAATACGGCGCCGACGACGGCATAGGTGATCCCGATCCGCAGCGCGGTGAAGAAGCGCGGGATCGCGGACGGCAACCGGACGTACCGGAACACCTGGACAGCCGAGGCGCCCATACTGCGCAGTAGCGCACCGGCCTCCCGGTCGGCCGCGGCGAACCCTTCGATCAGCCCGATCGCCATCGGGAAGAAAGTGACCAGGGCGACGACGAGGACCTTGGGGAGCAGCCCGAAGCCGAACCAGATGATCATCAACGGCGCGATCGCGATGATCGGCAAGGTCTGGGAGGCGACGAACAGCGGTACGAACGCGCGCCGCAGCCAGGGCGAGAAGTCGACCACGACGGCCAGCAGCCAGGCCAGGCTCAGCGACACCGCGAAACCGGCCAGTGTCACCTGGAGGGTGGCGGCGGCGTGCGTCGCGAGCTCGGCACGGTGTGCCCACCCCTGCGTCGCGACCCGGGCGGGGGACGGCAGCAGCTGCGGCCGAATTCCGCTGAGCACTACATAGGCCTGCCAGAGCCCGACGAGCACCGCAACCGTCACCACCGACGGTATCGCCCAGCCGGCCCCCGCGGATCGGCCGGAAATCCTACGGACGACCGCGATCCGGCTATCGGCGCCGGTGTCGCTACGGGGTGGCGAGGTATTCATCGGTGAAATAGCTCGACCAGTCGGGTTCCTCGGTGAGCGGTTTACCGTCGGGCCCGGTGAGCAGGCCTTTTTCGTACAGGAACCCCGAATTGGCTGCCCACTGCTCCCGGGTCTGGGCGCCCACCCGACCGTCGGGACCCTTCATGAACTGATCGGCCAGCATGCGCTGACTCTCGAACACCAGGCCTTCGTCGTTGAACGCGCCGGGGTTGGCGTCGATGAGATCTCGGGCGGCCGCGTCCGGGTCGTCCGCGGCGAATTGGTATCCGCGCTGCAGCGCCTGTACGAATTTTCGGGCACGGTCGGGGTTCGCGGTCAGCCAGTCCTGGTTGGCGTCGACGACGATGGCGTAGGCATCGGGAAACCCGAAATCGGTATAGCGGAAGTACCGCATCGGGGTGCCGTGGTGCTCGGCCTCGATACCCTCCCACCCGAGGTAGGAGACGGTGAAATCGGCCTTGCCCGAGTAGACGGCCTCGTAGGCCGAGGTGCCGAGCGTGACCGTCGTGAATTCGCCTCTGCCGCCGTCGTTGCGGATGACCTGCTGGAGTGCCTCCACCTCGCCGGGGTCGCCGAATCCGGCGTAGGTCTTGCCGTCGAGGTCTTTCGGACGGGTGATATCGGCACGGTCGGCCTTCACTCCGATACCCGTCGCCCAGTGTTGCAGGGGTGCCAGCACCGACACCGTATGCGCGCCCGAAGCACGTGCGAAAGTGGATGAATTGTGGGTGCTGACGCCGAATTCGGCATTCCCCGCGTCGATGACCGTATCGACCGCGGTGTTGTTGTAGGGCAGGATCTGTACGTCCAGACCGGCATCAGCGAAATAACCGCGTTGCTGCGCGACGAACAGGCCGGTGTGGTTGGTGTTCGGGGTCCAGTCCAGCGCGAACCGGATGGTTTCACCGTCGCCCGGTCCGGGAGCGCAGGCGGTGAGTGCGGACAGTGCCGCCACGACCGCGACCACCGCCGCAAGGGCGCGGCGCAGGCCGCCGCTCATGACGCGGGCCAGGGCTGCGGGTGCAGGGCGGTATCCCAGAACATGAGTTCGTACCGGGTGGCGACGGTGAACGCGGTCGCCATCGCCGCCCGATCCCGTTCGCTCGCGAGCTCGGCCACGGCGTCGACGAACGAGCGGGCCGACGCGGCGGACTGCTGGAAATCCTCGGCACCGTAGGTGGACACCCATTGCGCGTAGGGGTGGTCGGGGTCGGCTGCGAGGACCTCGGCCGCGCTCGCGGCCAGGTCGCGGCCCACCTCGGCGTAGATCCAGAAACACGGCAGCGCGGCCGCCGCACCCACGGCGTACGACTCGGTCGCGGCGGTCGCGATCAGATAGGAGACGTACCCCAGGCAGGCCGTCGACGGTTCCGGCTCCCCTTCCCTCGCGGGGAGCCGGCTGTCACTCAGCAGATCGTTGTGCAGCGCCGATTCGACGGCGACCGCCGTCGCGGCCGATCCCGCCCAGAACTGCGCGGCCTGCGCGTCCGGCGCCTTCGCCGCGAGCAGGGCCAGCACTTTGGCGTAGCCGGCGAGATAGAGCGAATCCTGCTCCACGTAGGTACGGAAGGCCCCGAGCGGCAGGGTGCCGTCGCCGAGGCGGCGCAGGAATTCGAGTTCGTCGATGGCACCGCGCAGGGTTTTCGTCCGATCCCAGAGGTGGTCGGTGAAGCTGCCGGATTCGGTGGTGTGCGCGCGTAGAGCCAAGACATTCCTTCGTCAGCATTACCTGGACAGGTTCTCGGGTATGTTCTCAGCCCCGCGTTCGCGGAGCACCCCGTGTCAGAACGCATCCGACCATAGCAGTGACGCGGCGCGCGGTGGGGCGCAGGTGGGCCGCGGGCGCACCCGCTCCGTGCGGATCGTGCACCTCGGTCGACGATGGCCCATGTGCGCCAGTAGCCGTGACTTTGCCGCGACCCTTTCGTAATCTAACAGTGATCTTGTCAGTCGAGCGTTACGAGTGGTCGTCATCATGCCTGGTCAACACCGCAAACCGGCCCGTCCCAAGAAGATCGCGCCACTAGCCGGGAGTGCGATCGCGGCGACGGCGGTGATCGCACTGTCGGTCGCGACCCGGCCCGGTCCGGCCGCGCCGCCGGCCGCCGCCGCGGTCGATTCGCCCGCGATACCCGCCGGTATGGGCAAGGCCGCACAGGACCCGGCAGCGGACTCGCCCGGTGGCCTGCTGCCGGTCGTCGCCGTCGATCGGCCGCGGGAGCCGCCCAGATACGCGAAGCGGCTCGCACCGCCGGCCATCCCCTGCTCGACCGAACTCGCCGGGGCACAGCCGCACGTGGCGCAGGTCGGCAATCTGATCGACAAAACCTTCGGCATCGCCGAGATCGGCGGCGCCAACGGCCGGTACGACGGTGAACACGGCGCCGGTCTGGCGCTCGATTTCATGGTCTCCGACCCCGCACGCGGCGATGCGATCGCCGACTTCGTCCTGGCCAACAAGGAACGGTTCGGGGTGTCGTACGTGATATGGCAACAGCGGTACAACGACGGCAACGGCTGGTCGTATATGGAGGATCGCGGCAGCCCGACACAGAATCACTACGACCACGTACACGTATCCTTCGACTCGGCCGCCGATGTGCACGTGACCTGCTGATCGCGGATCGTCCCTCCGCCGCCGAACGTCGCAGTTCGGTCAGCGTCCGGAGAACCCCTCCTCCACCGCAACCGACGCGCCCAGCCCGACGATCAGCGCTCCCCCCGTACCACCGACCGCCTCCAACCGCTTCGGCGACCGTGCGAACCAGTTGCGGGCCGAGGCCGCGAGCAGGGCCCACGCGGTATCGCTGACCAATGCGATCACCAGGAAGAACGAGCCCAGCACCAGGAGCTGGAGCGGCAGCGATCCGGATGCCGCGTCGGTGAAATGCGGTAGTACCGCTGCGAAGAAGACGATCGCCTTGGGGTTGGTCACCCCGACCACCACGCTCTGCCGGAACACCCGGCGGCCACTGGTCGGCTGCGCGGGCGAACCCAGCACCTCACGCAACGCCTTGCGCTCCCGGAACGCCTGCACCCCGAGGTGGATCAGATACAGGGCGCCCGCCACTTTCACGATCGCCATGGCTGTCGCCGAGGCCGCGAGTACCGCGCCCAATCCCACCGCGACGAACAGCAACGCGATCTGCACTCCCAGCGAATGGCCGAGCACCGAGATCAGGGCCGCGCGCCGCCCCAGCGTGAGCGCACGCCCGATGGTGAACAGGACACCGGGCCCGGGGACGACGACGATGAGCGTGGCCGCGGCCACGAATGCGAGCAGATTGGCGGCGGGGACCATCACCGGATTCTAAGTGGGAACAGCCTCGACGGCGATCGGATTACAACCCCGTTCGGGATCCGGTCTCGGTCCCGGATCGGGATTCTCGGTCACCGTCCCGAGGGGTTCTCGGGGAGCAGCGGACCGAGTGGCCCGAGATCGATGTTCAGGTCTTCCGGAGTGAGTCCGAAATGTTCACGGAGCTCGTCCATCCGCTGTTCCAGCAGCATCAGCGTCGTGCCGATGCGTTCGACCTGGTCGTCGCTCAGATCACCGGCGTCCACCCGGCGCAGAGCCTGTCGTTCCATCAGCTGGCGTAACAGTTCCACCAGGGTCAGGACGAGCGTGACCAGACCCCGCTCCACCGTTTCCGGGTCGGTGTCGATACGCGGTGACAGCCCGTCGAATTCGGTCATCGCGGCCGCTCCGGGGCCGGACCGTACAGGGTGCTGATCGAGGAGATCAGGGCCCGCAACGAGATCTGGACCAGGTCGACATCGGCGATGGCGAGTTTGATGTCGCCGGAGACGACCACCCCACCCGCCAGTACGCGATCCAGCAGGTCGACGAGTGCGATACGGCGCTCGCTGTCGACGCTGTTCACGATGCCTCGCGGTCCACACCCGCGAACGAGTACGGCGGCCACGGCCCGGTGAGTTCGAGCCGGATACCGGGGAATTCGGCACCCAGGGTGTCCACGGTCGCGGCGAAATCGTCGGCGCGGTCGTCGTCCACCAGATAGGTACCGTTGAGCACCATCCAATCGCTGCGCCCGCTCAGCGCGGGATCGGTGGTCGGCTGGCGCCTACCGGCCGCGGCCCGGCGGCTCAACCTGGTGTGGATGGTCTCCGCGCGCCGCGCCGCATCGGCTTCCACGGTCTCCTGAGCGGACAGCTGAGCACGGCGGCGGGCGAGGTAGGCCGCGCCGGCACCCTGAGCGGTCGCGTCGGCCCGGGCCTCGGCGACTGCCGCGGTGAGTGCGGCGCGGTCGCCGTAGACCTTCACACCCCATTCGGCGCGACCGCTGACCAGGACAAGCGCCGCCTCCAGATCCGCCTGCCGTTCACGGAGCAGTTCACGCACCCGCGCGTCATCGAGAAAAACGGTCGCCAGCCGCAGCGGCGCCGCGGGTGCCCGGCGCACCGCGGCCGATACCACCGCGTCGTGCGCCCGTGCTGTGGCGGCCAGCCAGTCCAGGTCCTCCAGGTTACGGCTCAGCGGCTGCGCTCCGAACACTGCGAGCGGGACCGACCCGACCAGCGCGGCAAGCGGTTCCGCGGCCACGACGCGGACGGGTTCACCGGCCACTCCGGTGAGCCCGGCGAACCCCGCCGCCGCGTCCGCGGCCGCGATCACCGCGTACAGCCAGACGCCGGTGTCGCCGGTCACGGCCGCTTCTTCTCCCGCTGTTCGTGCCGGGGCTCGACGGCCTCCCGGCGGCCGGCTTCGAGTTCGGCTATCCGGTCTCGTAATTCGCGATTCTCGAGTTCGAGATCACGGTCCTGCCGCTCCAGGGTCCGGGCCTTGCTGTTGAGCCACGGATCGGTCTCCCACCAGTCGATGCCCACCGCCTTGGCCGTTTCCAGGGACGCGACGACCAAACGCAGTTTGATCGTGAGCAATTCGATATCGAGCAGATTCACCTGGATATCACCGGCGATCACCAGGCCCTTGTCGAGGACCCGCTCGAGAATATCGGCGAGGTTGGTGGACTGGTGCCCGCCGCCGTAGGGTTGCGGCTCGTACGATCCGCCACCGACCACCGTCATCGCCGCCCCCGTCCGCCGATCTCGGTGCTACCGCGGGCGTAGCGGGTGGTCCGGCGGTAGGCCAGCAGATTTCCGTCGAAATCCACCTCCACCTCGTAGAGCGCCAGCATATCCGCCGACGAGGGGATGCGGTGATCCTCGAGTACTTCGATCTCCACCAGCCGGCCGTCCTCGAGCGGCTCCATGGACGTGACGCCTTCCACCTGCTTCGATGTCAACTCCATCAGGTGCTCGACCGCTGCCGCCGCGGCCTCCCGGGCAGTGAGCGGTTGCGGCCCGTCCGGATCCTGATCGACGCCCTCGGCATCCTCGGTGACCGGCCTGCGGCTCATAGTGGCTCTCTCCTCTCACCGGTCGGCGGGGATCCTCGGGCCGGGCGCCTGATCCGGGAGAGAACCTCCCGCAATGCCCGGTCCCGCTCGTCCGCGGAGATCTCACCGGCCCGGGCGGCCTCCTCGATCTCTTCGATATCGCGCCGGACAGCGGCCGGACTGCGCCATTGCCGATCGACCTGCTCCTCGATCACTTCACCCAGCCAGATCACCCCGCGGACCGGAGCCAGCGGCAACAGCACGATCGACGACAGCAGTCCCATGTCCTCACTCCGGGACTTCGCCGACGGCGACGAAATCGTAGGGCGCCATCGGCCCGAGCAGGTTCAACCGGACCCGTCCGTCCCACTCCTCGCCGAGTTCGGTCAGTGCTCGCAGCAGATCGTCCTCCTGGGACAGCTCGAGTAGCACGGCGAGGTGCACCGCCTCCTCTTCGTGCGTGGGTTCACGCTCCCGAACGGTCGGATCGAGATCGCTCAGGGCCGCCGCCACCCGGCGGGTGTCCGCGGCGCGTTTCGCCTCGATCTCCCGGTTCACGATCTCGCCCAACCTGATCCGCTCGTTCCGGGTGGCTTCTTCGGGTTTGTCGCGGATCTCCGCGCGCAATCGTGCCGCGTCGGCATTCTCGTCCACGATCTCCTGGAGCACCGTGTTCTCGGTATAGCGTCCGCGGATCACGTACTGGGCGCGGCCCTCCAGATCGTCGAGCGCGCTGCGGAACTGGTCGTGGTTGGGGGCGAGGAGTTCCTTTTCCACCGCTTCGGTATCGGTGACCACGCCGCCGAACTGCAGCGGCAGCACGGGGGCGACCGCTGCCGTCCCGTCCAGCAGGCGGGCGTGCGCGGTGAGATCGTCGGGCATGCCCAGCGGGCGGTCGAGCGAGACCTCGCTGACCAGGGCGGCGATATCACCGTGTCGTACGACGGCGACCCCGGCAGGGGGGTCACCGACACCCTCGGCGTGCGGTTGCGGCTCCACATCGGCAGTCACGATGCCGTAGACGTACACCCCGGTCCGCTGATCGCGATCGCTCTCGGCTGCGGTGCCTGCGGTGGACATCATCGCTTCCCTCGTTCGGAGGCCCGGGAGGTCTGGCGCTGGTCCTGCACGTCCCCGAGGAAGTCCTGCACCTTTTTGCCCGCCGCTTCGATGGCGCCTTTCGTCTTGTGTTCGGCCGCGCCCTCGGTGACATCGCCTACGAGGTCGGTGAGCCCCTTGGGCTCGCTACCGGAGATCTCCAGACGGTTGACGGCCTCGGCGAAACGCAGATACGTGTCGACGCTGGCGACCACGACGCGGGCGTCGATGGTCACCAGCTCGATACCGACCAGCGACACCCTGACGAACGCGTCGACGACCAGTCCTTTGTCCAGGATGGTGTCGACGACCTCGGCCAGGCCCGATGAGTTCGGACGGGCGACAGCGCCGCCGCCACCACCACCCGCGGGTTCTATGGTCATGTGCGCGCTCCTCGCCTTTCGCGAGCACGGCGTGGTGCGGCGGCGCGGCGCCGGGCACCCGGGCGGCGCCCAGGCTCCGGTTCGGCCTCGTCCGCCGCGTCGTCTTGCGCCGGATCCTCTTCGGTCTGGCCGTCCTCGTCCTCGTCGAGTTCGCCTGCTTCGTCTTCTGCGCCGTCTTCTTCTTCGCCGTCTTCTTCTTCGCCGTCTTCTTCGCCTTCGGCGGCTTCCTCGTCCTCGCCGGTTTCTTCCTCCGCGCCCTCGTCCTCGGCGCTCTCCTCTTCTTCCCGGCGCCGCGCGGTCTCGTCGTCCTCGACGACCTCGCCGTCACGGATCTCGCCGTGCCAGCCCACGATGTCGTCGGGACTCAACACTGCCTCGGTCATGACATAACGCTCGAAATGCTTGAGCTCCAGGCGGCATCGGCGCCCGGCCGCACGCCAGATGTTGGCGGTCTTCTCGAAAAAGCCCTGCGGATGATATTCCAGAACCACCAGCACCCGGGTGAAATGCGGGCCCAATTCGTGGAAGGTGACCGCGCCGTCGATATAGCCTTTGGCCCCTTTGGAACGCCAGACGATCCGCTCGAACGGCACCTGTTCGAGGATGGTGGACTCCCAGATCCGCCGCGACCAGAACACACGCCCGGTCCAGGAGAGTTTCTCGTCGGCGACCTGTTCTACCTGTTCCAGCTTCTTCATGAATTTGGGGAATTCCGCGAACTGGGTCCACTGGTCGTACACGAGCTCGACCTCGGCGCCGATATCGATGTGCTCGACGATATTGGCGAGTTTGAGTTTCTTCCCCTTGCCGCCCTTGCCGCCCCCGCCGGTGAGCGCGTCCTTCGCGGACGACACGGTGCCCTTGACCGACTGGCCGAGTTTGCTCACTCCCGCGCTCAGGGCCGCCCGCATCGGGGACGCGCCTTCGGAGAGCTTTTCGACGCCCGTCAACGCCGCGAGCAGGTTGCCACCACCCTGGCCTTCGGCATAATCGTTCAATCGCTCGGCCGCACCCGACACCCCGCCGGACAGGCCGGACACGGCCCGCTGGGCAAGGGTTCCGGCGAGATTCTGCGCCGACTGCCGGAGCAGGTCGCCGGGGCTTGCCTGCGCCGCGGTCTTCCTGGCCGTCGAACCGGCCGATTTCGCGGCCCCGGTCGCCCGGTCGGCGGTGCCGGTAGCCGCCTTTCCGACGCCCGAGGTGGCGTCACGCAGTACTTTCGCCATGACTGGTCACCGCCTGGTGCGCCGTACGGGCGCCTCGTCGGTATCGGTCGTCGCGCGGCGCCGACGCGCCGCGGTGTTACTGCTCTCCGCGGATCGGGACGACCGGGCCGGGGTACGAGCACCGGAACGCGATGTCCTGGCCGCAGTCGATCGGCGCGCACGCGGCCGCGGCGCGGGGTCGCCGGCTTCTTCCTCGTCCGGTTCTTCCTCGTCCGGGGACTCGTCGGTCTCGTCGCCGGTTTCCTCGTCCACCGGCTCGGGCGCGGCGTCCTCCGTCGCTGCTGCAGCGGCCCGCCGGCGGCCACCGCCGTCCTCGTCTTCGGTCGACACGGGTAGCTGCAGCCGCTCGTTGAACGCGTCGAGGCGGTTGCTCGCCGCGGTCACGGCCGCCGACCGCACCGCGTCGAGCAGTTCGCCCCGCACGGTATCGGTGATCTTTCCCAGCTCCGCGGAACCACCCAGCGTGGATGCGCCGCGTTCGAGCAGTTCACCTGCGAGCCCCGTGGATCGTTTGGTCATCGCCGCGCCCGCCAGTCCCATGGCCCAGCGCATTTTGCGGGTACGACCCAGGAAATATCCGATCCCCACCCCTAACGCAATTCTTGCTCCGCCCTTCATGCTCACTCCTCGCCGACTCGGGTACCGCTACACCTCACGACGGGAGCGGCCGAAACCTGAGACCCCAGAAACGGGATAGACCACAGTACGGTGGACGGTTTCCAGCGTATTCCTGGTTACCCGCATGGTCGATAGGAGTACAGGGCAAGAAACGAACACGGCGGCGGACCGGCGAGACCCCGTAGCGACCATTTCTCCGACAAGGGCCCGGCCAGCCGGCCCGATCCGGACCGGGAACTCGTATTCGTGTAGAGCGGTAGTCGCGGTCCGGCTTGCGAGTTCCAGGTGAGAATTCCGCCGAAAGCGACCGGCCCGGAGGCCGGGGCTCCGGCGGCTTCAGTTACGGATCAAGGTGATCGGCAGGCCGTCTTTAGGAAACGGCAGCGAGTGGTAGTCCATCGGCGGCACATAGCCGGGATCGACGGTCCAGTGGTACTCGCGCAGCAATTTGTGCATGATCGCCTTCACCTCCAGACCCCCGAAATACATTCCGATGCATTTGTGTACGCCGCCGCCGAACGGTTCCCACGCGAAACGGTGCGATTTGTCCTCGCGGCGTTCGGGGCCGAACCGGTCGGGGTCGAAGGACAGCGGATCGGTCCAGTAGTCTTCCATGAGCTGGGTGAACTGGATTCCCACGATGACATCGGTACCGGCGGGGATCCGAACGCCCTCGACCGCGGTGTCCTTCACCGCGTACCGGACCAGCACCGGAACCGGAGCCCGCAGGCGCAGTGCCTCCCGCATCACCAGATCGATCGAGACCAGCTTGTCCAGCTCGGCCGTCGACGGCGCCGGCCCGAGGGCGAGCGCCTCGGCCCGGCAACGCTCCTGCCAGTCCGGATGCTGACCGAGGTACTGCAGCATGGTGGAGGTCGTGATGGTGGAGGTGTCGTGCGCCGCCATCATCAGGAAGATCATATGGTTGACCACGTCGTCGTCGCCGAACCGCTCGCCGTCCTCGTCTTCCACATGGCAGAGCACCGAGAAGATGTCGTCGGTCCGCTCGGCGCGTTTGGCGGGCAGATAGTGGCGGAGGAAATCCTCGAGCACCTTGCGACCGCGATAGGCCCGGCCCCAGCGAGTGAACGGCGCGTTGATCCGGACGATCCCGGCAGCGGCCTGCACACAGGCGATGAACGCTTTGTTGATCCGGTCCATCTCGGCCTGCCCGGTGTCCTGCACACCACCCATGAACAGATCCGCGGCGATATCGAGGGTGAGCTGCTTGAGTTTCCAGTACGACGGGAACTCGGTACCTTCTTCCCAGGCCGCCACCCCCTGTTCGATGGCCGGATGCAGACGCTGGGTGTAGGCCTCGAGTCGAGTTCTCGTGAATGCCTCCTGCATGATCCGCCGGTGCGTCAGGTGCTCCTCGAAGTCGATGAGCATGAGACCGCGATGGAAGAACGGGCCGACGAGTTCGGACCAGGCCGGTTCGTTGGCGAATGCCTTGTCCTTGTTCTGTAGTGCCGCACCGCAGGCGTCGGGCCCGAGCAACATCACCGCGTTCTTCCCGAGCGCCCGGAACGGGGCCACCGGCCCGTAGCGCTCCCAGCGGCCGCGGCACAGCGCGACCGGGTCCTTCGCGTATTCCAGGACCTGCCCGAGCAAGGGCAACCCCCGATCGTCCCGGTGCTGGGCCGGAATCGGCCGCAGCTCCGCCGTACCCTTCGCAGCCGCTTCTTCGCGTGGTTCCAGGGCCTCGGCCTTCATGGCTCACCTCATGCTGATGTGGCAGTGATCACGTCCAGATTGATTCAGGAAGGGCATCCTGTCAACCTTGGCCGCCGAATCCCTGTGGCATGCTGAGAGCATGGCCGTGCAATCGGGGGTCTACCGGGGCGTGAGCGCGGCCGAACGCGTCGCCGAACGCCGCGGGCGCCTGCTCGAAGCGGGCCTCACAGTGTGGGCGAACCCGGACACACGGACCACGATGACCGCCGTCTGCGCCGCGGCCGGACTCAGCGAGCGCTACTTCTACGAGAGTTTCTCCGGGCTGGACGCACTGCTCGAGGCGGTGATGGACCGGATCGCGGCCGAGATCGAGGAGACCGGCCGAGCTGCCGCCGAGCAGGTCGGCGTGGATCCGGCGGCGCGGGCCCGGGCCTCGATCCGCGCGTTCGTCCAGCTGCTGCTCGACGACCCGCGCAAGGGGCGGGTCGCCATCGTGGAATCCGTTGCGATCCCGGAACTGCGCCGGCGCCGGACCGAACTGCTGCGCCACCTCGCACATCAGTCCGCGGTGGAGGCCCGCGAGTTCTTCGGCCCCCGCGACCGCAGCGAGAACGCCGACGAAACCGCCGGCCTGCTGTTCGTGGGCGGTATGGCCGAACTCGTCACCGCATGGCTGGACGGCACCCTGCGGGCCTCCGCCGACGAGATCGTCGAGGCGGCGTCGCGGGCGCTGGTCGGCCTCTACCGCTGATCGCCGGCGACACGATTCCCCGCCGGCCCGGACAGCGGGGAGCCGATCGACGAACCGGCGCCGCCCCGGCGCGCGGCTCGGTACGGCAGCACGAAGAGATACAGCCCGGAGCCGAGCAGCAGGGCCAGCGGGATCAGCGGCAGGTAGGACACCCAGACGATCGGATCCGGCAGTGACAGTGCGACGAAGGTCGCCAGCACGGTCACTGTGAAGGCAGCGGCTGCCCCGCGGTGCAATCGCCGGACCCGGGGTGCGCCGGAACCGGCCCGCGCTTGCGGCCCGCGATCCGCCGGCCGCCGACCGCGCCGAACCGTGCGGACATACCGCACATACAGGTAGAGACCGGAGAACAGCAGGAATGCCAGCGGCGGCAACGGCAGGTAGGACACCCATTCCGGACCCTGGAACGCCAGCACAGCGACCGCGACGACCACGGTCGCCGTGAACAGCAACGCCAGCACGCGGTGCGTCTGCCGGATCCGCCGGTTCCAGTCCATCATGTCCTCCTCGGGCGAACTCGCGTTCCCGGCGCCCTGCCGCGCGAATGTCGATGCCGCCGACGTTAACGACAGCGCCACGACCAGCGCTTCTCGATTCCCGATCACCTGCCCCGCGTCAGCCGGCCGGGGTCGCGCCGTCGAGCTGCGCCGCGACCAGTTCTTCGAGCTGCGCCCGCCCCGCCGTGCCGAGGGCACCGCCCAGGGCCGTCGCCAGCCGTTCGAAAGGATCCTCCAGCGGCAGCGCCGCCAGCCGCGCCGCGAGTTCCGGAACCGTCCACAACGCGCCCTTGTCGATCTGCTCACCGCGATACCAGCCGTGGTTCACCGCGACCGAACCACCGCGCACCGACAACACCTGACCGGTCAGCGGGCATCCGGCCCCGACGAGATAGGCGACCACCGGCGCCAGGGTCACCGGATCTTTCGGGTCGAACTCGTCCGCCGGCGGCACCTCGTCCATCGTCGGCACCGATTCGGTGAGCCGGGTACGCACCATGGACGGACTCACACAGTTGACCCGTACACCGAACCGTCGCAGTTCCAGCGCATGCACGGTCGTCATCGCCGCGACTCCGGCATTGGCGGCGGCGTAGTTCGTCTGGGTGGGTAGCGGATTGAGCAGACCGGAACCCGACGAGGTGTTGACCAACGAACGGTCGATGCGATCACCGGCAGCGAACCGGTCGCGCCAGTAGGCCGCCGCGTGCCGGCTCACGGCGAAGGTTCCCTTCAGTTTGACTCCGACCACCTCGTCGAATTCGGCCTCGGTCAGCCGGTCCAGCGGCCGGTTGGCCTCGATCGCGGCATTGTTCACCACGGCGTGCAGATCCCCGAATTCGTCCACGGCCCGGGCGATCATGGCTTCGGCGGCGGCCCAGTCGGACACACTTCCCGTATCGGCGACCGCGCGACCGCCCCGCGCTCGGATCTCCGCGACGACGGCCGCCGCCACCGACTCGTCGCCACCGGACCCGTCGATCCGCACGCCCGGGTCGTTGACCACCACGTTGGCGCCCGCTCCGGCCAGGTACAGGGCTTCGGCTCGCCCGATCCCACGCCCCGCACCGGTCACCAGGACGGTCCGACCACTCAGTTCGCTCATTGTCTCTCCTTCGCAGGCACCGACTCACCGCCGTATTGATGCACTAGTGTAATTCTGCACTAGTGCATGCAGGGGTGGCAAGGCGTTAGTCTTCTCGAATGGGCGAGACGACAGGGCTTCGGGATCGGAAACGTGCGGAGACCCGTGCCGCCATCATTCGCGCCGCCACGGATCTCTTCCTCGACCGCGGATTCACCGCGACCTCGGCGACCGATATCGCGAACGCGGCCGGTGTCTCACGACGGACGTTCTTCCTCTATTTCCCCGCCAAAGAGGACGTCCTCTTCCACCATCTGGAAGGGCATATCCGGGCGGCGGTGGAAAGCGTCGATCGGCTGGATCCCGTTGCCACTCCATGGGATTCGGTGCAGGCCGCGGCACTCGCGCTGGTGGACGCCTTCGATACGGCGACCGACCGCTCCGACGAACTCGCCGATGTGCGCGCCGACGTGGTGCGCGCCGCGCGGGGCATACCCGGATCGCTGATGCTGCGACTGCAATCCGCGTATACCGGACTTTTCGAATCACTGCGGAAGCGGTTCACCGACCCCGAACTGTGGCCGACGCTGGCCACCCACCTCGGCGCCTGCCTGGGCGCGGCGGTCGCCGCCGCCGTATCGACCGCACCGTCCGCGCGCGCGACCGCGATGCGCGCCGCGATCGCCCACGCCGGAGCCGGTTTCGCCGATTGACGCCCGGCCGGGCAATACCGGCGACGTCGGGATCACCACACCGCAGGGCTCACCCCGCCCTCGACCACAGGCGGGATCACGAGCCACCCGACCCGCACCGGGAGCGATGGAAGTGGTGTCCGCCGAGCGACCGCCAGGGGCGGTCACCACCCCGGGGACGATCGGCACGACCCGAATCGTGTGCTTCGCTTGCGAACGTGAACTCCACACCGCTCCGGATCGCCGCCGATATGCTCGCCTGGTCGGCGACCCTTGCCGGTACCGCCGGAATCGGGCTGCATTTCAGCCGTTCGGCCGCGCGGTTTCCGGTACTCGCCGCGGCCGGTGCACCGTATCTGATGGGCTCCGCGCTCATCGGCGCCGCCGCGTTCGCCGCTGGACGCCGCTGGAGCGGTGCCGGTCTGGCGCTACTCGTCGCCGCGGCCGGGGTGTGGACGCAACTTCCGCTGTACCGGTCCCCCGCAACAACCGATACCGGGACCACGGTGACGATCATGCAGGCCAACCTGCTCTTCGACGGCGCCGATCCGCGGGCGCTGGTGGACGAGATCAGGGCCCGACGGGTCGAGCTGCTGACCGTCGACGAACTCACTCCCGCCGCCGTCGAAGCGCTCGGCCGGGCCGGGCTCGACGCGATCCTGCCCCACCGATACCTCTCCCCCGGCAGGACCGCGGCCGGAACCGGGATCTGGAGCAGCTACCCGTTGTCGGAAACCGTCGAATACGACGGATACGTGCTCAACCAGCTCTCCGCGACCGCGACCGTCCCACAGATCGGCCCGGTGACCGTGTACGCCTTCCATCCGGTACCACCGGTGTACGGAACGCGGATATGGGCCGACGAGCTGACCCGGTTGGGCGACATCCTCGAACGGTCGCCCGCGGACCGTCCGGTGATCGCCGGCGGCGATTTCAATGCGACCTACGATCATGCGCAGTACCGCGCGCTGCTGTCCGGGCGCTTCGGTGACGCGGCCGTGCAGGCGGGTGCCGGGCACCTGGTCACCTACCCGACCGATAAACGGTGGCCGCCGCTGGTCGGCATCGACCACATCCTGGTGGCCGGTGGGCGAGCGGTGGAAGTGGAAACGGTCGGCCTGCCGGGCGCCGACCACCGGGCCCTGGTGGCCCGGGTCGCGTTGCCGCGAAACGGTACTCACGACAGCGGCGGTCGGTGATCGCGGAAATCGGCAGCCGATTCCGTGCCGAACCTGTCCGGCGGTGGTTTCCGCAGGCCAATCGGCCGAGCGCCCGCGCACAGTTCACCTCGCGACGATTCGAATCCGGCAGCACCGCCGGAGCAGAACAGTGGCGCCGCAGCCGCCGACACCCAGCCGTCCCGCTGCTAGCATCCGGCTGTGTCGTCGCCGGCCCCGCCGGGCCGGCCACCCTACGGGGTGCGAACTCGCGACGGCAGACCCGCAGAGGTGGAGGCTGTTCGATGGCTACTCGTGCCGCGGTGTTCACCACCGCGGGTGAACTGGCGGATACGCTCGCGGCCGGAGCGTCCGTGACCCTGCTCGATGTGCGCTGGCGGCTGGACCGTCCCGACGGCCGGGCGGACTATCGGGCCGGTCACCTACCCGGCGCCGTCTACGTCGACCTCGACAGCGAGCTCTCCGACCATTCGGTGGCCGGCCGCGGCCGCCATCCACTGCCCGACGGCGCCGCGCTGCAACGGAACCTGCGGGCGTGGGGTGTACGCGACGGGGTCCCCGTGGTGATCTACGACGATTGGAATCGTGCGGGATCCTCGCGTGCGTGGTGGGTGCTCACGGCCGCCGGCCTGCACGATGTGCGCATCCTCGACGGCGGTCTCGCCGCCTGGCGCGAATCCGGCGGCGCCCTCGAGCGCGGGACCGTCGTCCCCGCTCCCGGCGACGTGACGGTCACCCGGCCCGATCTCTACGCCGGGGCGCTCGGCGTCGTCGCCACCGGGCAACTGGGCGATATCGTCGCGAACGGGACGCTGGTCGATGCCCGGGCACCGGAGCGATACCGGGGCGAGAACGAACCGGTCGACCCGGTGGCCGGGCATATTCCCGGGGCCGTCAATGTTCCGGCGACGAACCTGCTCGACGATTCGGGCCGATTCCGGCCGGACGACGAAGTGCTCGCCCGGTACCCGGGATCGGATACGGAACCCCTGGCCGTCTACTGCGGTTCCGGTGTGACCGCGGCGATCGCCGTCGCCGCACTGACCGCGGCCGGGCGCGAGGCGAGCCTGTTTCCCGGGTCGTGGTCGCAGTGGAGCGCGGACTCGTCCAATCCCGTCGAGATCGGCGATCCGGCGGTGACCGACGCCTGAGACCCGGCGGCGGCCTCCCACCGCGACACGGCCCGGGCACGGCGCGCCCGTGCCCGGGCGTCGCTGCCCGTCCTACTTCACCCGCCCGGCCCCGGTGAGGTGGTCGCGCAGCACAGCGGCACCGGATTCCGCGAGCCAGTCGGCGAATGTTCGCAGGCCGGGGTGGATCACGCGCAGTGCCTCGATATCGGCGTGCCAGCGGTGACCGGCACGCCAACGTTTCCCGACCCCGGCGATTTCCGGACCGAGGGCGGCAGCCTCGTCGTCGGTGAGCTGTTCGTACCGCACGGTGACCCCGGTGGCCGCGCTGATCGCCGCCACCGCCGCGACCGGAGTCGGCTGATCACCGGCGAGTTCGAGGGTCCGGCCGGCGAAGCGGGACGGATCGGTGAACGCGAGCACGGCGAATTCGGCGATATCCTCGACCGCGATGACCTGCATCGGCTCGTCCGGCGGGAACAGGTGCCGATGCACCCCACCGGATATGCCGTCGATGCCGGCTACCGCCAATCCGAGATAGTTCGTCATGAAGCGGACCGGACGCAGCACGGTGACAACGGCGATGTGCTCGCGCAGGTACTGCTCGATCTCGGCTTTTCCGGCCCATCCCGGTGTGGGCGCCGAAGTCGTAGCGACCGTGCTGAACACGATCTGTTCGACTCCCGCGGCCGCGGCCGCATCGATCAGCGACCGGCCCCGCGCGGCTTCCAGTTCGGTATCGGCGCCGGGCGGCCCGAAGGCCACCGGCGGTACGCCGAACACAGCGGCGACACCGTCCAGCGCGGGAGCCAGACTGGCCGGATCGTCGAGATCCCCGTGCACGAGCCGGGCTCCGGCAGCCGCCAGTGCCACCGCCGCCGGGGCCGTCGTATCCCGGACCATGGCACGTACCGGTCGTCCGGCGGTGAGCAGGCGCCGCGCGGTGGCACCACCCTGCTGGCCGGTTGCGCCGGTGACGAGGACAGGTGCGGTGGTATCGATCGCGTTCTCGGTGGTCATGGTGTCCGTTTCGTGAGTGGTGGATACTGGCACGATCCGGAATCATCCGCCCGTTTCCGTTCCACGAACAAGGATTACGTGACATGACAGCTGCAGCCGTGCCCGCCGTCGTCCGCGCGGACGCCCGGCGCAACCGCGAACTCGTACTGCGCACCGCCGTAGAGGTATTCGCCGACGAGGGCCCGGAGGTGTCGATCGGCCGGATCGCCCAGCGCGCGGGGGTGGGTGCCGGGACGGTCTACCGCCACTTCCCCAGCAAGGAAGCACTGGTGGAGGCGGTGCTGGCCGAACACGTCGCGGGCCTGGCCCGCGCGGCGGATCGGTGGGCCGCGCGCGCCACCCCCGGTGACGCACTGTTCGGGTTCCTGTTCGAAGTAATCGAGAAATCGGCCGGCCGCAAACAGATATGCGATGTACTCACCGCGGATCGGAGTTGGCCGCACGCTGTCCTCGCCACCGCGGGGCAACAGTTCGGTGCGGCGCTGGAACGTCTGCTGCACAACGCGAAGCAGGCACGGGCCGTCGACCCCGATGTGCAGGTCGCCGATCTGACCGCGCTGACCGTAGGCGGCGCGGCGGTCTGGTCGGCGCACCGGAACCGGACCCGCGGCGCGCGGCTGGTCCGGCAGCTGCTCGACGGACTGCGGACCGCGCCGGTAACGGAAAGCGGGATGTTTCGTGACAATTCGCGGCGCCGCCGTCACGAAACCTCCGCCGTCGCACAGCTCTGCGCCGAATGCGGAACCCGGCTGCCCGCCCGCGGCACCGGCAGACCGGCCCGCTATTGCGGGCCGACCTGCCGGCAGCGCGCGCACCGGCGGCGCGCGGCCGGCTGACGGTCGCTTCGGGCGGCTGCCGCCGCCCCGCTGCCGCGCTAGGTGACGCCATGACCGAGACGCCGCATACTGATCGAGTAGATAGCCGCCGGTAGGCAGTCGCAGTGTTACCACAGCACCGCGTTCGCCTGCCGCGGTCACTCGACCCGGTAGTGAGGAAAGCCGATGTTCAACCGTGCGCGCGCGTGCGCGATCTTGACGAGCGCACTCGTCGGTTCCGCAGCAGTGGCCCTGGCTGCCGGACCCGCCTCTGCCAGCGATATCGACCGATTGACCTCGGTTGACAACGCCCTATATCTGGTCCGAAGTCCAGATCATGATGCGACGGTGTACTTCAGATCCCCGGATGGGCGAGCCTGCGCGATCTATCTCGAGGGGCTTTCGGGCTGCGATGCTGTGCCGATGGACGCTCCACCCGGTACGAACCAAGTCCGTGTCACCGGTGAGGTGCCCGCTCATTACTCGGCCTCCGTCACGGCCACCTTCACCTACTCTGGCGAAACGCATGTACTGCCGGAGGGGCACAAGGTCTCGTTGGGGTATGCCACGTGCGGGGTGGGTCTCCAGGGCACGGTCACCTGCGAGATCCTCGATCACGGGTTCACCATTGCCGCTACCTACGGTGTTCTGCACTGACGCTCGGTTCCCCGGATCGCGTCGCCGGCGGTCAGCGCTCGAGACAAGGTATCGGCGAGTACGCCGATCGACGGGCTGAGGGCGGCTGCCTCGTAGAACACGCTGTGGCGTAACACGCCCTGCGCGCCAATTCCATCCAACCCTCCGCCCGCACAATCCCGCCACCGATCATTTTGACCGCGTACTCGACATCGGCCGGATCGTCGACCGACCGATCCTCCTGACGAGTACAGATCTCCAGCTGGTTTCCCCGGATCTCCCAGTACATGACCCAAACCTGCTTGTCCGCATCTGCCCTGGTGAGGGCCACACAGCATCCAGACCCTTCTTCAAATCCGTGTTGATCTGGGGGAACTTCGAGGCATGGCTCCAATCACGCCAGGCGGATTCGAAGGCCAGGTCCACACCGATCTTGTCGAACGGCAACACAGCCCGGCCGCACCTGAGAAGCCCGAGCGCGGCTCCTTCCGAGACCGCATTGCGTTGCCGGGTAGAGGTAAGCGTGCTCATCGAACAACTCTCCATCTGTGTTGCCGGCTTCAGGGCGCGGGCCGGGGACATGCGCGGACTGTGGCCGCGGCGGGAATCCGCTGTCAGAGCCCTTCCATCGGTGGGGAGCTGCCGTGTTGACGGATACCCTTCGGCAACTTCACAACTCGTTCGAAAGGCGAGCAATGATCTCGAACAATGTCGTCAAAACCGTCGTCGCCTCGACGCTGCCGCTGATCGCCGCCACGGTCGTCGCCGGAGGCGCTTCCGCCGACGCCGGGCCGATGGCCGATGTGCAGGCCACGCCGATCGCCGGTATTCCGCTGGAGGAGCCTCAGGACGTCAAAACCAACCCAGGCGCCCAGTACCCCGATCCCGTGTTGAACGGCGCCGCTCTGGGCGCCGGTATCGGCTCGGCAGTCGGTTCGGCCACGGGTTCCGGTGGGCCGATCCTCGGTGGGCTGATCGGCGCCTTGGTCGGTGCGGTGAATCCCGACGTGGTCCCGCAGGTTCTTCCCTGAACTGACTAGTGTTCCGCGCCCGATATATCCAACGGATTTCAGGCGCGGAACACTAGCCGGCTTCGGTGGTGTCGTGATCTTCGTTCTTGGACGGCCACGGCGTACTCGCAAACCATCGGTCCCACAGATCGGTGACAATCGGGTTGTCCGCGGGTCTCAGGCCCTGCACCGCGCGACTCAGAGTTGCAGGCGTGGGGTCGTCGAAGGTCAACGCGGTCAGCAGCCGGGCACCGGCATCCGGTGCTTGCGCGAGAGCCGGCAGGACCTCTTCCAGGTCGTGGGCACAGACCGTTGCCGATTCGACGGCGTTGGCTCCTTTGAGCAGGTCATCGAAGATGTAGGTGTCGATCAACGGGATCGGTTCCAAGGTGACCGGCAAACCACGGACCGGACGGTCGTCGGGAATGTGAGCGAGCTCGGGCACTCGATCGCGGATTGCTACTGCGGTCACATCGATCTGGTCGCGGGCAGCTCTGATCCGTCCGGCGAGATCCGCCAGCGCCTCCTCATCGCCGATCCGTGCCCCAGCGGTGGACCGCATACTTTGGCTTCGACCACCAGCACCACATCGGGGAGCACGACGATGTGATCGACAGTCTTCTTCCTTGCCTTCTCGGGCCCATCGGTGATGTGCGGAAATACGACCGCACCGGCAGGGCCGAGCAGCGCAAGGTGGCGCCCAACGAGCTTTTCGAAGGAAGCACCCAGCGCGGCGCAAACCAACGGCAGGTTCGAACGATTCCACCGCACCCTCGCCGACGGCTGGGCCTACGCCCGGTTCTACGAATCCACCGAACACCGCAACACAGCCCTACCCGGCTGACTGCACTTCTCCAATCACCACCGAGCCCACTCCGCCCTCGGCGGCCGGCCACCGGTCACCCGACCGACCAACCTCCCTGGACATCACACCTTGGGACTCACTCCGGCCACCGTGAGCCGGAAGAGCCGGTCCGCCTCCGCGGCGGGGTCGGGGAAATGTTCGGTGGCCAGCGCTATTCCGACGATGAGCGTGATGAGATCACCGGCGGTGGTATCCGCGGCGACCGTCCCGTCCCGGGCAGCACGGCGGACCAGCGGCTCGACCGCTTCCCGCATGATCGCCGCGCAGGTGTTCTCGTGCACCGGATCCGCGGCGCCGTCGTAGGACAGCGCGGCCGCCAAGCCGCGGGCGGCAACGCAGTAGTCGACGAGGTCGCTGAGCCACTCCAGGAGCGCGCCGCGGCTGTCGGCCGCGTCGACGAGCTCGTGAGCGCGGCCGCGCAATGCTTCGATCCGCTCGCGGGAGACCGCTTCGAGTAGTGCATGGCGGGTGGGAAAGTGCCTGCGCACGGTCGCCGAACCGACTCCGGCGGTGCGGGCGATCTGCTCCAGGGACGCGCCGGCTCCGTTCGCGGCGACCTCGGCCTCGGCCACGGCCAGGATCCGGGTGTAGTTGCGCTGTGCGTCGGCACGCCGACGGTCCGGCATGGCGTCCTCATCTCCGATATTGCTAAGTGGCGGGGTCCGCCGTATTCTAGCCGAACATAAGTGGCGGGCCCCGCCATTTAGTGTCGAGCCGAGGAGCACCATGTCCACAGATTCCGCACCCGTCCTGGTCACCGGCGCCACCGGCCGGCAGGGCGGCGCTACCGTACGCGCCCTGCGTGCGGTCGGCGTGCCGGTCCGCGCGCTCGTCCGCGACCCGTCCACCGCACCTGCCGCGGCCGTCGCGGCCCTCGGGGCCGAACTGGCCGTCGGCGACCTGCGCGATCGCGATTCGGTGATCCGGGCCGCGCAGGGGGCCCGATCGGTCTTCTCCGTACAGATGCCCGCACTCACCGCGGCGGGTTTCGATTTCGTCGGCGAGATCGTCCAGGCCACCAACCTCGTGGAAGGCGCCGCGGCCGCCGGTGTCGAACAGTTCGTCCATTCCTCGGTCACCGGCGCCGGGCAGCACACCGAAACCCCCGGCTGGGCGGAGGGACGATGGCCGGCGGTCGCACCTTCACTGGACGCCAAAGCCGCGATCCAGGACCGCGTCCGCGCCGCGGGGTTCCCGCGCTGGACGATTCTGAAGCCGGGTTTCTTCATGGAGAATTTCCTGCCCTCCATGGCATTTCTGTTCCCACGCGGTATCGACGGCGGACTGGTGACCGTATTGAAGCCCGCGACCCGGCTGTCCCTGGTGGCGGCCGAGGATATCGGCCGGGCCGCCGCCGCGGCGATCGCCGACCCCGACCGATTCGACCGGGTGGAACTGGAACTGGCCGGTGCGCATCTGTCGATGACCGAGATCGCCGAGGTGCTGTCGCGCATACTGGACCGGCCACTGGCAGCACCCGAAATGACCGAGGAGCAGGCGCTCGCCGCGGGCATGCCGCCGATGGGCGCTTCGCACGAGTACCTGAACGCGGCAGGACAACCCGGTCGCCCGGAATACGCCCGGGCGCTGGGTATTCCACTCACCGGTTTCACGGAGTGGGCCCGGGAGCGGATGCACGCCGACGCCTGACCGGAACGGCCCGGCTGCACGCTCGCGGCACGGCCGGTCCGGAGATCGGCACCCGCCGACCGACTCCCGCCGTGCAGGGATCCATATTCCGCAGGCCCGCAACAGCGTGCTGTCTTCGATCGTCACGGCGTTTCGGTTCTCTCGATGGAGCTGTCCGGAACAATCGCGATTCAGCGGATAGGTGAGGTGTCACGAATTCCCTGTCCACATCCTCGGATCAGCGGCTCCCCGCGGTGCCACCGCCGAACCGGTAGCCACTCGATCTCGAGAGTTGTACGAGCGCGGATGAATTGAACGAGCCACGAGAGGACGGACCTGCGGTGTCCAGGATTCGCCCCGGCCACCTACCGCCGGGGCCCCTCCGGCCGGTCGACATCGACCGCGCACGAAACCGTGACCCGATCCCTTGGGTCGGGATCCGCGTTCACCACCTCGCCCCGAGCTTCGGTTCGGGAGAGGCCATCGAGATCAGCGTGACGCGCGAGGGGCTCGGCGCCTGATCCGGCCGAGGGCGACCGAGCCGGGTTCGCCACCGGTATGGCTGTGGCGGCGGGTTGCCACGAAGGTTCCCCTGGACCGATCGAATTCCGTTCGCTGACAGTCTTTTACCCGACGGCATTCGTCAACGGCACTCCGCCGCCGCCCCCGCCGATCGCCGTTGCTCGCCCGGCCCGCCTGCACAGTTCACAGAATCGGGATATCGGGCGGCAGCTGCAGGGCGACCGTGATCAGCGAATGGATGCGGGCGCTGATCACCAGCAGCAGGCCGTGGATCTCGGCCGGCGCCGTCTCGGCCGCGGTGTGCAGGAGTTTGAGGTCGTCGTCGATACTCTCGAGTACCCGGCCGATATCGCCGGGTCCGGCGGTGAGCGCGGTGGCGATCTCCTCCAGGGGCAGCCCCTGCGCCTCCAGCCGGCGGATCAGCTGGACGCGGCCGATATCGGCCACGTCATAGAGCCGATAGTTACCGCTGGTCCGCTCCACGGGGGTGAGCAGGCCGAGACCGGTGTAATAGTCGATCGTGCGCGCGCTGACCGCGGCGCGGGCGGCGAACTCGCCGATTCGGAGCAGGGACGCGGGCACGGTTCACCTCCTTCTGCCACCCACAACCATACAGTGGCGCGTGCTAGTGTCGGATACATGTCCGCACGCGGGACTCGGCAAACACACCGCACCACCGGCACGGGAGGGCCGGCGGGCCGGATCGCCTGCGCGTGCTGATCCGCTTCGGCCGGAACACGATTCGGGCAACATTCACGCACGCATAGTGTGTCCGGCCGGTTCGCGAGTACCGTCGGGCGATACGGCCTGTGTCGCCGCGGGTCGGCCGATGAGCGCAACCGGACAATCGATGAACCCTCGAGAATCAGGAGAACCCGGAATGAGTGTCAGTCTCGCCAAGGGCGGCAATGTGTCGTTGTCCAAGCAGGCACCGAACCTGACCGCGGTGTCGGTGGGCCTGGGATGGGACGTGCGATCGACGACGGGCTCGGATTTCGATCTGGACGCCAGTGCCATCGCGACCGGTCCGGAACAGAAAGTGGTTTCCGACCAGCATTTCGTGTTCTACAACAACCTGCGCTCCCCCGAAGGCAGCATCGAACACACCGGCGACAACCTCACCGGCGAAGGTGAGGGCGACGACGAGGTGATCAATGTCGACCTCGCGGCCACACCGCCGACGATCACCAATATCTTCTTTCCCGTCTCGATCCACGACGCCGACGCGCGGCAGCAGTCGTTCGGCCAGATCCGCAACGCGTTCATCCGGGTGGTGGACCGGGCGAACGGCACCGAATTGGCCCGCTACGACCTGAGCGAGGATGCCTCGACCGAGACCGCGATGGTGTTCGGCGAGTTGTACCGCAACGGCGCGGAATGGAAATTCCGCGCCATCGGGCAGGGGTACGCCTCCGGCCTCGCCGGGATCGCCCGGGACTACGGCGTGAACGTCTGACCCGACCGAAACGGGCCGACGGCAATCGACTACACGAGGAAGCCCGGACCGTCGGGGCCGCCGTCCGCGACCGGCGGCCCCGAGGCCGGGCCCACCGAGCAACCCCGACCGAAACCGAGCGCCGGGTCGACTTCGTCGAAAGCGGTGGGCGCCGGGGTGTGCTGCGGGTGAACCTTACTGCCCGGCACCGGAGTCGGAGTACCGACCGCCACCAGGCTGCAGCCCGCGGTCCTGGTACCCGAATCGCTGCCGCTTCCCGAACTGGTCGACCGCCTCGGTGCCGAACACGAGGAGATGGCGCTCGTCGTCGACGAATACGGCGGCTTCGCCGACATCGTCACCATCGAGGATATCGCCGAGGACCGGTCGGTGAGATCGCCGACGAGCACGACGCCGGTGTCGCCGCGGATATCGTCGCGCTCGACGAGCGCTGTCACGGCAACCTCATCAGCGCACTGGAGCGGGAACAGCTCACCGTCGCCGATATCGTCCGCCCCGATTCCCGGCCCGGGGCTGTCGACCCGGATGCCGGACCGGCAGCGATCCAGGCAATCTCACGCGAGACCGGGCATCTGCGCCTGCTGGTCCGCGACGGTGAGCGGATCGACGGCGTCCTGCACGTACGCGACAGCCTGCAGAGCGAACCGGACACCACCGCGCGCGGGCTCCTGCGCCCGGTACTGATCCTGGACACCACGACGAAGGTGTACGAAGCATTGCGCACGATGCGGGAAACCCGCAATCACCTCGCGCTGGTCAGCGCCCCGGGCGCGGGAACACCGGTCGGACCGATCACCATCACCGATGTTCTCCAGCGCCTCCTGCCCGCCACCGGCCGGACGGAGACCGCTCCCGACCGATGACCGCGCCCGGACCGATATCCGCCCGCACATGCGCCGGGCGGATGCCGGCCATATGCCACGAGCACCGAAACAGCAACGGCCGCAACCACACGACACCGAACGACATCTCACATCTAGCCGAGATGTGAGACGGTGACAACCGCATCCCGGCGGGGGCCAGTGCCCTGCCGGGGATGCGGACGCTATCTAGAAGGAGCACGATGAGCACCGGCAACTACGACCCCCACTTCGCGACGGCAACCGGAATCACACCCGGCGGTCTCGGCAAACGTGCCGCGGCCCGATTCGTCGATTGGATCGTCGCGGCGATCGTCGGCGGGATCTTCTTCTGGTTGCTGAGCAAATCCGCCCATACGCCCGGCTGGGTATCGATTCTGCCCGGTGCCGGTTTCGCTTTCCTGTACTTCGTCGGCTTCGAGGTGACCACCGGGTCGACACCCGGCAAGAAATTGCTCGGCCTGCACGTGAACGGCGCCGGAGGGGCGGCGAAACCCGATATCAAGGAATCGGCCCTGCGCAACGCCTACATGTTGCTCAACCTGGTGCCCTGCATCGGTGGCGTGCTCTGGTTCTTCGCTGCACTCGCCATCGCGGTCACTGTCGCTTCGAGTCCGACCAAACAGGGTTGGCACGACCGGGTCGCGGAGGGAACCCAGGTGGTCGAAGTCCCGTAGCCGCACCGTCCAGAACCCTCTCGAAGGGATGCAGCCGCCCGCTCTCCAGCTCGATATCACTTTCCAGGGCGGTGTATCCGGCGGCGTCGCAGAGCGCCACCACCTCGGGCCGGCGCGGACCCGTCGTGGGGTAGATACGACGGTCTCGAAGAGTCAGTGCATCACCGCTGTTCAGATGTTCTCGGCCGGCTGCGGGTAACCACGGATCCGGTGGGACCGGTGGTTGAGTTCGCAGGCGATGGCATCGAGGTCGGAAAGGTCACGCTACGGCGTTGTCGCTGTTAGCGGCAGTATCCGCGATCGTGGTCCGTGGCTCGTGATCGTCACCTCGGCGTCGGGCCGGACCGGGCGGGTTCCCCGGACGCTGCGAGCATGGACACCGCCAAGGCGTTGTCGGTGCCCGAGGGGATGGCCTGCAGCACGATCACCGTGCCGTCGGTGCCGCACATGTACATGGCGCCGAACAGTTCGAACGGATACGGGTCCAGTCGGATGGTGCCGTCGTTGATCCGGTGCCGATCGGTCGCCGACCAGGCGCGCGGGTCGTAGACGATGCGCCCTATCTGCCCGGTCAGCGCCCGTAGTGCAGGGATCAGATCGCGCAGTTCGGTAGCGAGGTTGCTCGATCGTGGCCACCAGGCCGCATCGATGTAGCCACTCGCCTCGGAGTCCGGGCGCAGACGTAACCGTGGAGTATGAGCGGGTGTGCTGTCGACCGGTGCCGGAGCGGGCGCATTCGGTGGTTGTGGCGTCATCGGACGCTCCTGTCCCGACCCGGGTAATGCCGGATCGGATGAACTCGGGGACGGCGCAACCTCTGCTGGTCAGCGCGCATGTTGCCACCGAATACTGTCGAGCCTACACGCAGGTGCGGCCCGCGCGGCCCGACGGCAGCAGGAGATCCGGTCGGGCCATCGCGCGCACCCGGGCTCACTCTCGGGGCTGGGTGCTGCCGATGTGCCCGGAGCAGCCACGAGAACCCCACGGCGAAGGGTCTCGGTCCCGCATCGAGGCGTTCGTGGAGTCGGTAGCGGCTCCGTGCGGCGCTGAGGGTGTCTCGAAGCGGCCAGTAGAGCCGACACCTCCGATCACTCGGCCGCGAACCGCCATCTCCACGAGTCACGGCAACCGCCGAGTGTTCATAAAGACGATTACTGGACGATAGTTCACCGAATCCCGCCACGGCCGGGTCGGGCCGGGGCGGGGCGATCGAGTCGAACCGGTTCAGATTCGGGTCATGGCCGAGGTGTAGCCGCCCCCGCCGGGGTAGATCCATTCGCCGGTGACGGTGGTGTCGTCGGCGTCGAAGACGCCGCGGTAGTAAGCGGGGCTGTCCTTGGCGCCGGCCCAGATGGTGAGCGTGTCACCGATCAGTTCGTAGACATAGTCCAAGGTATTGCCGACCGAGTCGTAGTACCGCGAGGCCACATCGGGCCCGGTCGGCTCGCCGAACGGGCGCAGGTTCCCGATCACTTCCATACCGGCGACGGGTTCGCCGTACTGCACGAGGTCGACATGCTGGAGCAGGAAGAACCGGCCCGGCATCCATTCGTAGCGCACAGTTCCCGCCGCTCCTCCGCTGACCTTCCACGTGCCGACGAGGCGGTCCAATGCCTGCAGTTCGGGGGTGGGCTGCTGCTGAGTTTCGATCATTTCGTCCTCCTGTGTGGGTTGTGCGCTGCTACCTCGGAGCAGGCCCACGGATTTCGACATCCTCGACTGTGTCCTGAATCACTTTCTTCGGTGTCGAAACCTGCCCGCCGGCTCCGAGGTAGCAGCGACCGCCCTTCAACCGAGGAAGGAAATCCCGATGACCTCCACAGCCACCACCCCGACTGCCCTTTCCACTACCGCCCGTGCCCGGAGCCGGGTCTCGGAGGGCTTGTTCCTCGCCGGTGCTGCCGCCGGCCCGCTGTTCTTCCTTTCCGCGATCACCCAGATGTTCACTCGTGCGGGTTTCGACATCACCCGGCATCCGATCAGCCAGCTCGCGACCGGCGATCTCGGTTGGATCCAGATCCTCACCTTCATCACCGCAGGGATGGGGGCGCTGGCCCTGGCCGCCGGGATCGGCCGCACACTCACCGAAGGAACCGGGCGGCGCGCATTACCGATCCTGGTGGGGACTTTCGGAATCGGGCTGGTCGCGGCGGGTGTTTTCACCATGGACCCGGAGAACGGCTTCCCGGCCGGCACTCCCGACGAGCCGGTGGCGCAGATGTCCTGGCACAGCGTCGCGCATTCGGCCGCGGCCGCGGTAGCCTTCACCGCGCTCGCGATCGCGGCGCTGGTGCTGAGTGTGCGGTGCGCGCGCCGGCGCGCGGTGCTGCCCGCCGTGGCGAACGCGGTGACCGGGCTGGTCCTGCTGGTGCCGATGTCACCGGAGTACATGAGCGTCCAGATCGCGATCAACGGCGCGGTCGCCTTCACCTGGACCACCGTGGTAGCGCTGTCCCGGCGGCGCCACGTCGCCTGAGCAGAGCACGCCTGCACACCGGTTACCGTGACCACGAACCCACGATCTCGGGAGACTTCCGTGAAATATCTACTGCTCGGCTACACCCCGGCCGCCGCGTGGGACGCCGCGAGCGCCGACACACCCTCGGAGGAGGCGCTGGCGGCGTTTGCCACATACCAGCAGCTGGAAAAAGAACTGATCGCCTCCGGCGAGCTGGTCGCCACCGAAGGATTGGGGCACCCGGCCGTGAGCACCACCGTCTGCAAGACCGCCGATGGTGTGATCGCCACCGACGGGCCGTTCGCGGAGCTGAAGGAGGTCCTGGCCAGCTTCGCCGTGATCGACGTCGCCGGACACGAACGGGCCGTGGCGATCACCGCACGCATCGTCGAAGCGCTCGGTGAACCGATCGAGATCCGCCCGATCATGGGCGCGGACTTCAGCGCGTGACCCGTGAGATCGAGGACCTGTTGCGCGACGAGGCGCCGCAGGTCCTCGGTGCGCTGGTCCGCCGCTTCGGCCGCTTCGATATCGCCGAGGACGCCGTGCAGGAAGCGTTGCTGACCGCCGCGCGCACGTGGCCGGTCGAAGGCGTCCCGGACAACCCGCGCAGCCGGCTCATCCGCATCGCCTATCGGCGAATGGTCGACCTGCTGCGTTCCGACCGGGCGCGGCACCGCCGTGAGTCGGAGACGGGTATCGCCGAGCTGGCCATGGCCGAGACCGCCCGCGCCACGCAGGCCGTCGACACCGACGACAGTCTCACTCTGCTCCTGATGTGCTGTCACCCCGCGCTCGGTCACACCGCCCAGGTAGCGCTCACTTTACGTGCGGTGGGTGGTCTGAGCACTGCCGAGATCGCCCACGCCTACGGCACGACCGGAGCCACCATGGGCACCCGGATCAGCCGCGCCAAACAACAACTCACCCAGGCCGGCGCCCGCTTCACTCTCCCCACCGGCACCGACCGGGAGAGCCGGATGGCCGCAGTTCTACAGGTGTTGTACCTCGTCTTCAACGAGGGCTACACCGCCACCAGCGGAACCGATCTCACCCGTGTCGATCTCACCGACGAGGCCATCCGGCTGACCAGAATGCTGCACACCGCCCTCCCCGACGACGCGGAGGTGACCGGACTGCTCGCACTGATGCTGCTCACCGAATCCCGTCGCAGCGCACGCACTGTCGCCGGCGAGCTGATACCTCTGGCCCAGCAGGACACCGCCGCATGGAATCGCGAAATGATCGAGGAGGGAACGACACTCATCGACAGCGTCTGGAACCGCGGCCCGGCCGGCCCCTACCAGCTCCAAGCCGCCATCGCTGCGGTCCACGCCGCCGCCGAACCCGGCCACACCGACTGGCCCCAGATCGCCGTGCTCTATCTGTGGCTCGAACGCCTCACCCCCACACCACCGGTCCGACTCGCCCGCGTAGTCGCCGTCGCCCACGCTCACGGGCCCGCCCGCGCCCTGGCGCTGCTCGACGACCTCAACCGACACCACCATCTCGACAGCAACCCCCTCACCCGGCAACGCGAACGCGCCGTCCGCGCTCACCTCCTACAACAAACCGGCGACCACACCACGGCCGCCGAACTCTTCCGCCGCGCCGCCGAACTCACCGCGAACGAGGTCGAACAACGCTACCTCCGGCACAAGGCCGATCGACTCGACTGACCGAGACCCCGGCGACTTCCACACCCCCGCAGCACACTCACCTGGTCTCGAGATCTCGAAGCGGGGCCCCGGCACGGGAAATCCCCGGCCGCCCCGACGCGTGTCGCCCCGCCGGCCCGGCGCGGCGGACTCCTATCCTGTCCTCGGCGGCGCGACCTACTCCCCGACATCGCCGTCGTGTCGGTCGAAGAAGCGGTGAACAGCGGACGATCAGGCGATACGGCACGAAAGGCGGAGATATGGCGACGTCCCCGGCGACCTATATCGTGGTGGGTATCGATGGTTCGGAGACCGCGTCGGCGGCCGCCCGTTGGGCGACGGTGTTCGCCCGGAAACTGGGCCTGCCGCTGCACCTGGTGCACTCCGCGCCCGCGCCGGGCCCGATGCCCGATATCGCACTCGACCCCGCCGAACTCGCCGAGATGCATCGCGCGTACCGCGCCGAACTGCTCTCCGCGGCAGCGACGGCGCTGCGCGAATACGCCCCCGGTGTCGAGTTGACCACGATCGCCGCAACCGAGGCCCCGGCAGCGGGGATCCTCGCGGCGGCGGAACACGCCGCCATGATCGTGCTGGGCGCGACCGGCGCCGGATCAGTGGAGCGCTGGCTCCTGGGCTCGACCGCGCTGCGCGTGGCCGGCAGCGCCCGCTGCCCGGTCGCCGTCTGGCGGGGCGACCCGGCACACACCGACCCCGACGACCGGCCGATCGTGGTGGGTGCCGACGGGAGTCCGCTCTCCGCCGCGGCGACCCGGCTCGCCTTCGAATGGGCGCGGCTGCTGGGAGCTCCGGTCCGGGCGGTGCGGACGTGGTCGGACGGTACCGCGGTCGGCGATTCCGTCCCCACGGCGCTGGCGCTGATGGGACCGACGGCGATGGTGGTCGACTGGGAGGCGATCGCACGCTCGGAGTCGGCGACTCTGTCGAAGATCGTCGCGCCGTATCGGAAGGATTTCCCCGAGGTGGCGGTCGAGGAACGCTCTCGCCGCGGTTCGGCGGCCCGGGAATTGCTGCGCGCATCGGACGGCGCACAACTGGTGATCGTGGGCAGTAAGGGCTGGGGCCGGATCCGTGGCGCGTTGATGGGATCCACCAGTCAGAATCTGCTCCATCGCGCCGATCGCCCGGTCGTCGTCTACCGCGACCCCGACGCCTGATCACCGTTCGCCGGGATCGGCACCGGGCGGATATCCGCGGAGGGCTCGGTGCCGGATGTGCGGGAGCGGCGGCACGATCAGGCGCGGTCACGGCGGTGATTCGCCCCACCGACCTCCCCGTGGCCTTTTCGAACCATCGATGCCGACACGAGATCGGCTGCGGCGGAGAACGGTTCACCGAGAGACCGGCGGCGACAGACGCATCCGGCGGCCGAGTGCGGGGCCTCGGTCTCCTACGCGCGAGGCGTTCTTGCCGTCGGTGAAATGAGGTACCGAATGCGAAAAACCAGCTATGCCAGCGCTTTCGAAACGATCTACGACATACCGCAGAGCTGATCACTGCGGCTGGACCGTCGCCTCGTCGTGCGCGAGCTGCGCACCCGCGAGTACACCGCCTGGTCGGACGAGGAGATCCAGCGCGCCGAAAGAGTCTGTCACAGTTACGACTGCGGCGGCATCATGTGCCGCAGTGGGTTCATACCCGCCGATGTCGTCGCGGATTCGTGGGGCGATTCGCCGCGGACGTGCTGGAACCCTTGTTCGGGAAGTACCGCGAAGACCGCAACGCACCCGAGCTGTGGGACGACTTCGAATGGCTCGCCCGCCCGGCGATCGAGATCAAGCGACCCGTGAACACCTGACCGCCGGGGGTTTCCGGCGGCCGGGTGCGGGTACTCCGAAATCGTGTCCACGCATCACGGTATGACGACCGCGCCGAGCAGCGGCGACGGCTCGTCGGCCCATCGATGCCCGGTGTCACGCGGGGTGACGGATTGATCGGCCCAGGCAGCCAGCAACAGCGCGACCTTGGTGTGCATGATGGTGCGCAGACGGTCGAACGAGTTCTGGGGAGTGTCGTCCACCTCGCCGAGCAGCAGCCACCACGCCCAGGCCACCGCCCCTGCGTTCGCGACGAAATCCGGCAGTACCGGCACACCCCGTGCGGCGAGCATCGCCTCGGCCTCCGGTGTGGTGGCGGCGTTCGCGGCCTCGACGATGACCCGGGCCCGGACATCGAACGAATTGTCGGGCGTGATCGCGTAGGAGATCGCCGCCGGTACCAGAATGTCCACCTCGGCCGACAGGATCGCCGCACGCGGCAGCTGCTCGATACCGGCGGGCAACCGGGAGCGATCGATCTCGCCGTAACCGTCGCGCAGATCCAGCAGGGCGGGAATATCGAGACCCTCGGCGCAGTGCAGGGTCCCGGCGGCATCGGCCACGGTGGTGACCTTCATTCCGGCCTCGTGCAGGTAGTACGCGGCCGACCCGCCCATCGTCCCGACACCCTGGATGGCGACGGTCGTCGCGGCGGGCACCTGGCCCCACCAGACCGCGGCCGCCAGGCAGGCATGGGCCACCCCGTAACCGCCGATCACATCACCGAGCAGGAATCCGCCCTCGACCGCGGCGTTGAGCCCGCGGCGGACGCGTTCCAGGGTGGCGGCCGGGTCGTCGGCGCGCCGGATCGCGGCGTGATAGCTCTGGCCCAGGCCGAGCTTCTCGAAAACCTCGTCGATCAGATGCTGCGGCACCCCGAGATCCTCGGCGGTCACCCAGTGCGAGTCGATCCAGGGGCGCATAGCCTCGCAGAACCGCTCCAGCACCTCGACGGCACGGGGATCCTTGGGGTCGAAATCGATCCCGCCCTTCGCGCCACCGATCGGCAGGTCGAAGGTCGCGGTCTTGTTGGCCATACCGCGAGCCAGATCCTCGACCTCGGTCACCGTGCATCCGGACCGCATCCGGGTGCCGCCGGTGGCCAGGCCGCCGCGCAGCGTGTGCACGACGAGATAGCCGACCGCGCCTGTGATCGGGTCCGTCCACTGCAGGCGCATATACGGCTCGGAACGACGGACCGCGGGGGTGAGGGCCACTGCCGCCGGTGCGGCCGGAACAGCCGGTACGGCCGGAACAGTCTGCGCGGTAACCTGTGCGGCGCTCCCGGCCGGTTCCTGCATCATCGTCATGGCGAACCACCTCCTCTTCGTGTTCGTGCCGGACACACCATCACCCACGGAGAAACGCCGGGTCGCGTGATCCCCTGCTCGGACCACGTCGTCCCCGGCCGATGGCTCGATTCCGGTCCAACCAGCCTGCATTCGTACCCGACCACACGTCTATTAACGGTTCGTTGACGGCGGTGTTCAGCGTTGCTGCACAACGCTCGGGCGCGCAGGCACCGAGCGCCTAGGCTCGTTGACATGGACTTGTCGCTGGCCAGGCTCCGAATGTTGCGTGAGCTGCATCGACGCGGCACGGTGACCGCGGCCGCGACGGCACTGCACTACACCGCCTCGGCGGTCTCCCAGCAGCTGGCGCAGTTGGAACGTGATGTCGGCACCCGGCTGTTCGAGCGGCGGGGGCGCCGATTGCAGCTCACCGATCTCGGCGTGTTGCTGGCCGAACACGCCGAGGAGATCCTCGCCTCGGTCGAGCGCGCGACCCAGGCGCTCGAGGACGCCGGCGAAACGGTGACCGCCAAACTCACCGCGGGTGTCTGGGCCTCGGTCGCGTCCGGTCTGCTGCCCGACGCGCTCACCGCACTCGCGCGCACCCATCCCGGTATCTCGGTACGCACGCGGGAACTGGCGCCGGAGTCGACTGCCGCGGCGGTCCGTGACGGCGCACTCGACTTCTCTTTCGTTCTCGACTACTCGAACTATCCGATGACCTGGGACAGCGGTCTGGAGCGCGCGGTCATCGCGGTGGAGCGGATCTATGCGGCGGTGCCGCCCGGCGCGGTGCCGTCGGCCAGCGTGACACTGGCCGAACTGGCCGACCATCCCTGGATCCTCGCGCCCGCACGGTCGCATTTCGGGCATGCCACCCGGCTGGCGTTCCAATCGGTCGGCATCGCGCCGCGGATCGACCACGAGGTGGAGGAACAGGCGACCGCGATGGCGATGGTGGCGTCCGGTCTCGGTGTCACCCTCGTCTCCGATCTGGGCCTGGCGTTACGACCGCCTGGGGTCGATATCGTCGCACTCGGTGATGTGCTGACCCGGACCGTCTCGCTGGCCTACCGCACCAATACCGCGCGGCGAGCGGCGTTGCTGCTGGTGGTGGACGCGATCCGGACTACTGCCGCGGAGAAGGGCCTGGGCGCCGACGCCGCGCCCGCCGAGACGGAAACCGTTGTACCGCACGCCGAAACATTCGACCCGGCCGCCAAGGGCCCGCGCCTCGTCTGATCGCCGGCACTGCGAAGTCCCGCACCGACGCGCCCACCGCGTTCGGGCACGTCCGGCGTGGTCGCGGAGTACGCTCGCACGCGTCGGCGTGGCGGTGACTACTGGAGGTCGGCGATGGAAGTTCTCCTCGGAATCGGGACACGCAAGGGTTTGTTCCTGGCCCGCAGCAGCGACGGCCGGGCGAGCTGGGAAGTGAGCACACCGCTGTTCGCCGTCGCCGATGTAAAAGCGCTGGCGATCGATACCCGGCGGTCGCGCCCACGAGTACTGGCCGGGGCGCTGGACAGCCATTTCGGCCCGACCATGGTCACCAGCGATGATCTCGGCCGGACCTGGAGTGAACCGGACGACGCCCCGCTGGCCTTTCCCGCCGATACCGAGGCGGCACTACAGGGCGTCTGGCAGATCGCGCCCGCGACCGCGGCCGAACCCGATGTGGTATACGCGGGTGCCGAACCCTCGGCCCTGTTCCGCTCCGCCGACGGCGGGAAGACATTCGAACTGGTCAGAGGATTGTGGGAGCATCCGCACCGGACACAATGGATGCCGGGTGGCGGCGGGCTCGCGCTGCACACGGTGATCCCGCACCCGGCCGATACCCGGCGGATCGCCGTCGCCATATCCACCGGCGGTGTCTATCAGACCGCCGACGGCGGGGTGTCCTGGAAGCCGACGAACAAGGGTGTGACCGCCGATTTCATGCCCGGGGAACTGCCCGAGTGGGGGCAGTGCGTGCACAAGGTCGCGATGGACGCGGGTACGCCGAGCACGCTGTACCTGCAGAACCACGGTGGCGTGTTCCGCACCACCGACGACGGCGCGAGCTGGCATTCCATCGACGGGGGGCTGCCACCGTCCAACTTCGGCTTCCCCATCGTCGCGCACCCGCGGCGCCCCGGCGTGATCTACACCTTCCCACTGGTCGCGGATATGGAGCGGTTCCGCTTCCCACCGGCGGCCGAATGCGCTGTGTATCGCAGCACCGACGCCGGGCAGACCTGGTCCGCACAGACCGACGGTCTCCCGCGGGTGCCGTTCTGGGCGGCGGTCATGCGCGATGCCATGTGCTCCGACGACGCCGACCCGACCGGGATCTACTTCGGCACCCGCAACGGTGAGGTCTACTGCAGCGCCGACGAGGGTGAGCACTGGCAGCTGGTCGCCGACAAATTGCCGGATGTGCTGTGCGTCCGCGCCCGGGTCGTCGGATAAACCCGTGGCCCGCGTGCGCTTGCCGTCCGCGCTGCGGACCTATGCCGCCGGGGAGCGCGAACTCGCGATCGACGGCGCGACCCTGCGTGAGGTACTCGATGCCCTCCGCGAACTGTCTCCCGCGCTCGAACGCCGCCTCCGCGACGAGAGCGGCGCATTACGCCGCTACGTGAACTTCTACGTCGACGGCGACGAATGCCGGACGTTGCGCGGGCCGGACACCCCGCTCGCCGCCGATACGGAGATCATGATCATTCCATCGGTCGCCGGCGGATGATGCGGTCGGGGGCGGCATTCCCGCGCTGTCACCCACCGGCTCGCCCGTCCGGCGCGCCGTCCGCCGCCGCACGGAGCTTGCGGAATTCGGCTGCCAGCGCATCCAGGGTGTAATGGGCGTTGAGTCCGCTCGGGTTCGGCAGGACCCACACCTCGGTGGCACCCAGCGGATCGGGCCGGCGCCCGACGGCGGTGCGCGGCCGGGCGAACGCGGTCCGGTAGGCGCCCAGACCGAGGACCGCGAGGATTCGCGGCCGATACCGGGCCACCCGTTCGGTGAGGGCATGCCCGCCGTCCCGGAGTTCCGCCGCGGTCAGCTCGTCCGCTCGGGCCGTCGCGCGGGCGACCACATTCGTGATCCCCAGCCCCAGTCCCGGCAGCTCGTCCTGTTCGTCGGGCCGGAACAGCCTCGGTGTGAACCCCGATCGGAACAGCGCGGGCCAGAAACGATTCCCGGGCCGGGCGAAATGATGTCCGGTGGCCCCGGACCACAGCCCCGGGTTGATCCCGCAGAACAGCACACGCAGATCCGGTGCCAGCACATCGGGAATGGTCTGCCCGGCCGCGGCCGCCAGATCCGCGGGGGTGGGCCGGTACGCGGCGGATCCTGCCATCTGCCCAGTCTGCCAGCGACCCGGCGGCCGTACTCTCGGCGGCCCGTGGCGGAACCGCGCTGAACAGAGCGGCCCGACGCTCGACGGGTCGTGGTGCTATCGGTACCCGCGCCGGAGCAGATAGGCGGCGCCGGCCGCGAAACCCTCGGCGCTGAGCAGTTCGAAACCGAAAGCATCGGCAAGGCGATCGGTGGTGTCGAAAGCGGCGCATACGGCGAGCGCGTCCTCGATCCGGCGCGGCACGACTCCGGCGGACAGCACGGCCCGCATATCGGTGGCGTCCACCGTCCCGTTGCGGACCAGGGTGCCGAGCATCCGCAGCGTCGCCCGGAGTCCGGGTTCGAGCGGTGCCGAGTCGAGGTCGGTCAGCGCCGCGCGCACCCTCGCCTCGTCCCGGTACGCACGGCTCGCGGTGGCGGTATGCGCGCCGATACAGAAGGCCGATCCGTTCACCTGGGAGACGAAGGCGGCCATCAACTCCCGGTCGGCGACCGACCAGGCCGAAGGGCCGCGCATCGCCTCATGCGTGAATTCCTTCGCCGCGGCGCCGTAGAAAGCAGGACGATAGAAGACCAGTTTCGCGGCATCGGGCGGCGGGTGCCCGGAGAACAGCCGGATGATCGCGAAGAGCAGTTTCGTGGGCGCCCGGTAACCGTGGTCGAGGATATCGAGCCGCATCACCGGGCTCCACGGTCATCGGTCGCCGCGGCGAGAGCGGCGAGACCGGCGTCGTACAGCCGGGCCGATCGGCCGACCGCGGCACATATCACCAGTTCGAAGAGCTGGTCCTCGCTGAATCCCGCTGTCTCCGCCGCGGCGAAGTCCGCATCGGTGATCTCCCCGGGCCGGTTGACGACCTTGTCTGTCAACAGCTCCACGACCGGCGGTAGTCCGGCGCCGCTGAAAGCCCGGGCCCGCAAGGCCGGCGTAGCCGTGCCGTCGCCGCGCAGGACACTGTCCACCAGCGCGCGATGCGCCGCTCGCTTCGCGTCCCTGTCCGACACCGCGCTCTCCTTCCGGTCCGGCTCGGCTCATATAGAACCACGTCGCGGGAACCGCCGTCGCGATACGCGCCGCGCCGGCCGATGTCGCGTGCCGTCCCTGGACGGCCGGTGAACGGGCCCGGAACGAAGTCGGCGTGACCGGCGAGTACGGCCGGTTTCACAGCGCCAGCCGGGAGAACTCCGCGAGCGCGGCGTCGATGGGATGGGGTTGCGGCCGGCCCGCCGCGTCGAGCCGGTTCCAGCGCTGCCTGTTCACCGCGATCGTCAGCTGCCGCCCACCGTCGGCCCGGGTCATCGACAGCGCGCCCCCACCCCATACCGAACCGTCGTGACCCCAATAGGTACCGCTCCCGGGCACCTCCCACCGGTGCAATCCCAGGCCGTAGTCGATCGTCTTGCCTTCGAAGGAGATCACCGGGACCGTGCGCTGCATCTGCGCCAGCGACGCGGGCTCGACGATCTCACCGGCGAGCAGCAGACCGAAGAAACGGCCGAGGTCGGCGACCGTCGATATCAGCGAGGCCGCCGGTCCCACCCAGGACATGTCGTAGACGCTGTAATCGCGCGGCGGGTCGATCATGCCGAACCACGATTCGTAATGGCGCGAATGCGGGCCGTCGATGGACGGGCCCACCGGCAACTCGGTGTCCCGTAGTCCGGCACGTTCGATGACATCACGGGTGATGCACTTCTCCGCTGTGGTACCGCTGGTCAACTCCAGGAGCCGGCACAGGAGCAGGTAATTGGTGTTGGAGTAGATGCCCGGGGACGCGCCGGGGGCACCGACGGCAGGTGCGGCCACACCCATCCCGATCAGTTCGACCGGGTCGAACCGGGTGAATCTGTTGTCGTCCAGGCTGTCGGGCGCAGTCTCGGCGATGACCGGAAAGCGCATCAGGGACCGATAGGCGTAGGGGAGATATTCGGCCAGCCCGCTGGTGTGATTGATCAACATCCGGACCGTGATCTCGGCACCGCGTGCACCGGGAACCAACGTCGGCAGATAATGGCCGACCGGCCTATCGAGGTCGAGCTGCCCCGCTTCCACCTGCTGCAATACCGCGGCGGCGGTGAAGGTTTTGGTGATGCTGCCGACGCGGTGCCGCATATCGGCCGTGACGGGACGACCCGTCTCCGTATCGGCGACCCCGGCCGCGCCACGCCACACCTCGTCCCCGTCTCGTACCTCGGCGAATACGCCCGGCACCCCCGCGCGGTGGATGTTGTCCAGAGCGGTGTGCAACTGCGCGGGATCGAACGGGTTCGGCATGACGGGTGTCCTCTCGAGTGGCTGTGCGGCGGCCCGGGCCGAGGCGTCGGTCTCGGCCCGGGCCACCACTGTCCATCGACCGGTCCCGTCCGGTATTGGAAGAATGTTCCCGACGGCCGCGCCCCGGCCGGCGGAATCACCGCACCCCGGCTACCGGTGGACGCTCACGCTCGGCGCCACCGCACCTCACAGCAGTCCCAGCAGTTCGAGGTCCGTCGCGTATTTGACGATGATCTCCGGAGTCACATGCGGAATATCCGCGGTGGAACCTATTTCCGCGTTCCGCACCGCCGTCCGGAACCGGTCGGTCGGCGCGATCGAACCGTGCACCACCGGCTGCGGCTTGCGGTAGTTGTCCAGTAACGGCAGCAGCGAATACCGGCGCTGTCGTTCCGGGAGAGCGCGGACGGCGGTCTCGAACCGCTGCAACCAGGTGTCGTAACCGGATACCCGCTCGATGGGATGGCCGGCCGCGACCAGCCAGTCGACATAGGTGTCCAGCGAGATACCGTCGTCGTACGGATTCATCACGTGATAGGTCCGGAACCCGCCACCCGCCCGCGCGCCGAGCGCGGTCACCGCCTCGGCGATGAAACCGACCGGCAGCCCGTCGTAGTGGGCACGCTGTCGGTGGCCGTCGGGATCGAGTTCGTAGAAGGAGCCGGGCGCCGTTCCGGTGGCCTCCAGGCTCAGCAGCAGCCGGGTGAACATATCGGGAAGATTGAGCTGGCCCGCGTACCCGGTATCGGCCAGGATCATATCGCAGCGGAACACCGTAACCGGCAGCCCGGAATGATCGGCGGCCTCTCTGAGCAGTACTTCGCCCGCCCATTTGCTGTTCGAATACCCGTTGGCGTACCCGCCGTCGACCGAGCGGACCGGGCTGGTCACCCGGATATCGGCGTCCTCGGTGAACGCGGCCCGGTCGATCTGGTCGCCGACACCGATGGTCGAGATGTAGGTGTAGGGCTTCTGCTTCGTCGTCAGCGCGAGCCGGATCAGTTCGGCGGTGCCGGCGACGTTGGGCCCGAACAGTTCACGGTAGGGCAGGACATGATTGACCAGCGCGGCCGGATCCACGATCGCGTCCACCGTGGCGGCCAGCCGCCGCCAGGTGGCGTGGTCCAGTCCGAGTTCGGCGGCGCTCTTGTCACCGGCCGGCACCTCGAGCCGGCCCGCGGCCAGTTCTCGATACCGGGCGGCCAGTTGCGGGTCGCCGGTTTCGAAGACCGCGTCCAGCCGGGCCCGGGCGGCCGCATCATCGGACGCCCGCACCGGGCAGATCAGCGTGCCACCGGAGCGGGCCAGCCGTTCCAGCCATTCGAGCGCCAGGTAGCGACCCAGGAAACCGGTCGCGCCGGTCAGCAGAACAGTCCGCACCGGTTCGCCCGGACCCGGGAGGTCCGGCGCGGCGGCGAGCGTGCCGGGGTCGAGGAATTTGTCCAGCATCAGATCACCGGCGCGTACCTCGGTGACCCCGGCCCCGTGCACCGCGGCGAAGGTCGGCCGCGCGCGGCCGCCGCGCTGTGCCTCGATATATCCGGCGAGAGCGCGCAGATCGGTGGCCGGGCCGATGACGAAACCCACCGGCACCTCGATATCGAAGATCTCGCGCAGCAACTGCGTGAAGGTCAACGCCGACAGCGAATCTCCGCCCAGCTCGGTGTAATGCGCGTCCGGCCCGATATCGCCGGTCGCGGTGCCGAGCAACGCCCCGGCCGCCCGGACGACAGTTTCCAGCACCGGACGGTCGCTGTCACGGTGCAGTGCACGCAATTCGCCGGCCTCGGCTTCGGCCATTTCGGTGTACAGCTGCTCCAGGCGGGTTCCGTAGCGCTGCACGAGATTCGGCCGGGCGAGTTTGCGGATCCCGGTGAGCAGCCCGTTCTCCGGGGTGAACGGCTGCGTTTCGACCAGGAAGTCACGCGGGATCTCATAGGACTGCAGGCCCGCCGATACCGCGACCTCGTGCAGTGATTCGGCGATCAGCGGTTTCAACGCGTCGATATCGCCGCCGGTACGTTGTACGGCACCCTCGGCCGGTACCACCACCGCCAGCGGATAGGACCGGGTGCTGTTGCCGTAGACGTAGATCTGACCGACGAGCGGGCTCTCGGTCAACGCCGTCTCCACTTTCGACACCGTCACGAATTCGCCCTGGGACAGTTTCAGGACGAAACTGCGCCGATCGAGGTAGACGAGCTGATCGGGGCCGATCTCGGCGACGATATCCCCGGTGTGGTACCAGCCGTCGGCGTCGAACACTTCGGCCGTCGCGTCCGGGCGCTTGTAGTAACCCGGGATCAGCGCCTCGGACCGGATCAGCAGTTCGCCGCGCGGGTACGGCCGGTCGGTGTGGAAGTACCCGAGATCCCCGACATCGGCGAGCCGGTAGTCGAGCACCGGGGGCCGGCTGACCAGGCCGTCGACCGCGATGCTTCCGGCTTCGGTGGACCCGTATCCGTCGACCAGGTGCAGATCGAGGAAGGATTCCACCCAGGTTCTCAACTCGGGCGATATGGGCGCCGAACCCGTGGTGGCCGCTAGGAACCGGCCGCCCAGCAGATTCTCCCGGAGGTCGGCCCTCGTCGTCGCCTCGGCCGGATCGGCTCCGTCCCCGATGCGGCGTTGCACGGCACCGCGGAACCGCTGGAAGAGCATCTCCCAGATCCGGGGCACGAAGGCCAGCTGGGTCGGCCGGACCAGGGCCAGATCGTCGAGCAGCGTCGACAGGTCGCTCGCGGCGGCGAAGTAGACGGTGCCGCCGCGAGCCAGCGCGGTGTACAGGATCGCGCGACCCATGATGTGGCTCATCGGCATGAAACCGAGCGCGATGGCCGGTTCGGCACCACGCTGACCCCACCGCTCGCTCGTCGAGGCCCGCCATTGATCGGCCACCAGCCGTTCGGTGAGCATGGCACCCTTGGGCGCTCCGGTACTGCCGGATGTGTAGATGAGCAACGCCAACGGATCCGGTTCGGTGGTGGCCGGCACTCGTACCGGTGGCAGTGCGGTGCCGCGGGCGATGACATCGGCCAGCGCCTCGACGGCCACCGAACCGGCCAGCCGGGCCACGGCGGACTCGAACGCCGCGCGCTGCTCGTCGTCGCGCGGGTGATAGTCGAAGACGATCAGCCGCTCCGGGCGGCCGGTCCGCGCCAGTTCGACGGCAGTGGCCAGGTGGTCGATACTCGACGCGATCACCGTGGGACGGGTTTCGGTGACGACCGGCCGCAATCGGTCGGCGGTCGCGCTGGTCTGCAACGGCACCGCGACCGCGGCCGACCGGGTGAGCGCCAGATCCACCAGGGCATAGTCGACACTCGCGAACCCCAGCACACAGACACGGTCACCGGGGTGGACGGAGCCGGCGGCCAACGCCGCCGCGATCGCGCCGGCGCGATCCCAGGCCTCGCGGTAGGTGAGAGTTTCGAAGTGGGAACGCAGCCGGGCGGTGGTGCGGCCGGTTTCCGGATCGGTGACGAACTCGACCGCGCGCTGCCCGATCGCGGGGCGCTGCGCGTACCCCTGCACCACGATCTGCGCGACCTCGAACGGGCGCAGCCCGGGTTTCGCCGCCCGCGCGGTGACCGAGGGGTCGGGCCGGGCAGCGGCGAACTGCCGGTCGGTGCGGTACAACTCCGCGATGCGGTGTTCGAGCCGCGATTCGCGCGTATCGATGGACATCGGACTCACCTTCGGAACTCGTCATTCGGAACGCGTAGGTGGCACTCTCGAGTGTCATGTGACACTCTCAAGTGTCGGAGCCGCAGTGTGGCGCGTCAAGGAGAGAGCAGCGAACGTGACCGGTACCACTGACCAGCCGGTTTCCGGCTCGTCGAGGCGGGCGCGGGCGACGACGGACGCCATCGTCGATGCCGCGCGGCGCGCGATGCACGAGCACGGTCTCGACGTCACGGTCGACGAGATAGCCATTCTCGCCGGAGTCGGCCGCCGCACCGTTTTCCGTCATTTCGCCACCCGGGAAAGCCTGATCCAGGCCGCGATCGCGGCGGGATTCGCCGACTTCTCCGATTCCCTCCCCGCCTACGACGGGATCGGCTGGCAGCCCTGGCTGACCGAACTGATGGAACAGGTGCACCGCCGGACCGCCGACGCCGGCCGGACCATCCGGCATCTGCGAACCCGCCGGTTGCCGCCCGGCCTCGCCGCGGTCCACGAGGAGAACCTGCTGGCCCTGCACCGTATGTACGCGGCCGTCACCGGCACCCTGTGGACGGCCGCCGGCGGATCCGGCACCCCGCCGGAGCAGCTACGCCGCACGGTTGCCGCGCACCTGAGCCCGTTGTTCACCCAGGCGGTACTGCTCGATGCCGAGGGCACCCCGGAGTTCGCGGCCGAGATGGCCACCACCGCCGTCACCGCGACGCTGTACCGGCTACTCGACAACCGGTAGCGTCCGCGCCCGGCCGGGTACCGGATCGACCGGTAACGCGAGCGTGTCCTTGACCATCGCCAGGGCCGCGCCGAGCGGGCTCGATCGGCCGCCGGAGATGGTGATGTCACCCGCCTCGCCGCAGCGGAACTCGACGGCCTTCTCGGGCCCGGTCAGCGCACCGAACGGCACCGCGGTCCGGGAGAACTCCCGCAGCGCGACGATCACCCGGCCGGGATCGTCGGCCCGCGCCGACGCGATCTGCCGGAGCACCGCACCGCGTCCGGACGCGAGCACCGCACGGTCGGCGGTGCCGGCGGTGATCGGTTCCGCGTCGACCCGGCAGGCTGCGACATCCCATCCCCAGAGCAGGCCGGCCAGGAGCCGTATCTTCGTCGCGGCGTCGGCACCGGAGAGATCCGCTGTCGCGTCCGCCTCGGCGATACCCCGATCGCGAGCGGCTGCCAGCGCCGCGCCGGTCGTCATCCCCTCGCCGAGCCGATCGAGCACGAAACTCGCCGTCCCGTTCACGCACCCACCCACCTCGTCGACCTCGAACCCGCGGAGTCCGGTACGGGCGAGATCCCCCGCGGGCAGCGCCGCCCCCGTCGCCCCGGAGATCCGGATGTCCCGGCCGTATCTGTCCGCCGCGGCGTGCAGTTCGGACCAGCCGGTGAGCAGCGGCGATTTGGTCGCCGTCACGAGATGTGCCCCGGCGGCGAGTGCCGCGAGCCCGTCGGTGAGCGCCTCCGCCGCACCCGCGGGATGTGACGGCACGGCTTGCGCGACTACCGCGGGCGCAGCCGCGGTCAGCAGTTCGCCGAGCGGAGTGCGCGCCGCCCACCGGCTCCGATCGGGAGGTTCGCCACCGTCGGGTATCAAGATCTGGCGTTCCCGCCCCCGGATCGCGACGACCCGCGGATCGACACCGTACCGGCCGCGGAATTCCGTGCGGCGCGCGCGCAGCACGGACGCGTAACTGCGGGCCACCGGCCCGTAGCCGAGCAGCACGATGGGTAGCGGTATCGGACCCTTCATCGAGATGGTCTCCCGTTCCGTCGGACTCGCCCACGTGTACCCACCGGGCCACGTTCGGTAGAACCGTAGTCGCTGCCCGGCGGTACGCTCGGCGCTGTGGACGGAGTGGATGTCATCGTGGCGAACTGGGCTGTCGCCCGCCCGGAGCTCGATGTCTCGGCCCTGCGCGTATTCGGCCGGCTGCATCGCGGCTTCCTCGTCTACAAGACCACCATCGCCGCGACGTTCGAACGGCACGACCTCACCGATTCGGGTTTCGACGTCCTGGCCTGCCTGCGCCGCGCGGTGCCCGACCATCGGCTCACCGCCGGGCAACTGGCCGAACAGACCCTGGTGACCACGGGCGGCCTGTCCCTGCGGGTGAAGCGCCTCGAAGAGGCAGGCCTGGTCACCCGCACCCGCGACGCCGCCGACGCGCGCATCGTCTACGTCGAGATGACCGCGCGGGGACGCGGGCTGGTCGATGTGATCGCCGACGAACACTTCGCCGTACTGCGGTCGATGCTCGCCGGCCTGGACGAGACGGAAGTGGCCGCCCTCGAGGTCCTGCTCGGGCGGCTGGAGACCTCCGCCCGTGCGGCACGTCCCGATCTCGTCGCCCGCGGATGACTGTGCTCGCCGTGGCCACGGTCGCCGCGCCCCCGTATTCCGTGATGCCCGGCGACGGCCGCTTCGCGGGCACCCCCGGAACATCACCGTGAGCCGGCCCGTCGTCGTCCCGAGTACCGTCACCCGCCCCGGCCGGATCGTGCTCGCCCTGACCTTCATCGCGGTCGTGCTCGACGGCTACGACACCATCGCCCTGGGCCTGTCTATACCCGCGCTCGCCGCGGAGTGGGACGTCCCGGCGTCGCATTTCACCCCGGCGCTCTCGCTCACCAGCCTCGGCGTCGCACTGGGCTATATCGCGGTCGGCCGGTTGGTCGCCCGGTTCGGGAGCAGGCGTGTCGTGCTCGCGGCCGTACTGCTGTTCACGGTGGGCTCACTGCTCACCGCCGCGACGTCGTCCATCTGGGAACTCACCGCGCTGCGCTTCGCCACCGGCATCGGTCTGGGTGCGGTGATGCCCGCGGCCGTCGCCCACGCCACCGCTCTCAATCCGCCGCGGCTGCGCCAGTCCATCGCGGTGTTCGTGACGACGGGTATCTCGCTCGGCGCACTGCTCGCCGGCGTCCTGGGCAGCCGGCTCATCGGTGACTACGGATGGCAGTCGGTGTTCGTCGCCGGGGCCCTCGCCTCGGCCCTGCTGTTCCCCCTGCTGTGGCTGGGCCTGCCGGACGCGGACACCGTCCTGGGCTCGGTCGATCCCACCGCTGCCGCCCACAGCGCCTCGGTGGCCCGCCTCTTCGATCCCGGAGTACGCCGCCGCACAGTGCTGCTCTGGGGGTTCTCCTTCCTCGTCTTCTCGGTCTACTACGTCTTCTCGTCCTGGCTGCCCACCCTGCTCACCAGCTACGGTTTCGGCGCCGGAACGGCCCCGCTGGGCTCGGCCGCACTGGGTGTGGGCAGCATCGTCGGCGCCGGACTGCTCGTACTGGGCGCGCTGCGCTACCGGATGACCTCGGTACTCGCGGTGACCACTGTCGCGGCCATCGGCTTCCTGATCGTCTCCGGGTTCCTCGGAGCGGACAAGGCGCTGCTGCTCATCGTGTTCGGTGGGGTCGGGCTCGGGCTCCAGGCCGGCATGATCGGGCAGGCAGCGGTCGCGGTATCGCTGTACCCGGACCGCACCGCGGCCACCGGTGTCGGGTGGGCCTCCTCGATGGGAAGGCTGGGGTCGGTGGTGGGCCCCATCGCCGGCGGCGCCCTCATCGCATCCGGCGCCGCCACCACCACGATCGTGCTGCTCGCCGGTGTCCCGCTGGTCGCGGCGCTGGTTCTCGTCACCGTGCTGGGCCGGATCACCGCGACCCCGCCCGACCGTATGCGGCGCGACCCCGCCTCGACGTGCGCACGGGCAGCGGCTCCCACAAACCGACAGTCGGCCGGGGCACGATAGGTCGGACCCGGCCGACGAGGAGCGAATGAATGGTCAGCGAAACACGGACCGATTCCCCGGCGCACACGGCCGGTCGCGTCCCGGTGCGGGCGGCAGTGGTGGTCGGCGCGCTCGGGGTGGTGTTCGGCGATATCGGGACCAGCCCGATCTACACCATCCAGACCGTCTTCGATCCGGAGGACCCCCACCCGGTCCCGGTCAGCACCGCCAATGTCTACGGGGTGGTGTCGCTGATCTTCTGGTCGGTGATGATCATCGTCACCTTCACCTACATCACGCTGGTCATGCGCGCGGACAACGACGGCGAAGGCGGCATCATGGCGCTGATCACGCTGCTGCGCCGCCTCGGTGCCGGTCGCGGCGGCCGGGCCGCCCGCGTACTCGCCGGGCTCGGGATCTTCGGTGCCGCGCTCTTCTTCGGCGACAGCATGATCACTCCCGCCATCTCGGTACTCTCCGCGGTGGAGGGGCTGCGGATCGTCGAACCGGATCTGAAGGACCTGATCATCCCGATCACGGTCGTGATCATCGTCTGCCTGTTCAGTGTCCAGCGGCGCGGCACCGCCACCGTGGGGCGATTGTTCGGACCCGTCATGATCGTCTGGTTCGTGACCATCGGCGCTCTCGGCATCGCCGAGATCGCCCGGCATCCCCAGATCCTCATGGCACTGTCCCCCACTTACGCCCTGGGTTTCGCCACCGGCCATTTCCATATCGCGTTCTTCGCGCTCGCCGCCGTCGTCCTCGCGGTCACCGGCGCCGAGGCACTGTACGCCGATATGGGCCATTTCGGGCGCAAAGCGATCACCCGGGGCTGGCTGGGCCTGGTCCTGCCGGCCTGCACCCTGAGCTACTTCGGGCAGGGCGCACTCGTCCTCGGTGACGAGGCGATGGTGAACAGTCCCTTCTTCCTGCTGGCGCCGGGCTGGGCCCGCCTGCCGCTCGTCCTATTGGCCACCGCCGCGACCGTGATCGCGTCGCAGGCGGTGATCACCGGCGCCTTCTCGGTGGCCTCCCAGGCGATCCGGCTGGGATATCTGCCCCGGCTGCGGATCGCGCACACCTCAGAAGCGACCATCGGGCAGATCTACGTGCCGTGGATGAACTGGTTGCTCATGGTGTCGGTACTGACGCTTGTCTTCGCTTTCCGCAGTTCCGCGGCACTGGCCTATGCGTTCGGTATGGCGGTGACGGCGACCATCACGATCACGACCACCCTGTTCTTCTACGTGGCCCGGACGAAATGGCGCACACCGCTGTGGCTGGTACTGCTCGGGGCTGTTCCGCTGCTGGCGGTCGATGCGCTGTTCGTGGCCGCGAACCTCACCAAACTGGTACACGGGGCGTGGCTTCCGCTGCTGATCGGTGTCACCGCGTTCACCGTGATGATCACCTGGGCCCGGGGCCGCGTCATCGTCACCGCCGCACGCGAGCGCGCCGAGGGTTCGCTCGACGAGTTCGTCGAGCAGTTGCGGGTGCGACGCCCACCGCTGGTCCGGATCCCCGGTACCGCGATATTCCTGAACCGTGGCGGCAGCACCACGCCGCTGGCGATGCGGGCCGATGTCGAACACAATCGGGTCCTGCACGAACACGTCGTGATCCTCTCCCTCGAGACGCTGCCGCTACCCCGCGTCGCCGGTTCCGGCCGGATCCGTATCGACCCGTTGGGCTACACAGACGACGGCATCATCCACGTCACGGTCCAGCACGGCTATATGGAGACCCCGAGAGTTCCGCACCTACTGCACCTGCTCGATCCCGCACAGACCGAGGGTCCGATCTCGGTGGAAGGCGCGTCCTATTTCCTGTCGAAGATCGAACTCAAGAGGGGCCCGGAACCCACCATGGCGCCGTGGCGGAAACGCCTGTTCATCGCCACCTCATACATCACATCCGACGCCGCCGACTATTTCGGGCTGCCCCGCGACCGGACCGTGATCATGGGCTCACAGATCGAAGTCTGACGGGTTCGACCTCCTGCGCACCGGATCTCGAATCGTCTAGCCCTCGAACAGGTCCGAACCCCAGTAGGCGCCCTCCCCCGGCCCGCCCGGGCAGGCGAACACCGCCGACCCGACGTGCTGGATGTACTCGTTGAGCGCGTCGTTACGGGCCAGGCGGTCCTGCATCGGAACGAACTGGGTGCGCGGATCGCGGCAGTAGGCGATGAAGAAGAGCCCGGCGTCGAGGTGGCCGAAACCGTCGGAGCCGTCGGTGAAGTTGTAGCCGCGGCGCAGGATCTTGATACCGCCGAGTTCCTCGGCCGAGGCCAGGCGGACGTGGGCGTCGGTGTCGATGAGCGGTCCCGACGGCCCGGCCGACTGCAGATCGAGTTCGTCGAACTCACCACTGCCGCCGAGCGGCGCGCCACTGCCCTTCGCCCGGCCGATCACCCGTTCCTGTTCCCGCAGGCTCGTGCGGTCCCACGGTTCGATGAGCATCCGGATCCGGCGTGCCACCAGATACGTTCCGCCGGCCAGCCACGGCTGGTCGTCGCCGGTGCCGACCCATACGAAATCGTCGACGTCGGCCGTCTCCTCGGCCTTGATGTTGCGGGTGCCGTCTTTGAAACCGAACAGGTTGCGGGGGGTCGTCTGGGCGGTAGAGGTCGACGATGTTCGACCGAACCCCAGTTGCGACCAGCGCACCGACACCGCACCGAAACCGGCGCGGGCCAGATTCCGGATCGCGTGCACCGCGACCTGTGGGTCGTCGGCACAGGCCTGAACGGCGATATCGCCACCGCTGCGGTCCGGATCGAGTGCGTCGCCGGTGAACTTCGGCAGGTCGGCCAGCGCCGCGGGTCTGCGGGCGGCGATCCCGAACCGGTCGCGGCCCGCCGCATCGGTGAACAGGGACGGACCGAAGCCGATCGTCAGGGTCAGGCGCGCGGCGGAGAGATCCAGTGCCTCGCCGGTATCGGCGGGTGGGCTGTAGGCCCCGGCACCGATCGCGCCGTCGGCGACGGCTTCCCGGCCCTGTGTCATCCGCTCGGCCATCGCGGTCCAGGTCTTCAGCAGGTCGACGAGTTCGGCCCGGGATTCGGTGTGGACGTCGAACGCGGCGAAATGCAACCTGTCCTGCGCGGCGGTCAGGATCCCGGCCTGATGGTCTCCCCGGAACGGCTCGACCTCCGATGCGGCCGGGGTCGTCGCCGCGACCCGGCCGGCCAGTACGCCCGCCCCGGCCGCGACGACTCCGACTCCGGCCGAACCGATCAGGCCGCGGCGGCTGATCCCGCCGCGGCCCCCGGCTGCCTGCGGTTCAGGAGCCGGCGACAACGCCCTGCACCTGACTCACCACTGCCGACAGCGCATCGATGCGGCGCGAGAGCGCACCACGCTGCGCGGCGCCGACGGTGTCGTAGGCGATGTACCCGTCGCCGCGGCGGTACTGTGCCAGTTCGCCGTCGAGCTCGGTGAAGCGGCGGTCGATCTGGATGCCCAGCTCGGCATCGCGTTCGTCGAGGATCGGACGAAGGCTCGCGATCGCCGCTTGCGAACCGTCGACATTGGCCTGGAAATCCCAGAGATCGGTGTGCGAGAACAGATCCTCCTCGCCGGTGATCTTGGTTCGGGCGATCTCGTCGAGTAGCGTCTGCGCACCACCGGCCACCTGCACCGGATCGATCGAATAATCCGCGGCACTCACTCCGGCCGCCAGCTCGTCGATATCGGCGAGCAACTGACCGGCGATCCGATTCGTATCCGGTTGCGGCCCACGCACCCACAGATCCTTCTCGAGCCGGTGGAATCCCGTCCAGGTATCGCCCGCGGCCAGATCGGCCTCGCGCAGGTCCAGACGCGGATCCAGGTCGTCGGGGAAACTCTCCGCGACCGGTTCGATGCGCTCGTAGTAGGTACGGGTCACCGGATATTGTTTCTTCGCGGTCTCGATATCCCCGGATTCGATCGCCGAGACGAAAGTCTTCGCTGTTTCCTGCAACGCCGTGACCTGGCTGACCAGGTACCGCTTGTACCCCGCCGCCGCTTCAGCGAGTTTGCCCGATTCGTCGCGCTGCTGCGCCTGGCCGGTGACCGTGAAATCGTGACGGATCCCGTCGCCGACCATTCCCGGTTTGCACGCGGTCCGGTAGGTTCCCGGATCCGGCATCGAAACGATCAGCCGGCGGGTCAGGCCGGGGCCGATGTTCTCGACCTCACCGAGCACCCGGTCACCGGTCCCGTAGACATAGAACTCGGTGACCTTGGTGCCGTTGTTGGCGATCCGGAATGTCACCGTCCCCGTCTCGGCTGTATCGCGAGCGATATCGCAGGCGGAGTCGCCGGCGCTCACCGCGATCTCGCCCGGTGCCGCCGGATCCGATTTACCGGTGCACGAGACGAGCAGCAGCGGGGCTGTCGCCGCCAGCGCGACCGCGATCATGGAACTTCGCACGGAAGTGGACCTTTCCCTCATTTCGACGGCACCGCGCTTTCCGGCGCAGGCCGGTCTCCCCCGCCCGGACCGGCGACCACCGGCCGCAGGAACAGCGGTAACACCACGACCACGTACAGCACCCAGGAGCACACCTGGAGAACCGTCGGGTCCGCGCGGAAGTTGAAGATGCCCTGGGCCACCGTGCCGTACCAGCTGGACATGGAGAACCACGACGAGATGTCGAATGCGTAGCGGGAGACTCCCGGCAGCCAGTTCGCGGTCTGCAGCGCGCGGATGCCGTAGGCGAGAATGCCGGCGGCGACCACGATCAACAGGGCACCGGTGTACCTGAAGAAAGTCCCGAAGTCGATGCGCACCGCACCGAGATACATCGCGACGGTCAATACCGCGGCGACCGCGATCCCCCCGAGCAGGCCGATCAGCGGCCACTGGCTACCGGAGGCGTTCTCCGCGTAGCCGACCATGAGCAGGGCGGTTTCCACCCCTTCGCGACCCACCGCCAGGAAGGCCAGGCTCACGACGGCGGCCGGACCGAGGTGCAGCGCACGCGCGAGGTCTGCCCGCAGCCCGCTCGATATGGATCTCGCGGCGGTCCGCATCCACAGCACCATCCAGGTGACGATCACGACCGCGGCCAGCGACGCGAGGCCGGCGATCAGTTCCGCAGCCAGGCCGGTGATCGTGGAGGTCCCGAAATGCACACCGGCGAAGATCACCGCCACCATCACGACCGCGGCACCGACACCCAGCGTGACCCATTTCAACGCGTCGCGACGCTGGGATTTCACCAGGAAGGCGACGAGGATCATGACGACGATCCCGGTCTCGAGGCCCTCCCGGACACCGATCAGGCCGCTGCCGAACAGTTGGGCCGCCACCGACGGCGCGTCGGAAGCGAACGCACGCTCGACCACATCCACTCCCGGAAACTAAACCTAGGCTTACCAAATCTCGGTAAGTGGATGCAGTGTCGCACAGAATCCGCCGCGCGGGAAACCCGGACTCGAAAAAGCGGCGACAATCCGATTGTATCGATGACCTGTGGATACACACCGAACATTTCGGACAAAACGACACCGGAATACCGCCGGCAATTACCCGGCGGCATTCGGTGCACGGTCGCCCGTAACGCGCGTTTCCGGTCCACGGGCCTCGGCGGAATACAGGGCGCGGAATACGGGGCCGGTACTGCGCCGAACCCGCGGAGTCGGTTATTCGATCGAGAAGGAGTCCGACTCTCCGTAATAGGTCGAGGTCTTCTCGACACTCGCACCGTCGTCGCCCCGCGCCTTGATCCCGACCGTGACCACCACCCGGTCCCCGTGCTCACCGGCACCGAGATCGGTGGCGACGGAGCGGATCGCCGGCCCGCCGGCGCAGGTCACATCGGTGACGGCTCCCTTACCGACCCGGCTGGTCGTCGCGTTGGTGAGGTCGACGGTGATGGCCGCCGTCGCACCACTGGGGCAGTCGTAGGCCACGATCACGGAATGGTCGATATGGACCACCTTGAACACGCCGACATTGGCATCCAGTCGCTGCGGACCGGCGTGCGCGCCCGGCGCCGCCGCCGCTACAGCGGCCGCCAACGCGAACACTGTGCAGATCTTCCTCACGAACCGCTCCTTCTCCCGGTGACGCCGATGATTTGTACGGAAGTGTTATAGCAACAGTCGATCAATCGGCGAGCCAAGGAGATCCGGGGTGTCGCGGCGCGGCGCGTCACCCCGGCGCCGAACCGGCGATGCGGATCTCTCCCGGTTCGAGCGGTGGCGGAGGCGGCACATCGACCCCCAGGTCCAGCAGCGACGACCGGACCACGATGTCCCAGCTGGCATGCTGGGGCGCGGCGAGCCGGCAACGCTGTTCCGCGTCGGCGACCATCCGGCGGTGCGCCTCCAGTTCGGCCGTCATCGCGGCGAGCTGCCGCGACAGCGGTTCGACCATCTGAGCGGCCGCCCGGGTCAATATTGCGACCGCATCGGCACGGCGTTTGCGCCTGTTGAAGATCCCGGCCGCGCACGCCCCGCCGACGCCGGTGACCAGGCCGCCGAGGACAGATACCATTTCACTGATCATGCTGCCCTCCCTGTTGCGGCAGGTTCGTGGCGCCTCCCTCAGGCGCGCTCGTCGGTGGCGGGGTCGCGGAAACCCGGAATCTTCAGTGCCGCGCCGATCACGCCGAGCGCCTCGGCGGTCGTCCGGTCGCCCAGGAAATCCCAGCCCGGGAAATTCGCCCCGCGGGCGGTTCCGGAGCCGGCGAGCTGGTCGAGGGCCAGCCCCATATGTTTGTCCAGGTAGTGCAGCAGGGTGCCGACCGTGACCTGCTCGCCGTGATAGTTGGTGATCTTCTCTTCCAGGAACGCCATCTCGTCACCTCTTCCGTCGATCAGCGCCTGTACGTCCCGGCGGAAGGCGTTCATATCTATGCCCGCCGGATCGATCTTTCCTTCACTGGAGTACTCGCGGTGCGCGACACAATCGCCCGCGCCGCGACCGATCCGCCGCAGCAGCGCGGCACAGCCACGCTTGTAGGCATCGAGCTGGGCGGGGGTCCAATCCCACGGCGCCGTCCCGCGCGAAACGGCCTCGATACCGATGGTGTGATAGTTCGCGTTGTCGGTGGGCCAGCCGGGCCAGCTGCCGCGCCCGGCGTGCCAGCAGACACCGACGGCGATCACCCGGTAGGTACCGTCCTTTTCCAGGACCAGCTGCGCCAGCGGACCCGGCAGCCCGGGCCGGCCGTCCTGCACGATCCGCCAGTCGTTCGGTCCGCCGCCGGCCGTGTGATGACAGAGCACCCCGCGAATATCGAGGAAGTCGCCGTGCCCGCGCTCGCGCCAGCCGTCGTGCTCGATCACCGCCAGACCGGCACTGCGCAGCACATCGGCCAGCCATACCGGGTCTCCACTCCAGCTCATCGGACCCTCCTGTCTCCGTGCCGGTCTTCGGCGCTCGGATCATCGATCGCGCCGGCCGTGCGTACACAACCGATACCCGTGGCGTGAACTGCGGTGATAGTCAACCGCTCTACCTCACCGTAGTCCTTTTTCAGTCTCTTTACAACCTTTTTTGGTCCTCATAAGTCCCCATACGGTCGCCTTTCGGGGTTCATTCGTTCGGCCGACGCGTAACTATCGGGCACTTGATTCAGAACCTGCCCGATCCCAGAATGGTCGACATGAATGCGACGCCCGCGGAGTCGGAGGAAGCGACCACCGAGGAGGCGCGACTGGATGCGGCGTTGGGTGCCGAAGTGCGCGCGATGCGGGCGCGGCGCGGCTGGAGCCAGGAGGTCCTGGCCGAGAAGACCGGTTACAACAAGAAGACCATCATCCGGCTCGAGCGCGGTGAACGGGCGATGACGATGGCACAGATGTACAAGATCTGCCGGGCCTTCGGTATCCGGCCGAGTGAACTAGTCGGTGCCGCGGAGAAAGAAGTCGGCATCCAGTAGCGGCGACGGGTCGATGCCGCGCCTGCGCGCCTCGACGACGAAAGCCGAGACGGTCCGTGCGCCGAGATCATCGTCCAGATAGTCCGCCATCGTCACGGTGGGGCGGTCCGGAGCTTCGTTGCCCATGAGCGTTTCCAGTTCTGACCGATCCACGCTCGCGAGGTGTTCCCGCTTCCCCCGCGGAGCCCGACAGTTCCAACTCGACACTCTCTCGCGAGGCCGACGTGGGTGTAGTGGGCGGATTCGCCTATCGGATCAGCGGAGCAAGCGGCCGGATCTCCGGGGCGGGCCGACACACTCGACCCGTCTGCCGTGTCCCGTACCGAACCGATCGCGCCGACCCTGTACGCCCGGAACAATCTCGATATCCATACCGACACCTTCCAGCTACCCGACCCCTGCCTCAGGCTCGTAGCCAGAGCCTGAGGCCGAGTGTAATTATTTTCCCGCTCGCCGCCTAGGTCCGGAAGGATCGGAAGACCAACACCTTTCGCCGAAACGGTCACCGAGCACTCGCAAACGCCCCGCTCGACACCGGTTTTCGGTTCCCCGATCGCCGACGCGGGCCGGTTCCGCTACCCGAGGCGGGCCCGGTTGCCGCGCGCCGTCGACTCGACGCGCACAGCGTGTCCGAGCGGTTCGCCCGTACTCAGCAGCGAGAGCAGTTTCTCGTCGTCGTCGACCAGTGCGTAGCACCGGCTGTCATCGGCGCACAGCCGGGCGATCAGAATTCCGCGCGGTGCGGTACCAGGCCGGCAACGCACGGTATAGGACTCGATGGCCGCCGGCCCCTCGGCGCGCACCGATACCCCGACACGAGGGGCGCTTTCGATCTCCGCCTGCAGCTCCGCGCTCCGGTCGGGCACCCATTCGGCCGGTTCGGCCGAATACACGCCGACCGAATACTTGCTCATGATCCCGCCGTTGGCGCCGACCAGCCCGAACTCACCAGGCCGCAAACGCATCGCCGATACCGTCTCCGCGATCGCGTGCATCGAATAGTTGTTACCGGGACCGCCGAAGAAGGGCAGTCCACCGGTGACCGTCAACCGTCGCGGGTCATCGGCCGCCAATCCCAGGCCGTCACAGATATTGAAAACCGGAGCGGGAAAACAGCTGTAGAGATCGAAGGTGGAGGTCTGGTCGAGGTCCCGGCCCGCGACCCGTAACGCCTCGGTCACCGCGCGGACCGAGGCGGGTCCCGACGCGAGGTCGGGGCGCTCCAGCAACGGCAGATCCTGCAGATCGGCGTGTCCACGCAGAAAGACCCGATTCGCCTCCGGCACACCGGCGGCGTCGGCGGCCCCGGCCGACATCAGTAGGATCGCCGCACCCAGATTCACCTTCTCGCGAGCGATCACGGACTTCGGATAGGGCGCCCAGATGATCGGGTTGCGGTCGGTCGGGGTCGACAGTTGCTCCGGGGTCCGCGCTGTCCGCACGGCCGAAAGCGGATTGGCTGCCGCGACCCGGGAAAAAGGCGCGAACAGCCGGCCGATCTCCGCCCGGTACTCGTCGACGCCGAGACCACGCCGGGCCCGGCGCGCATTGTCGAGCAGTGCGTATGCCGCCGGTGCCGTGTACATTTCGTGCGCTATCGCGTACTCGTCGAGGTAGTACCCCGTCTGATCACCCCGGTCCTCGAGCTGACCGCCCGGCGGATACGACAGTTGCGCAGCGCCGCCGTGATCCCGCCGGTGATACGAGGTGGACAGCGCCTCCGCTCCCACCAGCAGTGCCGCGGTGCAGTTCCCGGCCGCGATCCGGCCCGCGAATTCGGTCACCAGATGTTGTGGGCACTGCCCGCCCGCAACCTCGAGCACGGCCAGACGCGGATCGCATCCGAGCCCGCGGGCGATCGCCCGCGGATAGTTCGGGACCGACCCCCCGGACCGCCCCGGTGCGACCGGAATCGACATGTCGAAAGTGCGGACCGCCGCGACCGCATCGATGGCGGCCAGGATCCCGGCCGGCGGCGCCGCGCAATCCGCTACCGCCGCGCGCGCCGCCGAAACCGCGAGTTCCAGCGGCGACCACGCCCGATACCCTGCCTCGTGCAGGCGGTCGATCGACTGCCCCACGCCGACGACAACGGGTGTACGGGGATCCACTACTGCCCTTTCGTCCGAAATGCGCCGTCACTCGCGGCGGTTATCCACCGGACCCGCGGCGGCCGGCGAACTCCCGCAGCCCCTCGGCATTCGCCGCCCCGCCGACGAGCCGGTCGAACTGCTCGAGTTCGCGGGCGACCGCGGCGCGTATCTGCTCTTCCAACGCCTCGGTGATCGTTCGTTTGACCGCGACCAGACTGGCGATCGGCTCGGCCGCCAGCCGCTCGGCATACTCGGTCGCCCGGGCCAGCAACTCGCCGGGATCGCACACCTTCCAGACGAGTCCCATCTCGAGTGCCTCCTGGGCGTCGATCCATTCCGAGGACATCAGCATCCACGCGGCGTTCTGCCGACCCACCGAGCGGGGCAGCAGATACGACGATGCGGCTTCCGGCGCGACACCCAGATCGGTGAACGGGCATTTGAGCCGAGCGGTGGACGCCATGAACGAAAGGTCGGCGAACCCGAGGATCGTCGCACCGATGCCGACACCCGCGCCGTTGACGGCGCAGACGAGCGGTTTCGGAAACGCGATCAACTCGTCGAGGAACACCGTGAAACCGTGCGGCCCGGTGCGAGCCGGGCCGGTGATCGCGGCCTGCATCTCGACCAGGTCGTTACCCGAACAGAACGCCCGGCCCGAGCCGGTGAGCAGCACCACGGCGATCTCGGGATCGGCCGCGGCGTCGCGCAGCTGCTCCGCCACAGCACGGTAGAGCGCTTCGTCGAAGGCATTGAGCACCTCCGGGCGCTGCAGCGTCAGTGTGCGCACCCGGTTGGCGTCGGCGATTCCCAGGATCCCGGCCGTCATTCGTCTGCCCTTCTCCTCGGCGGGCCGCGATGGACACAGCGCCCGGTGCGGCCCGAGCGGTTCGCAGAGTACAGCCGGAAATGTCCACCTGTCCAGAACAGTGTCCAGAGACATGGGGCCGCCGGTCGGACCACTCGGGCGCGCGCAGCAGACAATCGGCCCGGAACCCGACCGCCACCCGAGCGGAGGCGGTACGCGCGACAGGTCAGACGCGCTCGAGGACGACCACGGGCGTCTCGTGCGAGCGCAGCGCCGCGTTCCGTGCGAAGTCCGCGCCACCCCAGCTGTTGTACAACGGGAACTCCACCCACAGCCGATCGCGTTCGGGGCCGGTCGCCTCCCGCCCGCGCAACCGCACCGCACCGTCGACGGTATCGGCCGCGACCAGCGGGTGGGCGCGCAAGTTCAGCCACCAGGCAGGCGCCGGATCGGCCCAGCCGTTCATCGCCAGCGTGACGAAATCGTCCCCGTCCCGGAAGTAGCCGAGAATGACCGCGTGTTCGCGGCCGGTTCGCCGGCCGCGCGTCCGTAGCCGGAGCATGCCCATCCGGCCGTGGTGTTCGGGGCGGACGAGCCCCCGCTTCGTAACCCGGTAGAACAGGCGGTGACCCGCCCAGAAGAACCGGATGAACCACCGTGGTGGCAGGGACGGTTTCTTCGACCGACCGGACATGTTCCCGCCTCCCGGAACTCGGTCGCCGACAAGGGATCGGCTACGCCGTGCGTCCAGAGTAGACCGGCAGCGGAGTCCACCTGGACGGAATCCACCATCATCGGGACAGCCGCAACCGGGTCCGCGTCGCTTACGCTCTGTCCATGAGCAAGGCCCCCGCTACGGTAGCCGCGCCGACCCCCAGCGATTTCGTCGGACGACAACTGGAACTGGAGCGGGTCGGCCGATCGATCACCAATTCCGCCGGGCTGGTGACTTTGATCGGTTCGGGCGGAATCGGGAAAACCCACCTTGCGGTGGAAGTCGTGCACCGGATTCGCCGGACCGCGCGGCTGCCGGTGTACTGGGTTCGGCTGGCGCGACTCGACCGAGGCGCCGACGCGAGCGAGATCGGGGACGAGATCGCCCGAGCGGTCGTGGAACTCGACTACTCGGGGCGCCCGGCCGGGCAGGTACTGATCGCGACCCTGGCCCGTGTCGCAGCGTCCGGCGCACCGCCGATGTTGGTCCTGGACAACTGCGAACATGTACTCGACGGCGTCGCCACCGTCGTCGGCGAACTGCTCGCCGCAGTCCCGGAACTGCGTATTCTTGCCACGAGCCGGGAGCCCGTCGGCTGGGCCGACGAACGTCTGGTGACCGTGCCCCCGCTTTCCCGGTCGCAGGCCCTGGACCTGCTCCGGCGGCGCGCGGAAGCACTGGGAGTGCACCTCGATCCCGACGACACCCGCCTCGCGGAGCAGATCTGCCGGCACCTGAACTACCATCCGCTCGCCCTGCGGCTGGCCGCGGCACGGCTGCGCCATCAGCCACTGCCGACGATCCTGCGCGAAGTGAGCGGGGAGACCGCCGACCGGCGGCTGCGCTGGGCGCCGGTATCCCGGGACGGCGCCGGTGACCGGCACCGCGGCCTCGGGCAGGTCATCGGCTGGTCCTACGACCTGTGCGAACCGGACGAACAGTTGCTGTTCGAACGCCTGTCGGTGTTCGCCGCCGGATGCGACCTCAATCCCGAGGACGCGGCCGGATCGGTGAACCGCTGTGTGGGAGTGGACCGCGAAGCGGTCGAAGCGGTCTGCGCGGACCCGGTTCCCGGCGGCCTCGCCGTGGCGGATATCGAACGGCTGCTGGAGCGATTGGTCGACCGCAGCCTCGTGTCGATTCATCTGGGAACCGATACCGCGCATTACTCGCTGCTGGAGAACTTCCGGGTATTCGCCCGGCAGCAGTTGCAGCGGCGGGACCCCGCCGAAGTCGGCCGGGCGGCCGCCCGGCATCGCCGCTACTACCGGGACCGAGTGGCCCGGGCGCGTCTCGGCTGGCTCAGCAGTGATGAGCAGAATCTGCTCGGCTGGGCGCGAGGCGCCTGGGACAACCTGCGGTATGCCGTCGAAGGCAGTCTCGACGAGCCCGGGGAAGCGGCGATCGGCCTCGAGATCGCCGGCGGGCTGATCGCGCTGCGGCTCCCGTTCTTCATCGGGACCCTGCGTGAGGCCCGGTCGCTGGCCGAGCGGGCACTGGCAGCCACTCGCGCCCAGGATCACCCGCTCAGCGGAGCGCAGATCGCGGTCACCGCGCTCGTCGGCTGGGTGAGCCTGTGCCAGGGGCAACCCGATACGGCCGGACGCCGGTTGGACGAATGCATCGCGGCCTGCGTCACCGATCCGGCCGTCCGCTCGGCCGCGGCCGCGGATCCGGATGTCGACCTGGGCCTGCCCCCGGAGGTCGAATACCTCTGGGGCAGTGTATTGCTGCTGGAGGGTTGCGATACCCGCGCGACGACGGTGCTGGCCCGGGCGCGGGCGAAGTTCCTCACCGCGGGCGACCCCGGCGGCGCCTCCATGAGCCGTCTGTTCGAGGCCCTGGCCGCCGCCTTCCACGGCGATTCCGACTCCGCGCTGGAGGTGAGCCGCGCCTACCTCTGGTACGCCACCGGCACCGGCGCCGAATGGGTGCTGTCCTGGGCCGAACTCACCCGGGCGATCGCGGCGGCGGCCCACGGCGATCCGGCCGAGGCCACCGCGATGTTGCGCTCGGCGCTGACCCGGCAGGCCGCGATGGCGGAACACTGCGGCACGACCTGGAGTGTGCACATCCGCACCTGGGTCCTGGCGCGGTTGATCCGCGACCGCGCGCCCGGAGCCCGCGATTCGGCAGTCGAGATCGCCCGGCTCAGCGGCGGCGCGGCCACGCTGCGTCACCGTCTGGGTGTGGATCTCGAACCGCTGCGGCCGTTCGCCGAGCGCACCGCGGCCGCGGTGGATACAGCGCGTACCACGCTGGGCGCGCCCGCTTTCGATATCGCATTTCGAGAAGGAGAAGCCCTCGACGCGGGAGATGTCGTGCGGCTCGCGCTCGGCACACTGTCCCCGCCGGTGGCTGTCGTGGACGACGCGCCACCGCCCGACCGGCCGGCGCGGTGGCAGCAGCTGTCCGAGGCGGAACACGAGATCGCGATCCTGGCGGCGGCGGGATGGACCAATGCCGCGATCGCCGCCCGGCGGAGAAGTTCGCAGCGGACCGTGGATGCGCAGGTCGCCGCCGTCCTGCAGAAACTGGCGATAAGGTCGCGGACCGCGATCGCCGATTCGGTGCCCCACGATCAACGGGACCGGTTGCGCGTGGAAAGTGACCGCCGCCCTCGCCGTCGCTGACGGGGCGGCGCGGCACACCGGTTGCCGTGCCCGGGTATTCACCCGGTGCGCGGGCGAACGGCCGGCGCCGGCGCGCCGGTATGTCGTCCGGCCCCGGATCCCACGGGCCGAACGCACGACCCTGGCGCCACCGCCGGTATCCGCACTATGGTGAGAATGACACGTCATTCCATAAGTGACGATCGGTTCCCGAATGGTTGCCGCCGGGCGAAGGAGTACACAGTGACAGGTATGGCCGGACTGCGGAGAAAAGACCCCGACCTGCATGGTTCGACTGTCGTCGTCACCGGCGGAGCGCGCGGGATCGGCGCCGCCACCGCCACCGCCTTCGCGAGCCGCGGCGCGCGGGTGTGGATCGGCGATATCGACGCGGCGGTCGCCCAGACCACCGCACAGTCGGTGCCGGGCGCACGCTCGGCCGCCCTGGACGTGACCGACCGCGATTCGTGGACCGCCTTCCTCGAACGGGTCACCGCGGAATCCGCCCGGCCGGTGGACATCCTGGTCAACAATGCCGGCGTGATGCCGGTGGGCGCATTCGACCGAGAGGACGACCGCACAACGGACCTCATCCTGGATGTCAACGTCCGTGGCGTGCTCAACGGGATGCGCGCGGTCGTTCCCGGCATGATCGACCGGGGCAACGGGCATATCGTCAATATCGCCTCCATGGCGGGCATGATCCCGCTGCCCGGCATGGTGACCTACAACGCCGGCAAGTTCGCGGTACTCGGCGCCTCACTCGCGGCCAGGCGTGAATACGACGGCACCGGCGTCACGGTCTGCGCGGTACTGCCGGCCGCCGTCCGCACCGAACTGGCCTCCGGTGCCCGCCTCGGTGGCGCGCTCCCCACGGTCGATCCGGAGGATGTCGCGGCGGCCGTCGTCGCCACGGTGCGCACCCGCGCAGCGCGAACCTCCGTCCCAGGCTGGGTGGCGCCGGCCTGGGCAATCGTCGACGCCTTCGTTCCCGAAGCCGTCGAGAAACTCGCACGACGCCTGGTCGGCGACCGGCGGGCACTCGACCTCGACACCGAGGCCCGGCACGACTACCTGGCGCGTATCGACCGGCAGGCACAGGCGCATCACGAGGGGACGCGGTCGTGACCCGGCGCGCCCTCGTCATCGGCTGCGGCGGGACCATCGGCGGCGCCTGGTCGGTGGCCGCGCTGGCCGCGCTGGCCGACCACCTCGACTGGGATCCCCGGGAAGCCGACCTCCTACAGGGCACCTCCGCCGGAGCCGAACTGGTCACACTGCTCGCCGGTGGGTACGGCGTCGGCGATCTGGTCGATATGCACACCGGCCGGGCCACGGATCCCGTTCTCCGGCGCCATATCGCCGCCACCCCGGCGAGCCTGCCGCCGATTCCCGTGCCCCTTCCGCCGGCCCCGGGCAGCCTGCTGCGAAATCGTGGCGGACACAGCCGGATCACCGGTATCGCACCACGCGGGCGGGGCGACGCGACATGGCTCCAGCAGCTGGCCGATTCGGTCGCCGGCGCCGACGGCCGGCTTCCACATCCGGGAGCGCGCCTGGTCGCCTACGACCCCCGCCGCGACGAACGAGTCGTATTCGGCGCCCCCGGCGCACCCGAAGCGACGGCCGGGGAGGCCTTACGTGCCTCCTGGGCCGTTCCCGGATGGATGCCGCCGGTCCGCATCGAGGGAAGGGATTTCGTGGACGGCGGGGCCGCGTCCACGGCCTCCGTCGATCTGATCGGCCCCGGCGCGGCCCTCGAGATCTATGTCATCGCGCCGATGGCCTCGGCACCCGGCGTCCGCGCGCCGGGCCTCGGCGGCCTCGCCGAGCAGAAGCTCTTGCGGAACCCGATGTCGGCGGTCCTGCGCCGCGAGACGGACGCGGCCCGCGCAGCCGGTCACACCGTCGTGACGATCATGCCCGGACCCACCGATATGCGCGGGCTGGGATGGAATTTCATGAACCGGCGCCATCGCCGCGCCGCCTTCGAGTCCGCGCGCGCCCACGCGCCCGAGGCGGTCCTGCGGGCACTGCACTCCGCCGGTCGTCCGCCTCGCCGGATCGGATAGCGGTACGCGGGCGCGGCGGTGGCGGTGGCGGTGGCGGATCGGGGCGGCCAGCGGGTTCATTCCGCGAGCGGCCCGTGCCGATCCAGGTGCGAATAGGTGTACCCGGTGACGACGAGGCAGACCCCGGTCGCCGTGATCAGCATCGCCCAGCCGGCGACGAGCAGGCTCAGCACACCGCCCGCCAGCGCGCCGAGCACAAAGCTCGCGTACAGCAGGAAGTAGCCGAGCCAGTCCGCGTAATCACCGCCGCTGGCATGGCGTTCGATCCCCTGCCCCAGCTTGACCAGCGTCCCGGTCACATAGCTCAGCGGTATCGACACCTCGTCGCCTGCGAGGAAAGAGGTATTGAGTGCGCCGACACCGAACGCGACGAAAAGTATGGGGACGAAGTCGATATCGTTCGGATTCCCCCCGAACAAGAGCAGATCCGTTCCGGCCGCGAGTGCCAGGCAGACGGTGGTCAGCAGGGTCGGGCCGTGCGGATGCCTGGCCCAGTAGCGGCGACGGCATCGGGAGGCCACCACGACCCCGGCCACGAACGCGGCGATCAGTCCCAGTGCGGCCGCGGCCATATCGGACTCGTTCCGGAAATAGCCCAGAACCGCGCGCTCGGTGTTGCCTGTCATGAAGGTGACGAAATACCCCGCGGTGTGGGTGAACGCCGCCGCGCCGATGAGCCCGGCCAGCGCGGCGAGCACCCACGACAACCGCGCGTCGGCATCGAACAATGCTGTCCTGCGGGATATTTCCGGTTTCGGCACGGGCCGGATCCTTCCGGGCGGGAGAGTTGCTGCGGCCGATCGGCCGGTGATCACCGGGTGGGCACTCGGGAGACGTCGGGTGTCACGGTAGCCCGCGTCTCCCGATACCCGGCCGACCTCGGCCGATACGCTGTGTCGCCGGCGACGGTGGTGACCGCGCCGCCCGGCTCCGCAGCACCCGGAACCGACTGGACCGGCGGCCGATAGGCGGCGGGTTCGAGTGATCGGCCCGATCAGAATTCGAAGGACCGCGTCACCGCGATCAGTTCACCGTCCTCCCGGATCGAGGGCACCGAATCGCCGGGGCGGGGCCGGAAACCGGGGGCTGCGGCGAGATCGTGGGTTTCATCGATCGCGGTCACCCGGATGTGGGTGGCGCCGGGCGTGCGCACCGTGAACTCGACACCCGCGGCCGGTAGATCGCGGAAGCGGATCTCCCCCGGCCAGGTACCGGCCCGGACCCCCGAGACAGTGAGTTCGACCGGTGCGGAGCCCGGGACAGCGGCGATCACCCGGTCGACCCGGTGATCGATACGCAGCACCACCGAGGTCGCCGCGCGCGGGGACCGCACACGCATCGAGACGGTCTCGCCGTCGCGTCGCTGCACTGCTACCTCAGGGCCGGGTAGCAGCACGGTTTCCGCCGGACCGGTCCACACCCGGCCGCGGGCGTAGCCCGGCGAGAGGCGCGAAGCGTCGGTGTCCCGCAGGAAATCGCGCGACCAGCCGGTGGGCTCGGGATCACTGCTCACCCAACTCGCCGCACCGGTATCGGCGTTCAGCACATACGCGAGATGGGTGCGGCCGGGATGCTCGGGGTCGGCGGTGTCCACGACAGTTCCCGCGCCGATCAGCAGAATCGTCGCGGCTGCCGCCGCAGCCGGTGTCCCGACAGTGGCCCGGCGACCGGTGGTGGCGTCCGGGCACAGCAATTCGATCAACGGCAGCACCATCAGTCCGAACAGCGCCGCACCCGCCGCCGCGACCGCACCGAAAGTCAGGCCCATTCCACCGGACAGATTGCCGGACAGTGGCGCCAGCAGCGCAGCGGACACTACGCAGCCCAGCGTGAACACTGTCACGGGCCACAGACTCCACCGCACCGGCAGCGCGGCCGCCAGCGCGCCCAGTGCCACGGACAACGTCGGCAGCGCGAACAGGAACGACATCCCGGGTGCCACTGCCGCGCACACCACTGCGAACACCGCAGGCCATACCCAGGCACCGACCGCCGTCGCGACCGCCCCCAGCCTGCGCCGCGCCGGCAGATACCAGGCGAGCACCGCTGTCGCGGCCAGCGCGACGAGAGCGCATTGGTAGATCTGCGGGCGATGCAGCAACCCGCCCATCCGGTCGTATTCGGGACGCAGCCACACCAGCACCCACCACAGCGACTGCCCGAGCAGGGCCGCCGCGGCCAGCGGCACCGCCCCCGCCGCGATAGCGAGAACCAGCTGCCGGGCCCCGGCCGACCGCCGGCGGTAGGCGGTGATCGCCACCGCGCCGACCAGAAACAGTGCCAGCAGTGCGATCGGCAGGGTCAGCGCGTTCGAATAGGTGATCATGACACCGGCGAGGCGGAAGTACGTCGCATCGTGGTCGGATGCCAACTCGGCCAGATCTGTTCCACCCAGGGCCTGCGTGAGGTGGAGCATGTTCTCGCCGTGGTGTTGCAGACTGCCCGGATCCAGGGCGGCGATGGTGTCCCGGGCGGTGTGATAGTGGGACGACTTCTCGATATAGGCGAAATTCAGTCCGGTGAGTCCGGCTTGCGACAGCACCGTGAAATCGGTGGAATTCGGCATCTTCCGGTACAGCTCCACCAGCGACGAATCGCCTCTGGGATGCGGTACGGCATCGGCGAACAGTGCGACCAGCGCGGCATTGTCGGCCGAGGTCTCGAACATCAGCGACGGGCCGGCGACACCGCGCGCCTCCCAGTTGAGCACCACCGCGTCCGCTGCAGGGTTTTCCCGGGTGAACACGTCGGCACCCAGCAGGCCGTCTTCCTCGCCGTCGGTGAACAGCAGGACGAGGTCGTTGCGCAGGCCGCCCCGGCCGGCGATCATCGCGCCCACCTCCAGTGCGGCCGCCACCGCGGCCCCGTCGTCGGAGGCTCCCGGCCCGGTGGCCGCCGAATCGTAGTGGGCGGCCAGCAGGACGGTCCCGGTGGAGTCGCGGCCGGGCAGCGTGGCGATCACATTGTCGACCCGGCCGAATGTCGCCAGTCCCCGCGACGCCCGTGCCCCCACCCCGTGCTGGATTCGTACCGCGAAACCCGCCGACGCCAACTGCCCGGTGATGTATTCCCGCGTCCTGTCACTCGCCGCACTGCCCAGAGGCCGTGGCTCGGTCGCGATCCGGTGCAGATGAGTCATGGCCCGTTCCGCGCTGAACCGGTCGGGCACCGACGCGGGAACCGGCTCCGGGCCGCGGTCTTCGGCGACCACGGTGGCGGCCGCCACCACCACCAGTACGAACAGCGCCGTCAGCCCCGCGATCACCCGGTGTGGGGCTTCGATCAGTCTTGTGATCACGATGCGACCCTATGCATCCATATTTCGCCGGGCTCGAACTGATCCCAATCGTTGACAGTTCCGGCTCTCGCGCGGCGGCCTCCCCCGGCGAAGACACCGGACGCGCCCGGCCACCGGTAATCGATCCCCAGGCGGATCCCGTGCCGATCACTGCGAGCCGGATCGGCTGCGCCGGGCACCCACCCCGGCGGCCCCCTCGCCCGAACCACGCGTTGTCCTGTGCACCACTCGCGTACGCACAGGAAACGGGAGACGATGACACCGAAATTACATCTCGGCGTGGCGCTCGACGGAGCGGGCCGGCATCCGGCCGCGTGGCGGGAGCCGAATTCCCGGCCGGCCGAACTCTTCGGCCCCCGCTATTGGACGGATCTGGCCGCTACGGCCCAACGCGGTCTGCTCGACTTCCTGACCATCGACGACAGCCTCGCGGTACCCGGGGACCGCCACGCGTCGGCCGACAGCGCCCTCGACCGCGTCCGGGCCAGGATCGACGCCCATCTGATCGCGGCGCGGCTCGCACCGGTCACCCGACATATCGGGCTCGTACCGACAGTGACCACCACCCATACCGAGCCGTTCCATGTCTCCACCGCCCTCGCGACACTCGATCACACCGCACGCGGCCGGGCGGGCTGGCAGGTCAGGGTCTCCGGCACGGCGGCCGAAACCGCGCATTTCGGCCGCCGGCCGCTTCGCGAACTCACCGCCGCCGAACTGGCAGAGGTCCGGGCCACGGGCACCTTCCCGGGTTTCGTGCACGACCGGTTCGAAGAGGCCGCCGATGTCGTGGAGGTCGTCCGGCGGCTGTGGGACAGCTGGGAGGACGACGCCGAGATCCGCGATGTGGCCACCCGGCGGTTCATCGATCGCGCCAAACTGCACCGCATCGATTTCGAGGGCCGGTATTTCAGCGTTCGCGGGCCGTCGATCACGCCGCGACCGCCGCAGGGACAACCCGTGGTGACCGCACTCGCGCACGCGCCCCTGGTCTACGAATTCGCCGCGCGCAGCACCGATCTCGTGTTCGTCACGCCCACTCGGGCGACCGGTCCCGCGCCGATACTCGGCCAGGTCGCCGCGGCGACGGCGAAGGTCGGCCGCACGGGCGAACGACTGCGCGTATACGCGGACCTCGAGATATTCCTCGACACCGCGACCGCGACCGGGCCACAGCGCCTGGCTCGGCTGAACGACGCGGCCGGGATCGAATACACCTCCGATGCCGACGTTTTCGCGGGGAGCGCCGACGAACTCGCCGAGCTGCTCATCGACTGGAGTGCGCAGGGCATCGACGGCTTCCGGTTACGGCCCGGAGTCGCGGTCGACGATCTGACCGCAGTCACCGACAGCCTCGTTCCGGCCCTGCAGCGGCGCGGTGTCTTCCGCACCGGCTATCCGGACGGCTCCCTGCGCGCGCTGCTCGGGCTGCCCACCACCGTCCCCAACCGCTACGCGAACGCCTGAGCGAGGTAATCATGAGCACTCCCCGTAAACAGGTCATCCTGGGCGCCTACCTCGGCGGCGTCAATCACCACACGGCATGGTGGCATCCCGAAGCCGGTAGCCAGATCGATTTCGACAGTTTCGAACACACCGCGCGGACCGCCGAACGTGGCCGATTCGATTTCTTCTTCCTCGCCGAAGGGCTCGCGCTGCGGGAACGCGCGGGTGAGATCTTCGACCAGGACATCATCGGCCGGCCCGATACCTTCACAGTGCTGGCTTCGCTGGCCGCGGTCACCGAACATCTCGGTCTGGCGGGAACGATCAACGCGACCTTCAACGAACCGTACGAACTGGCCCGCCGGTTCGCCAGTCTCGATCACCTCTCCGGCGGGCGCGCCGCCTGGAATGTGGTGACCTCGTTCGACGCTTTCACCGGCCGGAACTTCCGGCGCGGCGGATTCCTGGATCCGGCCGATAGGTACGTCCGCGCCGAGGAGACGTTGAACGCGGTACGCGCGCTGTGGGATTCGTGGGAGGACGGTGATCTGGTCGCGGACAAGGGGTCCGGCCGGTTCCTCGCCCGGGCGCAAGCCGGGACCTTCGCCTTCCACGGCGCACAATTCGATATCTCGGGCCGGTTCACCGTACCGCGAAGTCCGCAGGGTCGGCCGGTGATCCTGCAGGCCGGTGTTTCGCCGCAGGGCCGAGATTTCGCGGCGGCCAACGCCGATGCGATCTTCTCCCCCTACGGCCGGCTCCCCGAAGCCGCAGAGTTCTATCGCGATATCAAGGCGCGCGCGGTGGCCGCGGGCCGGGCGGCCGACGATATAAAGATCCTGCCCTCGGCGAGTTTCGTACTCGGCGATACCGAGGCCGAGGCGGTGGAGAAATACCATGCCGTCCGCAACGAACAGGTCACCGGACAGACCGCGTTGATCCTGCTCGAGCAGATCTGGAATCGCGACCTGTCCGGCTACGACCCGGAGGGTCCGGTACCCGATATCGATCCCGACCCCGATGCCGCGCCGATCATCCAGGGGCGCGCGTTCCTGCACCAGGATCGCTTCGCCACGGTCCGGCGCCTGCGCGAGGTGGCCGAAGCGAAGAAACTCTCCCTGCGTGAAGTGGTGATCGACCAGTTCGAACGCGGCCCGCTGGTGGGCACGCCGGCCCGGGTCGCCGAACAGATCGACACCTTCGTCCAGGACAACGGCTCGGACGGTTTCATCCTCGGCTCCCATCTCGTGCCCTGGGGATTGGACGAATTCGTCGACAAGGTCGTTCCGCTGTTGCAGGACCGCGGAGTACTGCGTACCGAGTACACCGGGACCACGCTGCGCGACAATCTCGGATTGCGGAACGCGTACGCGCGTCCCGATCAGGCCGAGGTCTCCTCGGGCCTGGCCTGAGCCATCTTCAGCAGTGCTCCGTGCAGCGTGGTGGCCGGTTCGCCCGCGCGTTTACCGTGCAATTCGAATTCGGCGAAACCGTCGATCAGTGCCCGGCGCGGGTCCAGCAGACCGTTTCCGATATTCGGGCCGCCGTTGAGAGAACCGGCCATCAGGATTCGCCAGGCTTCCTGGCGGGCGCGGTAGCCGCCCGCTTCGTCGAGCGCGGCGGCGAATGCGCGGACCACCGCCGTGTACACCGGCCGGTCGGCGCCCCCGGCCCGGCGGAACCGTTTTCTGGCCGGGCCGGCCGTGCTGACGCCGGTGCCGGCCAGCTCGGCCTGCTCCAGCGTGATCCAGACCTGCGGAGCGTCGACCGGACTGGGCTGGTGGGCGTTCTTGCGCTCCCGGCGGATCGTGTCCTCCCGCTGTTCGGCGATTTCGATGCCGTACAGCGGAACGGTGTACTTTCCGAACAGATCGTCCAGGGCGGTGGCGATCTCACGAACCACCTCGGTATCGGTCACCGCGGCGTCGAAACCGCGGCTCTCCAGGCCGTGCCGGCGAGCCATATCGCGGGCGAGACGGATCACCTCGGATTCCCGCCCCCGCCGCACCACCGGCAATACGGTCAACTTCTCGGGGCCCGATGCCGGATCCGGCTCGGCCACCCGAACTTCCGGTGTCGCGCGGGTGTCGGGTGGACGCAGCTCACCCACCAACTGCAGGGGTGCCGCCGACCGCGGCGCGGCATGCGCGTCCGACGGCCCGGGCGGATTGTCCGTCCCGGCGGCATCGGCCCCCACGGGCGCGCCGCGGTCCGTCAGCAGCGACAGCCCGGGTGGGGATTCGCCGGACGGCGGTCCCGGCGGGGACCGATGGACCGTTTCGTCCTGCGTGTCGATCGGAGGCGTCCCGGACGACGCGCCGGACACCTCGCTCCGGTGTCCGGACGACGGTGGCTCCGCGGCCGCCGGCTCGCTCCCGGTTTCCGGGGAGACAACCGGTGGTGCGGCCGTATCCACCCCATCGTGGGCCCGGGGTCGCCGCCTATCCGGTGAACCGACCGTCGCGAGGTGGGCCACCGCGGCGAACAGTGAGTCGGGCAGCGGCACACCGCGCTCCGACGCCGTGGCCCCGACCGGCTGACCGCCGCCCGGGGCGGGCGCCGGCTCGGCGTCGACCTCGAAGAGCTTCGCCGCCGGACGGGCCTCGCGCGCCGGACCGGGTGGCTCCGCGGCCATCCGTGGCGGCGGTCCGGGTTGCGGATCGACCGGGGCGGGTCCGTACAGCGCCCCGCCTGCCGCACCGGCGGCCTCGTACGACCGGGCACTCGGCGTCGGATCGGCCGTGGGCGACACCTGCGCGGCACCCGCGTACTCGATCGCCGCCGCGGTGACCGGCGCCACCGCCGGGGGCAACGGCGGCGGCGCCGCGGGCAACGGAGGTGCTGCCACGGGCGACGAAGTCGGCGCGACAGGCGCCGGGGATGGCGCGACAGGCTGCGGCGGTGGCGCGACAGGCGCCGGGGATGGCGCGATCTGCCGGGCGGCCACATCGGTGGCGGCCGAAAGCGCAGCGGTGGCGGAAAGTGCAGCGGTGGCCGCCTTTCCGGGCGTCGCGGACGGTCTCCGGGCCGCGGCGTTCGCTCGTTTCCGTGCCCACGGGCTCGCGGCCGGTTTGCGGACGGCACGCGACGCGTCCGGCGTCGATTCGGCGCTGCCGTCGCGGTTCTCGGCCGGCCCGTCCGTGGTGACCACCGCGGTCAGGTCGGTGACCACGGCGATCCCGTTACGGGCTTCGCTCTGCTCGGCGGTGACTATGGCCGCCTTCAGCTCCCCGGCGATCCGGGACGCCTCGGCGATCAGCGTTTCCAATGTCGATACCAATGCGCGTAATTCGGTCGCGTCCACCTTCGGGTCCTGGCTCACCGATATCTCCGCATATCGTCACAGCAGGCGGGCCGCACCGTGCACCGGTTCGGCCCGCATCAACGGTATGACGCACACTGACATACAGACATTTTGTAATGTTGCGGTTCGCCACGCGAACCATCACGGCTCTCCCCGTTGGGAAGGTCCCGGACCGGCCCGGTGAACCGGGACAGGCAAGATGGGTCGGATGGGCGAATGCGCCGCGTACAGCGGCGGCGCCGATCCGCTCAGAAGATCAGGGCACCCAACGCCCACAACACACTGGCACCAGCCGCCACGGCCGCAGAGCCGAGACCGATTATCGCACTCATGACATTTCCCTCTTCCTCCGAAGTGTTATTCGGATCGTTCTCCGGCAAACTGCAAAAAGACGAAGCCCTCCGAACCGGGGATGCGATCGACGAACCTCCGAAATACGTTACCGACAGGGCTGTCGTACGAGTGGAAATCCCCTTTCTGCGGAGAGTTCGCTTTTTGCAGATCGGCATCTGTGGTCAATATATTCAGGATCTTCTCACCCAGCCTCCGACTGCACTGACGAATTTGTCGATCGGGCACACTTCAGCTCCAAAATAATTTCAGCTCCAAAATAATTCGGACACTTACGACATCGGGCCACCCCTCCAGCCGCCGCGCCCACCTGGTTTCCGCGCGCAGATCATGCCGATGAACTGCACAGACAATCACCGAGAACCGGCGGCCCGCACCCGGCGGCCGCCTACCCGTGTGCCGGGGTCACCGCCCGGCGACAGCCCCGAATTGTTAGAAATCGACCCCGGCAGTAACGAACCGGACGGCGCAGACTCTGCACCGATCCGTATCGAAAATCGATTCCGACCGCCGCGCACGAAACGGCAGGTCCGATTGTCACGATCGACCCCCGGGGAATGGATATCGAATTGAGAAATATATCGTTGTGAGTGCGATTCTAAATCGTCGCAGGCTTCTTTTCCGGAGCGGGCGAAACGCAGTTCTCGGAGACCATCGGCGAGCCGATCGGGCGAACTGCCGAAACGGTCCCGTAGGAATTCCGGCCCGGCCCGTCCGCGCGGATTCGACCGCGGCCACCGGCGACCGTATCGCGGAATCCACCCCCGAGACAGGCACAAGGCCGCGCCGGGTGCGGCGGCGCGGGTTCTGCGAGGATGGGTGCGTGGTCGAGTTGCCCGACGAGGAAGCCGTATCGCACCGGCCCCGGCCCGGGGCAACGGCTGAGGAGGATCCCCGAACGTTTCGGCCGTCGACACCGCACGCCCCGTGATGTCCAGCCCTACCCGCCCGACAGTGAGAGAAGTCCAGCGATGCCGAAAATCGTAGTGTTCGGAGCCACCGGCTACACCGGCCGCCTGATCGCCCAGAACCTGGTGGCCCGGGGCAGCGCGCCGGTTCTGGCCGCGCGCGACGCGACAGCACTGGAGAAACTCGCCGCGGATATCGGCGGTGCGGCGACCGCGGTCGCCGATGTCACCGATCCCGACTCGGTACGCGCGCTGCTGGGCCGCGGCGACGTCCTCATCACCACGGTGGGCCCGTTCCTGCGCTACGGCGGACCCGCGCTGGCCGCCGCCGTCGCGGCCGGGGCCCACTATTTCGACTCCACCGGCGAAGGCCCCTTCATCCGCACGGTTTTCGAACACGACGAGGAAGCGCGCACGGCGGGCGTCGGCCTGCTTCCCGCCTTCGGATTCGATTACGTCCCGGGCAATCTGGCCGCCGGAATCGCATTACGCGAAGCGCCCGCGGCGGTGCGCGCCGATATCGGCTACTTCATCGCCGACCCGGGTACCAGCGGGGGCACCCGCGCGTCCATGGCGGGCATGCTGTTCGAGAACGGTTTCGCCCTGCGCGCCGGCCGGGTCGTCCCCCAGCGGACGGCCGCCCGGATCCGCAGCTTCGATGTCGCGGGCCGGGAACGTTCGGGTGCCTCGGTGCCCGGTTCGGAACATCTGACACTCATCCGGTCCTATCCGGGACTGCGGGACGCCGATGTGTATCTCGGCCTGCCCGCGGGGGCCGCGCACGGGCTGCGGGTCACCTCGTTGCTCGCCGGTGCCGTCGCCCGGGTGGACCCGGTGAAAAGGCTGGCCGAGGACGTATTGACCCGCGTCGTCAAAGGGTCCACCGGCGGCCCGGCACCCACCGCCCGCGCCCGCACCCGGACCTGGGCGGTCGCCGAAGTATCCGACGACACCGGCAAGGTGCTGGCATCGGTGACGCTCGCGGCCGGCGATCCCTACGATTTCACCGCGGCGATCCTGGCCTGGGGCGCGCGGACCGCGCTCGACGGCGGTTTGCGAGGCACCGGGGCCCTGGGCCCGGTCGAGGCCTTCGGTCTGGACGTGCTGAGCGCCGGAGCGGCCGAAGCCGGACTGACCCGGTAGCGCCGGGCACGGGGCCCGGCCGGCGCCGAATGCCCACCGGCTGCCCGGGCGGCTTCCGAACCCGGCCGTGGGTCTCGTCAGCGCCGGATACGCATGGCGCCACAGACGGGCGCCGACCAGGGCAGTGCGCGTGAACGTGCGATGTGCTCGTCCAGCGCGACAGCGATATCCGCCGGCAGGTCGACCGCACGACGATGTCGCAGGTCCACGTGGACCAACATGATCTCGACAGTATTGGCGACCCGGCCACCGGCGGTATCGGCCAGGAACATCATCATGTGCACGGCTCTGGCGCTGCGCTCGAGGAATCGGCCGGCCACCGTGAACCGATCGCCTTCACGCAGTTCGCTGTAGTAGGCGAGATGGTGCTCCGCGGTGAACACCCCCATTTTCCGGTCCGCGCGGTAACCGTCGTCGATACCGACCGCGCGTACCAGCGCGTCCGCACCCAGGGAACCCCACTTCAGGTACTGCACGATGTTCATATGGTCGCCGCCGTCGAGTGCTTCGCCGGTCACCGCGCCGGCGATCGCCTCCGGCAGTGCCGCTACCTCGTTCGCTGTGGGGAGTCCGTCGATCATGCCCGTGATTCTCGGAGCCCGGACCCCGCTTCCGGACCGAAGAGTCCACTCAGCGGAATCGTGGCGTCGCGCCGCCGCCGCGACCCCCAATCCTCGGGAGTCGGGCAGCGCACCGGCGCATCGCCCTCCGACTTCCGACAGGAGCCCCCTCGATGACCGAACTCCAGCGCTACGACGGCCGCCGCGTCCTCATCACCGGCGGCGGATCCGGTATCGGTCAGGCCACCACGCTGCGGATACTCCGCGAAGGCGGCCGCGTGGTGGCCGCCGACATCAGCGAGACCGGGTTGGCGGACACCCTCGCGAAGGCCGGCACCGACCGGGAACGGCTGACCACCTCGATCATGGATATCGCCGACGAGGAATCGGTCCGCTCCGGAGTCGCCGACGCCGTCCGGGTGCTCGGCGGCCTCGACACCCTCGTCAATGCCGCCGGCGTGCTCCGATCGGCTCATTTCGAGGACACCTCGGTCCAGGAGTTCGAGCGGATCCTGCGTATCAACCTCGTCGGCACCTTCCTGGTCACCCGCGAATCCATCGCGGCGCTGCGGACCGGAAACGCCCCGGCGGTGGTGAATTTCAGCTCGACCTCCGCGGTGTTCGCGCATCCGTACATGTCGGCCTACGCCGCGTCCAAGGGTGGTATCCAGGCGATGACCCACGCGCTGGCCATGGAGTTCGGCAAACAGGGCATCCGGTTCAATGCCGTTCAACCGGGTTCCATTTCGTCCGGGATGACCGACGGCACCGGCGCGTCCGGACAGAGCATCGGGCCGGGCCTGCCCGCCGACGCGGATATCGCCCTGTTCGCCAAGGCCGCACCGGCCCTGCCGCTGCCGGGCGGTGTCCCGTTCGCGGGGCCCGACGCGGTGGCCGCGGTGGTGGCGATGCTCGGATCCCCCGATGCCTATTTCGTCACCGGAACCGAGGTCCGCGTCGACGGCGGTTCGCATATGTGAACCGGCACGCCACCGGAACTGTCGCGTTTGCTCCGTGTCGCGCGCGGGTAGTTGACAGAACCGGAGGTGTTGCCGGGTGAAACGGCGTTTTCGCAGGTTGCGCGGCCGAGTGCTGCGCCGCGCCGAGGCTCGGGTCGCGGTGCGTACGCTGCGGGCAGCGTGGTCGGACCAACTGTCCGACTGGGCCGCCGCGCTCACGTACTACAGCATGCTGTCGCTGTTTCCGGCGCTGTTGCTCACCGTCGCCGTACTCGGCCTGGCCGGGCCGGAGCCCACCGGTGCGCTGGCCGGAGCGGCGGGCCATCTGGGCCCGGAGGGCAGTGGTAGCCTGCTCGCCGATTCGGTACGCCATCTGGAGCAGGTCCGGGCCTGGTCGGCACCGATCGCGATCGTGGGGCTGATATCCGGGTTGTGGACGGCATCCGGCTATATCGGCGCGTTCATCCGGGCCGCCAACGCGCTGTACGGCGTCGTCGAGAGCCGGTCCCGGCCCAAAACGATCCTGCTGCAGCTGTCGTTCAGCGCGGTACTGATCCTGATGCTGGTCGTCACCGGTATCGGTTTCGTGGTGACCAACGGAATGGCCGGGCGGTTCGGTGGCCTCTTCGCGGGCCTGCCCTTCGTGCACGGCGCCTGGGCGATCCTCGAATGGTTCGTACTCGCGCTGGTGGTCAGTTTCGCGCTGTCGCTGCTCTACTGGGTCGCGCCGAATGTGACCGGGCAGCGGTTCCGCTGGCCGTCGGCAGGCAGTTCGATGGCGGTGGCGTTATGGCTCGCCGGTTCGGCGGGCTTGTCCTTCTACGCCTCGCATTTCGACTCCTTCAACAAGGTCTACGGGTCACTGGCCGCGGCGATCGTCTTCCTCATCTGGTTGTGGGTCACCAATTTCGCGGTTCTGCTGGGCGCGGTGGTCGATGCGCAACGGGCCCGCCGACCAGCGCCGACCACCGCGGACCAGGACCGAGACGCGGGCGCGGGCGGTACAGGCGATACCGAGGAGGCGGACGAACCAGCCGAACCGGACCAGCTCGCCACAGCGGTGCAGAGCCCGGGCGCGGGCTGACCGGCGGCCGCGGCGGTCACGAACGCCGGGCCGGGAAGTCGGCGCTGCGGGCGACCGATGCCCACCGTCGCGTCTCCTCGTCCCGCTCGGCGCCGGCGGCCAGCGCCTGCTCTACCGCACCGCCGCCCAGCAGCAACCGCCGCGGTGGTTCCGGACTGTCGACAGTATCGACGATGATCCGCGCCGCCCGGGCGGGGTCACCGGGCTGGACGCCGTTCGTCGCGCGGCGCATCTCGTGTATACGGCCGACGGTGTCCAGGTAGTCCGGGCCCGGCTCGTGCATCGCCATCGACGAGCCCTGCCAGTCGGTACGGAACGCACCCGGCTCCACGATGATCACCCGCACACCGAACGGGCGCACCTCGCTCGCCAGCACTTCCGAGAAGCCTTCCACGGCGAACTTCGCGGTTTGGTAAGCCCCCATCCCCGGCGTCCCGCCGACGCGGCCGCCGACGGAGGAGAACTGCACGAATACGCCGGACCGCTGCGCACGCAGCACCGGCAACGCGGCCCGGGTGACATTGACGACTCCGTAGAGATTCGCTTCGATCTGGTCGCGGAAGCTCTCGATGCTCATCTCCTCGATCGCCGCGCTGTCGGCATAGCCCGCGTTGTTCACCACCACATCGAGGCGGCCGAACTCGGCGACGGCGAATGCCGCTGCGGCCCGGGCCGCAGCGGCATCGGTCACATCGAGGGCGAAGGTTCGGGCGCGGTCGGGACTGTCGGCGACCAGTGCGCGCAGTTGTTCGGGACGGCGTGCGGTCGCGACGACGCGGTCGCCCCGCGCGAGGGCGGCGCGCACCAGTTCCGCGCCGAATCCGCGTGAGCTGCCGGTGACGAGCCAGACTTTCGAGGTATCGGACATGACCTGCGCTCCTTCGGTTCCAGGCGGTGGATCGGCGCCGCCGGACGAGGCTTCCGATTCCTACACCGCCAGATATTGTCTACAGCCGTATACTTACCGCGTGTATACAGACGTAGACTCCGCCTCGGCTATTCCCGGGCCGCGAAAATGACCACGTCCGGTCCCCGCCCGCGCAATGCGGCCGCCACCCGCGCGGCGATCCTGCACTCGGCGATCCGGCATTTCGCCCGCTCCGGCTACGACGGTGCCGGGGTGCGATCGATCGCCCAGGACGCGGGAGTCAGCGCGATGATGGTGAACCGGTATTTCGGGTCCAAGGAACAACTGTTCGCCGAAGCCGTGGAAGTCGCCTTCGCACCCCCGGCGGTGATCACCGAGAACTCGGTGTCGCTCGCGCACGACACCGCCGCCGCCCTGGTCGCCCGCACCCATCCGGACGCCGACCCGCTGGAGCCTTTCCTGATCATGCTCAGGTCTGTATCCAGCCCCTACGCCGTCGAGATCGTGCGCGACGCGATCGAACGTCATGTCGGGCAGCGATTGTCCCGGCAACTGCCCGGACCCGACAGCGACCTCCGCGGCGACATCACCCTGTCGGTGATCGCCGGTGTTCTGTTGATGCGCCGGATCGTCGGCACCCGGGCGCTCGCGGAAGCCGGAGCCGACCGGCTCACCGCGATACTCGAATCGGTGTTCACCGCTGTCGCGGACGCACCGCGGCCGTAGCACACGAAATCTCCACAACTGGCGCCCGTTCTCTTCACACGCACTGGCTAGGCTCCCCGAGCATGGAACAGAACGCACCGGCAGGGGGAGCGACGGCGCGGCGGATCCTGGTCGTGGACGACGAACCCACGATCGCCGAATCGGTGGCCGCACGGCTGCGCGCCGAAGGGTTCACCGTCGATACAGCGCACGACGGGCCCGCCGCCGTGACAGTCGCGAGCACCTTCGATCCCGATCTCGTCGTCCTCGATGTCATGCTGCCCGGGTACGACGGACTGGAGGTGTGCCGGCGGATCCAGGCCCGACGTTCGGTACCGGTGCTGATGCTCACGGCACGCACCGACGAAACCGATCAACTGGTCGGGCTCGGCGTCGGCGCCGACGACTATCTGACCAAACCGTTCTCGCTGCGGGTTCTCACCGCGCGCGTGCACGCCCTGTTGCGCCGGGTCGATCGCGCGGTCGCGCACAACGGCGCTGTCACCGTCGTCGGCGATCTGCGGATCGATGCCGACCAGCGCCGGGTCTGGCGCGGCGGTGTCGAAGCGCAGCTCACCCCGCTGGAGTTCGATCTGCTCTCCAGTCTGGCCCGACGGCCCCGGGCGGTCCTCGCTCGCGAACGCCTGCTCGAGGAGGTATGGGACTGGGCCGATGCCGCGGGCACTCGCGCGGTCGACAGCCATATCAAGGCACTGCGCCGGAAACTCGGTGCCGACCTGATCCGGACCGTCCACCGTGTGGGTTATGCCCTGGAGACACGATGAGCGACCGGATCGCCGCACCCGCCGGAACCGATTCTCGTGCCGGACTCGTCCGCGCGGCACAGCGGGCATCGCAGCGGCTGGCGGCAGTACTCCCCCGCCCGCTGGACCGGATCCGTTCCGTCAAACTGAAGCTGGCCGTATTGATGACCTTCGCCGGCGGGATCGCCTTCGGCTGGTTCCGGCTGCGGATCGGCTGGCTGCCGCCGACGACGACGCTGGCCGCCATGGTGATCGCGCTGGTGTCCTCCCAATTCCTGGCGCACGGGATCACCATGCCATTGCGGGAGATGACCGCGGCGGCCCGGCGGATGGCGCAGGGTGACTATACGAGCAGGGTCCGCGCCACTTCGCGCGACGAGGTCGGGCAGCTGGCCGAGGCGTTCAACCGGATGGCCGCCGACCTCGCCGCCGCGGACCGGCAACGGCGTGAGCTGATCGCCAATGTCTCGCACGAGTTGCGCACACCGATTGCCGCGCTGCACGCCGTATTGGAGAACCTGGTGGACGGCGTGTCCCAGCCCGATCCGGGCACGCTGGAAACCGCACTCGCCCAGACCGACCGGCTCGGCCGCCTCGTCGCCGAACTCCTCGACCTGTCCAGTATCGAGGCGGGTGCGGTACCCCTGGAACGTGAAGAGTTCGCAATCGCCGCACTGTTCGCCGAAGTCGTGGCCGAGGCCGAGGTGACGACGGCCGGTTCGGGCCGTGCCGTCCGCTTCCGGAGCATGGTCGACCCCACCACCGCCACCGTGTACGCCGACCGGGCCCGCCTGCACCAAGTCCTGCTGAATCTGCTGGACAACGCCGCCCGGCACGGGCCGGCCGGCGGCGAGGTCCGCCTCCACGCCAGGCTGGTGGGCGACGACGCCGTCATCGATGTCGACGACGACGGCCCCGGCATCCCCCATGCCCAACGCGAGCACATATTCGACCGTTTCACCCGTGGCGGCCGTACCGACGGTGGCGGCACCGGACTGGGTCTCGCCATCGCGCGCTGGGTGATAGACCTGCACCGCGGCCGTATCGCTGTCATCGATCCCGGCTCGCGGATCCGGGTGACACTGCCGGCCACCGAGATCCACACCCACTGACCTGCCCACTCCCTCGACCCCGGCTGCCGATCGGCTCCAGGGGCGATACCGCACACCCTCAGGAGGCCGACCGTGCCCGAACCATCAGCCCCGGAAACCACTGCGACCGAACGCGTGGAAAAGACAGCACCCGCCGGTCCGGAAGCCTCGGGAGACGCGGTTCGAACGCAGTCGCCGGTGGAGCCGCCCAGATGGCACCGGGTGGCGTATCAGCCGGGTGCCCTGACCGCGGCGGTGATCGCCGGACTGGTCGCGGCCGCCGCCGTTCCCGTGGATCGCCCCGGAATCGGCTGGCTGCCGGCCGGTGCCGCCGTCGCGGGCGCGGTGATCGTCGTCCGCCGCCGGGCCGGACGGTCCGCCGGCTCGGACACTGTCGGCCCACGGATCGATCGGGAACGGTTGTGGTGGGCCGTCGCGGCATCGGCATTGCTGGCGGTCGGTACCTTCCGCGCCGCCGGATGGTTGTTCGCCCTCTGCGTAGTCGCGGCCGCCGTGGCCGGGTCGCTGGCGGTGGTGGGCCGGCGATCCACGCGGGGAATGCTCCGCGACGCGGCGGCGGTTCCACTCGCTTCGGGCGGTGCCCTCGCATGGGTCTACACGGCGCAGACCGGGTTACGGCACGGCACCGGAGATCGCCCGCGGCGCCTCGCTGTATCCGGCGCCGTCACGATGGGGTTGCTGGCGGTGTTCGTACCGTTGCTGGCCGGAGCCGATGCCACCTTCGCCGCACTGGTCGAAGCACTGGTGCCGCGGATGGACGGTGGCACCGTCGTTCGCTGGACCGTGGTGTTCCTGCTCGCGGGCGTCGGCAGTCTCAGCGCCGTATATCTGCTCGCCGGGTCCGAAACGGATCGGCCGGCCGGTAGTCGCGTCCGGACGCTGACCCGGTGGGAATGGGGTCTGCCGGTCGGGGCGCTCGCGTCGGTGTTCGCGGCCTTCGTCGGCGCGCAACTGATGGCCCTGTTCGGCGGCGACGGGTATGTGCAGCGCACCGCGGGCCTCACCTACGCCGAATACGCGCGCAGCGGATTCTGGCAACTGTCCACGGTCACCGTGCTCACTCTCGCCGTCATCCTTTTCGTATTGCAGCGCGCCGCCCGGGATTCGGCCGCCGACCGCCGGTGGCTGCGCGGACTGCTGTCCGCCGTCAGCGTGCTCACCCTGGTGATGGTCGCCTCCGCCCTCGGCCGCATGTGGACCTACCAGGAGGCGTACGGGTTCACCGTGCTCCGCCTGCTGGTCGGGACCTGTGAACTCTGGCTCGGCATCGTGTACATCCTGGTGATCGTCGCCGTATCGCGCCTGGAATCGGCCTGGCTGCCCCGGGCCGCCGCCGGAACCGCCGTGGCCGCACTGCTGGCACTGTCCGCCCTGAACCCCGAAGGGCTGATCGCGCGCGAGAACATCGACCGCTGGGAACGCGGCGAGGAGATCGATCTCGACTACCTCGCCGGCCTGTCCGCCGATATCGTTCCCGCGATCGATCGCCTGCCCGCCGCACTGCGCGTCGACCTCCGTGACCACCTCCGGCTCGACGACGACACCTGGAACAGCTGGAACCTCGCCCGCGCCCGGGCGCGATGACCGGTCGCAACGGGTTCCGGCCGCGGCTACCCGGTCTTACGGCCCACCGCGCCGTAGAGCGACACCTTCTTGTCGTGGCTCGGCGGATGCTCGATCCCGCTGTTGCGCCACCGATGGATCACCTCGACGCCGGGCTCCACCAGCTCCAGCTGTTCGAAGAACCGCGCGACCTCGGCCCGGGTGCGCGGCCGCACCGGAATCCCCCGGTCCACGTAGACCTGCAACAACCGCGCCATACCGTCGGGATCGTCGGGCCCGTTGTCGAACTCGGTCGTCACATGCGACATCGCCAGATAGGAACCCGGTGCCAGTGGCGCCATCAAGGTGTTCACGATGTCGTACACATCGCCGGGCACGAAATGCAGGAGTGCCATGAGCGATACCGCCACCGGCTCCGAGAAGTCCAGCGTCTCCCGCAGTTCCGGGGCGGCGAGAATCGACGCGGGGTCGCCGGCATCGGCCTGGATATAGGTGGTGCGGCCCAGTTCGGAACTCACCAGCAAGGCCCGGGCGTGCGCCAGCACGATCGGGTCGTTGTCGACGTACACCACTCGTGCGTCCGGTGCCAGGTCCTGGGCCACCTGGTGCAGGTTCGGCTCGGTCGGGATACCGGTGCCGATATCGAGGAACTGGCGGACACCCTGTTCGGTGAGGTAGCGCGTGGCGTGCCGCATGAACTCGCGGTTCGTCCGGGCGGTCAGCCGGACCGCCGGAAAATCCCGTAGCGCCTGTTCCGCGGCGGCCCGGTCGGCTTCATAGGAGTCCTTGCCGCCGAGAAAGTAGTCGTACATGCGGGCCGGGTGCGCCACACCGGTGCGAAGGTCGATGGAGCCGTCGGACACGGCGAATTCTCCTAGGGACGTCGAAATCGGTACTCCCGCAGGTATACCGCATCCATGAGAGCTGCCCGGCACGTTCCGGCGGATCGATACGGTGCAGATGGGCCCTGTCTCCACCACACCGATTCGTTTCCGGCCGCGGTCTGCCGGGCCGGTGCCGGTGACCTCCCCTCGCTTCGGCGACACGGTCGGCGGTCGTAGCGCGAGCCGCGCCACCTCACACATTTGACCTTGACACTGTGACAAGGTCTTCACTGAGCGGAGGAGGTGGTCCCCATCAACTCGTCACCCGATTCATCGACCCCGCGACTGCTCGACGCCCTCGGTGCCGCGAATTCGTCGATCCGGCTCCAGGCCGCCCTGGCGGCGGGCACGAATCCCGACCCCGGTCTCACCGTCGCGCTCCTGGCGCGGTGCGCGATCGAACCGGATTTCTTCGTCCGCGACATGCTCACCTGGGCGCTGACCCGTATGCCGGCGGAGATCACGGTCCCCGCCTTGTGCGCGGAACTGCGGTCCGAACGCGCCCAGGCGCGCAGCCAGGCGCTGCACACCCTGTCCAAGATCGGCGACAGCGCCGTCTGGCCCGCGATCACCCGGTCGCTGTTGCGCGACGCCGACGACGAGGTCGCCCGGAGCGCGTGGCGTGCTGCCGTCGTCCTCGTTCCTCCCGGACAGGTTGTCGGCCTGGCCGCGGAATTGGCCACCCAGCTCGGTCGCGGTGACCGGACGCTGCGGCTGAGTCTCAGCCGGGCGCTGGTCGCGCTCGGCGAGCGGATCGAGCCCGTCCTGCACACGGCGCTGACCGCTGCCGATCCGGCGGTGCGGGCCCACGCCCGGGCCACCGTACAGCTGCTGCACGATCCGGAGGCCGCGTTCGACCCGGGCGTCGACGAAGCGAAGCGGATCGTCGCGCTCGGACCGGAACCCGCCGGGGACACCGCATGCTGATCGGTGAGGTCGCACATCGCTCGGGGGTGAGCACCCGGATGCTCCGGCATTACGACACCCTCGGGCTGGTGCGGCCGACCGGCCGCACCGTGGGCGGCTATCGCGAGTACACGACCGAGGACATCCGGCGTATCTTCCATGTGGAGAGCCTGCGGTCGCTGGGCTTGTCGCTGCGCCAGGTCGGACATGCGCTGCGGGATCCGGCTTTCGCACCGTCGGAGCTGGTGAGCGATCTCATCCGGCAGACCGAGGACCGGCTCCGGCGTGAGCGGGAGCTGCTCGACCGGCTCCGGACGGTCGATGCCGCGGAGCCGACGGGCTGGCAGGATGTGCTGCGTATCGTCGAACTGCTGCACGGACTCGGCTCGCCGAACGCCGCGCGGCGGCAGCAAACCGTCCTGACCTCGACAGAAGATACGCCGATCGCCACCGATGTCCTGGCCGGGGCGGTGCTCACCGAGTCCGATCCCAATGTCGCGGGTGCCCTGCGCTGGGCTCTCGCGCGGGCGGGCGCCGACGGTGTCGCGCGCGTGGCGGCCGGATTGTCCTCGGAAGACGCCGAGATACGGCAGCGCGCGGTACTCGCTCTCACCGAGATACCCGGTGACGAAGCGAGGGCGATCCTGGTCCGGGCACTCGGGAACGCGGACGCAACGGTACGCCGGCATGCCGCCCTCGCCGTCGGCGGCCAGGGCGATCCGACGGCCGTCCCGGTGCTCGTCGAGATGGTGACCGAGGGAACGCAGGATGTGGAGGCCGCCGAGATCCTCGGTTTCCTGGCGACGAACCCAGAGCAGGCGGACCGGATATCGAGCGCACTCGCCGCCGTGCTCACCGCGCACACCGCCGATACCGTGGTACGGATCCGTGTGGCGCAGGCTTTCGCCGAGATGCCGCGGGCCGTCGCCTTGGCCGGTCTGCGCCCGTTGACCGAGGATCCCGACCCGGCGGTCGCCCTGGTCGCCTCGGCGTTCACCGGGATGTTCGAAGCGGCTCCGGGCGACTGAGCCCGCCGGCACCGCGGCGCCGGCGGGCCGCCTCGGGCAGGTTTCCACACGGTCCGGCTGGGCAACCGGGGGCCATGGACACCGACAACCCCACACCCGGCACCACACCGGCCGCCGCGAGCGAACCGGTGCCACCCCACACCCAGGTCACCCCCGCCGATCTACGCCGCCTCCTCGACACCGACGACCCGCAGGCCACGCTGGTACTGGACGCGGGGCAGATCCGGATCGAGACCGATCCCGATGCCGCGGCACGAGAGCTGCCCGTCGTCACCCGCGCCGCGCTCGCCGAGCGGATCGGCGCGGCATCCGACGACCGGGCGCTCACCGTGCAGGCCGCCGAGCTCAATACCGAGATCCGAATGCTCGGCGCCTGAGCCCGCCGGGCCCCGTCCCGCCACACTTCACCCGGACGATCGCAGTCCGGTCGGCCACACACGGAATCGGAACAAGCGGGTGCGGGCCGGCCACTGTAGTGGCCGGCCCGCACCCGCCCGGCACTCATCCGTCCTGGGTGACCAGACGCTTGGTGGTCTGCCGGAACGCCCACAGCACCACCAGTGCGGCCAGCACCGTCAGCGGCGTTCCCATCGCGATCTTGGCGACCGCCAGCCAGGTCGTCGAGTCGGCCAGGTACAACCACTCCTTGACGACGAACCGGGCGCCGAACATCGCCGCTACGGCCAGGGTGGCTATATCGTGCGCGCGCAATGCCACCGGGTCGGCGCGCCAGTTCCGCGCACCGCCGTGCACCAGATTCCAGACCACACCCGTCAGTGGCCGCCGGATCAACGCCGAACCGAATGTGACGACGAACCCCGCCAGCGCCACCCAGATGCCGAGCACGAAGAAATCCTTCGCCGAACCGGTCCAGGCGACGATCCCCACGGCGACCCCGATACCGAGCAGCCCGCCGATGGCGGAGGAGAACCGCTCCCCGCGAACCAGCCGGAACACGGTGAGCGCCACCCCGACCGCGAGTGAGATCCCGATCGTCGGCGCCAGCGGTGACACCGCGTTGGCGGCCACGAACACCACGACCGGCAGGGTCGAATACACGAAGCCCATCGGGCCGCCCATCTGGTCCAGCAGGGTCGGCTTCGGCGCGGCGGTGGCGGTTTCGGCGGCCGGCTCCGCGACCGGCACCGCCGCCTCGGTCTCCGTCCGGTCGGTGTGCTGCTCCGTCATGGTCATCCCGTCCTCCCATGTGGTTTTCGAGCTCGAATCCATGAAAAACCATGCCGCAACGGCACACTCAAGTCCGGCAGGAAACCCCGGCAGCCGCAACGGCGCGCGGCCGTCCTCCGCGGTCGCGAAGGGGAGTGATACAGCCGAGTAGGCTCGCCCTCGTGAATCCTGACGAAGAAGGTGGTACGCAGGTCGAGGTAGTCCGGGTCTTCACCGATGCCGCCGGGCAGTGGGGCAACGCACTCGGCATCGCGCGCGGCGGTGACGTGGCCGGTGTCGATCACCAGGAACTGGCCGCCCGGCTCGGCTACAGCGAGACCGTCGTCGTCGAGAATCCGACCGGCGATATCGCCCGGATGCGGATCTACACCCCCGCCATCGAACTCCCCTTCGCCGGTCATCCCACTGTCGGGACAGCCTGGTGGCTGGCGGATCAGGGCACTCCGGTCACCACCCTCGAGGTGCCGGCCGGCCCGGTGGCCGTCGACACGGCCGACGGCCTCACCTGGGTGCGCGCCCGAGCGGACTGGGCGCCCGATTTCACCTTCCACGAATTCGACGATCTCGAACTGCTGCGCACCCTGCACCCCGCAGATTTCGACAGCGGACAGCACTATGTCTGGGCCTGGACCGACCGCGCGCGCGGCACCGTGCGTTCCCGTATGTTCGCACCCGCGATGGGGATCGCGGAGGACGAGGCCACCGGCGCGGCCGCCATCGCCCTCACCGCCCGGCTCGAACGCGACCTGGACATCACGCAGGGGCAGGGTTCGCAACTGTTCACCCGGCACGACCCGGGCGGCTGGGTCGACCTGGGCGGACGCGTGGTCCCCGACCATCCCGTCGTTCTCTGACCATCCCCCCGGAGCCCGGACCCCGCGGCTTCACCACATATTTCCGGGCGACGACCACGTTCCCATACTCGGGAACATCCGATAATCAACGGGTATCGACACTGTCTGCCGAGGTGAGAGCGAGGCGTCCATGAGCCCCGACGGCACCAAACGGCTGGGCGATCTGCACAAACTCCCGGACTGCGCACCGCCCGGACTGATCGCTCTGGTCGGTGTGGCCGAGGGCGTCATCCAGGAACAGGTCGAGCTGCTGGGCTCCGGCAAACCGTCCAAGGCACCCGACCTGCGCAAACTGCTGCGCGAGCAGGGAATCGAGAAGCCCGAGGACCAGTCGACGATGCTCGAAGAGTACGACAAGCACAAAAAGGACGTCGAGGAAGTCAAGTCGACCTACACGAGCAAAGACGACGGCATTGTCGTGAAAACCTCGGGTATCGGCGAGATCGTGACGGATGCCTACGATGCCATCGACACCTCGGTGGGGGAACTGAACGAGAAGATCGACGCCACCTGGACAGCCCACACCTGGACCGACAAAGAAGGCAAAGAGCATCACCGGGTGGCCCAGCACCTCGTGGACAAAGTGTTCACCGGGGTCTGGGACACGTTGAACACGACCTACAAACAGGTTCACGGAGTGTCGGACCAGGCGGCGGCCGCGGCGATCACCATCACCGGCGACGATCCGACCGTCAACCCCATGCGCGGCACCGGCGGTGTCCAGCAGGTGCCGTACAACGGCGGCGGCGGCTCCGGTTACAGTAGTTCCACTCCTTGGTCTTCCAACGCGACTCAGATCGCCAGCGCACCGGTCTCCGGCGCCGATGAGCTGAAGAGGGCCCGGGAGATGATGGACTACCTCATCAACAGATACGGCTTCACCCCCGAGCAGGCAGCCGGAATCATCGGTAATGCCCAGGTCGAGGCGCCCGGCTTCGACTTGGGCGCCGTGGGTGACGGCGGGTCCGCCCACGGCCTGTTCCAGTGGCGCCACGGGCGGTGGGCCGCATTCCAGGACTTCGCGAGCAAGCCGGACCCGAATCAAGATCCGAATCTGCCGCCGCGGAGCAAGGACAACTGGCGGACCCACCTCGACTACATGGTCCAGGAGTTGCGCGGGAACTCTTCCTACCAGGACGCCGAGAACCTCATCAACAGCAATTCGAAGGATGCCGCCGAGGTGGCGAGAGCGTTCGACGCGAAATACGAGATCAGTTCCGGGGAGCTTCGGGAGAAGCGGGTGGGCTACGCGAACCAGTACCTGGAGGACTGGCGGGCGCATCAGACCGTCAGCGCCTGACCGGGAGCTGCGGCCGCACACATTCCAGCACCCCTGCCCGGCAAACCACGCACCACGGACGGTGAATTCCGGTCGGTGCGCGCGAGTATCTTCCCGGCATGTCGACAGACCCGGTCGATCCGGCTCACGGAGTACCGCTCACCGAACGCGTCCTGGAACGGGTGCGCGCCGATCCGAGTGCCGCCGTACTTTCCTACGCTTCCATCCCATGGGCCGACGGTGACATCGCGCCGATCGCACCGGATCGGTTGTCGGAGTTGACATTTACCGGGACGCGCCCTCTCACCGAGCCTGCGGGCCTGGCTCGCCTTCGACACCGGACTGCTGGCACAGTACGGCTGGTTCGATACCGACGGCAATCTCACCCCGCTCCCGCTGCACCGCATCGTGGCCGACGAGATGGGCGGGCACTGGGAGGCCGAATTCCTGCCCTTCGCCGAGCGGTTCGGCGAATGTTTCCTGCTCCCCGGCGGCTCCGATTCCCGGCGCATCCTGGCGGTGGGCGAACCCGATTCACTCAGCGAATATTCCTTCCTCGCCATCGATTTCGACGATCTGCCCTTTATCGGTCTGATGTATCCCGGATTCGACGTATATCTCGCGCATACGGCCGGTGTGGTGGAGCGAGATCTCACCGAGTACACCATGCTCGCCGGTGACCGGACCTACGGCCGTCGCATACGTGAGCACCCCGCGCTGAGATTCGGTGGCGCGCTCTACGAGCAATTCCCCTTCGCCCACTCCTGACCGGAAGCGGCGGTCCGCGCATCATCACCGCCGTCGCTCCATTGCCTGCCCGGCCGGTAGCGGCGGACCATACCGGTCAACGGCAGCAGGACGCGCCCAAATCAGTCGTGCGGTACATAGTTAGGTATCCTGCGGAGTTCGCGCAAGTACCGAAGACGTTCGAGGGCACCCTGAACCGCGTTTTCACTCATTCCCGTATCGGAGAGCGCGATGTGCAGCCGAGCGGCGTCCACCCGATCGAGAGCCGCCAAGACCTCCGGCCGCAATTCCTCGCTCTTACCCGCCCAGGCTGCGAGGAAATCGGATTTCATCGGCACCTTCAGCGGATCGAGCGATTCGGGAAAAGCACGGCCGTGGTCGATGGCGAGCAGATCGAACGTACCGTCGGCGTGATACACGGTGCGGTAGTTCGCCGCGCGCCGGTCCAAATTGCCCATGATGTAGTCGAGCACGGCAACTTGCTGCTGGTGGCCGTCGTCGTACTCCGCGACCCCTCGCGCGGATCCCGACTCGACGAATTGCTGGATCATTCCTGGGCCGTCTGCGCTCTATCCGGCCCGCTCGTTCCTGCCGTCCGAGCCGTCGGGGGAATCCGGATGTTGGATCTCCCATCGGTCGAGCGCATCTTCCGAATGGAAGCGCTCGCGGCCTCGCGGACGTCTCTGCGCATATCACCGGTGAAATCGATATCGGTGGTCAACCGGCGTCCGGCCATGGTCGATTCGGCCGCATCCGTTCTGTAGCTCAGCATTTCGAGCCGATTCGGCCGCGAGGGAATTCCACCGCTCGGCACTTCCCAGAGAACGTGCATGCCGCCGCGATGCTCGAGCAGGTGCGCACCTTCACGCATCAAGTTACCGGTGGTCGGATACAGAAGCACCTGCGATTGCGCGATCCGTTCGGCTGTCTCCACAAGACCCACTGCCAAACGCCGCGAGACGGATTCGAGCAGGCCGGCCTGTCCCATCTTTCACATCCGGCAGCCGCGCACCGCACATTTCCGGAGTAGTGACGCTATGACACCACGGTCGACTCTTCTGCGCGGATTCGACGGCAACAACAACCAGGGCTGCATCGATCCAGCTTCGCACCGGCCAGGTCATCGTGCGACCGGGCGATGGAATCCGGCCGACCGAGTGAGGACCGGGACGGCACCGGGAACCTTGCCGCCATCACACCCGCTCACTAAAATGTGACCCACACCACATCAGAGCCAGCGGTCGCGCCCCCGGGCACGACGAACAGCCAGGGCGCGTCCGGATCGTTCCGGACAGCGCGGGGGCCGGGATGCCGATCCAGCAGGAGCAGAGCACGGCAGTACCAGGAGAACGATCATGTCCGGTTTGGTACGAAAGAATTTCGATTCACCAGAGGAGACCCGTCCGTTCGAAGGGAACAGCGGCAGGATCGACGTCGTCAACATCGACGCCGGTGTAGTGGGACGGGCGGTTTTCGAACCCGGCTGGCGCTGGTCGGAGCATGTCCGCCCGATTGCGCAGACCGACAGCTGCCAGGCGGCCCATACGGGATATTGCGTTTCGGGACATCTGATGGTCGCGATGGACGACGGCGAGAAACAGGAGTACGGACCCGGCGATTTCATGATCGTCCCGCCCGGGCACGACGCGTGGACGGTCGGCGACGAACCCTGCGTCATGATCGACTGGCAGGGGTCCGCGGACTACGCCCAACGGTGAACCTACCTGCGGTCCGGTCGACCGCCGCCGGTGACGGCACCGAGACCGGGGCTCGTCTCGGGGCCCCCGCCGGTCGCACCTACCGCCCCGGCAGTTCCCGCAGTAGCGCGGAGGAACGTCTTCGGATAAGACCGTCGGCATCGCCGGTTCACCACAGCCCACGCGACCCGACCCGGGCACGCCGGCATGCCCTCGGTATCTCAGCCGGCGGGCTGCTGGCTGCGAACACGCGGACCCGTATGCGCCGGCAGATGCTCGTAGCCGTGGAGGGTGAACAGCGGCCGCCGGACCGGCGGACCGGTCAACCGCAGATCCGGGAAGGTCTCGAACAGGCCGCGCAGGGCGTGCACCGCTTCCATCCGGGCTAGGCCCGCGCCGAGACATACGTGGATACCGCTGCTGAAGGACAGGTGGTTCTTGGCATTGTCGCGGGTGATATCGAAACGGGCCGGATCGGGGAACACCGCGGGGTCCCGGTTCGCTCCGGCCAGCGACAGCACCACGGTCGACCCCTCGCGCAGCCGGACACCGCCGATTTCCAGTGCGGTCCGCGTGGTCCGCCCGGTGGACTGCACCGGCGGGTCGATCCGCAGGATCTCCTCCACCGCGTTGGGCCAGAGCTCCGGTTCGGCGCGCAAGCGGTCCAGCTGATCGGGGTGGGCGAGCAGCCGGACGATGCCCTTGCCGATCAGGTTGACCGTGGTTTCGAAACCTGCCGCCATCAGCAGGGTCGCCGATGCGCACAGTTCGTGGGTGGACAGGTCGCCCGCGGTGACCAGACTGCTGAGCACATCGTCGCCGGGTTCGGCGCGCAGGCGTTCGATGTGCTCGATCAGGTACCGGTGCACCCGCTCGGAGGATTCCATCGCCCGCTGGTGCGTCCGCCAGGAAATGCCGAGATCAAGCAGCGGACTGATGTCGTCGCCCCAGCGCAGGAACATCTCCCGGTCGGCGTCCGGGAAACCGAGCATTTCCGAAATGATGGCGATGGGCAATTGCGCCGCGTACCGGGCCACCAGATCGGTGGGCCCGTTGTCGGGGAGGGCGGCGAGAAGTTCCGCGGTGACCGTCTCGATCCGGTCGCGCAGCCTGGCGACGGCGCGCGGAGTGAAGGCGGTGGTCACCGGTTTGCGCATGCGGGTGTGCTCGGGCTGATCGAGCACCAGCATCGACGGCGCGTCCACTGGATTCGGTGGCAGTGGCCGGCGTTCCAGTGCGCGTCTCAGTGGTGGCGGCGCACCGAACACGGTCGGGATGCCGACACCGAAACGGTTGTCGCGCAGTATTTCCCGAACGAGTTCGTGATCGAAGGCCGTCCAGACCGGCAGTGTCCGGCGCAGCCCGCCGTCCCCGCGCATCTCCTCGATCAGCGGATACGGGTTCTCGATTCCCTCGGCGCCGCAGTTCAACCGGGCGAACAGATCACCGCGCCGGAGCCGGACCTTCTTGAACAGGATGATCAACGCATGATTGTTGACCCAGCGATACACGTACTGCGGTTTCATCGAGCCCCTCCATCGTCGAACCGTCATACCCTTCGGACGTTACGGATATCACAGTCCACGCGGAGGCCGCCGGAGCGGATCTCCGGTCTGCCGCGGCGGGCCGAGCGCCGGCCGGGCCTGCGCGCGGCCGCGATCCGGCTCGGAGTGCACCGAATCGCCGGGGCCGGAACGAGATCGGCCTCGCGCACGCATGCTTCGTGGATCGCGCCGCGGCCGTTGTTATCTCGCGCCGGAAACCGGCACACGGACGAGGGTGACCGCGGCGCGGGCACCCGGCATACCGTCCGGCGCCCACCGGCCCCGCGGGCCCGGTTTCTCGACAGCGGTCGATGCCGAGGGTATGCATTAGCACGTGGGTAACCGCCGAGACCAGATCAAAAGCGTAGCCGCGGAGCTCTTCGTCGAGAACGGAGTGGCGGGCACCAGTGTCCGGGATATCGCCGAGGGCGTGGGCATGCTGTCCGGCAGTCTCTACCATCATTTCCCGTCCAAGGACGCGATCGCCTTCGCGATACTCAGCGATTTCCTCACGGATCTGAATGCCCGCTACCGATCGGTGCTCCCCCATGTCAACGGGATGCGTGAGGAGTTGCGCGCGCTGGTCCATTCGTCGATCGAGATCGCCGAGGCGCATCCGTACGCGACCGAGATCTACCAGAACGAGAAGGCCTATCACGGCCCCGGCGCACCCGACGAGATCGCCGACGCCGTCCGTGCGGCCCATACCTTCTGGATCGATGCGGCGACCCGGGCGAGTGCGTGCGGTGAACTCCGCGCCGGGCTGGATCCGGTGGAGTTCGCGCGGATGTTGCGCGAAAGCGTCTGGTGGTCGATTCGCTATCACCGGGACCACCTCGCCGAGCGGCGTGACGAGGTGACCGACACCGTGGTCGCGGCATTCGTCGACGGCGGCGCCGCCCCGGACGCGCGCGGCGACGGGCGCGGCGACGATCCGGCCCTCACCGATCGGCTGGACCGGATCGAGCGGCGGCTCGAAGAGTTGACGAACGCCCTGCTCAGCGATTCGTGAAGGGCCGGGCACCGGGCAACCCATTGACAGCCACAGTGGCGCAGGCCACACTATCGAGCATTCGCTTGGCTACTGCCAAGCGTTCGCTTGATTGGTGGTGGTCCCATGAGACGTGCCCGGGTTCTTGCCTGGGTACTGGCCGCGGCGCTGATGCCCGCGGCATGTGCCCAGGTCCGCGAACCGGTGGACGAATACATCGTCATCGGTATGGACGAGGATTCGACCGGGCCGGGAGCGTCCTATTCGACGATCGCCGGTGATACGGTCCGCGCCACGGTGGATCGGCTCAACGCCGAGGGCGGGATCGGCGGCAAACCGGTCCGGCTGGTCGTGGAGAACGACGAGAGCAGTCCGACGAATACGCCCTCGATCATCCGGAAGCTGGTCGACCAGGGCGCCTCCGCCGTCATCCTCGCGACCGGCAGCGGGTCGGCGCTGCAGGCCAAACAGATTTCGCAGTCCACCGAAGTCGTCACGATCGCCCCCACCGCGCTGACCGACGCGGTCGCCGGCCCGCCGGGCAACGAATTCGCGTACATGGTGCCCAATCCCCTGGCCCAGTACGCCGATGTCTACTGCGGCGCCTTCGCGGCCCAGGGCAAGAAGCGGCTCGGCGTACTCGCAGATTCCAGTCCCGCGATCGCCGGGATCCTGGCGACACTCTCCCCGAAGCTCAACGAGTGCGTCGACGTCGTCGGCACCCAGAAGGCCGCGGTGGACACCGCCGATCTCACCGCCGGGGTGAGCCGGCTTCTCGACAGCGATCCCGATGTGGTGCTCGTCGCCAGCGTCGGCGGGAATTTCGAACTGCTCGCGCAGAACACCGTCCACCGGCTGGCCCCCGGACTCCAGCGGTTCTCGCTGGCCTCGATCGGTAATCAACCGCAGTCGTGGAAGCTCGCCGCGCCCGGTTCGCTCGACGGCCTGATCTACATGGGGAGCCTGAGCGACGACAATCCACGCACCGCGGCCCTGCAGGACTGGTTGCGCACCGTGAAGGGACCCGACTACTCGCTGACTGCCTACGACGCCCAGGCCTACGATTCGGTGATGCTGCTCGCGCGGGCCATCGAACTCGCGGGCACCCACACCGATCGGCACCGCCTCAACGAGGCCGTGCAGCAGATCCGCGGTCTCCCGGCGAGTTTCGGCCAGGCGCCGCTCACCCTGTCGTTCACACCGGACGATCACATCGCTCCCGATTCGGCCTGCGGGCTGGTGCTCATCGAATTCGGCGCCCACAACGTTCCCACCGGCCCCTGGGCGGAGTACCAGCCGGAGTGCACACCGAAGGGGGCCGGTCGATGAGTGACCCGCAACTGTGGCTCGCCGCGGCCGAGATCGGCTGCTTCTTCGCCCTCGTCGCCCTGTCGATCTATCTGGTGGTGGTCGGCGCGTCGTTCTTCAACTTCGCCGCCGGCCCGTACGCGATGGCCGCCGCCCTGCTCGCCGGGTACGCGGCCGCGCACTGGGGAGTACCCATCCTGCTCGGTGCGCTGTCGGGAATCGCACTGGCAGTGGGTATATCGCTGCTGACCGAGCTCGTCGTGGTCCGGCCGGTGCAGCGGCGGTCGGGCGGAGCCGAACTCCCCGCCCTGGTCGCCGTCACCGCGACCTTGTTCGCCATCCAGCAACTGGCCGGCACGATCTTCGGCCGGACTCCGGTATCGGTGGCGAACCTGCTGCCGATACCCGACTTCCGGGTGGGCTCGGTATCGGTTCAGGGCACGACGGCCATCATCATCGCGGCCACCGCGATGGTGCTCCTCGCCACGGTCCTCTGGCTGCGAACCACCACCACAGGCCGGCTCCTGCGGGCCGTCGGGGACAATCGCGAAGCCGCCCGCATGATCGGCGTGAACGTCGGACGGGTCCGGCTGTGGGCGTTCGGTATCTCGGGAGCCGTCGCCGGGATCGCCGGGATCGTCTTCGCGGCCAAATCGGGCGCGCAGTTCACCAGCGGTCTGTCCTGGACACTCACCGGATTCCTCGCCCTCGTCGTCGGCGGCACCGGCAAACCATGGGCGCCGCTGATCGGCGGACTCGCGCTCGGCTGGGTCCAGGTGTTCGGCAGTTTCTATTTCGGGGCGACCGGGAGCTCGGTCGCGATATTCCTCGTCGCCCTCGTGTTCTTCGCCTTCCGGCCCGAAGGCCTGTTCCAGCGAAAGGTCCGGGTGTGATGACCGCCGCCGTGATCACGACCACCAGACCCGCCCTCCGCACCGTGGCCGGGGAACTGGGTATCTGCCTCGCCGTCGTCGCCGGGGTACTGCTCTGGATGGGTCCCAGCCTGTACCGCCAGGACCTCGTCTTCCTGGCCGCCACCTACGCGCTGGTCGCCCTGGGTATGTACCTGCCGTTCGTGCTGGCCGGCTCACTGTCCATGGCCTACAGCGCCTATGCCGCCATCGGCGCGTACGCGGTGGCCTACCTCTCGGTCGACCGGGGCCTGTCGCCCTGGTGGGGCTGGCTCGCCGGAGCACTCGTCGCCGGAGCGGTCGCCCTGGTGCTCGCGATATCGACCAGGAAACTGTCCGGCTTCTATCTGGCCGCGGTCACCCTGCTCTTCGCCATCGCATTCGAGCACTGGCTCGGCGACGCCGCCACGATCACCGGTGGCGCTTCGGGCATCTCGGGAATTCCGGTGCCGTCGCTGTTCGGCTGGGATCCGCCGCGTTACGCACAGGTGGTGGCGGCCGTCGTATTCGTCTGCGCGGTAGCGGTACTGATCGACCGGTTGCGCCGGTCCGCCTGGGGACTCTCGCTCTCGGCCGCCCGGGAGAACGCACCGGCGGTGCAGTCCACGGGCATCTCGCCGACACATCTGACCGTGGTGGCGCTCGCCGTCGGCGCGGCGATCGCCGCCACCGGCGGCGCCCTGTTCACCGTATCCGTCCAGGCGGTGACGCCGGAGACCTTCGGCTTGGACCTGGTGTTCCTCGCGATCTTCATGCCGATCATCGGCGGCCGCGGCTCGGCGTGGGGTGCTCCGCTCGGCGCACTGATCGTCGTGGGGGTCACGCTGAACATGCCCGGTTATCAAGGATCGGGTGAGTTGTTGCTGGCGGTGGTCGTACTGGCGGTCCTGCTGCTCGCACCCGGCGGCGTCATCGGCTGGACGCACCGGATCACCCGGCGACTGCGATCGTCCCGGAATCAGGACAGGAGATGACGACGATGTCCTCCCGCACTTCCCCGGCCCTGCTGTCGGTCACCGGGCTGAGCAAACACTACGGCGGTGTCACCGCGGTCGACGATGTGAGCTTCGAACTTCCCGCGGGCAGCGTCCTCGGCCTGGTGGGCCCCAACGGCGCCGGCAAGACCACGCTGGTCGACTGCATCGTCGGCACACAATCCCCCAGCGCGGGTGCGGTCGAACTGGCGGGCCGGATGCTGCGTCCGGGACCCGAGGTGCGGGCCCGGGCCGGACTCGCCCGCACCTTCCAGCATCCCCAGCTGGCACTGGAACTGACACCGGTCGAGAACATCGTGCCCGGTATCGTCGGCCGGTCCATCGGGTCCTACGGCGCCTCCGTGCGCGCCCTGCTGCGCGGTTTCGCCGGAACTCCCCGGGCCGTACTCGACAAGGCGGCGGCGGTCGCCCGGGAGTACGGAGTCACCACCGAGCCGATACCCACCGGCAGTCTCGGCCTCGGTTCCCAGCGGCTCGTCGAGATCGCCCGCGCGATGGCCGCCGAACCCCGGGTGCTGCTCCTGGACGAGCCGTTCGCCGGCTCCGATACCGAAGGGATCGCGGCGATCTCACACGCCGTCCGCCAGGTCCGTGCCGCGGGACGCTCGGTGGTGCTGATCGATCACAATGTCGATCTGATCGCCGAACTCGCCGATGCGGTGGTTCTGCTCGCCGACGGCGCGGTGGCCTTCACCGGCACCCCGCACGACTGTATGCGCAGCGCCGAGATGCGATCCGTCTACTTCGGCACCACTGCGACCGAGGAGGCTCGTTGATCACCACCCAGGGACTCACCGTCCGGTACGGCAGCGCGGTAGCGGTCCGTGATGTGGCACTCGAGGCGCGCGCCGGGGAGGTCACCGCCGTAGTGGGGCCCAACGGTGCGGGAAAGTCGAGTCTGCTCTCCGCCCTGTTCGGCAGCACACCGGCCACCGGCGCGGTGACCGTCGGCGGCACCGAGCTCGGCAGGGCTCCGGCGCAGCAGCGGCTGCGCGCCGGAATCGCGTTCGTTCCACAGGGACGGCAACTGTTCCCGCGACTCACCGTGCGGGAGAACCTGGAGATCGGGGCGCGGCTGCTCGGTGCCCGGAACGACGCTCTCGGTCCGGCGTTCGAACGGTTCCCGATCCTCGCGACCCGCTCGCGGCAACTCGCCGGCGTCCTCTCCGGCGGCGAACAACAGATGCTGCTGCTGGCCCGGGCGCTGCTGGGCACACCGCGCGCACTGCTGCTCGACGAGATGACCACCGGGCTCTCGCCCAAGATCTCCGGGGAGCTCCTCGACCACGTCCGCGAACTGGCGGATTCGGGGATCACCGTCCTCGTCGCCGAACCGGCACTGCACCGGGTGTCCCGGATCGTCGACCGCGGATACGTCATGATCCGCGGATCCCTGTCGGAACCGGAGAACGGCGCCGACGATCTCGCCACCGCCTACCGGGCATCCATGGGGATGCTCGAGGAAGCCCTGTGATGCCAGGAACGCACCGAGCCGATATCGCCGGGTTCACCGCGGACCCGGAGGCATTCACCGGCTACTCCGTCAGTGATCTGGTCCGGCAGTGGGCGACTACCCGCGGCGGCGATCCCGCCTATATCAGTCCGTCCGGGACCACCACCTGGGCCGGATACGACCGGCTCGCCGACCGGGTCGGCGCGGCGCTGCGTGCGCTCGGGAACGTTCCCGCGGCGGCGGTGTATCTGCCCGATACAGTGGAGTTCCATGCCGCGCTGGTCGGCGCCTATCGGGCCGGGGTACTGGCCGTCGCCGTCGGGGCGCGGTCCGGGCCGGCGGAACTCGCTCATCTCATGTCCGCGTCCGGTGCGACCGTACTGGTGACCACCAGCGACAACCGGGGGCGTGCGGTCTCGGACCTGCTACGCGAACTGGGTACGCGCGACGCCACTCCCGGCCATCTCGTGCTGATCGACGGTACCGGCGTCACCACGGTCAGCACCGGCGTGACCGAACCCGGCCAGAGCGCCCCCGGGAGTGCGCCGGAATTCTCGGTGGACGACATCTGTCTGCTGAACAGCACCTCGGGGACCACCGGCCGGCCGAAACTGGTCATGCAGACGCAGCGGAGGTGGAACGCTTTCGCGGCGATCGCCTGCCGTAATGCCGCCATGCACCCGCAGGAGGTCGTTGCCGCGTTCGTTCCCGCGCCGTTCGGTTTCGGGCTCTGGACCTCGCATTTCCTGCCCGCGTTGCTCGGCCGCCCGGCGTTGGTGATGCAGCGGTTCGATCCCGCGATCGCCATCGACCTGATGGCCGAGCACCGGGCGACGATCCTCGCCTGTGTCAGTACTCAATTCCGGATGATGCTGCAACTGCCGGACCGGGCGGTGGCGCGCGCCGACGCGTTGCGGGTCATGTTCACCGGCGGAGAAGCCGTACCCTACGCCGAGGCAGCGCGTTTCGAAGAAGCCACGGGCGCGCTGGTCCTGCAGTTCTACGGTTCGAACGAAACCGGGGCCGCGAGCGCCACCACAATCGGCGACGACCGAGAGACCCGGCTCGGCACCGGCGGACATCTCATCGGCGCGATGAACGTCCGGATCCTCGACGACGGCACGGGCGACGGCGGCCCGGGTGTCCGGCGTGGGCAACCGGCGGTGCGTGGACCCCTCATGTCCCCCGGGTATTGGAACGACGACGCGGCGAACGCCGAACTGTTCACCGAGGACGGGTGGATCCTGCTCGGCGATATCGTCGAGGTCGATGCCACCGACCGGTTACGGGTGGTGGGCCGGCTGGCGGATCTGATCATTCGCGGCGGCAAGAACATCTCCGCGCTCGAGGTGGAGGATTTCGTCCGGGAACACCCGTCGGTGCAGATGGTCGCCGCGGTCGGGGTGCCGGACCCGATCTTCGGCGAACGGCTGTGTGCGGCGGTCACCTTGGCCCAGGGTTGCGATCGGCTGACACTCGCGGAGTTGAACGCGTGGCTCCGAGCGCAGGGGATCACCCGGGAGTACCTACCGGAACGGCTGCGAGTATTCGACCGGATGCCGCTGGCGCCGGGCGGGAAGATCGCGAAGGCACAGGTCAAGCAGATGATCGAACTCGGCGAAGGAGACGACGATGGGTGACGATACGACCGGCGGCGACCTCGGCGGCCGCACCGCGATCGTGACCGGTGCCGCGCGCGGGCAGGGTCGCGCCGTGGCGCGGATGCTCGCCCGGCGCGGTGCCACGATCCGGATCACCGATCTCTGCGCGCCCGGTGACACCGCCCCCTACCCGCTGGCGACACGGGACGATCTCGCCGAAACGGCCCGGCTGATCGAGAGCGACGGCGGCGTATGCCACGCGTCCGTCCTCGACGTCCGGGACTCCGCTGCCGTGACATCCTTCGCCGACGCCGTCGCCGCGGAGTCCGGCGGTATCGACGTGCTCGTCACCTGCGCCGGCATCGTCGGATTCGCCCCGGTCACCGAACTCACCGACGCCATGTGGGCCGATATGCTCGCCACGAACCTGACCGGGACCTTCGACTGCGTCCGGGCGGTACTACCCCATATGCGCACCGCCGGATCGGGCCGGATCGTCGCCATCTCGTCGATGAGCGGCCGCCAGGGAACCCCGAACCTCGCCCACTACTCCGCGTCCAAATGGGGCGTGATCGGCCTGATCAAATCCGTCGCTCTCGAGTACGCGGATCGCGGTGTGACAGCCAATGTCGTGTGCCCCACCAATGTGGATACGCCGATGCTGCACAATCCGGCCCTGTATTCGCTGTTCGCTCCCGATCTCGACAACCCCGCACGCGAAGACGTCGAGGAACGCTACGCGCGGATGAGCCCCATGCGGATCCCGTGGTGCCCACCGGAAGCGATCGCCGATGCGGTCGGCCATCTCGTCGGTGGATCCGGGCGATATGTCACCGGATCGGTTCTGGACGTGGGGCTCGGAGTGACCGCTCGGATGCCGTGACACCGGTCCGCACCGAACCACGGCCGGTCCGGCGCGGCCGCCCCGCTCGCTCGGCGCCGGGCGAGGCTCCGGCGACCCACCGGGTCCCGATGGGCAAGCCGCGGCCCCGAGCTGTCGGGCGGCATCGATAGTCTGCCCGAATGGTCAAAACGGATCCGGCGCTGCGGCGGCTGCTGCGCGACACCGCAAAGTTGCTACAGCCGTACGGTTTCGACGGCACCGAGGCGCCCTGGGTGCGGGTCGAGCCGGACGGTGTCGCGTCCGTCGGCCGGACCAGGGTGTCGCGCACCTGGGCCGACGGTCGGCAGGTCCTGAAATTCGGCCTGCATCTCGATGCCACCCCACGGGCGTGGTGGGAATTCGGCAACTGGCGCAATGCGCAGCACGGACTGCCGCCGATACCGCTGGAGAAGGCGAGCGGCCCGGATCTGATCGACGATCACGGCCTACCGGAGGAACTCACCCGCCCCTGGTCGCTCCGGGTCGATCCCGACCAACCGGGCGGGCACGCACTGCAGGCCGATATCGACACCATCCGCGCCGAGATGCCCCGGCGCGTCCACGCCTACGCGCGCCGGGCGATCGCGCTGAGCGATCCCGACCGCTATCTCGACGAACTCCTGGCACAACCGGGCGAGCGGATCGGAACGCGCGAGGCGATCGTCGTCCTGCTCGCCGACCGCGGTCCGGGGCCCGAACTCGACGAGGCGATCCACCGGCTCCGGTCCTGTTCCGGGCACCGAGCGGCCTCTCCCTTCGCCGAAGAGGTCATCGCGTTCGCCCGGATCCGGTCCGTCGCCGTCGTCTGACCCGGGACCGCATCGGTCCCGCCGGGAAGACGGGGAAGACCGCATCCGCGACGGGCGGAATTTCCCGCCCACGGGAAAGGAACCGCGGTCAGCGACGGAACACCCGTCGTATCCGCGCGCGGACCCGGGCGAGTCGCGATTCCGGCTCCGCGAGCTCGACGGCCTCCTCGGCGGCCACCGCCTGCGCGAACCGGACGTGCAACTGTTCACGGACCTCGTCCGGGGTGTAGGCGCGGCGGCGGCGTTCGGCACGCACCACCACCACACCGGTGGCCACGACACCGGCCGCTCCCGCCAAACCCAATACCTTCCACCACCTCATAGCGCATAGGCTACTTCCATGGCGGGTGCGGATCTCGATCTCGACCGGGCTGTCGAGATCACCAGGACTGGCGATATCTGGTTGTTCCGTGGGCACTCCACGGCCGACCGGATGATCCGGATGACGACCAACAGTCCGGTCAACCACGTGGGTATGTCGGTGGTGATCGACGATCTGCCCGCGCTGATCTGGCATGCGGAACTCGGGCGGTCGCTACCGGATATGTGGTCGGGCAACGCACATCGCGGTGCCCAGTTACACAATCTTCGCGACGCGGTGATGGTCTGGGCGAACCGGTACGGCCAGCAGGCCTGGCTGCGCCAGCTGGAGCCGCCCGCCACCCGGGAGATGGAGGACGGCATGCTGCGCACGATCGCGCGGCTCGACGGCACCCCCTTCCCGTCGACGGCGGCACTGGCCGGACGCTGGTTCCGGGGCCGGGTCAGGCTGCCACGCCGCCGCTCACGCCCACCGGCTGCCCGGGAGGTGGAGAACGCCTACTGCGCGGAGATCGTAGCGGCCACCTACCAGGCGATGGGACTGCTACCGGATACCCGCAGCCCCGACTGGTACGACCCGGGCCGATTCTGGAGCGGAGATCGGCTGCGGCTCGACGGCGGTCATACGCTCAGCGGCGAGATCGCCGTACACGCACCGTCCGACCCGGCGAACTGATCGCCGCCGGGAACGGCCGGCCGCACGCGGACAGTTCCGGGTACTAGCCGGCGGCGCGCTGATAGGCATCCAGCACGACACCGGGGATACGGCCGCGGTCGGGAACCTCGTGCCCGTTGCGCCGAGCCCACTCCCGCACCGCTTTCGCCGAATGCGGCCGGTCCGCTACTTGCCCCTTCACCCGGCGCGGCTTGCCGACTCTGCGCGCGAACGGTACCCACTTGTCCAGGGCGGCGCGGAACTCTCGCGCGTTCGCCTCGGAGAGATCTATTTCGTACAGCAGTCCGTCGACGCCGAACGACACCGTCTCCGCCGCTACGGATTCGCCGTCCAGATCATCGACCATCGTGACAACTACTCTGCGCGCCACACCCACGTCCCTTCACTCACTACACCACCGGCCGACCCGGCACGCGACACCGTACTGGCCTCACCCCGGAATACCGCCTCAGAAACGCTGAGAAACCAATGAGAAAGAGGCACTTGGACTCTCGTCCGACAACCCGCGACCGCGACGGCACCCCGGAACCGGTGGGCGGTGACCCCGGGAAGAGGGCGTCGGCAGCGATTCCACGAGCGGTCACGATGGCCACCACCTCGGCATATGCCGACGGGTGATCGATCCCGGATCTGGTTCGGCACCGCCGCCGATCAGATCGTGGGCCGGCCGCCGGTATTCGGGCAGACCTGCCCTGTCAGGAACCGGAACATCCGGTCGGCGGCTTCGTGCGCGGTGTGCCCGTCCCACACCACCGGCACCGGCCGTTCGGGAATCCGGAAGAGCGCCCAGTGCCGCAGCCGGTAGTGGTTGGCGATCTGGCCGGTCGGCAACGTCGCATAGACGACGAACCAACCACCACCGAAACAGAGTTCATTGTCGCTGTGCCGGATGCTCTTGTGGACGTCGTACCGGCCGGCGGCCGCCCATTCGTTGAACACGAGCGCGTTGTACAACATCCGGTAGCGGTACAGCTCGGCGAAGGTGTGTACGCCGTCGCTGGTGTTCTCGTCGGTCTCGCTGTGCACGCCGCCTCCCGGTGATCACTCCGATAATCGGACGGGTACCCGGTCCCGCTACCATTCGACGCGATGCACATCGACTCGATGCTCGATTCGCTGGACGGACTCTCGGTGGGAGACGCACTGGGACAGCAGTTCCCGGTCATGCGCCGGTCCCTCGCCGACCTCCGGGCCGGTGATCTGCCCACCGAGCGGCCGTGGGCGTGGACCGACGACACCGAGATGGCGTGCAGTGTCGTCACCGAACTGCTCCGCAACGGTGCGATCGACCAGGACCGGCTGGCCGCCGGGTTCGCACGCCGGTTCCAGCCGCACCGCGACTACGGATTCAACACGGTCGGGGTGCTGCGCCGGATCGGTGCCGGTGCGCACTGGCGAGATGTGGCCGGCGCCGCATTCGAGGACCAGGGATCGTGCGGCAACGGCGCGGCCATGCGGGTCGCTCCGCTGGGCGCCTTCTACGCGGACGATCCGGCGACGGCGGCCGCCGAGGCGGCCAGGTCGGCGGAGGTCACCCATACGCATCCGGAGGGGATCGCCGGCGCGGTGGCGGTCGCCGTCGCCGCGGCGGTCGCCGCCCGGTCCGGCGCGGCCGGAACCCGGCCCGCACCGGCGGAATTCATCGATTCCGTCCTCGGCCATCTCGGCGACAGCACGACCCGCGGATCGATCCGCCGGGCCCGCGCACTGCTTGGCGCCTCCACTCGGGAAGCAGCCGACGAACTCGGCAACGGTTCCCGGGTGACCGCCCAGGACACAGTTCCGTTCACGATATGGGTAGCGGCGACACATCTCGGTGACTATCCGGCCGCGATCACCGCCTGTATCGAAGCGGACGGGGATATCGACACCACCGGTGCCATCGCCGGCGGAATAGTCGCCGCCCACACCGGACGGCGGGCGGGAACCGGGATACCGCAACGGTGGCTGGCCGCGCGCGAACCGTTACCCGGCTGGTTCGATCCGGACCGGCGGCCGCCCCGGCCCCGGGGGTTCGGACGGGTGCGCCGCTGGTTGTCCGGCGCCTGACGCCGAAGCGCGCGGACGGCCCGCCGACAGTCACCGACTGTCGGCGCGGGCGGCAGGTTCAGTGGATATGGTCCTGCCAGTCCGCCGGAACCCGGTCCTGCGGTCCGGGCACGGTCTGGGTACGCGGGTGATCCCGGGGCGGCGCGAGTTCCGGTCCCGCACCGAACATCTCATCGGATCGGTAGTCCCAGAACCACTCCTCCCCCGGTTCGAAGCTCTGCACGAACGGATGACCGGTCGCCGTGAAATGCGCGGTGGCGTGCTGAGCGGGCGACGAATCGCAGCATCCGATATGCCCGCACTGCGCGCAGCGCCGCAGATGTACCCACCAGCCCTGCGCTTTTTCACATTCCACACATCCGGGGCCGCTGGGCGGCACGGACGGGTCGATGCCCTCGATGGCCTGAGACATGTTCAACCTCCGCAGCTCTGGACGAACCGTACGACAACGGACCACGACAGCGCGGGTAGCGCGGGATCGACCGCGAGGTGTGCGCGCACCGTACCGGCCACGAACCGGACCTTACCGCGTCCCCTCGGCTTCGATCGAAGCCGCCGCGCAGGATAATCGCCCATCGTGGGCGGTCAGCCGGGCAGCCCGGCGTCCAGGCCGGTCAGATAGTCGCGCCCGTAGCGACCGTTCTCCAGTGTCTCGAGCAGCGGCACCGGTAGATCCCGCGCTTTGGCGGCGCCGCTCTTGTCGCTGTCGAGCCGGATCCGGCAGAGGAATTCCTCTCCGTCACCGACGGAGAGCACGGTGTAGGCGCCGGGGCGGATCCCCACGTGCCGTGGGTGCTGCACATATCCGATCAGCGTGTTGTGGTCCGCCACGAATTCGGCATCCGCGTATTCGAATCCCCCACACGATCGGCGCTCTGCCGGTGACCGTGGCCCGTGCCTGCGGGCATGATGCCGCCTACCTGCCCAGGTTGTCGATGCGTCGCATCGCCGACCTATACCCGGGCCAGGACAAGACCGACGCCCGCGATGCCCACATCGTCGCTGATGCCGCCCGCGCCATGCCGCACACGTTGCGCCGGGTCGATGTCGGTGATGACGCCCTGACCGAGCTCGGCGTTCTGGCCGGGTTCGATGACGATTTGGCCGGTGAGGCGACCCGCACCAGCAACCGCATCCGCGGCCTGCTCACCGGCGTCTTCGGCTCTCGAACGCGTCCTCGGTCCGAGGATCGCGCATCCAGCGGTGCTGGAAATTCTGTCGCGCTGCGGCGGCCCAGAGGGGATCCGGGCCGCCGGGCGGCGCACACTCACCGCCATCGCGACCAAACACGCACCCCACATGGGCGCCCGGCTGGTCGAGGAGATCCTGGCCGATCCGGCAACCACAAACTCAAACGAGCCTTGCTTCTATCCGCATTCGCCGCTCTGCACGACCCGGCCGGCCGCACTTACTACAACCGCAAACGCGCCGAGGGCAAGAAACACAACGCCGCCCTCATCTGCCTGGCCCGAAGACGCTGCGACGTCCTGTTCGCCATGCTCGAAACCAAACAGCCATACCGGGCACCGCAACCAGCCGCATGATGATCGAGACCGCTCGATAGTCTGCGACGGTGACCAGCCCAGCACCGTTCGAGGAATCCGAATCGCTGAGACTGGCGCGGCCGTTTCTCGGCCGGGCGGTCGATCTCTTGATCGACCGCCCCTACGGGAGCCGCCACCCGACCTGCGGATTTCTCTATCTGGCGAACTATGGCTATGTCCCCGGCACACTCGCGCCCGACGGTGAGGAACTCGACGCCTACTATCTCGGCCCTTCCGAACCGGTGACCTCAGCACACGGCACATGCATCGCGATCGTCCACCGGTTCCACGACGATGACGACAAACTCATCGTCGTTCCCAACCCCGCCACGGCACTCGACGACGCGGCCATCGCCGCGGCGATCGAATTCCAGGAGACCGCCGGGCACTACACCGTCATCAGGCACTGACCCTGCCGCTGCCCTTGACGAAAACCATAGGGACACCCCTCTTCACCGGCCATTCTGCATGTTACGCGGACGGTAGTCGAGCGGATTCGCACGCCACCCGGCGCCGCCCGGACCAGGGCAGAACACGGGCCGGATCCAGCCCAGGGCAAGCCGGTTCGTCGCAGCCGCCTCGGCCGGCGGAACGCCGGCGCAGCGCGGCCGGACAGCGCCGCCGTTCAGCTGTGCAGGACTTCCGACGGCGGACGGCCGTAGTGATCGCGGTAGGCGATGGCGAAGCGGCCCGGATGGGCGAACCCCCACCGGTGAGCGATGGTGGCGACCGTCTGCCCGTCCCCGGCCGCCGCGGCACGCAGCTCGTCGTGGGCGCCGGCCAAGCGCAGCCGTCGCAGATAGCGCAACGGAGTGGTGCCGAGATGGCGCCGGAACGCCAGCTGCAGCGCCCGCGGTGTCACAAAAGCCGCCGCCGCGACCTCGGTGATCGTCACATCCTCGTGCAGATGGGATTCCAGGTAGGCGACGGCGCGGCGCACCGTTTCCGGGTGGGCGTCACGGCGGTCGGCGGCGGCGGGTTCGGTCACCGCCGTCGTGGGCATGGTCGCGAGTACGGTCGCGGCCAGGTAATCGGCGCCGGTGGCCGCCAGCAGCGGGCTCGCGGCGGTGGCCGGGTCGGTGGCGACCCGCTGCAGGTGGGTGATCACGGCGGTGAGCTGCCGGTTCGCGGTAGGACTCACGGGGCGGTGCCCACTGATACGGATGGGCTGCTGCGCCGGGCCGCCCGTGGCCGCGAGACGGTCCAGCAGTTCCGGCTCGAACATGGTGATGTCGTAGCGAGAGGACCGGACCACTCCGGAATACGGAAGATCGTGCGGGGTGAGCAGACCGGAATCGCCGGGAGCGAAGATATCTCGGCCGACCTCGCGGAAGTCCTCCTCTACCGTTCCGGAATGTACCGTGATCAGGCAGATCTTGTTCAGTGGGTCGGCGTCGTAGGCCATATCGAAGCCCAGCTCGAGTCGATCCAGGCTGACCGGACCGAGTAGGTCGCGGCGGATGCGGGTACGCGCACCCCGGGGACTGTCGTTGCCGATCTGCATCCGGGTGTAGGCGCTGTTGAGGAACTCCTCGGTGGCCCCGAGGTCCTCGCTGTCGAAAAACAGACTCCGCATGACCCGCCTCTCCGGTCGGCTCCGACCGACACCGCTCCGCTGAAATGTGGAACGGTTGCAATTCTCTTCTACGAGACCACGGGCGCTCGCCTGGATCAACCGCACCGGTGAACGCGCTGGTCCGCGCGACACGGTGGCGCCGCGCGGATGTCCCGGACGGATACTTGCCGCCGCCATTGTGTGCGGCCGGCCCGATGCGAGCCCGCCGCGCTCCCACTCCCGGTCCGGAAAACGAAGCTCACCGTCGGGCAACCATCCACTGAACGAAGAAGAACCGTTCGTCGTGGTTGTTCTCGTCGCAACGGGTAGACCGGGACCGTCGCCCTCCAGCGGCTCTGTTCCGCGTGGAGGCAACGGAAAGCGAGGTCTCGATGACGACAGTGGCCGTATCCCACTCCCCGAACACAGCGCGCCGCGCCAATCGTGGTACCGACAGTTACGACGGGATCGAACCGCTGCTGGAACAGCTCACGGCGATGGATTCGGCGGATCCCGGGCGCGCGGAGCTTCGGGAGGAGATCATGCGCCGCTGCCTGCCGCTGGCCGATCACATCGCGCGCCGGTTCACCGGACGCGGGGAGAACTACGAGGATCTGCACCAGATCGCGTCGCTGGGGCTGGTGTTGGCCGTAGACCGGTACGACGCCGGCCGGGGATCCAGTTTCGTGGCCTTCGCCGTTCCCACGATCATGGGCGAGGTACGCAGGCACTTCCGCGACCACACCTGGGCGGTCCGGGTGCCGCGGCGGGTCAAGGAAACCCAGACCGCGCTCGGCCCCACCATCGAACGCCTCAGCCAACGACTCGGCCGGACACCGACCGCGCTCGATATCGCCGTGGAGATGAACCTCGATCTCAACGAGGTCACCCAGGCTCTGCTGGCCGGCAATGCCTATCGCACAGATTCGCTCGATGCCTCGGCCGAACAGAACGACGGCAGCGGAGCAGCGGCGAAGAGCACCGAAACCCTCGGCGGCGAAGACCCCTCCTACGAACTCACCGAGAACGCGCTCACCATCGCGCCCCTGTTGCAGGATCTCCCCGAGCGGGACCAGCGCGTGCTGCACATGCGGTTCTTCGAGAACCGGACCCAGGCCCAGATCGCCGCCGAATTGAATGTGTCGCAGATGCAGATCTCCCGCATCCTGACTCGTACCCTGGCCACCCTGCGTGAACGCGCCCTACGCGACTGACCCCGGATCCGGCGGCGGTTTCGCCCGCTGACGCGCGCGCCGCGGCCGGCACGACCCCGGGGCGGCGCGGGCCGGGTCCACCCGGCGACTGCCGGCCGACCCCAGCGCATAGCGCCGCAGGCGCAATGCTGTTCCCCGGCAACAGTTCTCCGCCGCCGGTTCGGCACGGCGGCCCTCGCTACCGGTCACCGTCGCCGCGCTCTCCCGCGTGCGCCGGCTCGGCGACCGCCGCACGGCGTCGGCCGTTGAGTACGATCTCGATCCCGCTGCCGCGCCGGATCGTGTTGTAGATGGGGCAGGTGGCCACGAAGTTGTCCACCAGCGCCCACCCGTCCACGTCGCCGACCCCCTCGAGCTCGAGCTCGAGTAGCGTATGGCGGTAGTAGGTCGGCGCGTCTTCGTCCCGGGTGTGCGAGGCCGTCGCGACCACCCGCACCGCAGCGAATCCCGTTTCGGCGGCGTAGTTCTCGATATTGGCGAGGGCGCACGAGGCCAGCGCCGCGAGCAACAGCTCACCGGCGTGGATCGCCTCGCCGCCGGTCAGCCGGGAATCACTGACCAGGTGATTCGCCCGCGCCGATACGATGAACCGGCCCGGTGCGGCGATCTCGGCCGCCACCGTCACCGCACCCCGTGCCGCGTCCGTCACTTCGCACCACCCGCGCGCGTGACCCAGTCACCGCGGGCCGGGCGATCGAGGCCGAGGTTTTCACGCAGCGTGGCGCCCTCGTACTCGGTGCGGAAGAGCCCGCGTTTCTGCAGTTCCGGCACGACCTGCCGGGTGAAGGTCTCGAAACCACCGGGCTGGTAGGGCACCTGGAGGGTGAACCCGTCGGCGGCCTCGTCCTCGAACCATTCCTGCAACCCGTCGGCGACCTCGGCGGCGGTGCCGATGAAATTCCCCTCGGTCCGGCCGCCGTACTGCTTACCCAGCTGACGCAGCGTCAGACCGTCACGCTCGGTGATCTCGCGGACCTCGTGGTAATGCCCTTCCACACCCGGAACCTCCACCTCGGGCAGGCGTTCGTCCAGCGGGAAGGTGGAGAGATCGACATCTAGATGGTAGGCCAGCGTGGACAGGCCGCCCAACGGCGGAACCAGTTCGAATATCTCCTCGGCCAGTTCCTCGGCCCGCGCGGAGGTCGGGGCGACGATCGGCGTGATGGAGGGCAGGATCTTGATACTGCCGGGATCGCGGCCGAAAGTCGCCGCCCGTTCCTTGATCTCGGTGTAGAAGGACTGCGCCGACTCTTTGGAGGCGTGGCTGCAGAAAATCACATCCGACCAGTGCGCGGCGAAATCCTTACCCTTCGACGAGGCACCGGCCTGGATCAGCACGGGATAGCCCTGCGGCGGCCGCGGCACATTGAGCGGGCCCGCAACGGCGAAGTACTGCCCCTGGTGATCGATACGGTGCACGCGGTCGGGGTCGGCGAACAGCGGAGCCTGCTCGTCCAGGACCAGCGCGTCGTCTTCCCAGCTGTCCCAGAGCTTTGCCGCCACCTGCAAGAATTCGTCGGCGCGCTCGTAACGGGTCGACCGGTCGAACTGTGTGTCGAGGTTGAAGTTGCGGGCTTCCGATTCCTGGAACGAGGTCACGATGTTCCAGGCGGACCGCCCCGCGGTCAGATGGTCCAGGCTGGCGAAAGTCCGGGCTACGCTGAACGGCTGGGCGTAGCTCGTCGAAACCGTCGCCGCGATGCCGAGATGCCGCGTGACCGCCGCCATGGATGCCATCACCGGCAGCGGGTCCACCCGCAGCGAACCCAGCGCCCCGTAGCGCAACTGCGAATCCGTACTGTCGCCGAAGCGATCGGGAACCGAGAGGATATCGGGGAAGAACGCCAGGTCGAAACGGCCGTCCTCGAGCGTCCGCGCGATGTTGTGATAGTAGGACGCGTCCAGCCAGCCGGGTACCGACCCAGGATAGCGCCAGCCGCCCGGCCGGCCCGGACCCGCGGTGACGAATGCGGCCAGGCGCATTTTCTTGCTCATCGAATGGTCTCCCGGTCTCTGTCGATCACTGTGCGGCAAGTTCGGCACGGACGGCGTCGGCGACCGGAGCGAACCGGCTGTCGGCGAACCAGCCGCGCACGTCCACGGCTTCCGGATACACACCCAGCGCGTGGAAGTTGTCGGCCAGGTCCTGGGTGCCGGTGACGGCATCATCGCCGACCACGCCGAAATCCCCCGCGCCCGAGTAGGAGAGGCGCTTCTGCTGGACCAGGTCGTAGTACACGTCCTTCTCCAGGGTGGAATCACCGAAGCCGCCCAGCGCCGCGAATTCCGCGACCGCGGTTTCGGGGTTCGCCTCGATCCAGCGCTGCGCGTCGCGCACATGGCGGACCAGGGTCGCGGCCTCGTGCGGCCGCTCGAACGCGAACTGTTCGGAGGCCACGAAGAACGCGTAGTCGTAGGTACGGACGCCGGGTAGCACCTCGGCGTCGTGTTTACGCCGGGCCAGTTCGATGGTGGGTTGCCAGTTGATCCAGGCGTCCACATGCCGTTGCGCGAAAGCGGCTTCCGCATCCGCGGCAGTGAGATCGACGTACTCGATATCGTCCATGGTCAACCCGGCGGTCTCCAGGTATTTGACGAGGCTGTAGGTCCCGGTGGTGCCTTGATGGTCGGCGACCCGGCGACCGGCGAGATCGGCGGCGGACTCGATAGCGGACCCCTTGGGGACCAGGATGTCGACTTCGTTCGCCGGCAGCGGATAGGCGACCAGCGGTACCACCGGCACACCGCCGCCGATCGCGTAGATGATCGCCGTCGCGGTCGCGAAGGAGAACTCGATACTGCCGGCCTTGATCGCCTCCATCACCGGAAGCGACGCGGCGAATCCGGTGGGGAACGACACCGGCATGCCCACCGCGGCGCTCACATCGAAGCCGCCGAGCCCGTGCGACAGAATGGTCCCGGGCTCGGCCTTGCCGTCGCCGATCAGGGCGTAGCGGATCTCGGTGAGCGCCGCCGGCGCCGACGTGCCCGGGCCGCAGGCCGCCAGCGCCGCGGCTCCGGCCACGCCCAGCGCGCCGAGACCGGTGGCCTTCAGGAATCCGCGCCTGTTCAGCGATAACGGCGGCGTGCTCATACTGTTGTGCCTTTCCGGGATTGCCGCGCCAGACGGTCGGCGGCGAGTAGATCGTCCAGCAGACGCTGTTCGAGGTCGGCGAGTTCGGCGTCGCCACGGCTGCGGGGCCGCGGCTGCGCGACGGTGAGGTCGGTGGTGATGCCTTCCGGGGTCAGCAACAGCACCCGGTCGGCCAGCATCAGTGCTTCTTCGACGTCGTGGGTGACCAGCACCACGGTCCGCGGTTCCCGGGCCAGCAACGATTCGACCAGTTCGTGCATGTTCACCCGGGTGATGGCGTCCAGCGCGCCGAACGGCTCGTCGAGCAGCAGGATGTCGGGGTGGTGCAGTAGCGCCCGGGCCAGCGCGACGCGCTGGCGTTGCCCACCGGAAAGCTCGGCGGGCCAGTCTTTCTCCCGTCCCGCGAGGCCGACCTGGTCGAGCAGTTCGCGGGCCGCGTCGTTACGGCGCCGGTTCGCCAGAGTGACATTGTCCAGCACCGACTTCCAGGGCAGCAGCCGATCCTCCTGGAACATCATCCGAGCCGAGTACGAGCCCGCATCGACCGGCGCGAGAGTTCCCTCGGTCGCCGCCTCGAGTTGCGCCAGCAGCCGCAGCAGGCTCGATTTCCCGACGCCGCTCGGGCCGACGATCGCGACGAACTGCCCCGGCTCGACCGTCAGGTCCAGATGCCGCAGCACCCAGGTGTCGCGGTACCGGATGCCCACGTCGCGCAGCGTGAGCCCGACCGGGTTCTTCGTCGAGGCAGTCATGACCGCACCTTCCGCATCGTCGGGTTCCAGCGCAGGGCGCGGCGCTCGATCAAGCGGATGATCTGGTCGGCGAGCAGCCCGGCGAGGGCATAGAGCACGATGGCCAGCACGATGCGGTCGGTGCGCAGCATCTCCCGGCCGTTCTGCGCCAGGTAGCCGATCCCCTCCCGGGTGGCGATGGTCTCGGCGACGACGAGGGTGAGCCACGCCACGCCGAGCGCGTACCGGATACCGGTGAGGATCATCGGCAGCGCACCGGGTACGACGATATGGCGGAGCAGTCCCCACCGGGTGAGCCCGTAGGAGCTGCCCAGCTGGATCAGCTTCTCGTCGACCGTCCGGATTCCGCTCACCGTGTTGAGGTAGACGGGGAAGATCACCCCGAGGGTGACCAGCACAATGCGCGGGGTCTCGCCGATTCCGAACGCGGCGATCAGCAGCGGGACCAGCGCCAGGTGCGGTAGCGCGCGCACCATCTGCAGGCTGCGGTCGAAAACGCCTTCCGCCAGCCGGGACAGTCCCACCGCGAATCCGAAGGCCAGGCCGATCACGGCGCCGATGCCGAATCCGACGGTCACCCGGCGCAGGCTGACCAGAACATGTTCCGGTAGTTCGCCGCTGCGCCACAGCGTGCCTGCGGTATCGAGCACGACCGACGGCGCGGGCAGGATCGCCGGTGAGATGAAGCCGGCGCTCGAGCTCCACTGCCAGGCCGCGACGATCAGCACCGGCACGACCCAGGGCAGCAGCGCCCGCGGATACCGGCCGGCCTTCCTGCTCGGGCTGCGTCGGCGTGCCGTCGCCGGAGCGGCCGCCGCCACCGCACCGGTCACCGGTGGCCCTCGTTCACTTGCGGATACATGACCCTCCTGTCGTGCTTCTCCAGGCACGGTAGAGCGGTCGTACGCAAGTGTCGCCAGTTGTATACAGTTGCGTTCAGAACTCTGTTCTTCCCGCCACGACTGTGGTATCGGTGAACGATCGCGTTCCCGCTCCGAGGAGAAACTTCCCTATGCCCGAATCCCGTGGTTCATCGGATTCGCCGTATCGACAACTGCGCGCCCGTATCGTCGGCGGCACCTACCCGCCCGGCACCCTGCTGGTCCCCGCGAATGTCGGAGCGGACCTGGGCGTCTCCCGCACCCCCGTCCGCGAAGCCCTGATGCGCCTGGAAGTCGAAGGCCTCATGACGAAGGAATCGCGCGGTTTCGTCGTCCGGATCCGCACGCCCGAGGAGATACTGGATATCTGCGAGGCCCGAATAGCCCTGGAGGCCACGGTCGCCCGCAGCGCGGCTGCCCGGCGCACCGAGTTCGATCTCGCGAAACTCCGGCACCTGCTGGAGTCCACCCGCGGACTCAGCGGCCAGGAGCGCCTCGACCGGCACGCGGAATGGCATGTCGCACTGCGCCATGCCGCGCACAACACGACAGCCCTGGAACTGATGGCCCTCCTCGATGCCCGGCTGCGGGTATACGACGGCGCGGTTTCGCGCACCCGGGACAACCTGGACCTCATCGAGGAAGAACACACCCAGATCTTCGAAGCGATCCGCGACCGCGACCCCGAACGCGCCGCGAAAACCATGGAGACCCACCAATCACGCACCCGCGACCTGCGGCTCACCGAGATGACCCACCGCCGGTGACCGGAGCCCGGCGGGCGGTGGTCGCGGTCCCGCGGCGCCGGGCCGTGGGTCAGACGGGCGCGTCGTGGCCCATCCACCACGCTTCGAGTTCATCGTCCTCGTAGTATTCCGGCGGCGGGCGGTACCCGTTCGGCAGCTCCAACGTGGTGGCGCCGGTGCGCACCGCGATGCCGCGGATCTGCGCGAGCGCGGGTATTTCCCAGGGGTCCTCGGTATGGACGTCCGGCAGCAGCGCGCGGGGGCCGAGCGCATGCCATAGGGCGATCAGCTCGATATCGCCCTCGACTTCGGCGGCGAGTACCACCTCGCGAACCACATCGGCCGTGGCGATCTTCCGCACCGGTTCGGCGCCGCTGCCCCGGATCGTTCCCAGATCCACCAGACGCCGCCACAGTGCCGACCCGGCGTCGCAGTACAGATACGGCGGATCCACATACCCTTCTGCCGGCCACCCACCGAGGTCGGGTTCCTCCTCAGCGACGTCGATCTCCGCGAGTGCGGTGAAACCTGTCAGGCTGTCGAAGAATTCACGCCGCCGGGCGTACTCGGGATGCTCCTCGATCCGGAACCGATAGCAGTACTCCCGCTCCAGCAGAATCTCCATCACCCGGAAATGAGTGAACGAGCAGTCGTACCCGCCCTGGAACGCGTACAACTCACCGAACAAATCCCGGACCCGTCGATCCGCCGCCGGATACCGCGTATGCAGCACCCGCACCGACCATTCGACCAGATCCTCGATCTCGTGCATCGACACGTGGGCGAGATTACCGCCCCCACCGGGGGAGATGCCGGGTTCCGGCAGCCCTCGCCGCCCACTCCCGCAAGCCGATCCGGCCGTGGACGCAGGCGCAGGCGCAGGCGCAGGCGAGAATGTCAGGAGGCGTCCACGCGGGTGGCGACCGTCGCCAGAGTGGTGTAATCCATCGTGAAGGATCCGCCCAGCGAGTCGACGGCCTCGCCCACTGCGTCCAGTATTTCGGCCAGCTGATCGGCACGGAGCCGGGTGAGGCCGCCTGTGGTGGGCAGCAGTTCCAGCCATCGGTCGCGCGTATAGGACTGCTGCCAGTCGAATCGCCACTGTTCGGGATCGCCGAATTGCCGAGTCCTGCGGATCCGGTCGGCGAATTCCGCGTATCCGGCGCGGTAGAGCTCGAGCGGCCGCCGCGCCGGCTGGCCGCTGAACGGGGAGTCCGGCGCCACCCGCCGGAAGGCGGCGGCGAACGGTTCGGCCACCTCCGCCGGCGGCTCGTACACATGCCCGAAAATCGCCAGCCGGCCGCCCGGTCGCAACACGTCGGCCGCCTTCGCGGCGCCGGTGACCGGGTCCACCCAATGCCACGACTGCGCGGCGATCACCGCATCGAACATCCGCTCGCCCGGCTGCCATGCCTCGAAGGTGGCGACCTCGACCTGTAGACCGCGAGCTCGTGCGAACTCGGCCATCCGCGCATCGGGTTCGATACCGAGCACCGTGCAGCCCGCATCCCGGAACTGAGCGGCCGCGATGCCGGTACCGCACCCGACGTCCAGTACATCCGTCCCGGAAGTCCCGGCGAGGATTCGGGTCACCAGGGTGCCGGGGTACCCGGGCCGGGCCCGGTCGTAGCGCTGCGCGTCCACGCCGAACGAGGTGGCGATTCCCGGCGAACCCCCGGGCTCCGGCGAATGTTCGGGATGCTCCTGCGATATCGTGGGCATGCGCCCACTCTAGTGGGCACACGCCCACTCGGCAAACGCGCCGGTGAGCCGAACGCACGAGAGGATCTCCGAGTGCCGACTGGGGTGCACCTTCGCGACGCGCGGCAGCAGCTGTTCGACGCCGCCGAACGCATACTGCTTCGCGCCGGGCCGAACGGACTGACCAGCCGGGCCGTCACCGACGAGGCGGGCTGCGCCAAAGGCGTACTGCACCGACACTTCACCGACTTCGACGCCTTCCTCGCCGCACTCGTGCTCGACCGGGCCGCCCAGCTCGAAGCACAAGGGAACGAACTGCGCAACGCCGCCGGCACCGGCACCGTGGTCGCCAATCTGACCATCGCGCTGACCACCCTGTTCGGTCCGGTTCCGGTGGCGATCATCCCGCTCATCACCTTCCGTGACGAACTCCGCGCGCGACTGCGCCGTGCCCGGCCCGGTGGGGGTATGGCGATTCTCGCCGAGGCCACCACCGCGATCTCCGGCTATCTGGCCGACGAGCGGGAAAAAGGTCGCATCGCAGCCGATGCCGATATCGAATCGCTCACCCTGTCCCTGGTCGGTGGCGGTCATCTGCTGTTCACCGACCGCGACGCCGGCCCACCCACTACCTCGGCCGTCGAGAAGTTCGTGGCGACGGTCGTCTCCGACGCGGTGCGCCGGCGCCCGGACTGAACCCCAGGGGGACGTATTCGGTCACGCCGCGATCGCCTGTTCGGTCAGGTGCCTTCGGTACGGGTGAGGGTGGAATCGAGTAGGACGAACTCGGGGGCGGTCAACTCCCGGGAAAGGACACCGGCGGATGCGCGCACAGTGAGTCGATCGCCACTGCCTTCGATATCCAGCGCGCCGCCACGGCGGGCCGTCTTGTCCTTCGACATCCGCTCGGCCGCGTCGGCCACCGTCGAACGGATCTGTTCGGTGTCGAAGCCCGCCGTCACACCGGCGAGTTCGGCGGGCAACCTCTCGGCGGTGCGGCCGATCTGCTTGCGATCCCCGAGCATCCTGGCCGACCAAGAAGTGGCGGTCCCGTCTTCGGGCCGGGCGAACGTGAACTCGCCGATCCTGGCACCTCCCCAGGTGTCTTCCAGTATCCCGCCGGGCGGAATCCGTACCTCCTCGACCCATCCGCTGACCGTCGCGCCACTACCGCCGGTGGCCGGTGTACAGAACAGCCGAACCCCGTCCCGGCCCGCGATCCGCAGCCCGTGATTCACCGGTAGCGCAGCGATCTCGGCGGCACCACGATCACCCAGAAGCTCCGCCAGAGTGGCATGCACCTGCGATCCGGACATGGCCGGCGAGAACTCGGCCGACACATGTTCCGCGGGAGTAACCGACACTTCCGCGGCGGGCGGTGACGCCGCATCGACAGACTGCCCGAGCCGCCGACCGCCGTCGAACTCGCCGCCCGGGATCGCCGTCGCCGCGGAGTCCGCCGCCCCCTGTGCCCGCCGGATAGGGTTCTCCACGGCACGCGCGGTATCGGGAATCACGTCGCTCACCAGCGGCTCGGCGACTCGTTTCCGGAACCATTTACCCAGCACCGGCACACTCCCGCTGCATCCTGCTCCTCGACCCTCCATCAGCGCACCCGGCCACGGCTCCGGATGCGCGCCGACCGTATCGGCGCGCGGGGACGGGAAGCCGCGCGGCGAATGTTACGGGTTCCGATCTGCCCGCCCGCTCGCCGGACCCGGCCGGCGCTGGAAAGTCCGGGGGCATCGCACCGACGACAGAACAGGCGCTGAGACGAGATCCACAGCGTCGGCTGTTGGTGGACACGAGAATCTCCCCGCTCGCAGACACGAGATCCAACACACTGGCGGACAGTGGATTTACCCATATCAGTGTGGTCGCGTGGCTGGGATCGTCAGGTGGTTTGGAGCGCGGCGAGGTCGACTCGGGCTCGGGCGGTGACGTCGTCGGGGGCGGCAGTGATGACGGCGTCGAGCATGGCGCGCGAGTGTTGCAGTTCGGTGATGGCCGCGGTGATGCGGTCGCGTTCTCGGCAGAGGTCGGTGACCAGGTCCGAGCAGGTCGGGACGAGCCGTTGGTCGTCGTCGCGCAGGCATGGCAGCACGGTGGCGATGGTGGCTGTGTTCAGTCCTGCGGCGAGCAGGCTGCGGATGCGGCGGACGGTGTCGAGGTCACTCTCACAGTATTCGCGATAGCCACTGGGACGGCGGGTCGGCTGGAGCAGCCCTTGTTTTTCGTAGTAGCGCAATAACCGCTCGTGGACACCGGTCCGGTGAGACAGCTCTCCGATACGCATGTGACCTCACTCATCCTGGATTGACTCTGACACTGATGTCAGAGTTTACCGTCCAGGCTATGAGAAAGAGTTACGGGGTACTGGCGGCGTTGTGCGCCGGCGTATTCGTGGTCGGCACCTCCGAATATTTGATCGCCGGCTTGTTGCCTCAGGTGGGCGCGGATCTGGGGGTGTCGGTCGGGACAGCGGGACAGGCGGTGACCGCGTATGCACTGGGCGTGGTGATCGGCGGGCCGTTGGTCACGATCGCGACGGCCCGGTTGCCGCGCAAGGCGGTGGCGTTGGGGTTGATGCTGTTGTTCGCTGCCGGGAGCGCGTTGAGCGCGTGGGCGCCGTCGTTCGAGCTGTTGCTGGCCGGACGGGTGGTGTCGTCGCTGAGTCATGCCGCTTTCCTGGCCTTGGCGCTGGTAACCGCGACTCAGGTGGTGACGGCGGAGAAGGTCGGCACCGCGATCGCGGCGGTGGCCTCGGGGTTCACCGTGGCCACCTTGCTCGGTGTTCCGTTGGGCGCGTTGCTGGGTGAACGCGCGGGATGGCGGGCTCCGTTCGTGGTGCTGACGGTGCTGGCTCTGGTCGGGACCGTGCTGCTGGCGGCAGTGCTGCCCACGGAGGCGGCCCAGCAGACGAGCATCCGGAAGGAGTTGCGGGTGGTGACACAGCGCCCGGTGCTGGTGTCGATCGCCACGACCGCGGTCGGTTTCGCCGGTGTGGCCACCGTTTTCACCTATATCGCGCCGCTGCTGACGCAAGTCACCGGATTCGCGGCCTCAACGGTGTCGGTGCTGTTGCTGGCCTACGGGGCGGGCAGTGTCGTCGGGAACCTCGCCGCGGGCCGGTTGACGGATCGGTCGCTGAGCGCGACGGTGCGCGCGGTGTTCGGCGGATTGGCCGGTGTGCTGGCGCTGTTCCCGTTCATGCTCGTATGGCAGCCCTCGGCAGTGCTCGCGGTGCTGACGCTGGGGTTGTTGGCGACGGCGACCATCGCGCCGTTGCAGGGCCTGATCCTCGAGCACGCCGGAGACGCGCCGACACTGGCCGTATCGGTCAACGTCGGAGCCTTCAACCTGGGCGCGGCCACGGGATCGGTGCTCGGTGGCGCGATCGTGGCCGCGGGCGGACTGCGCTGGACCGGCCTGGCCGGGGCGCTGCTGAGCCTGCTCGGCCTGGCACTGTCCTACCTCGCTGTCCCCCGTAACCCCACGGAACCGGCCGACGCGGATGCGGATGCGACACCCCAACCGGCCGCTGCGTCCTGACCCGAGTCCCCCTCTTGCGCTTCGTCGAACAGGAGAACTGTGATGCATGCTGTCCGCATCGACCGCCACGGCGGCCCGGAGGTCTTGACCGTGCAGACGATCCCGGATCCGCAGCCGGGCCCGGGTGAGGTGCTGGTGCGCACCGCCGCGAGCAGTCTCAACCCGGTGGACTGGAAGACCCGCGCCCAGGATGCCGGAACACTGCCCGCGACGCTCGGCTGGGACCTGGCCGGCATCGTAGTCACCAGCAACGATCCACGGTGGCGGCGAGGTGACCGGGTGATCGCGATGTCCGCGCAGATCGCCACCGGCCGCGGCACCTGGGCCGAACTCGTCGCGCTACCCGCACGCCTGCTCGCCCCGGCCCCCACCACCGTCAGCTTGATCGAAGCCGCCACACTACCCCTCGCCGGGTTGACGGCCCGGCAGGGACTGGACGCACTCGATCTGCGGCACGGGCAGCGGCTGCTGATCACCGGCGCAGCGGGCGCGGTGGGCGGGCTGGCCGTCCAGCTTGCCCGCGCCGCCGGGATCGCAGTCGATGCCCTCGTATCACGAGACGAACACCTGAACGCGGCACGGGACCTGGGCGCCGATCAGGCAACCAGCGACCCCACCGACCTGAACCCCGCAGCCTATGCGGCGGTGTTCGACACCGCCGGTGTCGATGTCTCCCGCGCACTGGCCACCGGTGGCCGCTACCTGTCGATTTCCGACGACCCGCTGCCCGACATCGCCGGGGCGGCCCGCAATTACGTCCAGGAGGACGGCCGCCAACTCGCACAGCTCACCCGATTCGTCGACACGGGCCGACTGCGGCTGCGAGTGGCTGCCACCTACCCACTCGGACAGGTTCGGGCAGCTCACAGCGAGTTCGAGGCCGGTGGACTGCTCGGCAAGATCGTGTTGACCTTCGAAGGAATCCCGGCATGAACTTCGGTATCAACGTGCCCGGCTTCGGGCGCGGCATCGACCCCGCACACCCTGGCCGGGTGGGCGCGCACCGGCGAAGAGGCCGGATACCTTGCGGTCGGCCGATATCGAAGAGCTCGAGGACTTCGCACTCCGGACAACAGGTTCGATGCCCACACGCTGGACGCGAGCCGGGTGGGAGTCGTCCGCGGAGCGCGTGAACCGACGGCCGTCCTCGACGGCCTCGCCCGGGTCGAGGCAGGGGCGGAAATTCACGCGGGCCCGGTCGGCGGCGGGGATCGAGTGGATGCGTTCAGATCATCGAGCGGTGGATGCCCTGCGGTTCGCCGCCCAGTTGCGTCAGCGCCGAGGCGTGGAAGATCGAACCGGGCACATGGATCGCGTGTGCCAATCCGGCGTGCGCGTCGCGGAAGAAGCGCTGCATGGGAAAGCGGTAGTGCAGCGCGCCGCCACCGGCCCGCGCGAAGATCTCGTCGACCGCGCGTACCGCGCGCCAGGCCGCCGCGGTCTGCGTACGCCGGCCGATCGCGCGGTCCTCGAAACTCGTCTCCCGGCCTTTTTCCGTACTGTCCCAGAACCGATCCACATTCTCGAGCAGCGCGGCCCGCGAAGCGGCGATCTCGGCGGCCGCCTCACCGATCGAGAAGAGAACGTACGGATCGTCCTTGATCGGGATTCCGGTCACCGCGACCCGCTCCCGCTGCGCCGCGATATGGCAGGCCAGCGCGCCCTCGGCGATACCGATCACCGCCGAGGTGATACCCAGGGGGAACATGCAGGAGAAAGGCATCCGGTACAGCGTCTCGGTGCGACCGGCCCGCCGAACAGCGGTACCGTCCATCACTTCGGCCGCCGAGAGGGTCCGGTAGTCCGGCACGAAGGCGTTCTCGACGATCAGATCCTTGGAACCGGTGCCGCGCAGTCCGATCACGTCCCAGGAGTCCGCGACGATCCGGTAGTCGGAACGGGGCAGGATCACGTGCAGGGAGTTCGGCGGCATCACCGGCTTCCCGGCGGAGTCACCGACCAGCGCGCCGAGGAAAGCCCACTGGCAGTGGTCGGTACCCGAGGAGAACGACCATCGTCCGTTGAGCAGATAACCGCCGTCGACGGGAGTCGCCACCCCCATCGGCGCGTAGGGCGAGGCGACCCAGGTGTCCTGATCAGCGCCCCAGATCTCGTCCTGCACGCGGGGATCGGCGAAGGCGAGCTCCCACGGATGGACGCCCACGATCCCGGTGACCCAGCCGGCCGCCCCGTCCATCGCGGCGATGGCCATCGTGGTCTCCGCGAACTCACGTGGATGGCATTCGAGTCCGCCGTGCGCCTTCGGTTGCAGCATCCGGATCGCGCCGGATTCCCGCAGCCGCCGCGCCGAGGTATCGGAAAGGCGCATGAGTTCGTCGCCCACGGCGCCCTCGGCGCGAATCTCTTCCGCGTACTGCTCGATCCGGTCCAGAACCTCACCCATGGCAACAACTTCCTGTTCGATCTCTCGCGGTGCGCGTGGCACGCGACGCCGTCCGGGACGTCCCCGCGCGATTCGGCCGCCGGTCACCCGGTCCTCTTCCCGAGGCTGCCAGGCGGAGCGCCCCTCGCACACAGCACCTTCCGATGAGTGAGACCCGGCGTACCGGGGCCCACGGGCCGGGATCGCGCCGCCGCGCACGACGTGCGCGCTCAGCGGGTCCCGGCCACCTGGAATCGTCGATGCTCCGGGCCGCCGACCCGCTCGGGCGGTACAGGGAACAGGGTGCTCGACACCTCACGGGATATGTTCACCACCAGCGGTGCCACGTGGTCGAACCGTACGGAACGCGCGTCGCCGCACAGTGATACCGCCGCGACCGGTCCGCTGTGCCCGCGCACCGCGGCACCGATACAGGCCACCCCGGGGACCGATTCGCCGTCGTCGAAGGCCAGTCCGCCGCGTAGCCTGATCCGGCTCAGTTCCTGGTGCAGGGTCGCGCGTTCGGCGATCGTATTGCCGGTGCGGCGGGCCAGGGAGGTCCGATAGAGACGGTCGACGGCCTCCGGCTCCAGACCTGCCAGAATCGCCTTCCCACCGGCCGTCGAGTAGGCGGGAGCGCAGCCGCCCACCTGGGAGGGCAGCCGGGCGGCGAAGGGCCCGCCCACTTTGTCGAGATACCGGCTGTCGCCACCGTCGAGCACGGTCAGGTGCACCACCATCCCGGTCCGCAGATGCAGTTCGTGCAGCAGTGGTGCCGCGGCCGCCCGGATCCGGTCGTTCCCGTCCCGGCCGCCGAGACCGAGCGCACGACGGCCCAGCGCGTAGCCCAGCGAGGTGTGCTCGATCCAGCTCGACTGGGTCAGCTGATGCAGGATGCGGTAGACGGTGGATCGGGGCAGTTGCGCGCGGCGCGCGACCTCCTCGAGCGACAACCGCGTCGCGCGACTGTCGAACGCATCCAGGATCCGGGTCATCCGCTCGACCATGGACGGCGGCAGGTCCGGCTTCCCGGCCTGCTCGGCAGCGCCCGTACCCGAATCAATGATGGTCATCGACATCTCCAAATGAGCTGTTCAGAAGCCTTTCATAGGCAAAAACTGAAATTGATTCTCGAATCACAGTAGCACTCGTCGGCGCCTGCGGAGCAGAATCGGCGAGTTATCTGCGCGGAACAGCCCAACCGCCGGGGCGGCATACACCGCCCCGGCCGGATCGTGCCGGTGCCGGTCAGGACCAGCGGGCCTGACCACCGTCGAGCGGAACGGTCGCGCCGGTCAGATAGCCGGCATCCGGTCCCACCAGGAAGGCGACGGCGCGACCGATATCGTCCACACAGTCACCGATCCGGCCGAGCGGGATGGTCGCGACGAACTCGGCCGCCTCCTCCGGGTTGTGTTCGGTCCACCATTTCAGCCCAGGTGAGAGCGCATGCGGGGCGACCGCGTTCACCCGGATACCGTCCCGTCCCCATTCGCTGGCGGCGGTCCGGGTCAGCGAACGCATCGCCTCCTTCGTCGCCGCGTACAGCCCGTACCCGCTGGCATCCCAGCGCACCGCCGCCGAGGTGACCATATTGACGATCGCGCCACCGCCGCGAGCCTTCATATACGGATGGCATGCCTGCATCAGACGCAGGGTGGCCACCGGCCCGGTGGTGAGCGCCTGGTCCATGAGCTCGGGAGTGATATCGAGCAGCGGGCCCAGCGCACTCTGATCGGCGTTGTTGATCAGGATATCGATTCCGTCGAACAACCCCGCCACCTGCTCGACCAGCGGCTGCAGCAGATCGGTGGCGCCGATATCGCATACGACCGGCTCGGCCCGGCCGCCCGCCGCCCGGATGTGCTCGGCGGTCGCGTGGAGTTTGGCCTCCGTCCGCCCGACCACCGCAATCGACGCACCCGCCGCGGCGAGTGCGTACGCGATCCCCTGCCCCACTCCCTGTCCGCCCCCGGTGATGATGGCGACTTTGCCGTCCAGTGCACCCATTGCCGCTCGTCTCCCGTTCTTCGCTGTGATGTGGCAGCGCGGGGCGGGACCGCAGGGGCCGGCCCTCGGCCCGCACCACGGCATATCTTCCGGTGGTTCCGCCACCCGCGGCGCCGAACGCTAGCCGCGACGGCGGGAGCCGTTGTGAGCGCGGTCTCGCTCAGTGGCAACGCCGGCCGGGCTTTCCGGCGAGCCGTGAGAGGTTGCCAGCAGCTGGGCACCGTGAACGAGAGAGGCGCCACCATGACGACACCGGCAGACGCAGCGCAGCGGCTGAACGAAGTCATCACCCGACTGACCGGCCCGGGTGGCCGTTTCGAGATAGTCCCCGAAGAGGTCCTCGGCGCCACCATGCCCGTGATGCGCCGTCGCGGCCGGACGCTGGGCGAGCTGGTGGCGGCCTCGCGCGCCTGGGAGGACCGGGACTACCTGGTGACGGCCGACCGCCGTATCTCCTACCGGCAGCATCTGGCTGCCGTGGCCGCCCTCGCGACCGCACTGCGCGACGAGTACGGGGTGGGCCGGGGTGACCGGGTCGCGATTCTGGCGGCCAATTGTCCCGAATGGGTGATGACCTTCTGGGCGACACAATGCCTGGGCGCCGTGAGTGTCGGGCTCAACAGCTGGTGGATGCCCCGGGAGATCGAGTACGGTCTCGGGCACTGTCGGCCGACGGTGTTGATCGTCGATGCCAGGCGCGCCGCCCTGCTGGCCGATATCGATACCGCGGGGATCACCGTCCTCACGGTCGAGGAGGATGTGCCGCGGCTCGTCGCCGCCCGTTCCGGCGCCGAACTGCCGCAGGCCGATATCGACGAGGACGATCCGGCGGTCATCCTCTACACCAGCGGTACCAGCGGGCGGCCCAAAGGTGCGCTGCATTCGCAACGCAACCTTCTGGCCGTTGTCGACTACCACCGTTTCTCCGACGCGCTCGGCGCCGAATTCACCGGACGCGCCTACTCCGATACCGAGCCGAGCCCGCTGCGCTACCTGCTGTCCTCGCCGCTCTTCCATATCGCCAGCCTGCACAACCTGATCGTGCCGCGACTCGCGACGGGGAGCGCAGTGGTGATGTACCAGGGCGCGTTCACCGTGGACAAGGTGCTGAGCACGATCGAACGAGAGCGGGTCACGAACTGGGGCGCGGTCCCGACCATGGCGTCGCGACTGCTCGAACACGACGATACCGACCGCTACGATCTCTCCTCCCTGACCGGATTCGCGCTGGCCTCTGCTCCCTCCTCGATCGCGCTCAAGGATCGGCTGCGGCAACGGTTCCCGTTCGCCCGCGACGCACTGGTCGACAGCTACGGACTCACCGAGTGCAGTACCGCGATCGCGGTCGCCACCACCGCTGATCTCCAGCAGTACCCGGGCACCCTCGGCCGGCCGATCCTCACCGTATCCGTGGAGATCCGTGACCCGTTCGGCGAGCGGGTACCCGACGGCACCGAGGGCGAGGTGTGTGTGCGGAGCCCGTTCGTCATGCTCGGATACTGGGCGGACGAGGCGGCCACCGCCGCGGCGATCACTGCCGACCGCTGGTTGCGCACCGGCGATTTCGGCATTCTCGCGGACGGCCGACTGCGGCTCACCGGCCGCCGATCGGATCTGATCCTGCGCGGCGGCGAGAACGTCTACCCCACCGAGATCGAACAGTGCCTCGACGAACATGCCGACGTCACGGAGTGTGCGGTCGTCGGCGTCGCGCATCAGGATCTCGGACAGGAGGTGGCCGCGATCGTCGTCACCCGGCCCGGTGCCGTGGTCGAGGAGGAACAGCTACGCGAGTTCGCCGCCGCACGGTTGTCGTACTTCAAGGTGCCGACCCGCTGGCGGATCACCACCGAACCGCTGCCGCGCAATGCGACCGGAAAGGTGGTCCGGCGCGGTCTCACCGCCTGACCCCGGTGCGCGGCTCGCCGGAACCGCGAGCCGCGCATCTCCGTCCGTACGAACCGCTCCGGTGCCCCGGGTGTCATCCCGCCGTGAACGACTCCGGCCATTCCGCGAGCAGCAGATCACAGGCCACCCGGAGATCCGCTTCGGCGTCCGCGATGGTGATCCGCCCGTTGAGGCAGGACTGGATGATGCCGAAAACCGAGTGGATCAGCACCCGTAGAAGCCGGGCGTCCCGTTCGGTGACCTGTTCGATACCGGCGGCGTCGTAGAGCAGTTGCCGGAAATTGCGATCCACTCCGGCGGTATCGGGAACAGCGGATGCCTTCGCCGTGCTGTTGGACTGGATCATCGCCGTCGCCAACAGCGGACGGCGCAGCAAACCGCGAACCACCTGGAGCAATGTGTCGTGGACCCCGTCCTTCGCGCTCTGCTCCGGATCCATGGGCCGGGCGTATTTCGCACTCATCCGATCGATCTGATCGAGCATGACCGCGACGAAGAGATGGGTCTTGGACGGGAAGTAGCGGTACAGGGTTGCGACCGCGACACCCGCCAGTTTCGCCACCTCGTGCATCTGGACCCGTTCGAGCTCTTTACCGGTGGCCAGGGTGGCGGCGGCGGCGAGTATCCGGACCACCCGGGCATGCTGCTCGGTGGAACTGGGTGCCGCGGCATCGCGCGTTTCGGCGATTCTCGGCATCGGCGCCCCTTTCTCGTCCCACCATCGTCCCGGCAGCACCGGCCGCGAACCTCGGCCGCTCCGTACCGGGTGGGACTACCCGTCTGCGGAGTCGACGCTACCGATCCGGGACCGCGGCCCGGAGGTCGCGGTCCCGGCCAGTGAGAGCGCGGGCCGCGGCGCCGCCTTCACGCGCCCTACCGTGAGCGGCACGGACCGCGCAGACGCGGCCCGATCCACCCGCCGCGCGCAGACCGCGGCCCGATCCACCCGCCGCGCACAGACCGCGGCCGATCCCACTGCCGTGCGCGGATCGCGCACCCGAGGAGGACAAGATGTCGCAGGAATTCCAGGGCCGGGTCGCACTGGTCACAGGTGCCGCGCGCGGGCAGGGGCGCGCACACGCCCTCGCGTTCGCCGAACGCGGCGCCGATATCGTCCTCTGTGATCGCTGCGAAGACAGTGCGGCCCTGGACTATCCGCTCGGCACCCCGTCCGACCTCGCACAGACCGAAGAGCTGGTCACCGCACTGGGCCGGCGGTGCGTGAGCGTCCGGGCCGATACCGCCGACCGGGCCGCGATGCAGGAACTGGTACGGCGCGCCGAGGACGAACTCGGATCGGTGGACATCGCGGTCGCCAACGCGGGCGTGACCGGGGTGGCGCCGATCGGTGAACACACCTGCGAGCTGTGGCACGAAGTCATCGGCAGCAATCTGACCGGCGTGTTCAACACCCTGGCCGCGGTCACCCCGGGCATGATCGCCCGCCGGTACGGCCGGATCATCACCACCTCGTCGATGATGGGCCGGGGCGCGAGCCCGGCGATGGCCGCTTATGTGGCGTCGAAATGGGGTGTCGTCGGCCTGACCAAATCACTGGCGATGGAGCTCGCCGCACACAACATCACGGTGAACGCCGTCGCCCCGGGCAATATCGCGACGCCGATGGTGCAGAACGAGGCCATGTACCGCCGGTTCCGGCCCGATCTCACCGATCCCACCTGGGAAGATGTCGCACCGATCCTCGGCGGGCTGACCCACCTGCAACCGGTCGCGGCCCTCGAACCGGAGGAGGTCTCCCGGGTGGTGCTCTTCCTGGCCGCGGAGGCGAGCGCCCACCTGACCGGGATGGTGTTCCCGGTCGACGCCGGAGCCGGAGCGAAGAACAACGCCTGAGTGGCATCCCGGGCGCTCACCCGGAGGCCGCCAGGTGAGTGCGCCGTCAGAAGCGGGAACGCCGGAACCCGCCCTCGGAGTCGAGCACCTGCCCGACCACCCAGCGACCGGCGTCGGATACCAGCCATTCGATCAACCGGGCCGGGTCGTCGGGCCGGCCGGCTCGGCCCCGCGGGAACGCAGCGTGGACCTCGGCGACGAGATCCACGGGAAGATCGGTGGTGCCCGGGGTGAGGAAACCGGTGTCCACCGGGCCGGGGTTGACGGTGTTGAGCACGATGCCACGGTCGATGAGCTCGTCGGCGACGGTCGCCGTCATCCCCGCCAGCACCGATTTCGCGGAACCGTAGGCGATCTCGGCGCGCATCGGTGCCAGATGCTGTCCGGAGGTCATCCAGATCACCCGGCCGCGATCGGCGACTTCACCACGATCGGGCCGGAACTGCCGGGCGAAGGCACGGGTGAGCAGCAGCACCGAACGGGCATCCACGGCCCAGTGCGCGTCGAGCGTCGCGGCATCGATATCGAACAGGGTCCCGTCACCGCCGCTACGCGCGTGGCCGGCGACGAGGATATCGAGATGCCCGAATTCGGCGACGGCGGCGGCCACGACCGCGTCCGGGGCGGCCGGATCGGCGAAATCGGCGCTGTGGTCCACCAGGCGGGGCGCGGCCGACAATCCGCGCCGGACCGCGTCCAGATCATCTGCGCCCCAAGGCTGTTCCTCGTCGTGCGGTCGCCAATGGGTCAGGTACAGGGCAGCGCCCCGATCGGCCAGCCGCCGGGCGACCGCATAGCCGATACCGGCGCGGCGCCCCACTCCGGTCACCACGGCCACCCGACCGGTGAGATCTCGTTCGGAATGCATCGCCGGCTATTGGACCGCTGATCGCCGTCCGGTGCAAGCGTATTCCGCCGGGTCGGCGCACCCGGGTCACCCACGACCCCGCACATATACCCGCTCCGCGGGACTCGTCGCCGGCTGCGTATCGGCATACCGGAGACGCCGCGCCCGTTCGGCGGCCGCCCAGGGTGGCCGCCACCCGAACCGATCGTCGTTCGCAACGCGAATATCAGCTGTTGCTCAAGTACTTTCCGACGACGAGGCAGCCGGGAGCAGCCCGGCGAGCCGGGCCACCCGCAGCCCGGTGTGCAGATCCGAGCGGACCACCCCGTCGGTGATATCGCAGTCCGTGACCTCGCGGATCCGATGCAATCGGCTGTACAGAGTGCTGCGATGGATTCCCAGCCGGCGGGCAGTCTCCTGGACATCACCGCCCGCGGCCAGATACGACTCCAGGGTGTCGGCCGATTCGGCGGCGGCCGGGGCCGCGAGCAACCGCCCGACCCCGGCCGGGAGATCGTCCACCGTGAGCTCGTCCAGCGGTAACCGCAACAGCAAGCGATCCGCACCGAGACCGTCCCAGTAGGCGATACGGCCGTAGCGGGCCGGATCGGCCCGGGTGGCCTGCCAGGCCAGCCGAGCCCTGCGATAGGAGACGACGGCACGGTCCAGCGAATCCACCGTGCTGCCGATCCCCGCCCGAACCGGTTCCAGCCCCGACCGGGCCATGATGGCCGACAGCCGGTCCGGATCCACTCGGCGCGGAAAGACGAGAATCCCCTCGGACCCCACCACGGCGCCGACGATCTTGACTGTGGTCGAGCGGGTGACGAAATCCAGGGTGGCCTCGACCGCCATTCCCGTCTCCGAAACGGATTGCGTGTCCGGAGTGCGGTAGACCAGTACCGAATATTGCTCGCCGTGATCGATCCGGCCCTCGTCCAGCAGCCGGAAAGCACACCGAGACCTATCGGCATCGGAGTCACCGAGCAAACCGGTCAGCAAATGCCGGGAATGTTCCATTCCGTGCTGCAGTTCGGCAAGCCGCAGGGCCAGTTGCCGACCCAGTTCCGGGGCCGCATCGATGAACTCACGCTGTTCCTCGTCCGAAATTCCGGCGGAGCCGGGTGTATCCACCCAGCCGTACAGGTAACCGAAAAGTCTTTTGCGGCTGCGCAGCGGAACGACGATACGGGCGACCTCGTCGTTATGACCCGGGACATACACCGGACCGGTCGCCGACGACAGCCGGTAACGCTTGGTCATCTCGTCGGTCAGCGCCAGCGCCCGGCCCGCGAACAGCAGTGAAAGACGCATCCGGTCGAGGTCGGTCTCGTGCACACTCACCGCCATCACACGCCGGTCGATATCCAGTACGACCAGGGGTTTGTGCAGCCGATCGGCCAGGTCCTGCAGGGTGGTGTCGAGACTCATGCCGACGCTCTCCTCCGTCCGACACTGTGTCGGAACTTCGGGGCGAATGTACGACACGGCGCACGATGCGGGCAACGGTCCGCGGCTCCTACCGTGAGACTCGGTTCACAGCCCGGCAAATGGAGAGGTTCCCGTGCCACACCCCGAAATCGCGAAACTCGGCTACGTTTCCCTGGTCACCCCGGATATCGAGAAATCGCTCTGGTTCTTTCACGAAGTCCTCGGCCTGGAGATCACCGAGGAATCCGGCGGAGCGTATTACCTGCGCGCGAATATGGAATTCGAACATCACAGTCTCGTACTGCGGCCCGGCGACCGCGCGTATATGGATCATGTCGGCTGGCGCGTGAAACGGCCGGAGGATGTCGCCGAATTCGAGAAATTATTCGCCGGGTCCGGCGTGGAGACCACCCGGGAAGCGGCGGGCACGCAGCCCGGAATCGGCGACGCCATTCGTTTCCGGATGCCGACCGGTCACCGTTTCTCGATGTATTTCGATGTGGACAAGCCGTTGGCGCCGGAAGGCGAGCGGTCGGTGCTGAAGAACCAGGTCTACCGGTCCTGGAACCGCGGGATCGCGCCGCGCCGGATCGACCACGTGAACCTGTGGACCTCGCACGAACCGCGCGGGGTGCACGGGTGGCTGGCCGACAAACTCGGTTTCAAGCTGCGCGAATACGTCACCGCCGGACCCGATCAGGTGATCGGCGGCTGGATGAGCGTGACCCCGCTGGTGCACGACATCGCGGTCATGGCCGACCCGCACGCCCCGACCCCCGCCCGCATGCACCACGTCGCCTACTGGCTGGACAACGCCCAGGACCTGCTGCGTGCGGCGGACATCCTGGCCGAGCACGGGATCACGCCCGACCAGGGTCCCGGTAAGCACGGCGTGAGTCAGGCCTTCTTCCTGTACGTGCGCGATCCCGGCAGCGGGCACCGGGTCGAACTGTTCAGCAACAGCTATCTGATCCTCGACCCCGACTGGGAGCCGATCGAATGGACCAGCGACGAGATCGCCACCGCGCTCACCATGTGGGGCCCGACGGACTACGTACCGCATGCCGGCGATCACATCATGAACACCACCACCGAAGCCTGACCCGCGAGGAGTACCGATTCCCATGTCCGTGATCAGCGAGAAGACCGTATCCACCGACGGATATGCGAGCCGGGTGCTCGACAGCGGCGAACCGGACGCGCCCGCGGTGATCCTGCTGCACGGTGGCGGCCCGGGTGCCACCGCACGCAGCAACTGGGGCAGTTTCATACCGCTGCTGGCCGGCGACTACCGGGTGATCGCACCGGATCTGGTGGGCTACGGCACCACCGATCATCCGGCGGAGCTGCCGGGCAGCCTCACCGCCTGGATCCGGCTGCGGGTCCGCCAGGTCCTGGCCCTCATGGACGAACTCGGTATCGAAAAGGCCCATCTGGTCGGCAATTCCATGGGCGGCTCGGTCGCCATGCATCTGGTGATGACCGCACCGGACCGTTTCGACCGAGTCTCGCTGATGGGCAGCGCCGGCGGCGCGTCGGCACCGACCCCGGAAGTGATCCGCATGGTGACCTTCTACGACGATCCCTGCCTCGAAGCGTTCGAGGCGCTGATGCGCTGGTTCGTGTACGACGAGAAGATCCTGGGCGATTCCTTCGCCGAGATCGTGGCGCAACGCCACCGCGATCTCCTGCGTCCCGAAGTACAGCGGTCCTTCCGCAGCGCGTTCTCCTCGCCGCCCACCCAGATGGCCGTGCCACCGTCGGCGTTGCGTCGGATGCACCATCCGTTCCTGCTGGTCCACGGTCTCCAGGACCGTTTCGTCCTGCCCGAGTCCAGCATCTACCTGCAGCAGCAGCTGCCCAACGCGCAACTGCACATCTTCGACCACTGCGGGCACTGGGTCCAGATCGAACAGCAGACCCGCTATGTGGCGATGCTGCGCCAGTTCCTCACCGAGGCCCGCTGAGCCGGACCTCGTTCTCCCGGAAGAAAACCGAGCCATGAACACTGACAATGTCGTCGATACCGAAGTCTTGATCGTGGGTGCCGGGCCGTCCGGTTCGGCCGCCGCGGCGCTACTGGCCACCTACGGGATCCGCACCGTACTGCTGAACAAACACGGCGGCGTCGCGAACACCCCGCGAGCCCACATCACCAATCAGCGCGCGGTCGAGGTCTTCCGCGACCTCGGGCTGGAACACGAAGTGCTCCGCCGCGCCACCCCCCAGCATCTGATGGGCGAGCACGTGTACGCCACCAGCCTCGCCGGTGCCGAACTGGGCCGGTTGCGGACCTGGTACACCCATCCGCATTTCCGGGCCGAACACGATCTGGCCAGCCCCTGTTCGGTCTGCGATTTCCCACAGGACCAGCTCGAACCGGTCCTGGTGAACGCGGCGGCGTCCCGAGGGTCGCAGGTGCGGTTCGACACCGAACTGCTCCACTTCGCCCAGGACGATGCCGGGGTCACCGCCACGGTCCGGGACCGGGTGACCGGATCGGAGTACGAGATCCGGTCCCGCTATCTGATCGGTGCGGACGGTGGGCGTTCGGTGGTCGCCGCACAGCTGGGGCTGCCGCTCGTCGGTGAGGCGGGCGCGGACACCTCGATCAATATCGTGTTCCGCGCCGATCTCGAAGACTATGTGCGGCATCGTCCCGGCGATATGTACTGGTTCATGCAACCCGGAGTCGGGCACGGCGGCAACGGTATCGGCGTACTCCGGATGGTGCGGCCGTGGGACCGATGGGTCGCGGTCTGGGGTTACGACCCCGCCGCGGGCCCGGTCGAACTCACCGAGGAGCTCGGTATCGGTGTCGTCCACCAGCTCATCGGCGACGACAGCGTCGCGGTGGAGATCGAATCCATGTCGACGTGGGCCGTGAACTCGATGTACGCGACCGACAACATGTCCGGCCGGGTCTTCTGCGTCGGCGACGCGGTGCACCGGCACTCCCCGATGAACGGGCTCGGATCCAACACTTCCATCCAGGACAGCTACAACCTGTGCTGGAAACTCGCGCTGGTCCTGCGCGATCGGGCCGAACCCGGCCTGCTGAGCACCTATCGGGACGAACGGCTCCCGGTGGCCGAGCAGATCGTGCGCCGCGCGACCGCGAGCAACGAGTTGATGCCGCCCCTGTTCATGGCGCTGCAACTGCCGCCTTCACCCGACGTGGACACCATGCGCACGGCACTGGACCGGTTGCGCCGCCCGGAGGCCGCCGACCGACGGCACGCGTTCGACGCAGCGATCGCGGATACGATCATGTGCTTCAACACCCACGGGGTGGAACTGAACCAGCACTACCGTTCGGCGGCGGTGATCCCCGACGGTAGCCCGGCGACACCGGCTCCGCGCGACGAAGAGGTGTACTACTTCGCGTCCACGCGGCCGGGACGGCATCTCCCGCACGTCTGGGTGACCCGCGATCAGCGCCGGGTGTCCACCTTCGATCTGTGCGGGAAGGGCGAATTCACCCTGATCACCGGTATCGGCGGGGATATCTGGAAGGAGGCCGCCGCCGCGGTCGAATCACGGTTCGGACTGCCGATCCGGGTGCGCACGATCGGGCGCGGCTGCGATTACGAGGACAGTTACGGCGATTACCGGGCGATCGCGGAGGTGGACGAGGACGGGGCGATCCTGGTCCGCCCCGACCATATGGTGGCCTGGCGGGCCGCCGATTCCCGGCAGGATCCGGTGGCGGCGCTGCACTCGGTGATCGCCGCGATTCTGGGCCGGACCGAGCGGGCGGAGGACGGCACCGATGCCGGCTGAGCCTCCGGCGGACCGGCAGTCGCTCCGCGTGGCGTGCGTGGGTGGCGGGCCGGGCGGGCTGTTCACCGCGATCGCACTCGCGCAGGCGGTGCCCGGCTCCCGGATCGATGTCTTCGAACGCAACCGGGCCTCGGATGTCTTCGGATTCGGCGTCGTCTTCTCCGACGCGACGCTGGACACCATCGACACCGTCGACCCGGTACTGCGTGACGCGCTGGCCGCCGACGGGCAACACTGGGACACCATCAGCGTCCGGTCGAAGGGCACAGTGCTGTCCGCCGCGGGTAACGGGATGGCCGCCATCCATCGCCGGACACTCCTGGAAGCGCTTCGTGGTCGCGCCACCGAACTCGGGGTGGACGTCCACTACGAAACTGCCGCCGAGGTGGACGATCTGGACCGGACCGGCGACTACGACCTGATCGTGGCCGCCGACGGCGCCAATTCCGCCACCCGTGGCCGTTTCGCCGCCGCCCTCGGTCATACCGTCACCGACTCGGCGGTCGCGTTCATCTGGTTCGGTACGACGTTCCGGTTCGACGGGCTCACTTTCCTGCACAAGGAGTCCGAGCACGGCAATTTCGCGGTACACGCCTACCCCATCGGCAGCGGCCTGAGCACCTTCATCGTCGAAACCGACGAGGAAACCCGGCGCCGCGCCGGGCTGGACGATTTCGACACCTCCCGGCCACCGGGCCCCTCCGACGACCGCACCCAGCGATATCTGGAGCAGCTTTTCGCCGCCGAGATCGACGGGCAGCCACTGGTCGCCAACAACTCGCGGTGGGCGAACTTCCGCACCCGCCGCACCGAGCGCTGGTCTGCGACCGGTACGGCCGGCACGCCGGTCGTTCTGCTCGGTGACGCCGTCCACACCGCGCATTTCTCGGTGGGTTCCGGCACGAAAATGGCCATGGAGGACGCAGCCGCCCTGGCCGGGTCGCTGGCGGAATCTCCAAGGGACATCCCGGCGGCCCTGGACCGGTTCCAGCGGATCCGGCAGCCGCAGGTGGACAGGATCCACCGGTCATCGGTGCCGAGCCTGTCCTGGTGGGATCATTTCGGCGAATACCACCGGATGCTCGCGCCTTGGCAATTCGCGTTCCATTTCTTCAGCCGGGCGATCTCGGCGGAGAAAGTGCGGTTGCGCGACCCCGCTTTCGTCGCCGCCGTCGAGAAATCCTGGCTCGCCGAACACGGCGCGCCCCCGCTGGACACGCCGCTGCGGATCGGTGACCGAGTGGTCGCGACGCGGCTGCTCCGGCCGATCACCCGCACGGCTCGCGCACTGGAATTCGGTGACGGCAGTATCACTCTCGTCGCCACCGATACCGCACCGCCCGGGACTCCGCGGCTGTTCGCGGCCCCGGAACTCACGGGCAGCTCGCTGCGCGCGAGCGATCTGGCCGCGGTGGACGCGGTGGCGGATCGGGCGCCCTCGGCCGTCGTCGTGCACAGCGGCACCGCCCTGTCCCGGGTACTGTGCGCGGAACATCTGCGGCTGCGCCGCGGAATTCCCGTGGTCGTCGCAGACCGGCTCGATTCGGTACGCGAACGGCGCGCGGTGGGCGAACGCGACTGTGCGGCGACCCTGGTACTGGCGGGCCGGGCGGACGCCGTGCTCTTCGAGCCGGACAGCGGGCCCGGCGGTTCCGCGAGGGAGGCGACCCGATGACGACCCGCGCCGAACCCGAGATCCGTGGCCTGGACCGGCTCTTCCGGCCAGAATCGGTAGCCGTCGTCGGCGCCTCCGTCACTCCGGGCAAACTCGGCACCGCGATGACCGCCGCTGTGCGCCGGGGCGGTGGAATCCCTGCTGTGTTCGGTGTGAACCCCGCGACCGAGGCCGACGGGTTCGTACCGAACCTGCGGGAGGCGTGCCGCAGCCACGGCCGTCCGGTGGATCTGGCCGTGCTCTGCATCCCGGCCGCCGCGACCCCGGCCGCCGTCGGCGAGGCCGCCGCATGCGGTGTCGGTGCCGCGCTGATCTGTTCCGGCGGATTCGCCGAGGCAGGGCCGGAAGGGGCGGCACAACAGCGGGAGCTGGCTCGGATCGCCGCGGAGACAGGTATCCGTATCCTCGGGCCCAACACCTCCGGATTCTTCCGGCCCGGGTCCGCCACGGTCAGTTTCGTTCCGGCCGTCGAGCACATCCGGTCCGGCCCGGTCGCGGTGGTCGCCGCGAGCGGCGGGATGAACCACGCGCTGTCGTTCCTGCTGTCCGAACAATCGGTCGGGGTCGGACTGGGTGTAGGCCTGGGCAATCGCGTCGATATCACCGAGGTCGACGTCCTGTATCACCTCCGCCACGATCCGGCGATCTCGGCGGTGGCGCTGCATCTGGAATCGGTCGACGACGGACCCGCCCTGCTCGCTGCGGTCCGGGCGGTGACCGCCATGAAACCCGTTGCCGCGCTGGTCGTCGGCCGCAGCGATATCACGGCGTTCGCCGGATCCCACACCGGCGCGCTGGCCACCTCGTGGCGGACGACCCGCGCACTGCTGGCGCAGGCCGGCGCGGTGGTCGTGGACTCCGAGCAGCAGCTCGTCGACGCGCTCGCCGTGCTGAGCAAGGTGCGACTACCCGCTCATCCCGACCCGGGTATCGGCGTGGTCACCGCGCAGGCGGGCCCGGGCCTGGTGGTGCTCGACGGTCTACAGGCCGCAGGTGTCCGGGTGCCGCAGCTGAGGGAGCGGACGCGCGCGGAACTCGCCGAACTGCTGCCACCGCTGACTTATCAGGCCAACCCGGTGGACACCGGCCGCCCGGGACCGAATTTCGGCGAGGTGCTGGCCGTAACGGCGCGCGATCCGGATGTCCACGCGCTGGCCGTGTACGCCCTGGCCGAACCCGACGCCGTGAACCCGGTCGAGGCGGTACACGGCGGCGATATCGACCGGGACCTGCCGGTGGTGCTCGGCATCGGCGGCCCGGCCGCCGTGCTCGCCCATACCGCGGCGGCCGCCGACGGCATTCCGGTACTGCCCGGGCCGACCGCTCTCGCCACCGGCGTCGCCGCCCTGGTCGCCGACGCCCGCGCACGCTACCGCCAGGGACAGGCAATCCGCGCGCGCACTGTCGAACCCGTACCGCAAATCACCCTGCCCGCCGACGAGGCGGCGGCCAAGGATCTGCTCGACGCCCTCGGCCTGCGGACGCCACCCCGTCGTATCTGCCGCGATCACGACGCAGCCCATCGCGCGTTACGGGAGCTGACTCCACCGGTGGCGGTGAAGATCCTCGACTCCGGCGTGATCCACAAAACCGATATCGGCGGAGTGCACCTCGGTATCCGGACTGCCGCCGAACTCGATACCGCGCTGGTGGCACTGGACCGCGCGGGCGCCCACGCCTACCTGGTCGAGGCGATGGCCCAGGCCGGGATCGACCTGTTCGTCGGTGCTCGGCGCGATCCCGTTTTCGGCCCGGTGGTGGTCACCGGACTGGGCGGCACCGCCGCGGAAGCCCTCGGCGATATCGCCGTGCGCGGGCTCCCGCTGCATTCGGCCGCGGCCGCGGCAATGCTCGACGACCTCCGGGCCGCACCACTGCTGGACGGCTGGCGCGGCGGTCCGGTACTCGACCGCGAGGCATTCGCCCGGATCATCGCCGCGATCGGCGACCAGCTCGCCGCGCAGCCCGAGATCGGCGAACTCGAGATCAATCCCCTGCGGCTGACCGCGGACGGCCTCATCGCGCTGGACGCGGTGGTCACGAGATCGGTCACCCACCCTGCGAATCCGGAAGACGGACTGAGATGATCACTATCGACGGTACTGTGCCCTGGCCCCGGCCGGTCGCCGCGGAATATCGCGAAAGAGGCTACTGGCAGGGAATTTCGCTGGCATCCCGGATCGCCGGCACGATCGACCGCGGCCCGGACCGGATCGCGGTGGTCGACGGCGCGACCCGGCTGACCTACCGGGAACTCTGGGACCGGGCCGGCTCGATTGCCCGCACCCTGCTCGACCTCGGTCTGGTCCCCGGTGACCGCCTGGTCGTCGCACTGCCGAACTGCTGGGAATTCGTCGCGCTGACACTGGGCTGTCTCCAAACCGGACTGGTACCGGTGATGGCGCTGCCCGCCCATCGGCAACACGAACTCACCCATATCGCCGACATCGCCGGGGCCCGGGCCCTGGTGATCGCGGGAACCGATCGTGGTACCGATCTGCGTGCCGTCGCGCAACAGGTGTGCCGGGCCGTCACCGGAATCCGGGCCGTCCTGGTTCACGGTGATCACGCACCGGGTGGGGAGCGTACCGCGGTGCCCGAATACCCGCTCTACTCAGCGGACCGGGCAGCCCGCCTCGCCGACGGCGGCTTCGAACCGGGCGGCTCGGATATCGCCTGTATGTTGCTGTCCGGCGGAACGACCGGACTTCCGAAACTCATCGTCCGCACCAACGACGACTACCTCTGCAATATCGCGCACTGTGCCGAGGTGGCCGGATTCGATCGTGACACGGTGTATCTCGGCGCACTGCCCGCCAGCCACAATTTCTCCCTCGCCTGCCCCGGCATCCTGGGCGCGCTGACAGCGGGCGGGCGGGTCGTGATGCTGCCCTCCCCCGCACCCGAACGCGCGCTGCCGGCCGTCGCCGCCGAGGGGGTGACTGTGGCCGCGGTGGTACCCGCGGTCGCGCAGAGCTGGATCGAATTCGGGCGCGCGCACCCGGAGATCGACATCTCGACACTACGGGTACTCCAGGTGGGCGGCACCCGGATGCCCGACGAACTGGCCGCCCGCGTCGAACCGGTACTCGGGGCCCGGTTGCAGCAGGTGTTCGGCATGGCCGAGGGATTGATCAATATGACCAGGCTCGACGACGACCCGGCGGTGATCGTCTCCACCCAGGGCCGGCCGGTGTGCCCGGCCGACGAGATCCTGGTCGTCGACGAATCCGGGGTTCCGGTCCCCGACGGCACCCCCGGTGCCCTGCTGACCCGCGGGCCCTACACTCCGCGCGGCTACTTCCGCGCCCCGGAGCAGAATGCCCGGGCCTTCACCGCGGACGGGTGGTACGGCAGCGGGGATATCGTGATCCGCCGCCCGGACGGGAATCTCGTCGTCGCCGGACGGGACAAGGACATGATCAACCGTGGCGGCGAGAAGATCTCCGCCGAGGAGATCGAGAACTTCGCCTACCGGATACCGGGTGTGGAAGCGGCCGCCGCGGTGGCCATGCCGGACCCGGTCCTGGGTGAGCGGCTGTGCCTCTATCTGACCGTCGCGCCCGGTCACCCGGTCGGACCAGACGATGTGGTCGCGGTGATGAACCGGGCCGGTGTCGCGCGGTTCAAACTTCCCGAACGAGTGATCCTGTTGGACGCCATGCCCGTCACGAAGGTCGGCAAGATCGACAAGCAGGCCCTGCGCGACGATATCCGTCACCGGATGTAGCGGCCGGGTTCAGCGGCCGAACACCGAGTTCAGCAGTTCGGCCGCGATCCGGTTCATCGGCGCCAGCACCCGCCGGTGCACGAAGGCGACGGGCCGTACAACGGCGAAATCCCAGCATGCTCCCACCGCGCGCAGGACCGGTCGCAGCACGGTCCGGTAGCCGAAGACGGCCGGAACCACGACCAGTATCCGCACCACTGCGGTCGCCCCGCGCCAGCCGTAGGACGCGATCGCCGCGAGGAGGATCCCGCACGGCCGCAGCACCCACTGCCACAACCGCCGCAGCGGCCATTCCACGCACCACCGCCACAACCACTCCACCGTCACAGCGATCGCCCCCAGCACCGGCCGCAGGACCCAGCGCCACAGCGCTACCAGCAGCGGGCGAAACAACCGCCGCCACAGCCAGGCCTCGATCGCCTGGCGCAGCGGCCGCAGCAGCACGTCCATCAGTAACGCGCCCAGCGGGGTCAGCACCATTCCCCACAGCACGTGTTGTAACGCCCAGCCCCACAGCACGTCCTTCACGAACAGCCACAGCGGTCGCACCAGCCGGTACCAGAGGAACCGGGCCACCGGTTCGAGAAGCCGCTCGACGACGAAGACATACACCGCGGCCACCGCCCGGCCGCACACCTTCACCGCCTCCCAGAGCAGCCGAACCGGCACCAGCAGCACAACCGCGAACCCCCGGGCCACCCATTCACCGATCGAGACCCGTGTTCGCGGTTCCCGAGAATCTGCCGAAGCCATCGAGTCCTCCTCCCGTCCGGAATCATCGCATGCCACGGGCGCGTCCGTTCGGGTGATTCCCCGGTGCGCGGGCGGAGTGGGCACCCGGTGTCCCGGTCAGGCCGGCGGGCTCGGCAGCCGGTCCAGGAAATCGGCGATGAGCGTGGCGACTTCGGCGAGATGGGTTTCCAGGACGAAGTGCCCGGTATCGAACAAGTGCAGTTCCGCGTCCGGGAGATCGGCCAGGTAGGCCTGCGCGCCGAGTGCGGGGAAGAAGGGATCGTTCGCGCCCCAGGCGATCAGGGTGGGTGGGGTGTGTGCCCGCAGCCAGGCCTGCCAGGCCGGATAACGCAGCAGATTCGACTTGTAGTCGAAGGCCAGTGCGATCTGCGCGGCCGCCCGCCCCGGCAGTTCGAGGAAATACTGGTCCAGCAGCCAGGATTCGGGTGCCAGCACGGTGGGGTCGGCGACGCCGGTCGCGTACTGACCGCGCGTGCCCTCGAGGCTCAGCAGGCCACGGATCGTTTCCTCGGCGCCGGCGTCTTCCGGGCGTAGCGCGGTGAACTCCTTCGCTCCGTCGGAAAGACCGGCAACGTATGCGTTTCCGTTCTGGACGACGAGACCGGCGATCCATTCCGGATGGCGTTCGGCGATGCGAAAGCCGATCGGGGCGCCGAAGTCGAACATGTACAGGGCGAAACGGCGCAGCCCGAGCCGGTCGACGAACCCTTCGACGATATCGGCCAGCCGATCGAAGGTGTACCGGAAATCCGCAGGGGCCGTGGTGTTCCCGAAGCCGGGATAGTCGGGTGCGATGAGTCGGTAGCGGTTTCCGAGGATATCCATCAGCCGACGGAACTGATGGGAACCGGTGGGGAACCCGTGCAACAGCAGCAGTGCCGGGGCGTCGGTGCGCGCCGGTACGGACTCGCGATAGAAGACCTCCACGCCGGAAACGTCGACGCGGCGGTGGTGAACGACGGGCAAGTTCATGGCCATCACATGCTTTCTCGCTATGCAGTGGCATTAGTTAAGCGGATCCATGACTAATTCGTCAATACGCTCATGTACCATTAGCCAGATGAACGAGGCCCCGCTGATCGGCGAGCCACCGGCCCTGGACCTGGTCAATACCTGCCCGGCCGGCGACGATCTGCTGAGCACTCCCGATCAGCTCGCCGAGTGGCTGCAACGACAGGCGGACCGGATACCGGAACCGGCGCCGACACACCTGAGCACCGACGACCTCGCGCAGGTGCGCCGGATCCGCGCACACCTGACGGCGGTGTTCGAGGCGCTGCTCCACGGTCACCGCCCACCCACGGGCGCGCTGCGCGGATTGAACGATGCCCAAGCCGCGGCGCCCGCCATCCGGCACCTCGAATGGTCGGACGGCACCCTCACCGCCACCAGCCGGCGCACCGGATCGGCCGGCGCCCGGCTGGCGGCCGCACTGGCCGAATCGGCCGCCGAACTACTCGCCGATCCGGCCGTCACCCGCCTCAAACAGTGCGAGGCGCCGGACTGCGTCCTGCTGTTCCTCCCGGCCCATCCCAGGCGGCGCTGGTGCTCGCCACAACGCTGCGGCAACCGGGTCCGGGTGGCGCGCTACTACGACCGGCACAAAAAGACGCCCGATCCCGGAACTACCACCGGCTGAGTTCGTATGCGCATCCGGCCACGCGACCGAGAACTCCCTGTCCGCGGCTACCGGAGCCGGATGCCGGTGAATCCCGGTGCGCTCATATCACCGGTTGCGTACTCGCACCAGTGTGCGGGGCGCCGCGGCAGCCAGATGGCTGGACAACACCATCGACAGCAGTACGGCGAAACCGGCGGCAGCCGTCGCGTAGACCATCATGGGAACCTCCTCGTATCGCTTCGGGCTCCACCCTGCCCGGTGAACCTGGCAATTCCCTGTGCGCCGCCCGGTAACGGCATGTGCACTCAGCGGCGATCCGGAATCCCCTCACTGCTGCCGAAGCTCGCCTCCTCCGGGCCGACCAGGCCGAGCAAGGTCAGCGGACGTGCGGTGACGGCGTTGGTCAGATAGGTCATGGTGATCGCCCAGCGGTTGAGCTCCCGGGGCACCGCGTAGGTGTGATTGGCGCGGGTCACCGCCTTGGCCGGACATCCGCACGCCCACCGGATTCGCGACAGCGAAACCCGACCCAGATCCACGACCAGGCCCATATCGCGGTGTTTGTACGCCGCCGGGGCGCCGATCCCGAGACTCGCGGCCACATTGCGGGCGAGGATCTTGCCTTGGCGCGTCGCATGCTGCGCGGTCGGTGGGGTGATCCGCCCCGGTTTCGTCGGATCCGGGACTGCGGCCGCGACACCCCCGGCGAAAGTATCCACGTGCCCGGGTACGCGCAGGTGGGCGTCCACCGTCAGCCGGCCGACCGCGTTCGCCTCGAACAGTTCGGTCCGACCGACTGGCATGACGGCAACGGGTGAACCGACGACCGCGGATCGAATCACGTCGGCGTCCGCAGCAGCATATGCAGCGCGGCGGCGGCTTCGAACAGCGCCGCGCAGCGGCTGTCGATCCCCGCGTCCCGCTCGGCCAGCACGCCGGAGATCTCGCCCCAGCCACCGGCGTCGCGCAACCGCGGGATCAGCTCCCGCAGCGAGTCGATACCGTAACCGGCCAGCCGGAGTTGACGGACCAGTCGCGCAGCCCGGACATCGCCGGGCATATAGCGGCGGGCCGACTGCCCGGCACGCCGCGGCACGACCAAACCCTCAGCGTCCCAGTGCCGCAGTGTCGAAGCCCGGATTCCCAGGGCCCGGGCCAGTTCCGAAATGCTCATGGCATCCGCCGGCCGGATATCGCCCACGGGTTCCTCCGCGATGGCCCGGGCCGCCGCGCGGGCGAACTCGATATCCCGGCGTTCCCGGTCCAGCCGGGCGTGTGCCCGGTTCAGCAGCGTGAACAACCGGGACGGTCCCTGTTCGCGCGCTTCGCGCAGAATCTCTTTGGCCGCCACCGGGCCGACGCCCGTCGCCAGCGCGCGATAGGCACGCACCGACCACAGATGGGCTTCGCCGTAGACCCGGTACCCGGTGGCCGTACGCGGCACCGGCGGGAGCACGCCGTCGCGCTCGAGATTGCGCACCTGCTGTACCGAGTAGCCGCTGCGCCGGGCGACATCGGCCGTCCGTAACACCACCCGGTTGCGACTTTCCGCGCCCTTTTCCGGCCAGTGCTCGCCACAAGTCTCCACAAGCACTTCAATGTAACGCTTGAAGCCGTGAACATCGACGAGATCACCGAATTCCTCGCCGGCTGCGACGGCGTACTGGTCCTTCGACCCGGCCCCGGCGACGGCACCCCCGAGCTCGCGTGGGGCGACACTTTCTTCTACTACGCACCAGACGGCGAGATCCCGGCCAACGGCCAGCCGTTCGCCACCGTCGTCACCAAGAACTATCCCGGCGACGAACGATCCCGGCTCGACCGGCCCGGGGTCTTCCGGGTCAACATCCACGCCGGTACGGAGTTGTTCACGGCCTGGACCGGCCGCGCACCTCGCGATCCGGAACCCGCCGACGCGGATCCGAGCGCGACCGATACCGTGATCGCCCACCCGGTATACGGGAAACTCGGCTGGCTGGCCGTGGTGGCGCCGGGACCACGTACCGCCGAACCGCTCCGGGAACTCCTCCGGGTCGCCTACAACCGAGCGGGCTCCCGCGCACGCCGCCGCACCGGACACCACTGATCCCTGTCCACCGGCGAACACGGCGGAGGCCGGGGTCGAGAAACGGATCGGCCCCGATCTCGCCCGCCGGGGCGCGAAATGATGAATATCGGTCCACCGGGGAACGAACCGGACGAGCCGCGCCGGGCGGAACAGTGTGTCGCCGGAGATGAACCCGAACCACACGGCTCTCCTACCTGCACCGGGAAGACCGTCGCAGCCCTCAGGCCACGACCGGACGCTGGGATACACCCACGTATTCGCTCAGCGGCCGGATCAGCGCGTTGGATTCGCCCTGTTCGATGATGTGGGCGGTCCATCCGGTGATCCGGCTCATCACGAAGATCGGGGTGAAGATCTCGATATCGAAGCCGAGCAGGTGATAGGCGGGGCCGGTCGGGAAGTCGAGGTTCGGTTTGATCCCGGTGGCCTCGTCCATGGTGCGCTCCAGGATGTCGTAGATCCGCACCCATTTGCGGCCGTCGGTGGCGGCGGCGATATCCAGGAAAGCCCGCTTCATGGTGGGGACCCGGGAGTCACCGTTCTTGTAGACACGATGGCCGAAACCCATCACCTTCTCCTTCGCGGCCAGCCTGTCGCGCAGCCATTGCGCGGCCCGGTCCGGGTCGTCGATATCGAGCATATGGTGCATGACGGCCTCGTTCGCCCCGCCGTGCAGGCTGCCCTTGAGAGCGCCGATGGCGGCGGTGACGGCGCTGTAGATATCGGACAGCGTCGAGGTGACGACCCGGGCCGCGAAGGTGGAGGCATTGAAACTGTGTTCGGCGTAGAGGATCAGGGAGACCTCGAATGCTTTCACCAGTTCCCGAGCGGGGATCGTGCCGAAGCACATGTTCAGGAAATTCTCGGCGTGCCCCAGTTGCGCGTGCGGTGTGATGGGATCCAGACCGCGCCGCCGGCGGTGGTCGGCGGCGACGATGGTCGGTAGCACTGCGAACATGCGCAATGCCTTCGCCCGGTTGGCCGCGGCCGAATTATCGTCCTCGTCGGGGTCTTCGGCACCCAGATAGCTGATAGCGGTCCGGACGACATCCATGGGATGGCAGGTATCGGGCAGTTTCGCCACCAGTGACAGCAGCGAGCGGTCCGCGCGACGCGAGGCCCGTTCCTGCTGCTGGAAGCGCTCGAGTTCCGCGTCGGTCGGCAACTCGCCGTACCAGAGCAGAAAGGCCACCTGTTCGAAAGTGCAGTGGGCGGCGAGATCCTGAACGGCGTATCCGCGATAGGTGAGCGAATTGGTCTCCGGCACCACCTTGGATATCGCGGTGGTATCGACGACCACGCCGGCCAGACCTTTGTAGACGGTCGGCACCGCGGCCTCGGCACCGCCGCGTACCGGATCGTGCAGCGATGCTGTGCTCATCACTGGTCCCTTCCCAGAGTGAAATCGTATACAGCGGAATCGAATCGGTTGTAGCGCTCGTACTGCAGCAGTTCGTAGAGGCGGCTGCGCTGCTGCATCCGATCCAGTAGCCCCGATTGCGTGCCCTCGGCGTAGATCTCGCGCAGCCCCGCTTCGGCGGCGAACATCGCCAGCCGCAGGGTGGATACCGGATAGATGACGGCGTTGTAGCCGATCGACTCCAGCGTCGCGGCCGGAATCAGTTCCGACTTGCCGAACTCGGTCATATTGGCCAGCAGCGGCGTGGGCACCGCGGCTCGGAACCTCTCGAAATCGGTGGGAGTGCGCAGCGCCTCGGTGAAGATCAGATCCGCGCCGGCCTCGGTGTAGGCCTGCGCCCGTTCGATCGCCGCGTCGATCCCTTCGATTCCGGCGGCGTCGGTGCGTGCGCAGAGCACGAAACCCGGATCGCGGCGGGCCGACACCGCGGCACGTAACCGGCGCACCATCTCGGCGGTGGGCACCACCGCTTTACCGTCCAGGTGACCGCAGCGCTTCGGATTGACCTGGTCCTCCAGGTGGCAGCCGGCGATCCCGGCGTCTTCGAGGACGGTGACCGTCCGGGCGGCGCTCATCGGCTCTCCGAAACCGGTATCGGCATCGACGAGCACCGGCAGATCGGTGACCCGGGCGATCTGCTGTCCGCGCCCGGATACCTCGGTCAGCGTGGTCAGACCGATATCCGGTAGCGCCAGCTCGGCCGAGACCACCGCGCCGGAGACGTACACACCCTCGAAGCCGATCTCCTGGATCGATTTCGCGACCAGCGGGTTGAACGCGCCCGGAAAGCGCTGGATCTTCCCGGAGTTCAGCCCGGCCCGGAAGGCGGCGCGTTTGTCCGCCGCGGATGTCGCAGCCGCAAGCAGTCCGGTCATCGGAACAGCCCCTTCGGCGCGCGCGGCGCGCGGGCGAGCACATCCGGCGAGGCGGTGAAGGTGAGCTCCGGCAACTCCCCGGCGGACAGCTCGCCCGCACGCTGCACAGCTTCGAGGAAACGGTCCTGCTCGGCCGGATCGACGACCCCCTCGGTGAGGGAGCGGAACTTGGCGATGTACTGGTCGCGGGTGAAGGGCCGCGCGCCGAGCGGATGCGCGTCGGCGACGGCGAGTTCGTCGGCGATCACCTCACCGCTTTTCAGAGTGACCTCGGCACGGGCGCCGAATGCCTTCTCGCCGGGATCGTTCGAATGATAGCGGCGGGTCCACTCCGGGTCTTCGGCCGTGGAGATCTTGCGCCACAACTCCACGGTGTCGGGTCGTTGCGCGCGCTCCGGGGCATAGGAGCGTTCGTGATGCCAGGTGCCGTCCTGCAGGGCGACCGCGAAGATATAGGGCACGGAATGATCGAGGGTCTCCCGCGATGCTGTCGGGTCGAACTTCTGTGGATCGTTCGAACCGGTGCCGATCACCACATGGGTGTGGTGGCTGGTGTACAGCACGATCGAAGCGATCTGCCCGAGATCACCGATCCGGTCGCGCAGGCGGCGGGCCAGGTCGATCGGGGCCTGGCTCTGGTACTCCGCGGAATGCTCCTTGGTGTAGGAATCCAGGATGGCCCGTTTGGGCTCTCCCGGACCGGGTAGTGGCACCGAGTATTCGGCCGCTGCACCACCCAGCAACCAGGCGATCACACCGTCCTCGCCCTCCCAGATCGGTGCCGGCGCACCCTCACCCCGCATGGCCCGGTCCACCGCTTCCACGGCCGTCTTCCCGGCGAACGCGGGAGCGTATGCCTTCCAGGTCGAGATCTCACCCTTCCGGGACTGACGGGTCGCGGTGGTCGTATGCAGTGCCTGGCCGACGGCCTGATAGACGGTCTCGGCGTCGAGCCCGAGCAGGGTGCCGATACCGGCGGCCGCCGACGGGCCGAGATGGGCGATGTGGTCGATCTTGTGCTCGTGCAGGCAGATCCCGCGAGCCAGGCCGATCTGGATCTCGTACCCGGTGGCCAGACCGCGGATGAGCTCGCGACCGGACCGGCCCGTGTGCTGGGCGACAGCCAGGATCGGCGGGATGTTGTCGCCCGGATGGGAGTATTCGGCAGCCAGAAAGGTGTCGTGGAAGTCGAGTTCGCGCACCGCTACCCCGTTGGCCCAGGCCGCCCACTCCGGGGAGAACCGGCCTTCGGCACCGAAAACGGTGGCGCCCGGCCGATAGGGGTGCGCCAGCGCCTGCGCGCGAGCATCGGCGACCGGCCGCCGGAGCAGCGATGCCGCGGCGACGGCCGCGTTGTCGATGATCCGGTTGACGATCATCTCCTCGGTTTCCGGGGTGACCGCCACCGGATCGGTGGCCACCTCCGCGATCCGCCACGCGAGATGCTCCTCGCGGGGGAAATGCTCCGCCGAACGGTGGGTGCGGACGAGGTGATTCTTCACGGGCCGATGCCTCCAGGGTCGCTGCGATTCGCTTCTTTCGGACGCTACATAGCCCGTGGGCCTGCGGAAATACGTCGCAAAAGGCGAATTTTGCGGAAGCGGACCTGCGAATTTGCAGAAACTGTGGAACGCCATGACAGGCGGCCCGGCTACCGCTACGCCGCGACCCGGCGGAGCCGGATCCGCCCGGATCCCAGCAGGATTCTCGGCGCACGGCCGGGGCGGCGCACACGGCACACGATCGTCCTACGGCGCGGTACCCCGTTCCGCGGGCCGGGCATCAGCGGAGGCGGGATGGTTCACCCGGAATCGCGCGCCGGTGCGTACGGAGTATTCGCCGGACGGTTCTCGTCGGCCGCAAGCGGGCGGCCGATCTGCGGGAACGCGCGCTGAGCGCATGCGGTGCGCTCACACACCCGGCAGCCGGCGCCGATCGGTACAGCGACGGCGGAGTCGTGGATCGGCAACCCGTGCGAGTAGACGAGCTTCTCCGCGAACGCGAGATCGCAGCCGAGACCGACGGCGAAATCCCGCGCGGGCGCCAGATACCCGGGATTGTGCTCGCCGGTGGTGCGGGCCAGCCACAGGTAGGTCCGGCCATCGGGCATCTCGGCGATCTGGGTGCGGATCCGGCCGGGGGTGGCGAAAGCGTCGTGGACCACCCACAGTGGGCAGCTACCGCCTACCCGGGAAAAATGGAATGCCGTCGCGGACTGGCGTTTCGAGATGTTGCCCGCACGGTCGGTACGGACGAAGAAGAACGGCACCCCGCGACTGCCCCGGCGCTGCAATGTCGACAGACGATGGCATACGGTCTCGAACCCGACCTCGAATTGCGCGGAGAGCAGGTCGATGTCGTAGCGCAACCGTTCCGCCGCGTCCAGGAATCGACCGTACGGCAGGATCAGGGCGCCCGCGAAGTAGTTCGCCAGTCCGATACGCAGCAGCCGCCGCGACTCGTCCGGCAGCACCGCGGTCTCGCCCAGCAGGTCCTCGATCACATCGGAACAGCCGAGGAAAGCCAGCTGGGTGGCGAGCTGGAACGCCCGCTGCCCGGCGGTGAGCCGCCGCGCGAGGGTGAGTGTGCGCGCCTGCGGGTCGTAGACCCGTTTGGGTCCGGGCCGGACCGGGTCCTCCGAGCGGATCCGCACCGCCACGTCGTAGTCGTCGCGCAGCAACCGGGCCAGCTGTAGATCCAGACCACCCAGGGTGAAACCGCCGGCTGCGAACAATTCCTCGGCCGCGATATCGAGGGCCGGAATATGGTTGCGCCGGTCGTAGAAATAGTCGCGTACGTCCTCGTAGGGCATGGCGGTCCGCGGGGCAGCGACCGGACCGCCGATTCCCGCCGTCAGTTGTTCGAGCCGGGCGTCCGCGCTGCGCAGCCGTCGATGCTGGCTGATCAGCAACCGTGCCGCCGTCGGTACCCGGGAGAGCAGATCGTCGAGTTCGCCGCTGGTCACCGCGGTGGCTTCCGGATCCTCGGCAAACACCTCGTGCAGGTCGGCCAGCAGCCGCGCATCGGTCTCCGCCGCGAAGAATCCGACCTCCAGATCGAAGGTAGAGGTCAGGCGCATCAGCACCGGCACCGTCAGCGGCCGCTGATCGTTCTCGAGCTGGTTGACGTAGCTCACCGACAACCCCAGCGCTCTGGCCAGTCCGGACTGGGAAAGGCTTCGCTGCTCACGCAGCGCCCGCAGCCGGCCACCGGCGTACATCTTCTCCACCGCCGAGATCCTTTCTCTACCGGCGTAACGCCCGATCCACGAGGCGACGGCCGCCGGGCACGGCGCGCCCGGCGCAACCGGCAGGTCATCGGACTCACGGGTATCGACCTCGATCGGCCGACCGGGCGAAAAGTACTCCCGGGCCGGTACCACGTCGTCGCTTCCCGGGCCGGGGCCCGGTGCCGCACGAAGACGATCGCTCCCGCTCACCGCTGCGGGACAGCCCCGGATTCCCACCGGGTTCCCTCTCACCTGCCGTCCGGCACACCCGGGCGGCAGGCTTCGACATCCCGGGCGCCGGAGCGGTACGGGATGAACCAGCTGCACCGGCCAGCATATGCCCGGCTCGGAACCCCTGGCCGTACCCGGTCGATTCCGCACACTCGGCAGGCTCGCCCCGGGCGGGCCGTAGGGTGGCGGCCATGACCGATCCGCGAACTCCGGCCCGCGGCCGCCGGCCCGGACTGCGGGGCCCGGCGGTGGGCGTGGCCGCCGCCGCGGGCCTGGCCGCGGCGATGGGGGTCGGCCGCTTCGTGTTCACTCCGCTGCTCCCGATCATGACCGGTTCGGCCGGGATCACGACCGGCGACGGTGCGGTGATCGCGACCGGCAACTACGCCGGCTACCTGGCCGGAGCGCTGTTGCTGTCCCGTCGGCCGCAGTGGAGCGGGCGCTCGATGTTCGTCGTCTGGTCGGTGCTGCTGGTCGCCAGTGAAGCCGCGATGGCCACAACTGCCCAGGTCGGCGTCCAGACAGCGCTGCGATTCGTCGCCGGCGCGGCCAGCGCGGCGATCTTCATCGCCTGTGCCGCCACTGTCGCGCACCACCGCGGCGAGGGCGCTTCGTCCGGCGTCGCGTTCGCCGGCGTCGGCGCGGGAATCGCGGTCACCGGTATCTACACGGTGCTCGCCGCACCCCATCTGTCCTGGCAGGGCCTCTGGCTGGGTTCGGCAGTGCTCACCGCGTTGCTGCTGATACCTGCCCTGCTGCTCGATATCCGTGCCGAACCCGGCACCACCGACACCGACCCGACCGCCGGACCGGACGCGGCAGCACGGCGCGCGTGGCAATTGCTGCTCGGGTCGTACTTCGCCGAAGGCGTCGGCTACATCATCGTGGGAACTTTTCTGGTGGCGGCCGTCGCCGGCAGCGGCAGTTCCACCGCCGGGGCGCTGGTCTGGACGCTCGTCGGGGTCTGCGCGATGCCGGCGACCGTGGCCTGGCACCGGGTCGCGCGCAGATTCGGCACCGGACCGAGCCTCGTCGCGACCCTCGGGTTGCAGGCCACCGGCACCGCGGTCGCCGCGGCCTCGGGCAGTATCGCCGCCGCGGTGGTCGCCGCGGCGACCTTCGGCGCCACCTTCCTGGCCGTGGTGGTCCTGACTCTCGATTTCGCGCGCCGACTGCACGTGACGCGCGCCGCGGCGAAACTGACGGCCGGGTACGCGGTCGGCCAGGTGGCGGGTCCGCTGATCGTCATCCCGGTCATCGGCACCGACTTCGGCACCGCCTTCACGATCGCCGCACTGATCATCGCGTTCTCGGCGGCACTGGCGGCCGCGGCCGCCCGCACAGAACGCCGCCGAGGGACCGGACCGCCGTCCCCGGGAACAGCATCTTTTCCGCGCCCGGCCCGGGTTCGAAGCGAATCCGCCACCGCGGGCGACGCCCGGACCGCTACCGCGGACCCGTCTCCATTGCACCGGCGCAGCAACGCTCGGTAGCGTGGCTCCGGTAGGTCTCACGAATACCGGAGCCGACCCGGGGGGATACCAGTGACCGGAACACCGCGGCACTCGTTCATCGAGGAATTGACCTGGGACAGGCGGGCCGACGCCGCCTATCTCTCCATGGCGACGGACCTGCCCGGTCCACGCCGTGCGGTATCGACGCTGCCGGTCCAGAACAAGGACGGCGAAACGGTGGCCGCACTGGATTTCGCTTCGGACGGCACCCTGTTGGGGGTCGAATTGCTGGATGCCGCCGCACAGTTGACAGCGGCGATGAAATCGGCTGCGCTCGATATCACAGACGGCCACCCGATGTCCTGACGCGCGAGCCGCCCGGAGGCGGAGCATCCGCCGGGCGATCCGGCACACCGCCGCCGGTCCGGAGCACGGTCGGATCGGCCCGCGAGTGGGTGGACTCCGCACCGACATCGATCGGCCCGTCCCCCGGTCCATTACGCTACCGAGTTGTGTCGGCAGGGCGAACTTCGGTCCACGGATTGCCACCCGCGGCTGCCAGTGATTTCGTGGGCCGCGACCGGGAACTACAGCGAATCGGAATGGCATTGCTGGGCGGGACCCGCCTGGTGACGTTGATCGGCGCGGGCGGTATCGGAAAGACCCGGCTCGCGACCGAGGCCGTCCAGCGGTTCCACCGGGCGCGGCGGACCCCGGTGCACTGGGTGCGGCTCGCGTTGCTGTCCCGGGGTGCGGATGCGACGGCGGTAGAGGAACAGGTCGCCGGCTCGGTGATCGAGGCCGATTTCTCCGGACGGTCGGCGTGGGACGCGGTGCTCGGCACGCTGCGCCGCCGCGACGCCGCCGGCCGGGATATGCAGACGATCCTGGTCATGGACAACTGCGAACATGTGCTCGCCGGCGCGGGCTCGGTGATCGCCGATCTCCTCGACGCGGCGCCCGGACTCACCGTGCTGGCCACCAGCCGCGAGGCGATCGGGTGGGTGGACGAGCAGTTGGTGCCGGTGCCCGCGCTGTCGGGTGAGCAGGCGCTGGCGCTGTTCCGCGCCCGCGCCGATCTCGTCGGGCACACCCTCACCGAAAGCGAGAGCGAGCCGGCGGCCACGATCTGCCGGCATGTGCACAACCACCCGCTCTACATCCGGCTGGCGGCCGCGCGACTGTCGCGTCAACCGCTGCCGATGATCCTGCGCGACCTCAGCGGTGCCGACGGCGACCGGCGGTTGCAGTGGCAGAACGGGCCCAGGGTCGGCGCGGACGCGCGCCACCAGGGGATTCGCGATGTCATCGCCTGGTCCTACGATCTCTGCCGCGATAAGGAGCGGCTGTTGTTCGACCGGCTGTCGGTGTTCGCGGCCGGGTACGACGTCGACCCCGACAGCGCCGACGCGGCGGGGCAGGACGTCGGCGCCGAACTCGAGGCCATCGAAGCGGTCTGCGCCGACGACTCGGACCGGGCGGGCGGATTGGCCCGGTCCGAGATCGAAGGCCTACTGGAGCGGCTGGTGGATCAGTCGCTGGTTTCGATCCATCTGACGGTGACCACCGTGCGCTATTCGCTGGCCGAAACCATTCGTCTTTTCGCCCAGCAGCGCCTGGCCGAACACGGCGCCGAGGCGGACCGGCTGGCACGCAGGCACCGCCGCTACTACCGCGACAAGGTGGTCGCGGCCCGAGCCGGTTGGTTCGGGCCCGACGAGCAGGCACTCCTCGATTGGGCTCGGGCGGCCTGGGACAACCTGCTCAATGCCATGGAGGGCAGTATCGCCACACCGGGCGAGGCGGCGGTCGGACTGGAGATCGCCGCCGGGCTGATCGCCCTGCGCATTCCGTTCTTCACCGGATCGCTGCGGGAACCGCGCCGCTGGGCCGAGCGCGCACTCGCGGCCAGCCGGGACCTCGACCCGCAGCCGGTAGCGCTGCAGGTGGTGGCCATGTCGCTCATCGCCTGGATCAGCATGTGTCAGGGGATGCACCGCGACGCCGAACGAATGCTCGACGACTGCGTGGCCTGCTGCGTACCCGATGCCGCAACCCGATCGAACTGGCGCGACGAACCGGACCGGGACTTCGGGCTGCCCGCCGCGGTCGAATTCGCCCGGGGTACCGAGCTGATGCTGGTCCGCCGCGATGCCCGCGCGACAGCCGTCCTGGCCCGGGCGCGAGCGCGATTCGCCGCTGACGGCGACGAGGGCGGCGCCGCGATGAGCGAGCTGTTCGAGGCACTGGCCGCCGCGTTCCTGGGCACGGCGGAACAAGCAATGGACACGTGCCGCCGCCACCTCCGCAACGCGGAACGCTCCGGGGCGGGCTGGGCCGCTTCCTGGGCGGGGCTGGCCTGGGCGATCGCGTCGAGCAGGCACGGCGACCCGCACGAGGCGCTTGCGGTGGGACGGACGACGCTGTCGAACCAGCTCGCGATGCGCGACCGGTGGGGCGCGGTATGGGCCGTACACATCCAGGCGTGGACGCTGGCCCGACTGGTCGATGCCGCGGGCGACGAGCAGTCCGCGGCCGTGGCGGGCCGGGCACGCGATATCGCGCGCCTGCTCGGCGGTGGGGCCACTCTCCGCGACGGGCTCGGTGTGGATATCGACCATCTCGGTCCGTTCGCCACCGAAACCGAGTTCGCCGCGGATACCGCACGGAAAGTGTTGAGCGACGACGCTTTCGCGGAGGCGGAGCGGGAAGGCGCGTTACTACGGCCGGAGCTGGCCGAAGTGGCGCAGCTGGCACTGGGGAAGCTGTCGATGGACCGGCTGCCCGTCGAGCATCCGGTCCGGCGCAGCCGTCCCTCACCGTGGCAGCGATTGTCGGCCGCCGAACAGGATGTCGCCGTACTGGCCGCGGCCGGGTGGACCAATACGGCCATCGCCGCCCGGCGCGGTAGCTCCTACAAGACCGTCGACGCCCAGATGGCCGCTGTACTACACAAATTGATGATCGGTTCCCGGGACGAGATCCGCTCTCTCGTCCCGCCCGACCGGCAGGCCCAGCTGAGCGAGGAAGCCGCCCGCCGCCCGCGGCGCGGCCGGTCGGACCCGCGTTCGCACTGACTGTCCGACAGCAGGCTCCCGGCACCGGCCGGACGCGCATGCTCTCGGCCACCGGGCCGGTGCCCGCCCGGCCGATACCGTACATCGGCCCCTCGCAACGGCTCCCGTTTCGGCGGCACCGGTGCGGAGCCGGCCATTGCGCCGGGCTCGACGGCCGCGAACTTCCGGAGTGTGCGAACGGTGGATGTCCGCTGCCCGATCGACAGCCGTTTCGCGGGAGAGCGCCACCGGTGGCGCGCCTCTACCGATGCCGTCGGTCTACCTACTGGGCGATCCTTGGTCCGCCTGTCGATGCTCACCGGCCGCGGGCATATCCGATACCGACATAGTCCTTCGCTGGAGCCGTCCACTGTGCCCATACCTACACCCGCCGTCGGCCGCCGTGTCTCACCCGCCGATACCGACGCGCCCCGTGTTCGGCTGTACACCCCGGAGTTCGCCGCCGATCCACACGGTGCCTACCGATCGATGCGCGCCAGGTTCGGTTCCCTGGTACCGGTCGAACTGGCGCCCGGCGTACCCGCGACCCTGGTGGTCGGATATCGCGCGGCGCTGCGGATCCTCAACGACCCCGAACGTTTTCCCGCCGACCCGCGGGCGTGGCAGCGTGATATTCCGGCCGACTGCCCGGTGCTGCCCGTCCTGGAGTGGCGGCCGAGTGCCATCCGCAGTGCGGGCGCGGATCATACCCGGTACCGCAGGGTCAACACCGCCGGTATCGACGGCGTCGACCTGCATGCGCTGCACACCACCGTCGGGCGGATCGCGGTCCCGTTGATCGATGCGTTCTGCGCTACCGGCGGCGCCGATCTCGTCACCCAGTACGCCTTTCCCCTGGCGTTCGAATCGGTCAACGCGATGCTGGGCTGCCCACCCGAAATCGGCAGCAAGGTCGCGGAAGCCACCCAGGCGGTGTTCGACGGCGTGGACGCCGAACGCGGAAATCGCCTGCTCAGCGCAGCCGTCCTCGAACTGGTCGACCTCAAGCGCGACGAACCGGGCGACGACATCACCTCGCGGATCCTGGCCCACCCCGCCGAACTCGATCAATCGGAACTGATCCATCAGATCGTCATTCTCTACGGTGCCGGAATCGAGCCACTGCAGAACCTGATCGTCAACACCCTGGTGCTGATCCTCACCGACGAACGGTTCGGCGGCAACCTCCTCGGCGGCGCGCTGTCCACCCGGGACGCGTTGGACGAGGTGCTGTTCGAAGACCCGCCGATGGCGAATTTCAGCGTCACCTACCCGCGGCAGCCGATCCTGATCGACGGTGTCTGGCTGCCCGCGCACCAGCCGGTGGTGATCAGTCTCGCCGGCTGCAACAACGACCCCGCGATCAGCAGCGGCGACCACACCGGCAATCGATCCCACCTGGCGTGGGGCGCGGGCCCGCACGCCTGCCCGGCCAAATCGGCGGCGTACCTGATCGCCCAAGGCGCGATCGATCAACTACTGGATGCCCTGCCCGACCTGCGGCCCGCCGTGCCCATCGACGAACTCGTCTGGCGCCCCGGCCCTTTCCACCGGGCGCTGGCCGAACTTCCCGTGGCATTCCCACCGACACCGCCACAGTCCCGGACCTGATCGCCGCATCTCCCGGATCCGCTCGGCGGCCAACGGTCCCACACCCCGCCGGCCGCCGGATCCGGGGTCAGCGGACCTGTTGACGGGCGTTCTCGCCGAGTGCGGCGAGGCGGGCCATATCGGCCGGCCGGGCGAAGGTGTCGGCGAAGGCGTTCGCGAGCGTGGGATCGCCCTGTGCCGCCAGCATGAGCTGCTGCATCTCGGGCGGCGGAGCGAGGACAGCCGCGGTCCAGCGGGCCGCGGGATGGGCTGTCCCGGCGAGCCAGGGCGCCGCGGCCGAATCCATCCAGGCCCGGTCGAACGGCCCCTGCGGGCGGGCCGATATCGCGGCAGCATAGGCCGCCGCGCAGTGGGCGGCGCTGTTGGCGCCCTGAGCCCCACCGGGATCCATCCGGCACACCACATCACCACCGCCGAGGACCGGCCGGCCGGAGGGCAGAGTCCCCACCGGACGCCGCACCCTGGGGGTCACGGCACCGATCGCACTGGCGCCACCGTCGGTCGGTTCGGCCGCGCGATAGCGGTCGGCGAGGTCGGCGGGTAGCACCGATCCGAGCAGGCGGACGGCCCGCCGCAACCGTTCGTCCGGCGAGTCCTGCGCGGTGAAGACGTCCAGCGGACCGCCGGGCAGGGCTTCGATCAGCAGCATCTCGCAACGACGTTCCTGACCGGGCGCGCCGGTCAGGCCGGGATAGGAGATGATCTCGCCGAGTCCGGGCAGCGATACATAGGTACCGAGATCGTCCGGATCGGCCGTGACGCCGTCCAGGTAGAAAACCGCCAGCTGCCGAGCGGGCCCCGCCGACGCCGGCCAGCCGGTGTCGACCGGAAAGTACGCTGCCTGTTCCGCGGTGGCCCGCGTGATCACGGTCAGATCGGCACGGGTGGCCCGGTGCTCCAGTTCGGCCGTCGAGAGTTCGGCGATCTCCAGCTCCCCGCCGGCGTCCACATAGTCGGTGAGCCAGCGCGCGAAAACGGTGCGCTGGTCCACGCTCTGCGCCGGCCGGCCGAACCGGCCGGTCCAGGCCAGGACCCGCTGCCCCTCCATCACCATGGCCAGCCGGATGCCCCGAATCTCGGGCGCCCGGGTCCGCCAATGCCCCAGTCCCGCAGCCTCCTCCAGATCGAGCGTGGGCGCGAACTTCACCTGGGTACTGGTCACTGTCCCGTTCAGAACCGTCGCGGCGTCCCGCGCGGCGCTCAGGGTGACCGGCAGACCCGCACGCAACAGCCGATGCGCCAGCGGCAGCCCGCATTCACCGGCCCCCAGAATCCGAATGGTTTCCATATACAGCCTCATCCTCCTCGCCTGATCCGATGATGTGATCGTCGGCGAATAGGTAGGGCCGGCACATCGGTATCGACTACAGATGTAGCGCCGGATCGCGATCGGGAGTGCGGATCACCGCTGTCCGGCCGACTACGACCGATCCGGGCCGGTGGCAGCGGCGTCGTGCCGGCGGACCGCAGCGGCCGCCCGGCAGCCCACTCCGGCCCGTTCCGCCCTGCTCACGCCTCGACCCCCTGGCGTTCCCGATAACGCTCTTCGAAGCTCGCCACGAAAGTGGTCGGGGCCACCGACGACGACGAATGCTCGAGCACTCCGTCGTCGGCGATGTAGAACACCGCTCGGCCGATGGCGATCTCACCGCGCGGCACCGGTACGTACACCATCCAGCCGCAGCTGAACCGATCCGCCACGAGCTGGTCCAGCGGGTAGCCGGTGGTATCCAGACCGCGGCCTTCGATATAGCTGCGCACCCGGAAAACAGCCTCGCCTTCCGGCATCCGCTGCGGCTGCGTCGCAACGACCCCGGCGAGGGAGAACTGGTACATGGCCCCATCGATATCGAAACGGGTCTCATCGTCGAAAAGACCCATCACGGTCTCTCGGGTCACCACACCGGCCTCCGCGGCCGACACCAGCGCCGTCGCGGCCGCTCGGTGCTCCGCGGCCGGCGAGCGCGCGACCAACCCGGCGACCATATCGATCACCGTGCCCGCCGTCCACACCCCGGGAACCGCGGTGGAACAATCGGCCGCGTCCGGCGACTCACCGCGATACCAGCGACCGGATTCCCACCAGTACACGAAAGACAGCAACCCGGTCGACGCACGCGGATTCAGCACCGGGTTCGCTACCCAATCAGGCGCCCCCGCATAGAAATTCGGCAACTCGGCGCCGTCGTTGTAGAAGGCATCCAGATCGGGCGAATCCCACACTCCACCCGACAGCACAGCGCGGTCACCGGGCAGCGAATACATGGTCGAGCCACCACGACGGGAGCTCTCGAACCAGCCCAGCGAAGGCAGCACCCGGGGACCCCATTCGGATCGAACCGCCACGAAAGCGGCCGCGATACATGCCCAGCGGGCCCACATCACCGGAAAGTCCGGGAACTGGTTCTCCGCCAGCACGGGCCACACCTCGCCCATCCGGTCGGCCCGCGCCCCACTCGCCGCCTCCTGCGGGGTGCGGGACAGACGATTTTCGTGGCCGACATACGCCGCCAGCCAGACCGGCAACGCATCGCGCGGATATTCCGCCAGGTCCGCGCGGTAGGCATCGGGCTCGAACAACTGGCCTTCCGGAAACGGCTCGTCACCGAAATCGTATTCGACCTCCAGCTCGCCTGCGGTATCGAGCTCCACCAGCAGCCGCCACCACGGCTCACCATCCGACTCCGCTACCAGCGCACGATGTCGCGATACCAATTCCAGTACCGGCGCAGTCGGCTCCTCCCGTATCGAACGCTCGCCGTCGAAATACACCACCTCGGCGAAACCGCTCGTGGTGGTCAGCGCGAATACGGCGTTCAGCCGAAGCCACCCGGCCGGCCCGGCCCGGCCCAGCAATTCGGCGATCCGACGTGCCAGCGTCCGGTCCGGGCTCGCCTCGACGCCATCGAACGCCTCGCCGGCGCGGGGCGACGGATCATCGGCAGGAGGACTCCCGGGCACAGGAGCCGGCCGGAGATCCGATTCGGCAGCCGATTGCTCTTCTCGCTCTCCGGGGCCGTCCGGAGGATTTCTGTTCTGATCGCTCACTGTCCGCTTTCGCCGGTCGCCCGCAAGAGTCCTCCTGCGAAAATAGTCCAGTTCGGTGCCGGAGTCACAGCTCCCATGAGTGAGAATCGGATCGTCCCGATCCCGCCGCCGACCGGCAAGAGCGCTCGGCAGTGCCGCCGACGGATGCGGTTCGGGTCCGCCGCCCGGACTTCCGCATTCGATCTTGTCGTATCGACCAGGCAGAACCCGCGGATATCCGCGGTCCCGGGCGCATCGCCACCGGCAATCGTTGCCCGCTCCCACACCGGACAGGCCGACGACCGGCATTTTTCCAGGTGAGAAGGCCGAAGAGCACTGATCACCGAGTCGGGCACGGGCTGCCGCGGCCGGGCGACCGCACGTCGTCATCGGATGGAAACAGGTATGTCGTGGGTCATTCTGCCGTCGCAATGTAACCCCGGACACAGCCACTGTGGTGCAACCGAGTAACCGTTTTCGCGAGGTCTGCATGTATCCACCCGATCATCCGGAAGGTACCGCCGGCGTCAGTGGCGGTACCCCGCACTGCACCGGAAGCACGCTGATGATCCGCCGGTGTCGGCGATGCGATCGATTGTTCGCACCGCTGACCATCGAGTGTTCATCGTGCGCGTCCGACTGTCTCGACTGGGTGCCGTCGTCCGGCGCCGGTTCGATCCTGTCGTGGCGGGTGGTGGACCGGACCGGTGCCGACGGCCGGCCGGCGACGATCACGATCGCGATCGTCGAACTCGACGAAGGTCCGTGGGTCTACACCTCCCTCGAGGGCGAAGTCCCCGCGGCCCGCTGCCACCCGGTGCGGGTGCAGTTCCAGCCGACGCCCCGCGAGGACAGATTTCCGGTCTTCACTGTCGGCACCGAGTCCGAGTTCACGGGAAACCGGTGCGGGACGGGTAGCGGTGCCGATGAGTACTGAACGGACGACCATCCCCGCGCCGGGTCCGATGGACGGGGAGACCACCGACGCCGCCTCCTGGGTCCGCGCCTCGTTGGACCGATGCCGTGTTCTGGAAACCCGCAGATCACTCGACCCGGGTACGAAACCTGTGCTCGTCTTCGCTATCCGATGGGCTCCTTTCGGGGGTGCCACCGCCGAGGACCTGTTCCTGAATTTCGGGGTCGGACGGCAGCGGTTCCTGCAGCTGGTGCGGAAGGCACTGAGCGCCCGGAGCACGGACGATCCGCGCACACGTCATCTGAAGAAACAGCTCCTGCTGACCCTGGCCTGGGCCTGGCGAGCCGGCCCGGACATCTCGGACCTCCCTGACCTCCCGTCCACCGACGTCGGTACGCACCGAGTCCCACCTCGCCCGCAGGGTTGCCGTCGTTCGTGACCCCGTGGCCGGTGATCGATCTCCGTGCCGTCGATCAGGGTGTTCGGGATCGGTCCGCGATCCGCGCTGCTGACGGGTGTCACCCGAAGGCGACGACCCGGCGTCCCACGACATCGCCACACCCCAGGGCCTCCAGGTTCTCGTGGATGCCGGCCGGATGCCGTGGAAGACCAGTCACACCCCGACCGAATGCCGCCGCCGAACCGATCGGCAGCGGCATTCGGGAATCTGTGACACAGTGCCTATATCCGACCGTTCCGGTCCGCGGTGTCGACGATCCGGCTCCGCCACACGCACCGCGCAGTCTGCGCCGGGCGAAGCGCCTGTTCCAGGGCTTACCGATCGAATCCGCCGTCCACTCACCGGGATCGACGCCGCCCCTGCGCCCATATCGCTGACGGTGCGGCCGGACCATACCCTCGCCCCCCGCGAAAGAATGGAGTGAAAGCCCATGACTACCGACCGAATCACCGACGGCACCGAGCGAGCGCTCATCGAGAACATGCTCGACCGCAACCGCGAAGCGCTCGTCGCGACCGTGCGCGGCCTGTCGGAGGCCGATGCGCGCCGTCGCCTCGTCGCCTCGCTGACCTCGCCGATCTCGTTGATCAAACATGCCGCTGCCGCGGAACGGATCTGGTTCCAGCGGTTCTGGGCAGGGCTCGACGAAGCCGAATGCGACGGCTACTCGAATCGCGACGAGGGCACTTTTGCCGTGGCCGACGACGAGTCGCTCGCCGAGGTGATCGACGAGTTCGAGCGCGCCGGCCGGCTGTCGCGTGAGATCGCCGCCCGTTTCGATCTCGACGACACGAAGGACAACCCCAGGGAGGGGACGGTGAGTATGCGATGGACACTGCTCGCCATGATCGAGGAGTTCGCCCGGCACGCCGGTCACGGCGACATACTCCGCGAACAGATCGATCGGCCCGCACCTCGGCAGCCCGCTGGGTGGAACGCTCACGGTTGATCTCACCGGACACTTCTACTGGTGCATCGATTTTGCATCAATAGGCGCGTAGTGGGGGCATCGCAGACGGAAGTTTCAGCTCGGCCGACAACCGCCGCACAGCGCCGTCGCAACTATCGGCACCGCGATCGAGAACGAGGAGACCGTCATGTTCCGATTCGCCGCCCCACACACACTAGGACTGTTCGCGGTGGCGGGTGCGGCGTCACTGTGGGCGGTTGCCGGAGGCCCGGCCGCCCACCCCGGGCCACCCGCATCGTGCCAGGCACTCGGTGCGGTGTCCGTACAGAACAGCGAGGGAGGCACCAGCTGCTCGGCGAACAGCGCGGCCGCGGCCAACGGCCTGGACGGCAGGGCCACCGCCGGCGCCGCACCCACCAGCCCGTCCCTGGCCACCGCCCAGAACCGTGGCACCGCCGCGTCGGCCTCGCAGTTCCTGTCCGGTCCGGCCGCGATCGCCGCGGGCCCGGATGCGCAGACCACCGTCATCGGCGCCCGGCCGGGGCTGTCCATCGGGATCGCGGGACCCGGCGCGACGGTGACGGTGACCGGCACCTCCACCCCCCGCCTGCACCGGTGGCCCCGGCTTCGCCGGAGACTTCCAGACCCTGCAGGGCTGCGTATCCACAGGCTGAGCGCCGAACGCGGGAAAGGTGGACAAGGCCGTGGACGAGACCGACCCGGCCGGAGATCCGGAGGCCGGGTTCACCGTCGGCACGGTGGCCCCGGGCGCTCGGGATCCGGGTGGCAACTCTGCGCAGTTGGAATCAGAGCTACGGACCGAGACCCTCGCACCACGATCGGGGTGAGCATCGGTACGACACACCCAGCGACGTGGCGGCGCTGGGGCGGATGATCGATCTGGTGCGCGCCGGGGTCTCCCCCGCCGCAGCGGCGAAAGCCGCTCGCTCGGCCGCGCATCCGACACCTGCGCTCGGGGATACGAGTCCCACCCTGGCGCCGCCGACCGGCTCGACGCCGCCGAACTGCCGGCGATCGTCAGCGCGCACATCGCGCACTTCGCCGTGGTGAGCACATGGAATCAGCTGTGCCGTCCGGTGTTCGCCGATGTCGTCGACCGGCAGTCCCACGAGCTGGGGCCGGTCGAGGTCGAACACGTCCTGTCCCGGGCTGTCACCACGGCCCTGCACCGGGCGGTGCCGCCGATCCGCTACACCGGCGGGAGCGCTGGCCGCCGCCATCGCCAGGCAGCCACGCAAACCGGCGGTCGTGCCGTGGTCGCAGACGGAGCGCACGCATCACCGGCCCCGATCCCGGCCGGCAGCCGGGCCCCGGCGAGGTCGCTGCCGGCCGGCGCACGACCGTGTGTTCCCGGAGCCGTCCGGGTCGATTCACTCGAGGATGCGCTCGGCCGGATCGTCCAAGCAGTGCACAGTTGCCGAATCGCATCGTTACTGCATCGAAGAAGGTTTAGAGTGGGTGATGTGACGTACGACACTGAACGAAAAGCGATTCCAGAAGGAGGCAGGCCATGCGTCGCGTCGAAGGCCGATGTGACCACGTCGTGGTGATCGGCGCGGGCCTCGCCGGACTGTCGGCCGCGATGCATCTGGCGGGACGCGGTCTCACGGTGACCGTTGTCGAGCGCGGTCCGGTCCCGGGCGGCCGCGCCGCCCGCGCCGACATCGGTGACTACCGTCTCGATCTGGGACCGACGGTGCTGACCATGCCCGACCTCATCGACGAGGTGTTCGCCGCCGCCGGCGCGAACACCGACGACCATCTACGTCTGGTCCCGATCGACCCCGCTTATCGCGCCCATTTCGCCGACGGCCGCGAACTCGACCTCCACACCGGTCCCGAGCCGATGGTCGAGGCGATCACCGATTTCGCCGGCGCCCGCGAGGCCGACGGATATCTGAAATTGCGGAAGTGGCTGATCCGCCTCTACCGCACCGAATTCGATCGATTCGTCGCCACGAACATCGATTCACCGATATCACTGGTGACTCCAGCAGCCGGGCGCCTGGTGACCGAAGGCGGTCTGCGCCGCTGGGACCGGGCCGTCGCCGATCATCTGCACGACCCGGATGTCCGCAGGCTGTTCACTTTCCAGTCCCTGTACGCCGGAGTATCGCCGCAGCACGCGCTGGCCGCCTACGCCGTGATCGCGTATATGGACACCGTCGGCGGCGTATTCTTCCCCCTCGGCGGAATGCGCGCGTTACCCGATGCGCTCGCCGCAGCCGCGACCGCGGCGGGCGTCAACTTCCACTACCGCACCACCGCCGCGTCGACCCGGCGATCGGGATCCCGGATCACGGCGGTGACCACGGCCGACAGCCGTGATATCGATTGCGACGCGGTCGTCGTCACCACCGAACTGCACGATGCCTACGAGCTGATCGGCCGCCGCCCACACCGCCCGCAACGCCACATTGCGGCGCCCTCGGCCGTCGTAGTGCACCTCAGCAGCGACCCCGCCCCGGAGCTGGCACACCATTCGCTGTTGTTCGGCCACGCCTGGCGGCAGACCTTCGACGACGTCCTCACCCGCGGCCGGCCCATGCAGGACCCGTCGCTGCTCCTCACCCGCCCCACCGCCACCGATAGCTCGCTGGCACCGCGCGGACGCGACCTGCTGTCGATCCTCGCCCCGGCACCGAACCTGGCCCGAGCGCGGATCGACTGGGACCGGCTCGGGCCCGCCTACGCCGACGAACTCCTCGCCACCGTGAACCGCCGTCTGCCCGCACCCCTGACCGGCGTGGACATCTTGCGTGTGACGACCCCGGCAGATTGGGCACGCCAGGGATTGCTCGCGGGCAGCCCGTTCGCACTGGCGCACACGGTGTCCCAGACCGGGCCGCTGCGGCCCGCGAACATGATCCGCGGGGTGGACAACGCGGTCCTGGCCGGCGGTTCGACCGTACCCGGCGTCGGCATACCGCCGGTCCTGATCTCGGGGCGGCTGGCCGCCGACCGAATCACCGGCACGCCCACCGTCCGCCGGATACCGGCGGCGGCACAGGCGGGAGGAATGCGTTCATGATCAGCAGCGAACTCGACGCCGCTGCCGTCACCGATCCACGATTGCGCGCGGCCTACCGGCGCTGCCGCGACCTGAACGCACTACACGGCCGGACCTTCTTCCTCGCCACCCGGCTGCTCGCACCGGCACAACGCCCCGCGGTCCACGCGCTCTACGGATTCGCCCGGTGGGCCGACGACATCGTCGACCTGCCCGACCCCACCGGCGACACTCCGGCAATGCGCCTGGACACCCTGGCCCGACACCTCTTCGACGACCTCGGCGCTCCCGGGGAAGGAGATCCGGTCGTCGCCGCGGTGCGCCACACCGCCACGCGCTACGGCCTGGACCACACTCTGTTCCAGGCGTTTCTGGACTCGATGCGCATGGACCTCACCGTCACCGACTATCCCGACCGCACAGCACTGGACCGCTACACCTACGGTTCGGCCGAGGTGATCGGCCTGCAGGTGCTGCCAGTTCTGGGCACCGTCGTGCCCCGCGAGCAGGCCGCCCCGTTCGCGGCCGCGCTCGGCAAGGCGTTCCAGCTCACCAACTTTCTGCGCGACGTAGCCGAAGACCTGGATCGCGGACGGGTCTACCTACCGGCCGACGAACTCGCCGCCGCCGGAGTGGACCGGGACCGGCTGCAATGGTGCCGGGACAGCCGCCGCACCGATCTTCGGGTGCGGTCCGCGCTGGCGGCACAGCACGCCGTCGCCCGCAATTGGTATGCGCGAGCGCGGCCCGGAATCGAACTGCTGCATCCGGTCTCGCGGCCCTGCGTGGCCACCGCTTCGGCGCTCTACGGCGAGATCCTCGACCGGATCGAGGAATGCGACTTCGCCGTATTCGCCCAACGGACCGGCGTCGGCCGGATCCGCCGGGTACGTGTCGCCGCACCCGCGTTCGCCCAGGCGCTGTGGGCGCGCCGCAACAACCGGATCGATCCCCACGCCGCAGCTCCGGCCTCGCCGTGAGCCGGCCCGGTAGCCGGATACCGGCGGGACCGGGACGAGCCCCGGACAACTGCGCGGCGGGCTCGGCCCGGCAGCGGCCGTGTCGCGGCGGTTCCGGTTCGGGATGTGTCACAGTCATCACCGGGCCGACCTTCCCGGTGATGACAAACCCCCGGTCACACG